>QCTN01000008.1 GCA_003211135.1 Prochlorococcus sp. AG-673-L20 | reverse complement strand
ATCGTGGAGATTCTTATAGGCCAGTGATTTTTTTCAAAGATGAAACTGAAGAAAGTGATGCAAATAATGCAATTGTTTCGGCCTCTAATGAGTTGCGAGTGCCATTAGAAAAAATATCTGTAGAACTAAAATCAAAAGGTCAATTTTGGTTGGCCGAAGAATATCATCAGGATTTTGCTGAGAGAAATGAATTGAAATATAAGTTCTATAGATTCTCATGTGGGAGAGATCAGAGGTTGGATAAATTATGGGGGGATAACGCTAGGTCAACAAATCTTTGGACTGAATGATTTTAAATATAGTTATTTATTTTTAATCCATTGAACAAGAGTTTTAACTCCAAAACCGGTTGCACCTGATGGATTAATCCCCTTATTCTTATCAGTCCAGCAAGTCCCAGCAATATCAATATGAGCCCATTTAATGTCTGTATCAAAGAATTCCTCTAAAAACAAAGCAGCTGTTATAGACCCACCTGCTCTAGGGCCTGTATTTTTCATATCAGCTATATGAGACTTTAACCCTTCTTTATAAGATTTTTGTAAAGGCATTTGCCATAATTCTTCTCCAGCTTGGGATGATGCAGCTTTTAGATCATTTGCTAGATCATCATTATTGCTCCAGAATCCAGCTACATCATTCCCTAATGCAACAACAATAGCTCCTGTTAAAGTGGCGAGATCTATTATTGAATCCGGTTTTAAATTGGATGCATAAGTTAAAGCATCAGCTAATGTGAGTCTACCCTCTGCATCAGTGTTATTTATTTCAATTGTCTTACCATTAGATGCCTTAACTACATCTCCTGGATGTACTGCAGATCCATTTATCATATTTTCGCAAGCTGCCACAATAAAATGTATTTCTAGTCCCTTTGGTTTTATTGCTCCAAGTGCTTTTGCTGCTCCTAAAACTGCAGCGCTTCCGCCCATATCATATTTCATCATTTCAATTTGAGAGGCTCCTACTTTTAGGTTGTATCCTCCAGAATCAAAGGTTAAACCCTTCCCAACAAGTGCAATCTTTTCTTTTATAGGGCCTTCTGACTTCAAAGTAAGATGTATAAATTTAGGATCTAGATCAGAACCTTTTGCTACAGCTAAATATGCACCCATTCCTAAATCTTCACATTCTTTTGCCTCTAAAATTTTTACTTCCAAACCATGATCTTTAGCTATTTTAGAAGCCTGCATAGACATTTCTTGGGGCGTAAGACTATTTGGAGGGGCGGCTACAAGTCTTCTCGCTAGTTCTACACCTTCACATATTTTTTCTGTATCTTCAAAGCTGATATTCTCAAGTTTTTTTAAATTCAAAAACTCTATTTCTTTAAGAACTTTCTTTTCATCTTTTTTCTTATTGAATCTATTGTCTTTATAAGCAGATAATCTTGCTGACTCTGCTAATTGATTTATTTCTAGTTGCGAATTTATTAATTCCCAAGGTAGCAAGATGCTGATTTTTTCATTTTTATCAACAGTTTTCCTAATAAGATTTCCTATGGAGTTTTCTATATCACTTTTATGTAGGTCTTTCGATTTGCCAAGACCAACTATGATTAAAGTTTCTAATTTTTGATCTAAAAATTCAAAGCTTAAAGTTTTTCCTTTTTCTCCTTTGAATTTTTTTTGAGTAACTTTTTTTAATAATAATTTTGGGTCAACAACAAATTTTATATTTTCGAGTTGGCTGGCAATTTCTTCCTCTAAAACTCCAAAAATTAATGAAGCACCTTGCCAGTTATCTAGATTTTTTTGGAATGTGGAAAATTGCATTTGTAGAACGGTTTTAATTAACTTTTAGTTGTTTGTGAAAGTAGTTGCCCACCTATCTCGAGTTTCTTTATTAAAAGGTGGTAACCATAAATATATCAGTTGTTGTTCTAATTTACGTCTTAATTTTACTTCTTTAGGAACATCTAAGAAGAAACGAATATCTTGATGACTTGAGAGGTTGTTATGAGCTAAAGCTTCTTTATAGTTCATGAGGTAATTTTTACAGTCATGTTCTCCTTTCCATCTTTTGTTTGCTAAATTTGTCTCTCCTATATAAAGAATTATTTTAGAACTCTCCATCGAGTCAATTACAAAATACATTGCTGGACCATTGTGAATATATTGATTGGTTCTCCAAAAGTTCAATGATAATGGTTGAAGGGAAAACGGATCAATTTTTCTTTCAATGGAGATTTTATTTATAGGAAGACTAGTTTGGCTAAAAGTTTTATTGTTAGTATCTTTTGAAATTTTGAATTGGTGATTATGGATTCTATTTCTCCATTCAGTTAGGATTTCACCATTGATTTTTAGATTATTTGAGTGTTTAAAATTAATTGATGTATTTACATTTGAGCCAAATAATTCAAATTGTCTATTTTGGTTTGAAATATTATTTACGTTGAATTTTTCCAATATTTATGAAACATGTCTACTAAATTTAATTCTGAAATAATATAAATCAAAGAATTATTTATAAACTAAAATTTATTAATGTACTAATCAATTCAAAAGATTCTTGTTATGGTGTAATTGAGCCTTTATTCTTGCGAAGTAAATAAATAGAAATGGGATTTTTTGAGTCAGACATCGTTCAAGAAGAAGCTAAAAAGCTTTTTACAGATTACCAAGAACTTATGAAACTTGGTTCTGATTATGGAAAATTTGACAGAGAAGGGAAAAAAATGTTTATAAAAAAAATGGAATCTCTTATGGATCGTTATAAGGTTTTTATGAAGAGATTTGAATTGTCAGAAGATTTTCAAGCAAAAATGACAGTAGAACAATTAAAGACACAGTTAAGTCAATTTGGGATTACTCCTGATCAAATGTTCGAACAGATGAATAAAACTTTAATAAGAATGAAGGATGAACTTGATAAAACTTCTTAAAAATAACGGTTAAAGCTTTATGTCAGATAATTTAATATTGCCATCATGGCTATCAAGAGGAATAGAAGAATACTTCCCAATTAAAGGAACAGATCAAACTTTTTCGGAGATAATTGATCATGCAAAAAAAAATAATAAAAAATTAAGGGTTAAACTTGGAATCGATCCAACTGGAACAGATATTCACCTTGGGCATAGCATATTGTTTAAAAAACTTAGGGCATTCCAAGATAATGGACATATTGCAGTTTTAATTATTGGGGATTTTACTGCTCAAATTGGAGACCCAACCGGAAAAAGTAAAACAAGAGTGCAGTTATCGGAAAAACAAGTTAAAGATAATGCAAAAACTTATTTAACCCAACTAGGAATGGGTAAGCCAGCTAATGAATCTATTTTAGATTTTGATTCAAAAGATAGAATAGAAATTAGATATAATAGTGAATGGTTAAAAGGATTAAATCTTAATTCGATAATTGAATTAATGGGGAGTACAACAGTTAGTCAAATGCTAGCTAAGGAGGAGTTTAATAAAAGGTATACTTCACAAGTTCCAATTGCTTTGCATGAATTCTTATATCCACTATTACAAGGTTACGATTCGGTAGTTGTTCAATCAGATATTGAGCTTGGCGGTACAGATCAGAAATTTAATATTGCAATAGGAAGAGATCTTCAAAAGCATTTTAAACAAGAACCTCAATTCGGTGTTCTGTTGCCAATTTTGACAGGTTTAGATGGAATTAAGAAGATGAGTAAATCTGAATGTAACACTGTCGGTTTGACTGATGATCCTCTTTTAATGTATTCAAAATTAGAAAAAGTACCCGATATATTAATACCTATCTATTTTGAATTACTTACTGAATTAGATTTAAGTTTTCAAGAAAACTTAAATCCTAGAGAATTACAGAGAAAAATGGCTTTAGAAGTTACTACTTTATTCCATGGAGCTGAAGAAGCATTAAAGGCGCAATCAAACTCCGAAAAATTATTCCTTGGAGACAAAGAAAAAGTTGGAGAAATTCCAGAGATTTCATTAAAAGAAATAGTTTTTCCAGTTAAGTTCTTTTACTTGCTAAGTGCTCTAAAATTTTTCAAATCTAGCAGCGAATCCAAAAGATCTATTAAAGGTGGGGGTGTAAAAATTGATAGTCAAAAAATAATAAATCCTGATTTAGTTTTTGATTCAAAAGAGGATTTATCAGGCAAAATATTGCAAATTGGTAAGAAAATAATTAAAAGGTTTGAGAATTAAAATTAAATGAAAAAAATTAATTCAGAAGAAAAAATAATATTAGCTATTGATGGATTAGATATATCTCAAGCAAAATTATTGCTAGATAGATGTCCCAATATTAAATGGGTAAAAGTTGGCTTAGAACTTTTCACGAGGGAGGGACCCAGTGTTATTAAAATTTTGAAAAATTTAAATAAAAAAATTTTCTTAGATCTTAAATTTCACGATATTCCGAATACTATGAGCGCTGCTTGTTATGAGGTATCCAAACTAGGAGTTGATATTATTTCTGTTCATGCTTCAGCAGGTTCTAAAGCTCTAACTGCATCAAAAAAGGCATCTTTAGAAGGAGCAAAAATAGCTACTGTAAATCCTCCTTGTATTTTAGGGATAACTGTTTTAACTAGCTTGTCTAGTGAAGAATTCCAAATTGATCTTGATAGAAAAAACTCGATTGAGGAAAATGTTATTAGGCTTGCAAAATTGTCTTTTAATGCTGGATTAGATGGATGCGTTTGTTCCCCATGGGAAGCAAAAATATTGAGATCAATGTATGAAAATAATTTCGAATTAATTACGCCTGGTATTAGGACGAAGATTCAAAAAAAAGATGATCAAAATAGAATAATGACTCCTTATGAAGCAATAAGTAATGGAGCTTCTAAATTAGTTATTGGAAGAGCTATCACGAAAGCTAAAGATCCCAATAAGGCTTTTTTGGATATCTGCGAGTCTATTTGTTAATGTCATTAATTTTTGATTCTTCTCCTTTAAGTAATCGTCTAATATTTGTTCTATGCTTCCAAATAACTAATATTGATACAACTAAACTAATCAAGAAGTAAGGATGATTAGTAGATCCAATATCCAAATACATCAAAAATGGTAAAAAAATTGCAGCTGAGATACTCGATAAAGATACAATCTTAGATTTTGCAAGAATTATTAAAAAAATCCCCAATGATGCAAATCCTACTTTCCAAGAAAGAGCAATAAACATTCCTAAACCTGTGGCTACTGCCTTACCACCTTTCCCTTTTAACCATATTGGCCATATATGTCCTAAAATAGCAGCAATCCCTGCTAAAACTTCAAATAAGTTTTGATTTGTATAATGTTGAGCAATCTTAACGGCAATAAGACCTTTGGCTACATCAATAATAAAAACAAAAAAAGCAGGCCATTTCCCAACATTTCTTAAAACATTCGTTGCCCCTGTTGATCCAGATCCTATAAGTCTTAGATCAATATTTTTTAGAAATTTACCAAATAAGAATCCTGTTGGCAGTGATCCCAAAAAATAACTTATAGAAATAATTAAAATATGCATAGAAGTTAATTTAGTTCAAGATCATCATAAATTTCATCATTTGAGCCTGCGAAGGCAAGCCATAATGGGAATTGAAGAATTGGTATTTCTACAGATGTTTCTGCTGCATCCACAATAATAAATGGCAATTCTTCATTAGCCTCTAATCTGTCAGCTCTTTCTATAACGCCTTCTGGTCTTTCAAAAAGAACAATGCCACTATTAGGTCCAAAATCATCTCTTGTAAGACCTAAGGAATCTTGTAAAACTCTCCTCCACTCTCCTAATCTCTCAGGTTGAGAGGCCAATATTAGAGTTTGAAACTGGTCACCATACAATTCACCAAGAATAGCTATTAATCCAGCAGATAATAAAGCATTTTTTTGCCTAGATCCCCTGCTCTCTAGGGATCCCCTTCCACCCATATTAAAGAACCAATCATCCATGACTTCAATATCTGATGAATCAAGGCTTCGTCTTAATTTCCACGGTTCTGAATAAAAATCAGGCTGTTCTATGAAATTTGAGAAACAACTTCTAATGAGTTGTTCATCTGGTTTAAATGTTTCAGATAAGGCAGGAACGGCAATTAATTCATTTTTGTTTGAAGCCTCTTTTTTTTCATCAAGAGGCGAAGGCTTAACAACTATTGGTTGTGAAACTAATTCTAGTTTTTCTACATTTTGTGAAAGGTTCTGTAAAGAGCCCGTTAAATATTCTTGGAATCCCTTTACTCTTTTAGCAATATTATCTGATTGACCCTTGAAATTTGATTCAATATCTTTATCTAATTCATTTTTTTTTGTTTCTAAATCTTTTATCTCTTTAACTAAAGAGATTTTTTTTGAAATAAGCTCGCTAAAGATTTCATTTGATATATCATCTACAGATTTATTAGGTTTTTTGCTTACAGAAGTTACCTTTTTATTATGAATTGTTTTATTTTTGATAATCTCATTATCTTTTGCTTTTGTAATTGATTTATTGATTATTGATTCCTTATCAGGATTATCATTAGAAACTTTAGTATTAGTCATTTAATTAAATTTGTAATTAATCAAAAATTTATTTTTAAGGGTTTTTAATTTCTAGAGATTCAACTTTCCTTATAAGTTCGTTTTTTAGTTGCTCTGGATTAAATAGTATAGGTAATAAATGAGGGCTAGACTTTTCTCTAAAGTAAAAAATACCAGGGATTATGGGAAAAAAGAATTTCCAAGAGATCCAATTTTTAAATGGAAAGGTTCTAATTTCTTTTCCAAGTTGCAAAACTACAAAATCTTCATTAGTGATTTTTATTCTTAAAGTAAATGATTGGAGCAATAAAAAAAAGCTAAATGCAGCAAATACTATTGTGGGCCAATAACCAATATTTAGAAATAGGAGCATAAAGCTTAAAATTATTAGGATTATTGGTAATTGAAAAGATGGAGAGATTGTTACTGGCTCAGTTATCTTTGATTTAGTATTAAACATCGATTTATCCAAATAATATTTGTGTTAGAACTACATCCATTAAAGATACAGTAACAAGAGTCAATACCACGGCACCTGTTGTACTTGTTCCTACTTCTTTTGGACCTCCCTTAGTAGTAAGGCCATATCCACAGGCAATAATTGATATTAGTAATCCGAAAACTACGGATTTAATTATCATGGATGATAAGTCTGAACTAGTTAAGCTTACATTACCAGAACGAACAGAGGTCCAAAAAACAATGGGAGGAACGTTATAAAAAATAGTGCTCCAGATTTGTCCACTCCATAAAGCAACAGATAAAAATAAAAGACATTGTATTGGTGACATAATTATCATAGAAAGTAATCTTGGAACTACTAAATATTGAATTGGTTCAGTTCTTAACATTGTTATAGCTTCTATTTGTTCTGTAACCTTCATCGTTCCAAGTTGAGCTGCATATGCAGTAGCGACTTTGCCAGTCATTAAAGTAGCAGTTAGAAGAGGAGCCATTTCCCTTGCCATTCCTACAGCTAGTAAGCCGCCTATTTCACTTGAAACCCCCATGCTTGTTAGTTGGGAAGCTACCTGAATATTAAAAACTGTACCTGCCGCAATGCCTGTAATCAAAACAATTAGTAAACTTCCAGGACCTGATTCCATGAGCTGTTCAAAAAGATCGTTTTTTGAAATTTTACCTCTAAAGATATAGTTAATTGCTTGTCCTCCAATAATGAGGCTGCCAACAAGTCTTTTAAAAAACTTTGGATAATTCATGTTTCTATATTAATTGGTTAATAATTTTTGATCCCACTTTCGCATTATAAATAGTCCAACTATTACTAATAAAGAAGGTATGAAACCAATACATAACCTAATGGTTAATTGAGCTAAAGATGATTGTTCAATAATATTTAAACTAGAATTGTCCACATAACATGATTGATAACCAGATATATATAGTAATAAACCTAATACTTGAACACTAAGTCCAATGCCAATTTTCTGAATAAGAACCATCCAAGCAGTATAAAGGCCTGCTGGTTTTTCTGGATCTTCATCTATTGCATCAGGAAGTAGTGACCAAGGTATTAAATAAGCGGTTGAAGCTCCTATTCCAATTAAACAGATTATGACAATCAAAATTATAAATAGTATAAGGTTATCAAAATTAAGGAAAAAGCCATCTTCTAGAGAAGAAACTTTTGATAAAGAAGGTAAAAATAATGCTGCTGTACAAGAAACAATCCAAATAATTGCACCATAGTTTAAAGCTGAAATTCTGTTCAACTTATTTGAAACTCTTGCCCATATTTGTAATCCTATTAGTGCACTTATTTGGAATGGTATTGGAACCCAGTTAGCAATTTCTGAAGGCACATTAAGAACATCCTCTACATAAATTAACGCGACTGTTTGCATTAACTGCAAGGCACACCAAAGTAAAATATAAAGAGAAATTACTTTAAGAAATTTTTTGTTATTAAATATTCTCTTGAATTGAAGTTTAATTGGTTCAGCTTTCCCAGATGGCCGTCTGGCTTTTTTTGCATATGGGGCTAGTCCCCAGCAAGATAATAAGGTTGTTATTACTGCTATAAAACCGCTAATTTTGCCCATCACAAAATATTCGTTATTAGCTAATCCTTCTAAATTTAAAACCACTCCAGCTATTATTAAACCAGTTAATCCAGCTATTATTGAGCCTGTAAATCTTGCGGCATTCAACCTAGTTCTTATTGAAGTTTTTTCTGAGATTTCTGTAGATAGAGCTGCGAAAGGAAGATTAATACTTGTATAAGCAGTCATTACTATTATTGAAATCACAGTATAGTAGAGAGACTTGTTTATTACAGGACCAGAGGGGATCCACCAAATTGCCGCTAAAGAAAGCCCAAGAGGTACTGCAGCAATTAGCATCCAAGGGATCCTTGGACCCCATCTCGACTTTGTCCTATCACTTAACCATCCTATTAATGGATCGTTTATTGCATCCCATATTTTTATCAACATTAGTAATGAACCTGCAATTAAAACGGGTAAACCTGCAGAACAAATAAAGAATCTAAAAAGGAAGAAGCCAAATTGCGTGGCGGCTAGACCTGTGCCTGCATCTCCAAGTCCATAAGAGAACATTAATCTTGTTCTTGATCCGGTTATATTTTTTGAGTGTGAATTTTCCAATCTTTTTTCTTTGTTGATTGTTTGATAATGTATTATTGCAAAGGTAATTCTATTACTTATTGCGGGCGTGGTTTAGTGGTAAAACCTCAGCCTTCCAAGCTGAAGATGCGGGTTCGATTCCCGCCGCCCGCTTTTAGATTATATTATTTTTTGTTCCAAATACTTCTTCTGAAATAATTAACACAGAGCTTCTATTATCTACTTTAATAAAAGTATCTGTAATGGGGATAGGCTTGGTGGTTCCAGACTGATTAGTATCAATAACTTTGAACCATTTACTTTTAGATTTTGGCAGATAAAAATCAATACTTTTTGAATATGCATTCAAGCCAGCCCAAATTAAAGGATTATTTTCACCTTTATTGATGCTTAATGCAACTGTATGTGACCAACTACTCCAATCTGGGCTTTCTAACTTTGGACCATGCCAATAATAATTTACTAAATTGTCAAAATCTTTTGTATTTGTTGAAGAAATAGGATTAAAAAAATTAATAAATTTTTTTCTTATTTTTATTAAATACTTTATGTAATTTAACAGTTCTAAATCTTGTTGATTCTCATCCCAATTCATCCAACCCAAAGAATTGTTTTGGCACCAAGAATTATTATTACCGCCTTGAGATCTTCCGATCTCATCACCCATTAGCAACATAGGGACTCCTTTTGAAATGAATAAACTCAAAAGTAGATTTTTTTGTTGCCGCTTTCTTAACTTTTTAATTAATAAGTCTGAAGTAGGTCCTTCCACTCCATGATTCCATGAATTGTTGTGGTTATCTCCATCTCTATTTTGCTCTTTATTTGCGAAATTATGTTTTTTGTTAAAGGTAACTAAATCTTTTAGTGTAAATCCATCGTGAGAAGTTATGAAATTTATAGACTTTGGTAAGAAACTATTTTCCTTGTAATGTGATGGACTACCTTTGATTTTGTCACTCATGTTCCAAGCCGTATCTTTATCTCCTTTCCAAAATCTTCTTAAGTCATCTCTGAAATGCCCATTCCATGTAAACGTTTTCTTAGATGGGAAATCGTTTAATTTATATAATCCTCCACAATCCCAAGGTTCACTAATAAATTTGATATCGGCAAGTTCAGGATCACATTCAATATCTTCAAAAATTGGTGGATTATCAAGAGGGATTAGATCTTCACCTCTAGATAAAGCAATACCTAAATCAAACCTAAAACCATCAACGCCTAATTCATTTACCCAGCATTTTAATGACTCTAATATTAATTTTCTAACTAATCCTCTATTTGCTGCTATTGTGTTTCCACATCCAGAGACATCCTGATAATTTTTATCTTTGTCGATGAAATAGTAAAGATTTTCATCTATTCCTTTCCAAGATATAGCAGGTCCTTGATAATCTCCTTCAGAGGTATGGTTATAAACCACATCTAAAATAACTTCAATGTTTGCTTTATGGCATTCTTCCACAAATTTTCTAAATTCCTCTCTATTCTCTTTGGCGGAATTATTCGAAAGATATTGAAAATGTGGAGTAAACCAGTTAATAGGACTATATCCCCAGAAATTTTCTAATCCATTAGGAGCATCATTTGGGTCAAAACAAAACACTGGAAGTAATTCAATACTAGTTATGCCAAGTTTTTTAAGATATGGAATTTTATTTAAAAATTTTTTAAAACAACTTTCTTCTTCATTAGAGGATTGAGTAAATGCTTTTATATGCAACTCATAAATAATAGTTTCTTTCCATGAGTGTTTAGGTCTAGGGAAATCTTTAAAATTAAAAGATTTTCTTTCACAAACAACACTTTTAAGACAACAATCCATGTTATCTATATTGTTGAGTGCATTTTTCCTTTTGTATTTACTCCATCCAGTAATGCCTCTTGAACAAGGATCTATGAGAACAGTTTTAGAATAATTTTTATTTAGTCCATTATCATTCTGTTTTACTCTAAAAGCATAGATTGAACCCTCTTTGAGATTATTTATTTCAGCATGCCAATAAGACCCAGTCTTATGACTATGATCTAACTTAAAGATTGTTTTAGGAGCAACTGAATCTGCTTTCTCGAATAATAAAATTTCTATATATTCTGCATTTGTAGCGATTAGAGAGAAATTAACACCTTCTGAAGTTATTGAACTGCCCAGAGGCAATGGTTTTCCTACCTTTATATCATTCACTGTTTCTTTATTTCTTTAATTTTTTTATGAATGAACTAATTTAATTGAATAATTCACTTTAAGAATCATAAGTGCAAATTTAAAAAAAAAGAATCAAATTTGATGTTTCACTCATCAATATTTTTAATTTAAAAAATTTAATATTTCTAATCAAATACACTTTTATTCGTTTTATATTTATACATAAAAAAGTTCAAATCCTCGGTTCAAGATTAGGATGCTACTGAATTTTTTTGATTTCACAATGGAAAGAATATCCCCCTCATGTGCTGAGAAGCAAATATATCTGAAAGTTAATAAAAAATAATAAATATTTGAAATTCTTAAATTCATTACTGTTAAATGTAAGTTTTTTTATAAATAGAAATTAAAATTTTTTAAAAAAAAACCAGTAATTGCAACTGTTCTGGCTCTATATTTTGGTCAAAATAACTTTTTTTGCTTATAAACAATAAAGATATAAGAATATTGTTAAATAGCAAAAATTGTCATTAAATTTTGTATAAAGCTTTGCGCCGCCGGCATTTTTGGTTGCCGTATTTGTATTTGCTCCATATGATATGCAAGTTCGAGGTAATTAGACTTGATTTCAAAACTCTTGTCTTTCAAATCTCTGCTATATAAACAATTCAATGAACAAAGCTGATTTAGTAAATCTTGTAGCTGCTCGTACTGAGCTTACAAAAACAGATGTATCTTTAGTTGTCGATGCAGCTATTGAAACGATTGTTGATTCAGTAGTGGAAGGCAAAAAAGTCTCCATACTGGGATTTGGTTCTTTTGAGCCAAGGGATCGTTCTGCTAGACAGGGCTTAAACCCTAAAACTGGCGAAAAAATCGCGATTCCCGCTAAAAGAGTTCCTACATTTTCAGCAGGAAAACTCTTTAAGGATAGAGTTCAAGGCTAAAACTTTAAAAGCTTTATTTGTCCTTAATTTAGGTGCTCTTTTTGAGCACCTTTTTTTATAAAGAAAAAAGGATTGGTTTTTTTATATGATTTTTTAGGAGGATTTGAACTTTGTGACTATTTTTAGTTATAGGAAATTCCTAAGTTTCTCAATCCTATTGTTTGTTTTATTTTTAAATCCTATTTTTGCCGGACAATTAATAAATAAATCGGAAATTATAAGAAAAGCAAATGAATGCTTTAAAGATCTGCAATATAAAGTATGTAGGAACTTATTTTCGGAAATTGAAAAATTGCAGTCAGTCGAGTCTGAGCAAAATAGATATAAATGTCAGGCAAGTATTTTGGGGTTACAAACAGAACTTATTGAAGCTTATTACTTTAAAAAGTTAAAGAAAAATAGAAATGGAATAATGCTTCCATATGTGATTAAAAATTGTTAATTCTTGAGGAAATTTTCAAATTTAGAATATTATTGATTTGTTATGTACGTTGAAATGGTAAAAGGTTTTTCTGAAAGTGAAGTTAAAAATGCTAAACCTATTAAGGACTTTAAGAAACAGAAAAAGGGGTTAGGTGATTTTCTGAAAGGAAAAAAATTTACTTATACATTGCCTGGTAAAAAACAGATAAATATATTTGGTTCAGTTGTATTAGCTTTAAATATAATTTTAGTACTTTTAGTTATTTTATATCTTAATAATCAAGAATTCCATGATTTTATTTTTAATGTTGGGCGATAGCTTAGTTTTTTATCGAAAGATTTTTAGAAGTGATATATTTAAATTTTTAGAGGAAATTCATGAAAATAGTTAGCGTATTTCTTCAAGTACTTCTATCTGTTGTACTCGTTGGATTTTCAGTATACTTTTTAAGTGGTTATGACTCTGCTTTCGAGGCAGATCAGTCATGTCACTCATATCTTTCTAATTTGCCTGACCCATCAGGTAGATTGGGCTGTGATCATGATACTGAAACTCATCAATGGATACTCTATGAGACTCAGGATAATTTAGAACCAGCAAAAATTATCAAAAAATATAGGTATAAGTTTTTATAGTTTGATTTTTTTATAAAAGAATTTGGCGCTCAAAATTGAAATGATTGCTGTAATTGTAAAAGTAAGATATTGATATATGCTCCCCTCTTGATAGATATTATTTTTATAAAGAGGAAAATCTATAAAGGAACCAAATGTTCCCCAAATTATTACCCAAGCTGAAATGTATAGGAAAATTTTTAGTGGATTAGATTTTTTTTCTTCCATTTTCAATTTATACCAAAGATTGAGGAAGTAACAGGTCTTCCTTTAAAAACTAATTCAGTTAATAAGAGCATTAAAAAACCGATCATAGCTGCTCTACCATTAACAAGTTCAGCACTACTATTAAATCCAAAAACATTTTTTACTTCATCACCTTGATTATCAACCCACTTTGAATATTCACTATCAGAAGATGTATTATTTGTATCTTCATTTGGCTTTTTAATGGGACTATTATCCGAATTTTCTAATGGAGGATTTTCTTCTTTCATGAAAAATGTCTTTTTAACAATGATAGTGACTTAAAACAAATTTCATTGAATTGGAATTCATATATTAAAAAAAATTATGGTAAAAGTAATTATCCATAGTATTTGAAGTCTTAAAATTAATTGACAAATAATATTAATTTTTTCTTTAGAGCAAATATCACCATTTAAATTAATAATTGGCTTTTTAATAATTTCATCATTGTATTTGTTCTCACCTCCTAATTTGATATTGGAAATATATGCAAAAATAGCCTCTGAAATACCAGAATTAGGAGAATCATATTTAATTCCATCAGAGTAACTTTTTTTAATGACATAAATATATTTTTTAATTTTAGAACTAACCAAAGGTAATGTTAATAAAACTAATCTACTTGGAAGGAAAGTTGAACAATCTTCAATTTTTGCACTAAAAAAACCTAGATATTTGTATTGGTCGTATTTATAGCCGATCATTGAATCCAAAGTACTTATTGCTTTGTATGAAAAGCCAAGTGATAAAGGACCTGGAAGAAAAATCGAAAATTTGATTAAAACTGTTCCAATAAATATCCAAAAAAGCGGACCAAAAATTCCATCAACTGAATTTTCTGTAAGACTTTCACTACTTGATCTCAAAAGATGCTCTAACGAAGCTGTACTTACATCTCTACTTACAATTCTTTGTACCTTTTCTTTAACTATTTGTTCAGTTTTTTGATCAGTTATATTGTCGTTTACAAGACTTGAAATTTCTTTTACGCTCGAGATTAGACTTTTTGAAGCTAAACAACTCGATAAGCCTAAGAAAATTAATATTCCAAAAATAAAATTGCTTTTTGATTGAATGAAAATTAATTCAATAACTTTACCGATCACAAAGCTTGTCGTGATAGTGGATAGTGCAATAAATAATCCGCCCCAAAATAATATCCTCTTTTTTTTCTTGAAATTATGGATAAAAAAATTAGTTATTTGTTTTATGTAAATCCCAATTATTTGAACAGGATGGATGATAAAACTTGGATCACCAATTAAAAGATCAAATCCAATCGAGCCAATAATTATAAAATATAAATTTATTTCAGCCAACTGAACATAGCACGAAGACCTTTCCCAACTTTTTCTATCTCATGTTTAGAATTTTCTTCTCTCAATTTTTTCATTAAGGGTTTGTTACTATCACATTCATCAACAAAATTCTTAGCGAAAGTACCATCTTGAATATCTTTTAAAATTTTCTGCATTTCTTTCTTTGTATCATTATTTATAAGTCTTTTCCCACTAACGTAATCACCATATTCTGCAGTATTTGAAATTGAATCTCTCATTTGAGATAATCCACCTTTGACCATAAGATCGACAATTAACTTTACTTCGTGTAAACACTCAAAATATGCTAATTCAGGTTGATATCCTGCTTCAACGAGAGTTTCAAATCCTGATTTAACAAGTTCTGATAAACCACCACATAGAACTGCTTGTTCTCCAAAAAGATCTGTTTCAGTTTCTTCTTTGAAATTCGTTTCAAGAATCCCAGCTCTTGTACCTCCAATACCCTTTGCATAAGACATAGCAAATGCTCTCGCATTGCCTGAATAGTCCTGTTCTACTGCAAATAGAGCAGGAACTCCTTGACCATTCTGATATTCCCAACGAACAGTATGTCCAGGCCCTTTTGGTGCAATCATTACAACGTCGACAAAATTAGGTGGCTTAATGAGTTCAAATCTTATGTTGAATCCATGTGCAAAACTTAATATCTTACCTTCTTTTAAATTTGGTTCTATCTCTTTGATATAAACATCTTTTTGAAACTCATCTGGAAGCAGAATCATAATCCAATCTGCTTTTTCACAAGCCTCAGAAACAGTAAATACTTCTAATCCATCATTAATAGCCTTGCTTTCAGAATTACTACCTTTGTATAAGCCTACAATTACATCCATTCCACTGTCTTTAAGATTTAAAGCATGTGCATGGCCTTGTGAACCGTAGCCTATTATTGCGATAGTTTTATTTTTTAATAGACTTAGGTCAGCATCGGTGTCATAAAAGAGTTGTGTCATTAGTTGTAACTTCTAAACTTTTGATAGTTAATATTTTAGACATTAAAGGTGTAAATAAACCATATAATTGCTTATTTAAAAATTAATATTTAAATATTAATTTAAGAGAAAATTAGAGCTAGCCGGCCTCACTTGGATGTGAGATTACTCTGTCAATTAGCCCATAGCTTTTAGCTTCTTCAGCACTTAGAAAATAATCTCTGTCAGTATCTTTTTCTATTTTTTCGAAGGATTGTCCGGTCATTTCAGACATAGAGTGATTCAACATATCTTTTATTCTCAGTATTTCTCTAGCTTCTATTTCAATATCGCTAGCCTGACGTTGTGAAGTCCCCCCCAATGGTTGATGTATCATAATTCGACTATGAGGAAGAGCAACCCTTTTGCCTTTAGTACCAGCTCCTAATAAAAATGCTCCCATTGAGGCTGCAAGACCTACACATATAGTGACTACATCGCTTTTAACGTATTTGATAGTGTCATATATTGCCAAACCAGCAGTGACTGATCCGCCAGGACTATTTATATAAAGGTAAATAGGCTTCGTATTATCATCAGAATCGAGGTAGAGCATTTGAGCAACTAAGCTGTTAGCAATTCCATCATTAACTTCTTGTCCGAGAAATAAAATCCTCTCAACTCCCAATCTTGTATAAATGTCTACCCATCTTTCGTATTGACTTCCTGGAAGTCTGTAAGGCACGCTTGGAGTTCCTATTGGCATAATTTTAAAAAAGTAGTGAGTTAAAAATAAGGATTAAATGTTATTTGGCAAATCTTTTTGACTTGTGAGTATTCTATCTATTACTCCATAATCTAAAGCTTCTTGAGGGTTAAGATAACTCATCCTGTCAGAATCTTTCGAAAGCTCTTCAATACTTTTACCAGTGTTGCGTGATAAAATTTCGAGCATTGATTTTTTGTTTTTTAACACCTCTTCTGCTCTTATTTGGATATCAGTTGCTTGCCCTCTAGCACCGCTAATGGGTTGATGAAGTACAATAGAAGCATGAGGAAGAGCCGCTCTATGCCCTTTTGTTCCTGAAGATAATATAACTGCCGCTGTTCCCATTGCTTGTCCGATGCAAATAGTATGAATAGGGGGTTTAATGTAATTAATGGTATCGCAAATAGCAAAAGCTTCTGTTTCAAAACCAACTGCATCTCCGGTATACCAGCTAGTACCTGTTGAATTTATATAAAAATAAATAGGTTTGTCAGGATCGTCAAATTCCAGATAAAGGAGTTGAGCAATAATGAGCTCGGTAACATCCATTCCTAATTGTCTTTTAGCTTCATCGTCTGAAAATAAAGGCAATCCTAGGTATACAATTCTCTCCTTTAGCAGAAGAGAAGGTAAATCTGGTGGTGGAGTCCTCATGGCGGTATTTTCGCCGTAATAAGGAGCAGATACAGTCATATGTTCTACAAAATAAATACTGAATTAATTCTAGCTAGATTTAGGCCTGTGTCGCTGGAGATTTAAAAGATTTGTTTGACTCAGGATTATTTATCAATTTCCCAAATACCATTCTTCCAGTGGGTGTTTGCAATGCTCCAGTAATAACTATGTCTAATCTTTCTCCAACAAATTTCTTGGCATCATCAATTACAACCATTGTCCCATCGTCTAAATATCCAATTCCTTGCAATTTTTCTTTACCCGCTCTGACTATTTTTATATTTAGTGATTCTCCAGGTTGTACTTCTGGCCTTAAAGCTATAACTAAATCGCTCAAATTCATAACTTTTAATTCTTTTACTTCTGCAATCTGAGAGAGATTATAATCTGCCGTAATTAACGTACCCGCCATATCCTCCGTAATTCTTAAAAGTTTTTCATCGACCCCATTACCCTCATACTTAGTTGGGTTTATTACAAGTCTCCTACCATATAATTCTCTAAGCTCTTTCAATAATTTAAGACCTCTTCTTCCTTTACCTCTTTTTTCGTTACTACTAGAGTCAGCTAAAGTTTGTAGCTCATCAATTACACTTTGGGCTACAATTAATTGCCCTTCAAGTAATCCACAGCTTAATAAACCATTTATCCTTCCATCAATAATTACACTAGTGTCAAGAATTTTTGGACTTGCGGATGGAATTATTCCTTCATTTACTAAATACGCGTCAGTATTAGTAGGGTTAAATAGTCTTAACAATGTCCTGCCGTGAGTATCAGCTAATTTATAACCAAGTGCCCCAAAGAAGAAATTACTAAGAATTGCTGCTAAAGGTTTTGCAAAAAACACCTCCCTTGGAAAAGGAATCAACAATATTGGAGCAAGTAGTAGATTTGCAACAAGTAATCCTAAAATCAACCCTACTGCTCTACTTATAAGTAAATCTGTGGGCATTGTACGTATTTGATCAAGAAATGTCTTTCTAAGCTGTAAAAATACAAAACCTGCTGCTAATCCAATAAAAAATCCTATTATCGCTAGTACAACTCTAAAACCTTCAACATTAGAAACCTGTTTAAGTATGTCTATTGGTAGAAGATCAACCCCAAGCCATCCTGATGCTGCTCCAGACAATACAAATAAAATTAGTACTAAGATATCTGTCATATATATAATCTACTAGGATTTATTAATTGAGTAAATAAAGATTTTATTTTTTAAACTGCTCTATGGTTTTTTTTTAGGCATAAAAATTTTGTTTGTATTATGAATAAGTTTCCAAGAAGTGCTTACGTACACATACCTTTTTGCCACAGAAGATGTTTCTATTGTGATTTTGCAGTTATACCTTTAGGCAATAAGGTTGAAAGTCTAAAGGGATATGGTAGTAAAACTGTAAAGGAATATTTGACCTATTTAAGTAAAGAAATATTATCAATCAAACATAAATCTCCTCTTTCAACAATTTATATCGGTGGAGGAACTCCTTCAATTCTGAATCCTTTGCAGATTAAAGATTTAATAAATCTTTTTAAGGAGAGTTATAGAATTGATTATGGTGCTGAAATTACAATGGAGGTAGACCCAGCTAGTTTTAATGAAGAAGATCTATATGGATTTATAAATGCTGGAATAAATAGATTTAGTCTTGGTGTTCAAAGTTTTAATAATCAGGTTTTAGAACAGGCGGGAAGAAGACATTCCAGAAAAGATGTAGAAAAATCATGTTTTTGGTTGAAGAGAGCATATGATCATGGTTTTATAAAAAGTTGGAGTTTGGATTTAATTCAAAATTTACCAAAAAGTGGTTTTAAAAAATGGCAAGAAGACTTAAAACAAGCATTAAAGTTCTGCCCTCCACACATATCAATTTATGATTTAAGTATTGAGAATGGAACTGTTTTTAAGAAATTAGTTGATTTAGGTAAACTATCATTATTAAATGATGATGAAGCTTTTAAAAATAGTGAGCTAACAAATCTTATTTTAAAAGCATCAGGTTTTTCAAGATATGAAATTTCTAATTATTCTATCCCTGGCCATCAATCAAGACATAATAGAGTTTATTGGAAGGGTCTAGGATGGTGGAGTTTTGGCCAAGGATCGACTAGTTCTCCTTGGGGGGAGAACTTTACAAGGCCAAGAATTAGTAAAGATTATAAAAAATGGGTAACTAATCAATGCGAAATTGGATTAGAACGTTCACTCGTTAACCAAGAAAATATTTATAAAGAATTGGATGAGAAAATCATGTTAGGAATGAGACTTAAAGAGGGCATCAATATCTATAAGTTAATAAATGAACAAAAATGGGATAATGAAAAGTCTAAAATAGCTTTAACAAAGTTATTTAAAGAATGGGAAACATTCCTAGAAAGCGGCCTTTTGATTAAAAGAGGAAACAGATTTTTTTTGAGTGATCCAAAAGGGATGGAATTAAGTAATCAAATTCTTGTTTCAATGTTTAGGTGGTGGGAAAAATTTAATTGAGCCTTTCAGCTGCTACCCATTCTTTTAATTTTTCACTAAAAAATTTTTTCCCATCAATAATTGGTCTACAAAATGGAGGTTGCTTATCATTAAGTCCTAATAAATCAGCGGTAACTCTTACTTGTCCATCACAAAAGTTACCTGCACCTATACCTATCGTGGGTATTTTCAATTCGGTTTGAATTTCTTTAGCAAGTAATTCTGGAATATGTTCTAAAACTATAGAAAAACATCCTAATTTTTCTAGTGATAAAGCATCTCTTTTGATTTTTTCGTGACTTTCTGAATTGTTTCCTTGTTGTTTAAATCCTAGATTTAAATAGCTTTGTGGAGTAAGCCCTAAATGTCCCATGACAGGAATTCCCATCCTTATAAGTCTCGAAATAACATTTTGTACCTCTGGGTCAGCACCCTCAACTTTTACTGCCTTTGCATAAGTATTCTTAATTATTCTTCCAGCATATTCCACTGCCTTATTTTCTCCGCATTGGTAAGTAAGAAAAGGCATATCACACACTAATAAGGACTGTTCTTCTATTGCTTTGTTGAACCCTCTAGAAACTGCATTAGTATGATAAATCATATTCTCTAACGTAACAGGCAATGTCGATTTGTATCCTAAACAGACCATTCCTAAAGAGTCTCCCACTAGAACAATATCCGCACCTGATTGCTCAGCTAGAGAACCTGAAATAGAATCCCATGCAGTTAATGCAATAATCTTTTGAGAATTTTTTTTATATTTAACTAGTTCTGATGGCAACATAAGAGCTATGTATCTTTTTTTATCAAAAATTGCTAAAATATTATTGACTCGGCCTTTCGCGGTTTTAACGCCCAAACCTGGTCAGGATCGGAAGGTAGCAGCCACAAGGGATGCTTGAGGCAGGCGAGATAACCGAGTCACTTAACTTTAGCGATTATTCGATATCTTTTTTATTCTGCCTTAATCTTAAAAACTCTGGAATATTAGTTCCCTTGTCTTTATTATCAGAAATATTATAAAGTGGCTGATTAGATAATCTGTTTTTGATCCTTTGTTGTTTTAATGGTTGATTAGTCTCGAAACCTGTTGCAATAACTGTAACCTGTATTTCTCCTTCCATTGATTCATCTATAACAGCACCTACTATTATGTTTGCTTCTGGATCTACAACATCATAAATAATTTCTGAAGCTGAGGTCATATCCTCCAATGTCATATCTTTCCCACCAGTAATATTTATCACACAACCTTTAGCTCCATCAATTCTTGCGGCTTCTAATAAAGGGCTATTCATTGCCGCTTGAGCAGCCTCTAAAGCTCTAGATCTACCTGAACCAATGCCTATGCCTAATAAGGCAGTACCAGCCTCAGTCATCACCGACCTAATATCAGCAAAATCCACGTTAACTAATCCAGGACAAGTAATTATGTCACTTATACCTTTAACTCCCATCCTTAAAACATCATCAGCATTTCTAAAGGCTTCTTGAAGCGGAGCTCCTGCAATTACGTCTTTTAAACGATCATTTGGTATCACAATAAGCGTATCAACGTTTTCGGCTAATCTAGCGATCCCTTCTTCTGCTTGACGCATTCTCCTTTTACCCTCAAAAGAAAATGGCTTGGTTACTATTCCAACAGTTAAAGCACCACTTTGCTTGGCAACCTCGGCAACTACTGGAGCGGCTCCTGTTCCAGTTCCTCCTCCCATCCCTGCAGCAATAAAAACCAAGTCAGATCCCTCTAATGTTTGTTGCAGTTCATCTTTAGATTCCTCTGCAGCTTTCTGACCAATACTAGGATTCCCTCCTGCTCCTAACCCTCTTGTTAAGTTTTGACCTAGTTGAACTCTACGATCTGCAGAAGATTGTAATAGTGCTTGTGCGTCAGTATTTAGAACTCTGAACGAAACGCCTTCAAGATCGCTATCAATCATCCTGTTCACGGCATTACTCCCACCACCACCTACACCAATTACTTCAATTTTGGCATTCTGACTTGGAAGGATGTCTTTTGATTGATCAAAGTTTGGATTGTTTCCGAAGCTCATCTCTAAATAAAATCAAATACTAGTATTGGGTGCATTATGAACTCACTGAGCTGATATGTAGGATTTTCTTGAAGAAAGTCCTTAAATATTAACTTGTCAGAAATTTGAATGAATAACCAAAACCCTTTCAGTTACTGTACTAATCAAAAAAACTTTTATGGGATTTGTTTTCAATTATTAGGGTTTGAACACTTTAATTTTTGGATTGTTGGGTTCAGTTAGGTCGATATTATCTATTTTTTCTAAAATATTATTTCCCTTCATTTGATTTTTTATATCATTGATTATTTGTAATTGATTTTCTATTATTTTCGGGTTAAATCCTAACAATATTGTTTTAAAACTTTTTTCTTCTAACGTTAAAAAGCCGTTTGGTGAGAAGGTTATAGTAATGAATTCGACATCGTTATATTTTTGGTAATTCAAAATTGTTGATAGTGTCTCTCTAAAGTTTTCTTCCCATCCATAAACTTTACTAGCAATTTTTTTTAAATTCACTTGATCTGAATATTTTTGATTTATGAAGAAACCATCTTCATCAATAAAACCAGTAATTTTTTCCCCTTTAAAAATCCTTTCGCCGTAAGCTATTGGAGTTCTTGTTTGAATTAGAATTTTTAAACCAAATGGGAATATTTGTCTAAAAACTGAAACATTCTTTAGAGATAAATTTTTTTTTAATTCCTTTTCTATGTATGTGGTTTTGACAAATATCAATGAAGTAGGGAAATTTAGAGATGAGTTAGCAACTATATCTTCGATAGAAAATAATTCGCTACCAACAATAAAAATATCTTGGTAATTAACTTTTTTAAAAGTTTTAAAGGTTGTATAACTGGTGAAGAATAATAAAGTAATTAACAAAAAAAATCTTCTATTCTTTAATTTTTGATTGTCCTTCACAAATCACATCTGGCTTTTTCCATCAATTGATCCATCCATTCTCTAGCTCTTTCTGCATCTGAAAAGGGAACATCCATCTCTTTCCCATCCCCAACGAGTCTTAGCCTACACTTACCTTGAGATTCATTGGTTAAAGGAGCTTCTCCTGAGGTAAGGGCCATTAACTCTACAAGTTCCAGTTTTTTTATTTTAAAACTATCCTTCTCTTCAAATATTCCAGCCTCAAATGCACTCCATTTTAATTCACCATCTTTTAAAAAAGCTGCACCAGAACTATCTAGCTTGCAAATTTCAGAACCATTTGCCCAATTCCTAAAAAGATTTTGCCTTCGTCTTTCTAACCAACCAAGAGCCGTTAATAGAACGAAGATTAAAAGTAATGGTAACCAAAGTAGTCCATGCAACATTTGACTTTAATCTATAAATCTGAGGATATATCAACTAGTTTAGCCACAAGTTGATCAATATTTAAACCTGAAGCATTCCAAAGCATTGGAAACATACTTTTACTAGTAAAACCAGGAATTGTATTTATTTCATTCAAAAAAATTTTATTTGAGATCTTTTCTAAAAAGAAATCAACCCTTGCAAACCCGTAAATATTTAATGCTCTACAACTTCGAATAGCAATATCTTTAATTTGTTTAGAGATTTGAGAATTAATATCAGCTGGAATAATTATTTGATTATCTATTGAATATTTTGAATCATAATCGTACCAATCTGTTAAATAGGAAACTTCACCGATTTCAGATGCGGTAAGTTTTAAATTACCAATTATTCCGCATTCAAGTTCTCTAACATTTAAACCTTCCTCGATAACAATTCTTGAGTCTATTTCCCAAGCCTTTTGTAAAGCTTTAATTATCTCTGATTTGGTTTTGGCCTTTGAAATACCAAGCGATGAACCTGAATTAGCGGGTTTAACAAAAACTGGCAACTTTAATTTTTCAAGAATTTCAACAGATAAATTATTTTTCAGATTATCATCACTTAGATCATGATTTTGGATTGCTAAATAATTTACTTGTGGAATTTCTAGATGTGAAAATATTTTTTTCATTAAAATTTTATCCATTCCAAGGGCAGAACCTAAAATCCCTCCTCCCACTAAGGGTTTTTGGGTGAATTTTAATAATCCATGAATTGCGCCATCTTCTCCATTTAAACCATGCAAAAGGGGAAACCATATATCAACACTTTGAAATTCTATTTTGTTTAAAAAGTTTATTTCTGCTTTAGGTAATCCTTGGTACTTGTCGGCTGTTTCGTTTCTATTATTTTCTTTTAATAATTTGAGAGATTGATCGTTATCAAGCCAAACTCCATGCTTATTAATATAAAAAGCTTTAACCCTAAATCTATCTATATTTGTTTTAGAAATAAAGGCTTTAAAAACTGTCTTAGCGGAAGATATTGAAACATAATGCTCGTTAGACTCTCCTCCAAAAATTATTCCAATGCATTTTTTTTCTTTTTCTAACATTTAGAAAATTACTTACAAATTTGACCGCTTAAAGAAAAAGATCTCGCTTCTTTTATTTTGACATTTATTTCATCACCGAATGAATAATTAAATCCAATATTTTTTGGTATTTCTACAAAAGTAAGTCTGTTAGTTCTGGTCCTTCCCATTATTTGCGAGGTATTTTTTGGATTCAAGCCCTCAATTAAAACACTTTCAATATTATTTAAATATCTTTGATTTCTTTTCCTAGATGTTGTTTCAACTAGTTCATTAATTTCTTTTAATCTTTCCTTTTTAACTTTTTCAGGAATTTGATTATCCCAAATAGCAGCTGGGGTATTTGGTCTTGGAGAATAGGCGGCAGTCATAACTTGATCAAAGCCAATATCAGATATTAATTTTAATGTCTCACGATATTGGTTTTCTGTTTCTCCTGGGAAAGCAACTATTGCATCAGCAGTAATTGATGCATTTGGCATTAATTGTCTTATATTTTCAATTATTCTTTTATATTTTTCGATTGTGTAACCTCTAGCCATCAATCTCAGGATTTCATCATTACCACTTTGGAACGGAATATGAAAATGTTCGCAAACTTTGTCTAATTCATAACAAGCGTTTATAAGTCTTTTTGAAAAATATTTTGGATGACTTGTAGAAAATCTTATTCTCTTAATTCCCTCTACATCATGAATAAAATAAAGAAGATCAGTAAGGTTCTTTTTCTTCCGGCCTTCTTTTGTTGTTCCAGGAAGATCTCTACCGTAGGCATCAATATTTTGCCCTAAAAGAGTTACCTCTTTAAAATTATTATGAGCTAAAGTTTCTATTTCACTTTTAATTGCATCTGGATATCTTGACTGTTCTTTACCTCTAACAGATGGGACAACACAATAAGAGCATCTTTCATTGCAACCATAAATGATATTCACCCAACCACAAATAGAGCTATCTCTTCTTGGATTAGTAATATCTTCAGATATAAAAGTTTCTTCAGTGGCTACGACCTGATTACCTGAATCAACCCTCTCTAAAAGATTTTCAAGATTGTTAACGTGTTGTGGCCCCATTATTAGATCAAGTTCGGGCACTCTTCTCAAAAGAGATTCACCCTCTTGTTGTGCGAGGCAACCTGCCACAACTAATTTTAATTTGGGAGTGCTATGCTTTCTTTTGACTTGTTTTCCTAAAAAACTGTAAACCTTTTGCTGAGCGCTATCTCTTATTGTGCAGGTGTTATATAAAACTAAATCCGCTTTTAATTCATCAATAGCTCTGGAATATCCCATTTTTTCAAGAGTACCAGCCATCCTTTCGGAATCGGCCTTATTCATTTGGCAACCAAAAGTTGTTATCCAATAACTACCAATAGAGGAATTTTTGTAAGTCTTTTCTTCTTGTATTGGTTTGGTTAGCACTTTGCAAAAAAGTTTTGAAGGACTTTTGTTAATTCAAAATTATAGTTTAAATAATTTTGGAGCAATATTTTTGAGGGCGAGCGAGGGGATTCGAACCCCCGAATAGCGGCGCCACAAGCCACTGCCTTAACCACTTGGCGACGCCCGCCTCACATATATAAATTTAACAACTTACGTGTAAAATTTCATGCATATTTGTACGTTTTAGAAGATTTTGAAGTATTTTCCTATTTCTATATAAGCTTTATTGATGTTTTAAAATAAAATAAAAGCATATTAAATCTTGATCAACTCCGGAAAAACAGAGGTTCTTATACCCAGATGCCTTTGTGAAATAGAAAATGCTGATAACCTCAATGTTGATGATGAGGGTTTCGCTTCTGTTTTTGTTGCTTGGGAAAAAGGAATTGTTTCTGAACTAAAGCCGATAAATATTAAAAATAAAAAACCAAAAAAAATTCTTTTCCCAAGATTTGTTGAGACTCACTCACATATTGATAAAGCTTTCACTTTTGGAGAGTTTCCCAATTTTAAATCAAACTATCAAGAGGCCTTATCAGTAAATTTAGAGGAGCATAAAACTAGGTCTAAAATTAAAGTTTTAGAGAGAGCTGAAAAATCACTCAACTTGGCTCTTAAAAATGGTTATAGAGCTATTAGGAGTCATGTTGATACCTACGAAAGTCAGGATAAAAATATTTGGGATGAGCTTTTTAAACTCCAAAAAAAATATTCCTCTAAGTTGAAATTGCAATATGTAGCATTAGCTCCATTGGAGTTTTGGGATACTCCCAATGGAGAGGAATTGGCAAAAATGTTTTCTAAGGAAAAGGGTATTTTAGGTGGAGTTCTTGTTCCTCCCTTTATAAATAAAACAAAAATAAAATACTTGCTCTCTAAAACTCTCTTGCTTGCAGATAAATATAAATTAGAAATTGATTTGCACATAGATGAATCAACTATTGAGCCAGGAGCGGGTATTAAAGTTCTTTTAGAAACTATTGATAGATTAAATATTAAAGTCCCAATAACGTGTAGTCATTTAAGTAGTATTTTATCTCTAGACAATAATGAAATACTTAATCTGGGAAGCAAAATTGCTGAGAAAGATATAAAAGTGATTGCACTTCCTCTTACTAATTTCTGGTTGCTCAATCGGAAAGAACAAATTACATCTTTAAATAGACCAGTTGCACCAATAAAGCAACTACAAAAATCATTAGTCGATGTTTCTATCGGGAGCGATAATGTTCAAGACCCCTGGTATCCTTTTGGTAATTACGATCCCGTTTATTTGATGTCTCTTGCAATGCCAATGCTTCAATTAAATCCTTGGGAAAGATTGACTTTATCTTCCATTTTTTTGTCACCAAGTAGATTATTGAATTTAACTTGGGACGGGTTGGTTAAAAAAGGTTGCCCTGTGGATTTTGTGCTTTTAGATGCTGAAAAGTGGGCGGATATTTTCTCAACTAATTTAAAGAGAGAAGTCCTTATAAACGGCGAATTGTATAGCTAATCAATTATTTTATATTTAAAGTAAAAAATTAATTATTAATGTCATTAAGAAATTCAAAATTAATAGAACAATTAAAAAAAATTGATAATTTAGAAATTATTGAGAGGACTTCCGATGTAAAAAGGCTTTCAAAAGACTTTTATAATTATTCTCCTATACTCGAAAAGAGACTAGATGGTTGTATAGCTGACTTGGCGGTACGACCTATTGATAAAAATGCAGTAAAGAAAGTAGCAGAAATTTGTTGGGAATTTTCGATACCACTTACTTTAAGAGGTTCAGGAACAGGTAATTATGGACAAGCTGTCCCTTTGTTTAAAGGTATTGTTATGCAAATGAATTGTTTAAATAAAATTGAAGAATTTTATCCTGAGACAGGTTTCGTAAAGGTACAATCTGGATGCTTAATGGGAGATTTAAATACAGAACTAGAAAAATATGGAAGAGAATTAAGGTTGCTTCCCAGTACATGGAAAACTGCGACTATAGGAGGTTTTATTGCAGGGGGCTCCGGAGGTATTGGATCAATTAGATGGGGATTTTTAAGAGATCCAGGGAATCTTATAGGTTTAGAAGCTGTAACAATAAATGAAGAACCTAAATTACTAAGATTTGATGCTCAAGAATCAGAACCTTTAAATCATGCGTATGGAACTAATGGAATTATTACTTCATTATTAATCGCTACTGATATAAAACGTAAGTGGTACTCGTTAATAATTGACTGTGAAGAGTTAAATAAGACAATCGAAATATTAAAAACATGTACCACTGCAGCAATTGACTTGAAGCTTGGCGCAATTCTTGAGAAGGAAATTGTAGATCAAATGCCTACCTGGTTTAAAGGTAAATCTAAAAGTCACAAGATTTTGATTCAATCAACGCTTGGGGGGGTAAAAACTATTGAATTGATTTGCAAAAAATATGAAGTTAATTCTTTTCTTCTTGGAGAAGAAGATAAATTAACAAATGGAATCTCCGAAGTAGTGTGGAATCATACAACCCTTCATATGAGAGCAAAGGACAAAAACTGGACATATTTACAGATGCTTTTACCTCTAAATAAGGAATTCGAATTAATTAATTCTTTGAGAGTAAAATGGGGTAAGAATATTCTTTGGCATATTGAAGCTGTTGCTCAACAAGGAGTCCCTAGATTAGCTGCTTTGCCTGTAATAAAATGGCATAGTTCTGATCAAATAAACCAAATAATTGATAATTGTAAGAAACTGGGAGCAATTATTTTTAATCCACATGTATTAACTGTTGAGGGAGGAGGATTAGGAGTTATTGATTCTGATCAAGTAAAAGCAAAATTAAAATTTGATCCAAAAGGTTTATTAAATCCTGGTAAATTGCAAGGGTGGGAAATAAAAGATAAGTTTAATATTTAATACTTTTGATTTTTTGCAAATTTAATAAACTCAGCAACTAAAAATATTGAGCCTGTAAGCACAGGATTACATTTTGGCCATTTTTCAAGCCCCAAAAGATAGTTAAAAGCAAGATCAACTTTTTCAAACTCATTTATATTTAAATTATTTAGCTCATAAATATTAGAAAGACCTTTTAATGTCCAACTTTCTTGATTAGGAACTGGGACTAAAAGTATATGATCATTTTTTTTAATAAGAACTTTTATCATTGAGGCAATATCTTTGTGTCTTTGGACTCCTAAAATCCAATAAATCCCTTCCTGATTATTATTCCAAGTTCCCCTTTCCTCTGAAAGGGCTTTTGCCGCAGAGTAATTATGAGCAGAATCAACAAGAATATTTTTATTAAAACAGTTAATTATTTCTAACCTCCCGCTCCATTTTGCATTTTTAAGTCCTTCCTTAATGGAGCATTCTTTAACCTTAAAGCCAAAATTAATTAGTTCTTCAATTACTCCAATAGCAACAGCTGCGTTTTGTTTTTGAAAATTTCCTTTTAAACCAATTTCATAATCATTAGATAATGATTCTTTCCATATGATTTTTGCCCCAACTTGTTGGACTCTTGCTTTAATTATTTTCTCAACCTCAGTTTCTTGACGACAAGAAATAACAAATGAGTTTTTTTCAATTACTGCTACTTTTTCTTTTGCAATTTTTTCAATTGAGTCTCCAAGATATTCTTTATGGTCTAAACCTATATTTCCAATAGCAATTATTGGCCTTAGAGGATGGGCTGTAGTGGCGTCTAATCGTCCACCTAAACCAGCTTCAAGAATTAATAAATCTACTTTTTTAAAATCAAAAAAATATAGTGCAAAACAAATAATTTGTTCAAAAGGAGATAATTTATGGGTTGAAAGATTATTTTTTATTTTCTTAAAAAGTCTTTCAAAGTCTTCCTTACTAATTTTTTCTTTATTTACTCTAATCCTTTCACAGATATCAAAAAGGTGAGGAGAAGTAGTAACCCCAATATTCTTTTTATCTGCATAAAGAATGTTTTCTATAAAAGCGGTAATCGAACCCTTACCATTTGTTCCTACAATTTGAATAGCTGGTATTTTTTTGCATGGGTCATCTAAATCTCTTAGAGCATTTTTTACTCTTGATAATCCTAATTGAATATTTTCCCTTTCTAATTTGGGCGAGAGCAAATCAAAATCCTCAATGTTCACATTTATCAAAATTAATAGAATTTACATCTCTTCGAAAATTAAATCTAACTTCTTTAAAAGTATATTGATCTCATTTCTCGAAATTATCAATGGCGGTACAAACCGAACCACGTTTCCTCCGGCAGGTACTAAAAGTAAACCTTTATCAAAAGCTTTTAATGTGATTGTTTTTGCATCTGTGTAAGAATCATTTATAACAAGACCTTGTATTAGTCCTAGTCCTCTTATGCCACTAATAATTTTAGGGAATTTTGCTGAAATTTTAGTAAAACCTTCATTTAATTGATTACCTCTTTCGAAAACGTTTTTAAGAATTTTACGTCTTTTAATTTCTTCTAAAACTGTTATGGCAGCTCTACAAGCAAAGGGATTGCCCCCAAAAGTACTTGCGTGATCTCCAGGAAAAAAAATGTTCGCTTTTTTTTGTACCAATAATGCACCAATCGCATGCCCTCCGCCTAACCCTTTAGCTAGTGTGAATCCATCAGGTTCGATTTCTAGATTCTCATATCCCCACATTTTTCCCGTTCTTCCTACTCCACTCTGAACTTCATCAAAAATTAAAAGAGAATTGTTTTGATTACAAATTTCTTTTAATTCTTTAAAAAATTTTTTATCTCCAGGTATTACTCCTCCTTCTCCTTGAATAGGTTCAACTAAAATTCCGGAAGCTTTTTGGTCATTTTCTTTTAATTCTTCAAATAATTTTTTTACAGAAGTAATATCGTTATATTTGAAAAACTTAAAACCTTTGATCATTGGTTCAAAACCTTTTTGGTACTTAGGCTGACCAGTCGCACTTAAAGTTGCGAGTGTTCTTCCATGAAAGCTAGATTCGGCAGCAAGAATAAAAGATTCTTTACCTTTAAATACTGTATTGCCATACTTTTTGATTAATTTAATAGCTGCCTCATTTGCTTCAGCACCACTATTGCAGAAAAAAACACTTTCAGCACAACTATGTCTGGTTAAATATTTGCTTAATTCTTCCTGTTCTTCAATCTTATAAAGATTTGATATGTGCTGAACTTTTTTTAATTGTGCAGATAACTTTTTTCTTAAGATTCTATTGCTATGCCCTAAACTACATGTTGCTATACCTGCTACAGCATCAAGATATTTTTTCCCTCTGTCATCCCATAGCCAACATCCATTACCCTTCTTAAAAGATATATTAAATCTCGTATAAGTATTCATTAAAGTGGGAGCGGTCGGACTTGAACCGACATACCCGAAGGTGCCGCATTTTGAGTGCGGTGCGTCTACCAATTCCACCACGCTCCCAAGGCTCTTCACAAATAATTAACTTATTTAACTATAACAATAATTCAGGCATTGACTACATTTTCTGTTTTATAGAAATGAGTTGTAGAAAAAAATAAATAATACTAAAAATAAATTTTAAAATGAACACATTGGATTACCAATTAAGCTAAAAATATAGTTTAAGCTACATCTTTGATACATATATGTCTCAGGTTAGAGTTTTATAGGCTATTCTTGCGGATTAGGCTTCACGAATAGTAATATTGTGTTATATTTGTTATATATTAAAAAAAATCATGTCAGGAATTAAAACAAAAAATAAAACCCAAAAATTATCATTCAAACTGGCACCATATTTATTTATTGCAGTAGCTATTTTTACCGCTTTCGGTTCTAACGGAGGTACATGGGTATGAATGATATAAAAATTAATGGATTAAATAAGCCCTGGTCTATTCGTTTCTTGATACTATCCTTCCTTTTTATTGGTTGTGTTTCACTTGTTAATGTGGCTTACGTTTAAAGCTACATTTAAGCCGCCTTTATATCAGTTATTTCCTTTTCGTTAAAGCTACCACTATCAGAATTGGATTCGTAAATTGTACTTTTTGTAGTTTGTCTTTTAATTTGAATACCTAATTGAGATAGTTTTAATTCAAAATTTTCGTAACCTCTGTCTAAATGTTCAAGTCCATATATATGACTTACACTTTTAGATGTTAAAGCAGCAATTATCAGAGCAGCTGAAGATCTCAAGTCTAACCCAACTAAAGTCATCCCTCTTAATTTTTTAACTCCGTTTATGTGAGCTACATTATCTTTTAATGTTATAGAACTCCCCATTTGATTTAAAAGCTCAACATGATTCATTCTATTTTCAAAAATTGTTTCAGCGATCCTAGATCTTCCTTTAGCTATAGTCATTAGAGCCATAAATGGGGCTTGTAAGTCTGTAGGGAATCCTGGAAATGGAGCGGTTTTTATATCTACTGCTTTAATCTTATTACCTTTAATTGAAATCGAATTTCCTTTTTTTATAATTTTACTGCCACTTTCTTCTAGCTTATTTAATACTGCCTCTAAGTGGTTTGGAATTACTGGAGAAACTGTAATTGAAGATGAAGTTGCAGCAGCAGCTATTAAAAAAGTTCCTGCTTCAATTCTATCTGGGATTACTTTATGAGTACAGCCATGAAGTTTTTGCACTCCATCAATAATTATTTTTTCTTTACCAGAGTCATAAATTTTTGCTCCCATTTTATTTAACATCTGACATAAATCTTGAATTTCAGGCTCCCTTGCCGCATTTTCTATTACAGTTCTGCCTTCTGCTAAGGATGCCGCCATTATTAACGTTTCAGTAGCCCCAACACTTGGACAATTTAATCTGATATTTGCACCAAATAGTTTACTTTTTTTCTCGACTAGTTTTGCCTTTACGATATCTCTGTCAATAATAATTTCTGCACCTAGTGCCTTTAGTCCATTTATATGCTCGTTGATAGGTCTTTCCCCAATATTGCACCCACCAGGTAAAGGTATTGAAGCCTCCCCAAATCTTGTTAATAATGCTCCAATACAAAAGAAACTAGCTCTTAATCCATTTACAAGTTCATATGGAAGTTCTCGTATGGATATATTCTTTGAATCAATAATTAATTGATGATCTTTATTGTGTAAGCTTACTCCTAAATTCTTAAGTATATTTCCCATTTTCTCAATATCAGTCAGAATAGGAACATTATCTAATATGATTTTTTCGTCAGTTAGTAATGACGCTGCAAGTAATACTAATGCTGAATTTTTTGCACCACTTATTTTCACCTCTCCTCTTAAGGTATTTTGGCCAATAATCTTTAAATGTTGGGATTTAAGATATGACTTATTATTGCTTTCGCAAACCATTAAGAATTTTTTTATTGGTTTAATAATGACAAATTAAATATAGTAAGTCCAGCTTGTGTAACGCGATGAATATTAATTAATACTAAAGGCTGTAAATTTAAATGGCTAAGAATTAAGATTAAAAGAAAAATAATTGTTCGTAATATTTAAATAACTAAAATGTGTTTAATATCAAAATTATTTAAATTACAATAGAAAATATTTTTCCAAAAATAACTAGTAAAAGTAATGCTTTAGTTAAAAGATTTAGATCGTTTAAAAAAGGATCTAATACAAATGATAAAGATTATTTTTGCATTGAAGGGACTCATTTGGTCGAAGAATTGCTGAAGTCTGGCAATCATCCTTCAAAAATTTTAACTACTGAAAAATGGCTTGAGAAAAATGAGGACCTTTATCAAAAGATTGATCCATCATTAATAATTGTCGTATCAGAAGCAGTTTTAACTTCAGTAGTATCTACAAAAAATCCTGATGGAGTTGCCGCTTTGGTGGATATTTCATCAATACTTAATTTTGACTTTAATAATATTGAAGATGACTTTATTCTTGTCCTTGATAGGATTCAAGACCCTGGTAATATGGGGAACCTTTTTAGAACAGCTTTAGCTGCTGGTGTTAACAAGATATTATTAGCGGGAGGGGCGCACCCCTTAGGTCAAAAGGTATTAAGAGCATCTAGTGGATCTGTTTTTCATCTCCCATTTAAACGATTTGATGGAGGCGAAGAAGAAATGATCAATTCTTTATTGTTATCATTAGATCAATTTTCAAAGAACGGGTTTCAATTAATTTCTACAAGTAGTCATAATAAAAATCCTAATAAATCTCACAAACCATATTGGGAAATTGATTGGTCTAAACCAACTGTACTTATATTGGGTAATGAAGGTAATGGTATTCATAAAAGAATTCAAGAAGCTTTTAGTGAAACAATTACTATTCCGCATAGTGAGCTTGTAGAATCATTGAATGTGGCTTGTGTTGCAGTTCCAATATTACTTGAACGAAAAAGAGTCGCATATACTTCTACCTCAAGAATACAAAAGTGACTGATCCAAATTTTGACTTTGATTTGATAGTAATTGGTGCAGGATATGGAGGATTTGACGCCGCCAAACATGCGGCAGAAAAAGGTCTAAAAGTTGCCATTATAGAGTCTGGAGATATGGGAGGTACTTGCGTCAATAAAGGATGCGTACCTTCCAAAGCTCTTTTGGCAGCTAGTGGAAAAGTTAGAGAAATAGCCAATTATGATCATTTAGCAAAATTTGGTATTCATGCTTCCCCAGTTAGATTCGAAAGATCAAAAATTGCTGATCATGCTAATAATTTAGTCTCAAATGTTAGAGAAAATTTAACAAAAACCCTCAAAAGAAGTGGAGTTGAAATTATTTTAGGATTTGGAAGACTTGAAGGTAATCAAAAAGTAGGAGTAAGAGACAACAATGGAATTGATAGGATCTATACATGTAAAAATACAGTTCTAGCGACAGGTTCGTCTCCCTTTGTGCCTCCTGGAATAACTTTAGACAATAGAACAGTTTTCACAAGTGATGAAGCAGTAAAACTTGAGTGGCTCCCGAGATGGATAGCCATTATTGGAAGTGGATATATAGGTTTAGAATTTGCTGATGTATATACCGCTCTAGGCTGCGAAGTGACCATGATTGAGGCTTTGGAAAATATAATGCCCACCTTTGATCCGGATATTACAAAAATAGCCAAGAAAAATCTTATTCAATCAAGAGATATTGATACAAAATCTAATGTATTTGCAACTAAGATCACCCCTGGATGCCCTGTAAAGATAGAACTGACGGATGCAAAATCAAAAGAAATTGTAGAAAACTTAGAAGTTGATGGCGTTCTAGTGGCTACTGGGAGGAGTCCTAATAGTAAAAATCTCAATCTTGATTCAGTTGGTATCGAAACTATTAAAGGATATATTCCTATTGATGATCAAATGAGAGTTTTAAATGGTGAAAAAATAATACCTAATGTTTGGGCCGTTGGTGATGTTACTGGCAAACTCATGCTTGCCCATACAGCAGCAGCTCAAGGAACAATTGCTGTTGAAAATATATGTGGTGAGAATATCGAAATCAATTATAGAAGTATTCCAGCTGCAACATTCACTCATCCTGAGATAAGTTCAGTAGGCTTATCTGAAACTGATGCTAAAGAAATAGCTATCAAAGAGGGTTTTACTCTAGGAGTTGTGAAGAGCTATTTTAAGGCTAATTCCAAGGCATTAGCAGAATTAGAAAGTGATGGAATTCTTAAGTTACTTTTCAATAAAGACAGTGGAAAAGTATTAGGTGCTCATATCTTTGGGATGCATGCAGCTGATTTGATTCAAGAAATTGCAAATGCAATCTCTAGAAACCAAGATGTAATTAAACTAGCTACTGAAGTACATACTCACCCTACTCTTAGTGAAGTAGTTGAGGTCGCTTATAAACAAGCAGCTTCTCAAGTAAAGTAAATTGATTTATTTATGGAAATAAGACGTAGGCCACCAAACCCAACAGTCAGGGTAGAAAACTTAGAATATGCTGTTCCTCATAGAGAGGCAAAAGCAAAAAATATTCTTGAAGAAATTGTTTGGTACAAAGATACTGAAATCAAAAATTTTAAGAAAATTATCTCCCTTGAAGATCTAATAAAAAAGCTTGATAAAGTTGATCCCCCAAAAGATTTTTTAAAAAGTATTTTACATTCCAAAATTAAACCGGGAGTTATTGCTGAGATTAAAAAAGCTAGTCCTAGTAAAGGTGTAATTAGAGAAGATTTTAATCCAAAAGAAATAGCTTCTTGTTATGAAAGGTCTGGTGCCTCATGTATCTCGGTATTGACTGATAAAAGGTTTTTTCAAGGAAGTTATGAAATACTGAAAGATGTCAGAGGAGTCACTAATCTGCCTTTACTCTGCAAAGATTTCATTATTTCTGCTTATCAAGTACATAAAGCGAGAGTATCCGGTGCTGATGCAATATTACTAATTGCTGCAATCTTAAGCGATGATGATTTATTTTATTTGAAGAAAATTGCAGATAATTTAAAGATGAGTGTTTTAGTTGAAGTGCATGATGGTCAAGAACTTGAAAGAATATTGAGTTTGAAATCATTTAATTTAATAGGAATAAATAATAGAAACTTGAAGACTTTTAACACTGATCTAAAAACATCAATAGCAATAATGAGTCACTATTCGGATATATTTTCAAAACATAATATTATTCCTATTAGTGAATCTGGAATAAATAACTCTGAAGATTTAAAAACTCTCAATTCAATTGGAATTAAGGGAGTTTTAATTGGCGAAAGGTTTATGAGGGAAAGCGATATTGAAAACTCTTTTAAGAAATTATTTAACTCAATTTAATTAAAGCTGGATATTTGTGCTATAAAACTGAATATTGTTAAGTTGTATTTTATATATAAATGCAGGTTGTAATAGTAACTGGAATTCTTGCTGGATTTATTCATGTGGTAAGTGGAGCTGATCATCTTATTGCAATGGCTCCATCATCAATTACGAGTCCAAAAATTGCTGCAAGGAATAGTATCTCATGGGGATTGGGACATTCTTCAGGAGTAATTATTTTGGCCTTCTTAGCAATTTTTATAAAAGATATTACCCCTTTAAGTAAATTTTCCAATTTTGCTGAATTTTTAGTTGGAATTTCGCTTGTTATTGTTGGAGTCTTTGCGATAAGAAATTCTTTACATCTAAATATTCACTCTCACTCTCATAAACATAATGGTGTAGCTCATCATCATTTGCATTTTCATAATGATTACTCCAAAAAACATAATAAACATTCTCATGCATTGACAGGTTTGGGATTACTTCATGGTTTGGCAGGTGGCTCTCATTTTCTCGCAGTACTTCCGGCATTAGCTTTACCTCTTCCTAACGCATTTGCTTATTTAATTTCATATTTAAGTGGTTCTTTAGTAAGTATGATTTTATTTACTTGCCTAATATCTGTTACAACTTTAAATGCAGGACAAAAATTTATTAGAAGGTTAATAGCTTTTGCTGGTGGATTATCTTTTTCTATGGGCTTATTTTGGGTCCAAAAAAGTTCTTTACTATTTTTGAACTAGAAGATTTTTTTTATTTTTGAAGTAACTATTCCAATTACTTTTTCATTATTAATTAATCCAAATTTACTGCTGTCATGACTGTGAGCGATATTATCGCCAAAAACCTCGATACTATTTTTACTTACATTTTTTACTCTTTTAATTAACCTAATATTTTTAATAGGATGATAGAAAATTACAATTTGACCAACTTTCAAAAGTGATTTGTTTTTTTTATATTTCTTAAAAAAAACGATGTCACTTTCTTTTAAACTTGGCAGCATAGAATCGCCTTTAACAACTGCAGTTTTTCTAAATCCAAAAAATAATGCAATTAAATCGTAAAAATTTTTAAAAATAATTAAACTAGCTAGCTTTTACAAAAGCATCACTTCTACCTTTTGATTCCCAGAAGATATTATGTATTTTTTCTACATAACTCATTAATTCTTCTGCTTGAGCTAGATCAATACTTACTTTGCAAGCACTACATAATTTCGCTGCTTTCCAAATTGTTTCATGAAGATCTGGATAAGTTTCTAAATGAACGGGTTTAAAATAATCTGTCCATAAGATTAGAATTTCTTTCTTGGTTTCTTTAGCTTGCTCCTCTTTTACGGCCACAAATCTAGAAAATGTATTGCTGTAAGCTGCCCAATCTCCTGAGTCTGTACTTGAAGGAGGAGTAAGGGCAATTAACTTTTTTGTCATTGCTAATACTGCTTCAGCAGCAACTCTTGTAGAAGCGGGATCATAAACACCACATGGACCGTCACAGTGAGCATGAACTTCCAAAGTAGAACTTTTATTTAAAAGGGAATTGATTAATTTAGTTAACATTCGTTTTTTTATATTTGAATATATATTACTTCTAGATTAACTAAATTGAAAAGTTTTAGATGTTTTTTCTTACTTTAATTGACTTTTAATAATTCAACTTCAAAAATTAAAGTTGCATTTGCAGGAATTACATTTCCTGCTCCTCTTGATCCGTACCCTAGCTCAGGTGGAATTGTTAATTTTCTTTTCCCACCAACTTTCATTCCTGCTACTCCTTCATCCCAACCCTTAATTACTCTCCCTGCACCTAATGGGAAACTGAACGGCCCTCTACCAATACTGGTATCAAATTGGGTGCCATCTTCTAATGTTCCGGTGTAGTTAACAGAAACTGTTTGTCCAGAGTTTGCTTCATCTCCGTCTCCATTGACTATATCAACAATAATTAAACCACTGTCTGTAGTTCTAGAGTTGATTTCTTCTTGTGTTTCTTCTGCCATAGCGAAAAGTATTGGGTTTGGATCTGATGGATCTAGTTCAAATATATTAGTATTTGAAACATTAGATGATTTTGTAATAGGTGTTATATTTACGAATTCAGTTTTTGATTCAGCGGCATTAACAACCTGAGGGGAGTTAAATTGACTAAACAGAGTTAATGAAAGGCAAAATACAAAAATCGTAAAACTAATTAAAACTTCTTTCATTTAATTTTAAAAGTCGCTATGTTTAATATTACAGAAAAAGGTACAATAATATATCTTTTTAAAAGAATTAATTTAGAAATTTTATATTGTTGATTAACTCTCAAAATAAGAAGTTTAATAAATATTTTTATCCATGCTTGGGAGGCATCTTTGGAGGAATTGCTACATCAACGCACTTTTGGTTATTTTTTATGCCATTATCTTTATTTATTTTATGGAGTAGAAACGATAAAAAATTAGCAAACTTTCTTTGGGGTTTTTTCTTTATTTTGGTAAGTCATTCTTGGCTTTATGAACTTCACCCACTGACTTGGCTGGGTTTCTCATGGATATCAAGTTTAATTATTTCCATTTTAATCTTATTAGGTTGCTCTTTGGTAGGAGGAATATTGGTTTATTTTTGGGGTCTTTTATGTAAAAGAATTCTCCAACGAAAAGATATCTCTAACATGAACTCTTTAACATTAGCTGTAAAAGTTTTATTATTATCTTTTGCCTGGGGTATAGGTGAATTCATTCTTTCTCAAACTCCTCTTTTTTGGATAGGTTTGGGCGAAGGAATTGTTCCTGGAGATTTGTATCTTGCGGGTTTAGCAAGATGGATAGGTGCCAGTGGTTTATGTGTAGTGCAATTAATTATAGGTTTTTGGATATACCTAATTTATGAGAAATGGAAAAGAAAATACCATTTAAAAAAAACATTCCTATTTGGGCTTTTAATTATCGTTATTTTACATTTACTTGGAGGTTTAACAAATCAAATTAGTAGGAATAATGACTATCCAGTAGCTCTATGGCAGACTAATATGCCTACGAGAGAAAAAACGAACTTTGATAGTCAATATATAAATGATAAGTTGATTTCTGCTCAGAAAATTGCTCTATCAAATAATGCAAAACTCCTTGTTACACCCGAAGGGACTTTAAATAATAATTTAAATTTAAATTTCAAAAGCAAGATTTGGATGTTGGCAGGAGGTTTTAGAAACTCTAAAAATGGCCTAAGAAGTTCTTTACTTGGATATCAAATTGGGGATGAAACTTATTCATCTTTTATTGATAAACATAGACTTGTACCTTTGGGGGAGAAAATTCCAGGATTCTTAAATATCTTCTCAAGAGGACTATCGGCAGTAGGAGGTATTAAGCCAGGATTGAATTCAAGGTTTTTTAAATGGAAATCTACTCAGCCACTTGCAATAGCAATTTGTTACGAAATTACTGATGGATTTAAAATAAGAAATGCTATAAATAGTGGAGCAGAACTAATAATTTCAGCAGCTAACTTAGATCCTTATCCAAGGAAGCTTCATAATCAATTTCTATCTTTGGCAAGAGTAAGAAGTATAGAAAATAAAAAAGATAATATAATTGTTTCAAATACTGGTCCTTCAGGATTAATAAGTGAAGGCGGAAGAGTCATTAAACTCTTTGATCCTAATACTGAGCAAATTGATGTTGTAAATCCTAATTTTTCTACTGAAAAAACTTTCTACACAATATATGGGGAACACCCTTTGTTCTTAACATTTGTGTTTTTAGTGGGGTTAAATTTATATTTTGAAAAATTCACAAATTAATCCGCCTCCTAATAAAATTTCATCTTTATAAAAAACTGCAGCTTGACCAGGAGTGATAGAGCTTTGGTTATCTTCGAAAATTAATTTAAACTTTGTAGTCATGTTGTCTTCATTTTTTACAGGAACTAAAGTTCCCTTTACTGGTTCACTCCTATATCTAATTTGTGCTTCTACTTCTACTTCTTTTAAAGGCGCCTCAATTGAAACCCAGTTTAAGTCTTTTATAATGGCCTCTCTTTTAAAAAGGTCATTTTTATTTGCGACATAAACTATATTTTGTTGTTTATCTAAACTTTCCACGTATAAAGGCTCTGGCCACGCAATACCCAAACCTTTTCTTTGCCCAATTGTGAAATGTTGAATACCATTATGAGAACCAAGAATTTCTCCATTAATATGCTTAATTTTCCCCTCTTTTGGTTCGATATGATTATCAATAAATTTTTGCATAGAGCCATAATGTTCAACTAAACATAGATCTTGACTTTCTGGTTTTTTTGCTGTTCTAAGTCCTAATCTTAAGGCCTCTTTTCTTGTCTCTTCTTTTTTAAGATTTCCGAGCGGAAGTATTAATCTGCTTAATACCTCTTGGGAAAGACTGTAAAGAAAATAACTCTGATCTTTATTTCTATCAGCCCCTCTTAGGAGTAGGAAATCCTTGAATTGGAAATTTCCAGAGTTTTTGATATTCTCGCAAGAAACTTTTTGAACTCTTGCGTAGTGACCAGTAGCAATATAAGTAAACTCTTTTTGTTTAATAACAAAATTGAGCATTTCTTCAAATTTGACATTTTTATTACACATCGAGCATGGAAGTGGAGTGAAGCCTGATTCATAGCCTTCAGTAGTTTTTTTAATTACTTCCTTTTCAAAAATCACTCTTGAATCTAATATATTATGGTTTATTCCTAAATCTTCACATAGACCTGCTGCGTCAACTAATCCTTCAGAACAACAAGAGCCCTCTCCTTTCATTAACCAAAGAGTTAAGCCTTCAACATTCCATCCCTCTTCCATAAGAAGAGCTGCTGTTAGAGAACTATCCACTCCACCTGAAAGACCAACAACAATATTTTTTTGTTTTTTAGATTTATCATTAATAGAGGAACAGTTCTCTAAATTTTTATCCTTTAAAGTCTCTAACATTGGATTTTAAAAATTTTGAACAGTTGGTAATAGCTTTAAACTAATTATGAAAGAAATTGTATGGCCAGCAATTGACTCTAAACATCTAGTTGTTTATTCAAAGCAAATGTTGGATTTAGAACATGAAATTTTTTCTCAAGGAATGCCTCAAGAGGCATTGATGGAAAAGGTTGGGATTCAGATATCTAAATGGCTTTTGAAAAGAAAATCTCTTTTAAAGGAGGGCGTATTAGTTTTGTTAGGTCCTGGTCATAATGGTGGGGATGGGGCTGTAGTTGCTAAAGAGCTTTTTTTAAAAGGATATCTAGTTAAATTATGGTGCCCATTTCCTTTAAAAAAAACATTAACAATTAATTACGTAAATTATCTTACATCTCTTGGAGTGGAAAAATTAGTAGAGCCCCCTAATCCTGAAGGAAAACATTTATGGATTGATGCTATTTTTGGGAATAATCAAAAAAGAAAAGTTGATGAGGTATTAATTGAATTATTTAATCAGAAATTTAATAATAAATCCGGAAATGTAGTAAGTATAGACGTTCCAACGGGCTTATGTCCTAATTCCGGAAAACCTTTTTTTAAAAAAGCTGTAAGAGCCAACTATAGTTTGGTTTTAGGACTTAATAAGATTGGATTATTACAAGACACTGCATTACCCTATGTTGGGGAATTACATCACATAGAAATAGGTATATTTAGAAGTCAATTATGTAAACTAGAAAATAAGATTTTAAAAGTTACTTATCAAGATTTAAAGACAATTAATCTTCCTTCATTACCAAAAAATACAAGTAAATATGATAGGGGCAGAACATTATTAATTGCGGGAAGTGAAAGATATCCTGGGGCAGCACATCTAGTAATAAAAGGTGCTTCCGCAAGTGGGGCAGGATTTGTTTCGGCAATTCTCCCTGATTTAGTTGCCAATTCTATTTGGCAAGTTGAACCAGAAGTTGTTTTAAAAGGAAGACTTAAGAGTGATTCAAATGGAAATTCAATTTTATTCGATGCCATAAAGCATATTGATTTTTCTGATTATGATTCAATAGTTATTGGCCCAGGGATTGGCTTGAATGAGGATGATTGGGAAAAATCAACGCAGTATTTATTAGATTTTGAAGGGTTATTGATACTTGATGCGGATGCACTTAATAGAATTTCTAATTCGAATTTAGGATCTAAATTCTTTTTAAAAAGAAAGTATGAAACTTGGATCACTCCTCATCATAAAGAATTTATGAGGTTATTCCCTGAGTTTGATGGTATTAACAAAGTTGAACTAGCTATAAAAGCTGCTAAAGAATTCAATATTAGTATTTTGTTAAAGGGAGCAAATAGTGTCATTGCTAATAGTGAAAAGGCATGGCAACTTTTTGGAACTGATGCCGAAACTGCAAGAGCGGGTTTAGGAGATCTTTTATCTGGATTTATTGGTGGATGTTCAGCCATAGAGTTGTCTTATTTTGGAGATTATATTAAGACTGAATCTTTATCAAAATATGTTTTTTTACATTCTTATGCTGCATCAAAGTCTAAAAAAGGGTCAAATGCTTCTTTAATTGGGGATCAGTTATCCAAATTAATGAGAAAAACAAAAGCGAGGCTAATGTTATGAAAGAAACAATTATCAGCAGTTTTTTACAGTTTTAAACACATAACTACACAATTTATACCTGAAATCTGAAGCAGGTATTAAGTAATCGTGAATTTCCAAAAAAGTATAGGAAAGTTTTAGTACCTCAATCCAGGTGAAAAAATGTCATCATCAGTATCAACATCAACTGAACCACAAAAGAGAAGAGGTAATGATCCTATTAGTTGGTATTTATCTAATATTGGTAGAGTTCCTTTATTAACCCCTGCTGAAGAAATTGAATTGGGTAACCAAGTTCAAAAAATGATGGTTCTGACTGAAGACGGTCAATTAAATGAAAAAACAAAAGAATTTACTCCGCAAGATAAAAGAACAATAAAAATTGGAAGAAGAGCAAAAGAGAGAATGATGAAAGCTAATTTAAGATTAGTTGTCAGTGTTGCAAAAAAATATCAAGGTAAAGGATTAGAACTTTTAGACCTTGTTCAAGAAGGCTCGTTAGGTTTAGAGAGAGCAGTTGAGAAGTTTGATCCTACAAGAGGGTACAAGTTTTCTACTTATGCGTTTTGGTGGATTCGCCAAAGTATGACAAGAGCTATCGCATGCCAATCTAGAACCATACGTTTACCAGTGCATTTAAGTGAGAGACTTGCCACTATTAGAAAAATAAGTAGGGAATTAGCGCATAAACTTGGAGCAATGCCAAGCAGAATTGAAATTGCTGAGGCAATGGAAATAGATGTGGAGGAACTTGATTCTGTATTAAGACAAGCTCTATCTACAAGTAGTTTGGACGCACCTGTGAATGGAGATGATGGCAGGAGTTTCTTGGGTGATCTTATTGCAGATAGTAATAATGAAGAGCCTTTAGACCAAGTTGAGCAGAAGATGCATCAAGAGCAGCTTGGAAAGTGGTTAAGTCATTTAAGCGAACAAGAACAACATGTTTTGAAGTTAAGATTCGGGTTAGATGGAAATGAGAGACACACCTTAGCAGAAATAGGAAGGTTATTGGAAGTCTCGAGAGAAAGAGTAAGACAAGTGGAATTAAAAGCTCTTCGAAAACTAAGGAATTTAACCAGAAAATTACCAAGTGGTATTTGATTTAATCTTCAGCCCAAATATATTTAGTTAATTCATTAGAAGGCGGTTCTGGAGCATCTAGAGCATTTTTTACAGATTCAGAGATTTCTAAATCTATTTTCTTTTCTATATTCTTTAATTCCTCTTCTTTAGCAAAATTCCCTTCTATTATTTGAGTTGCTAATTTCTTAATAGGATCTCTTTTAGCCCAGAATTCTTTTTCTTCTTCAGCTCTTAATTCATCTGGATCAGCTAAGGAATGACCTCTGAATCTATAAGTTAAACACTCTAGTAAAGTGGGACCCTCACCAGCTCTTGCTCTTTTAACAGCTCTTTGAGCAGCTCCTCTCACAGCTAAAACATCCATTCCATCAACTTCTTCACCATGCATCCCGAAAGCTGATGCTTTTCTCCATATTTCTGGGTTGCTTGTGGCTCTATCATGAGCCATGCCAATAGCCCATTTATTATTTTCAACTACAAAGATTATTGGTAATTTCCATAATTGAGCCATATTCAGACATTCAAAGAATTGCCCATTATTACAAGTCCCATCTCCAAAGAAAGCTGCTGTTACAGAGTCACTTTCCTTGTCGCCTGCTACTTCTTTTTTATATTTACTTGAGAAAGCTGATCCCAAAGCAACTGGAATACCTTCTCCAATAAAAGCATATCCTCCTAATAGATGATGCTCTTTTGAGAACAAATGCATAGAACCACCTCTGCCTTTACTGCATCCTGTTGCCTTCCCGAATAATTCACTCATTACTTCAAAAGAGGGAACACCTGCACTAAGCGCATGAACATGATCGCGATATGTACTACAAAACCAGTCATGCTTCTTTTTCATTGCACCTATCACTCCAGTACTGATTGCTTCTTGGCCGTTGTAAAGATGTACGAATCCAAACATCTTGCCTCTGTAGTACATCTCAGCACATTTATCTTCAAATCTTCTACCAAGCGTCATGTCTTCATAGAGGAATAATCCAGTTTCACGATCTAACTTCGCTTTTTTAAAATCCTGAAGATTTGAAATTCTCTCTACGTGTGTTTCCAAGAAAATACCTTAATGAAGTTTTGATTTGTTAACATTCTAAGCTTCAATGGACGATTTTCATGTTTTTTTTTAATAACTCTCCAAGACCATATGAAAAAAAAATATTAATTGATAAAATTCATCTAAAGGATTTTCAATAGGATATTTGTTTGGAACTTCCATTAGACCACTTTCGTTTAATAGGTGTAAGCCCCTCAGCAACATCTGAGGAAATATTAAGGGCTTTCCAATTGCGCTTGGATAAAACTCCTGATGAAGGATTCACATACGAGGTTTTGACTCAAAGATCGGAATTACTTCGCCTTACTGCAGATTTGCTTACAGATCCTGATAGTAGAAGAGATTACGAAAATTTATTACTAAATGGAGTATCAGGTTTAGATTTATCCTCCAATAGAGAGGTCGCAGGATTAATTCTCCTTTGGGAATCAGGTTCTTCTAAAGAAGCCTTTAAAATAACAAGAAAAGCATTGCAACCCCCTCAAACCCCTGCTTTGGGTAGTAGCAGAGAAGCTGATCTTACATTGTTAGCTGCTTTGACAGCTAGAGATGCAGCAATAAAAGAACAAGATCAAAGATCTTATTCAAATGCTGCCGATTTTTTACAAGAAGGCATACAAATACTTCAAAGAATGGGCAAGCTAGGGGAATTACGGAAAAATCTTGAGGAGGACTTAGTGTCGCTTCTTCCGTATCGAATTCTTGATTTGTTAAGTAGAGATTTAAACGAATATGATTCGCATAAAAAAGGTTTAAGTATGTTGGAAAATCTAATAATCAAAAGAGGTGGATTAGAAGGGAAAAATAAATCTGAATATGATGATTATCTTAATCAGCAAGAATTTGAATCTTTCTTTCAACAAATAAAGCCATACTTGACTGTTCAGGATCAGATAGATTTATTTTTAGAATTACAAAAAAGGGGCTCAAGTGAAGCAGGATTTTTAGCTTTTTTATCTTTAACAGCAATTGGTTTTGCAAGAAGAAAACCTTCAAAATTATTTGAAGCTCGAAAAATGTTAAAAAAACTACATTTATCAGGGCTTGACTCAATGCCATTAATAGGTTGCTTAGATTTGCTTTTGGCAGATGTTGAGCAATCCTCAGCAAGGTTTTTAAGTAGTTCAGATGAGAAATTAAGAGATTGGTTAAATAATTATCCTGGAGAAAAATTAGAAGCAATATGTATTTTTTGTAAAAATTGGTTAGAAAATGATGTTTTAGTTGGTTATAGGGATATTGATTTAAAAGAAATCGATCTAGACTCTTGGTTTGAAGATAGAGAAATCCAAGAATTTATTGAACAAATAGAAAAGAAGTCAAATAGAGCTGTATTTAAGTCTGAGTCTCAAAATCAACCGAATTTTAATGCTCAAGAAACTCCAAAAGATTTAATTACGGACCCTGACTTTAATTCGAATAACTTTGAAGATGGCCGATTGCCTTTGCCTGGAGGAGTAAGAGAAGATGGTCAAGAAGTTATTGAAGAAGATATTTATACAGATGAGATTATTAAAAATAAATCAATAGAGATTTATAAGTACGCAATTGAAAAGATTGCCGAATTTAAATTTGTATTTGGAGAGGCGTTAGAGACCTATAAAATATCTAGTATATCTTCATACTTAACATATTTTTATGCTTTTTTGATTTTATTTGCTTTTGGAATAGGTGTGGGACTTGTAAGAAATAATTACAAAAAACCCTTGCAGGAAAAAGAAATAATTGATAATTCATTATCGATAAATAAAAATAAGAATTTATTTAATGAAGGTTTTATTCAAAAAGATAAAAAAGATTCTCTCGATCAATCTAAAATAATAGTTCAAGAAAAAAGTGATAATGATTCCTCTGAATTCAGAGAAATTAATAATGCTTCACCTTCTCTGGACCAAATAAAAAATTTAATTAATACTTGGCTTTCTAATAAAAGTAGTTATCTAGCAGGAAAAAGTGAACTCAATCTTTCTAAACTTGCCAAAAAAGGTCTAATCAAAAGAACAACTGAAGAAAGAGAAAGTGATATTCAAAAAGGTATATCAAAGGAAATTAATGCAAAAATCGAACAAATTGAATTAGTCTCCCAAACACCCTCTAGAATTGTTGTTATGGTGGATCTAAATTATTCAGAAAAAATAATAAAAAAATCTGGTGATATTGATGAGACATCTTATCCTTTGAAAGTAAAATATATTCTAGGATTCTCTAATAAATCTTGGAAATTAGCTGATTTTGTACCAGGTTTATAGGTATAAATTTCGGAATCATCTATAATCTATTTAAGAAATAATTCTATATATGTTTGATGAACTCTCTTCACGCTTTGATGACGCTGTAAAGGGTTTAAGAGGTGAAGCAAAAATTAGCGAAAATAACATTGATGATGCTTTAAAACAAGTTAAAAAAGCATTATTAGATGCAGATGTTAGTTTATCGGTGGTTAAAGAATTTATTTCGGATGTAAAAGATAAAGCTATTGGGGAAGAAGTCGTAAGAGGAGTTAATCCCGGACAGAAATTTATAGAAGTAGTTAACAAAGAATTAATAAATATTATGGGAAATGAAAATTCCCCATTAAACGAAAAAGAAACCCCACCTACTGTGATTTTGATGGCAGGTTTACAAGGTGCTGGAAAAACAACAGCAACAGGTAAGTTAGGCCTTTATTTGAAGGAAAAAGAAAAAAAGGTTTTATTAGTCGCAGCCGATATTTATAGACCTGCAGCTGTTGAACAACTTAAGACAATTGGTAATCAGTATGATTTAGAAGTATTTTCAGCCAAAGAAAAAAATAGTAAGCCTGAAGAAATAGCAAAGGATGCTTTGATTTATGCTAACGGAAATAATGTAGATACCTTAATTGTTGATACCGCAGGAAGATTGCAAATAGATGAATCAATGATGAGTGAAATGGTTCGGATCAAAGAAGTTACAGAGCCTGATGAAGTTTTGCTGGTTGTCGACTCTATGATTGGACAAGAAGCCGCTGACTTGACGAAGTCATTTCATGAAAAAGTGGGGATATCGGGGGCAATATTAACTAAGTTGGATGGCGATTCAAGAGGTGGGGCTGCACTTTCAATAAGAAAAATAAGTGGGAAACCAATAAAATTTATAGGAACAGGTGAAAAGATAGAAGCATTGCAGCCATTCCATCCTGAGAGAATGGCAAGCAGAATCCTAGGTATGGGAGACGTATTAACACTTGTTGAAAAGGCACAAAAAGAAGTTGAGCTTGCTGATGCGGAAGTAATGCAAAAGAAACTTCAAGAGGCAACTTTTGACTTTAATGATTTTGTTAAGCAAATGAGATTAATGAAGAGAATGGGATCTCTTGGAGGCTTAATTAAATTGATACCAGGGATGAATAAAATTGATGATGGAATGATAAAAAATGGGGAAGAACAATTAAAAAAAATTGAATCAATGATTTCTTCTATGACTTTAGAAGAGAAGCAAAAGCCAGAGGTCCTTGCTGCTCAACCATCCAGAAGACAAAGGATTGCACAAGGTAGTGGATATCAAGCAAAAGATGTTGATAAAGTACTTGCTGATTTTCAAAGAATGAGAGGTTTTATGAAACAAATGTCAAATGGTGGAATGCCAGGAATGCCAGGAATGGGTGGAATGCCAGGTATGGGTGGAATGCCAGGTATGGGTGGAATGCCAGGTATGGGAGTAGGGAATGGTAATAAGTCATTTAAAAAACAAAAATCAAATAAAAAGAAAAAAGGTTTTGGGGATTTATAGTTTATAAATTGCTACCTTTAAATGATATTATTAATTAATCTGTATTAATTTAAAATGATTAAATTGCGCCTTAAGCGCTTTGGAAAGAAAAAAGAAGCAAGTTTCAGGATCGTTGCATGCAATAGTACTTCCAGAAGAGATGGAAGACCTCTTCAAGAATTAGGTTTTTACAATCCAAGAACTAAAGAAACTAGGCTTGACACAGAAGCATTAAGAATCAGGCTTACTCAGGGAGCACAACCAACCGATGTTGTTAGAAGTTTACTAGAAAAGGGTGGATTATTAGAAAAGAAAATTAGACCTTCTATTGCTATTGGTAAGGCTAAATTGGAAAAGGCAAAGATTGCAAAGGCTAAGAGCAAAGAAGCTGAAAGCGATAGTAAAGAAGCTGAAAGCTAATAATTTGTTAAATTTATTTTTACATATTAAATGAAAGAAGTTTCCAAAACTGGTCACTTCACTATAGATTTGCCAAGCTCGGATGCTGCCACTGCGTTATCGGGACCTGGAAATTCCTTCTTAAAAAAATTTGAATCTCTTACAGGTGTCTCCCTAACTATTAGAGGTTTACAACTTCAAATGAATGGAGTAATTCCTAAACTTGAAAGGGCATCTGCATTGGTAGAGCTAACAAGACCAATTTGGGAACAAGGATTAGAAGTGCCAGAAGTGGATCTTAAGGCTGCTCTAAGTTCCTTAAATATGGGAGAATCTTCTTCTCATGCTCAGCTCGGGAAAAAGATTCTAGCTCGTTCAAAAGAAGGGAGATATTTAAGGCCAAGAACTCTAAGACAAAAAGAATATGTTGAATCTATTGAGAACTTTGATTTAACTTTCGCTATTGGTCCAGCAGGTACGGGTAAAACATTTTTAGCAACCGTTTGTGCCGCCAGGTTATTAAATGAGAAAAAAGTCGAAAAAATTGTTTTAACAAGACCAGCTGTAGAAGCTGGTGAAAATTTAGGATTTCTGCCTGGAGATTTGCAGCAAAAAGTTGATCCATACTTACGACCTTTATTTGATTCCCTTCATAGTATTTTTGGCTACGATAAAACAAATTCATTAATTGATAAAGGCATTATTGAAGTTGCACCACTAGCATTTATGAGAGGAAGAACTTTAGATAATTCTTTGGTTATTTTAGATGAAGCTCAAAACACTACAACTTCTCAAATGAGAATGTTTTTAACTAGATTAGGTGAAAGATCAAAGATGGTCGTTAATGGTGATATTACTCAAATTGATTTAAAAAACGATCAGTTAAGTGGTTTGGTGGAAGCATCAAAAATATTTTCTAACACTGAAGGAATAAAGTTTTGTTATTTAACTGTTGATGATGTAGTTCGACACCCTTTAGTTCAAAAAATTATTGAGGCTTATAAGTAAAATATTACTTGGGTGAACCGTACACTGAAATATAAAAAATTAGGTAGAATATAAATAATTAAAAGGTATAAAAATGCCAGCAAGTAGTAATTTTAATCAAGCTATTCGCGATGCTCAAACTAGTTCAATCGTTGGACCAAATGTAGTACAGAAAGCTCTTCCTTATGTAGGAGGAGGAATGGGGTTAACATCTGTGGGTGTTTTAGGAGGCTTAACTTTACAGGGAAGCCCGATATTTCAACCATTATTCTTTGTAGCGATTATTGCTCAATTAGTTTTATTTTTTGTAGCATCTAGCGCGGCTAATAATGCAAATAACTCTAAAGCATTACCTTTATTGGCGACATATAGCTTGCTTACAGGATTTACATTAAGTGGAATTATTACATATGCAGCAATAACTCTCGGTTTTGGTTCTATAGCAACTGCTGCATTAGCGACAGGAATCACATTTTTAATAGCTTCTTATACTGGTCAAAGAATGAGTGATAATGTAGGCCAATCACTAAGTAAAGCAGTTTATCTTGGTTTGATAGGTCTTGTTATCGCAATGGTAATTCAGTTAATAGGAAGTATATTTTCTCCTGCATTTGGTACTGGGGGATTCGAATTATTAATTGCAGGATTTGGAACTGTTCTATTCGTTGGAATGTCTTTTGTGGACTTCTACACAATGCCAAGAAGATATAACGACGATCAATACTTAGCCGGAGCTTTAGGTATGTATTTAACTTATATAAATCTATTCGTATTTATTTTAAGATTGATGATTGCACTTCAAGGTGGTGGAAGAAGAAATTAAAAAATAAATTTTATATAATTTAGAATACAAACAAAAACGTAGTTCATCTCTACGTTTTTTTATTGTGCAATATCGAGAATTTGATGCTTTATAAATTCCTTTTGCTTGTCATTATATTTTTTTGAATTATCGAAGCTATTTCCGAGATTGTCTAAATTATTCATTATTTCATTGATATTTTTTGTAACAGACTTCGTTTCTAAAACTCGCAAAATATTTTTACATCTCTCTGATATATTTTCTGAATTAGATTTATATTCAAGATTATTGTCACTTTCATGAACTATTATTTGGGCAGAACTCATAATTAGATTTTTAATTACTATTTTGACGACATCATTTCCAGCCTCTTGAAGTTTGAAAACAAATGAGAAAGGAAGTTTATCTAATAAATAACAATCTTGATCTGACAATGCATACGCAAAAAAACCTCTCAACCCATTTTTTGTTTTAATTAGTTCTGCAACTCTATCTGCCAAAACTTCTTCACTTAAAAGGTCTTCTCCCCATTCTTTACACCATTGAGCAGATATATTAATTGCCTGAGTAAAAGAAGTTTCTTTTAAGTTTATAGCTTTTTTTATCATTTTTGATCAGAATTTTATTATGGATATTATAAAGATCTTTGACTAATTATAAATCTGGTTTCGTAACTTTACTAGGAAGGCCAAATGTAGGGAAATCTACTTTAATAAACAAGTTAATTGGAGAGAAAATAACAATTACGTCTCCTGTGGCTCAGACTACTAGAAATAAATTAAAAGGAATACTTACTACAAAATTTGGGCAGATAATTTTTGTAGATACGCCTGGGGTTCATAAACCTCATCATCTTCTAGGCGAAATACTTGTGAAAAATGCTAAATCAGCAATAAATGGTGTAGATATGGTTGTTTTAGTTCTCGATTCAAGTGTTGAACCTGGGAGAGGTGATGAATATATAAAAGATTTTTTAGTTACAAATAAAACTGAATTTATTGTTGTACTGAATAAATGGGATTTAGTGAATAAGGAATTCAAGAGTCTAAGATTAGATCAATATAGAAAAGTTTTTGGAACTAGTAAAAATTTTCAAATTGTAAGTGCATCTGAAGGAGATGGATGCTCTGAATTGATTCATACAATATTAGACTGTCTCCCTAAAGGACCAATGCTTTACGAGGAAGATACATTATGCGATCAACCTCTGGATAATTTATTAGCAGATTTAGTAAGAGAGCAAGTATTAATCAATACAAGGGAAGAAGTCCCCCATAGTGTTGCAGTAAATATAGAAAAAGTTAAGGAAATTAAAAGAGATAAGGGTAAAAAATTTACAGCTATTTTGGCTACAATTATTGTTGAGAGGACAAGTCAAAAGGGAATTCTTATTGGTAAAAAAGGTTCGATGCTAAAGACTATTGGTCAGACTGCAAGATCAAATATGAAGAAGTTAATAAATGGTCCAGTTCATTTGGAGTTGTTTGTGAAAGTTGTTCCAAATTGGAGAAAAAAAGAATCGAAATTAATGGAGCTAGGTTATGAGGTGGATTATTAAATGACTCGTTTCAATTTTGACGTAATTACTTTGTTTCCCAAAGCTTTTGAATTAATCAATAATTTAGGAGTCATAACAAGAGCTTTAGAGAAAAATCTGATAAATGTCAACTTGCATGATTTAAGAGAATACGGGGAAGGTAATTATAGGCAAGTAGATGATAAGCCTTACGGGGGAGGTTCAGGGATGGTTTTAAAACCAGAACCTATCTACAAGGCTCATGATTCAATAGACAAATTACCGAATAGTAAAACTCTATTAATGACCCCACAAGGTAAAGTCTTGAAGCAGCAAGATCTTTTAAGATGGTCTTCTTTGGATCAATTGATAATTATCTGTGGGCAATATGAAGGTTTTGATGAAAGAGTTAGATGCTTGGCTGATGAAGAGGTTTCTATAGGTGATTATGTACTTTCAGGTGGCGAAATTCCTTCTATCTCTATAATAAATGGCTTAACAAGACTATTACCAGGAACCTTAGGAGATCCAGGATCGTTAATAGATGAGAGTCATAATTCTTCTTTATTAGAATATCCTCATTACACTAGACCTCTAATTTTTAGAGAAATGAAGGTACCAGATATTCTGGTTAGTGGTAATCATGAAGAGATTAAATTATGGCGTAAGCAAAAAATGTTAGAAAGGACATTGGATAGAAGAAATGACTTGATTTCGAAGGAGGACTATAAAAAGTTACCAAAAAGTAAGAGAATAAAAAGAGACTCAAATGAAATAATGAAATTCCGAATAGGTAATGGATATGATATTCATAGATTAGTGGAGGGCAGAAACTTAATAATTGGAGGAGTTAAATTGCAACATCCTGATAATTTAGGACTGGATGGTCATAGCGACGCTGACGTTCTTAGCCACTCAATAATGGATGCATTATTAGGAGCTTTATCTCTTGGTGATATCGGAAAATATTTCCCTCCATCTGATCAGAAATGGAAAAATGTAGATAGTTTATTTTTATTATCTAAAGTTATTGAATTAGTTAGAAAGCAAGGTTGGGAAGTGAATAATATTGATAGTGTTATTGTGGCTGAAAGACCAAAAATTAAACCCTTTGTAGAACTAATGAAGAATAATATTGCTGAGATCTTGCAAATCGAAGATAGTTTTATAGGAATAAAGGCTACCACAAATGAGAAATTGGGACCTGAGGGTAGAGAGGAAGGAATAAGTTGTCACTCTGTAGTTTTGCTTGAGAAAAAAGAATGAAAATTTACTTTAAAGTTAAAGAGAAAATAAAAACCCTTTCTTTTTTATTTATTTGTCTATTCATTTTTCTTTTTCAAATCAATTCTCCAATCCTTAATGCTCTTTCCATGGATACTTATCAAACTGGACTTGTCACAGAAGAATTAAGACTTAAGATTCCTTCTGAGTTTAAAAAAATATGGCTTCAGGCTGAAAAAGAAGTTTGGGAGCCTTGGTTATCTATTCAAGATGGTTTTTTGGGTAGACAAATATTTTGGGATAAAGAAAAAGAAGAAGCTTTAATATTGGTAAATTGGGAAAATAAAAAACTATGGAAAAGTATATCAATGAACGAAGTAAATGAGGTCCAAGAAAAATTTGAAGAAAATGTTAAAACATCTTTGAATACAAATGTTAATCCTTTTGAATTGATTTATGAAGGAGAGTTAGTTAAACAAGGATGAATTTAGATATTAGGTTTGACTTCCAGAGAAGAGAGAGAATTGGACTTATTGAAGCCATTTGGGGTGCAGATAAAAGTATAGATCAATTAAAGAGAGTGTCTAAAGAAGTTTTAGAAAAAAAAGAAATAGTTTTTATTACGCGTATTGATAAAGAAAAAGCTAAGCATTTATTAGATATGTATGAAGATGCAATATTCTATGAAGAAGCAAATTGTCTTAGAATTGGGAAAAATCTTAAAAAAATCTCTACTGATAAAAAAGTTGCAATAATCTCAGGAGGTTCTAGCGATTTATCTGTAACACTTGAAGCTAAATTCTCCCTTGAAATCTATGGAGTGAGCTGTCAATCTTTTGTAGATGTAGGAGTAGCAGGTCTTCATCGTTTATTAAACCAGATAGATGAAATTAATAAATTTGATGTTCTTATAGTTTGTGCGGGCATGGAAGGAGCTTTAGCAACTGTCATTGGAGGTTTATTACCCCAACCTATAATAGCTGTACCGGTTTCAGTAGGTTATGGAGTTAGTAAAAATGGAGAAACTGCTTTAAATAGTATGTTATCAAGTTGCGCTCCTGGGATTTCGGTTATGAATATAGACAATGGTTATGGAGCGGCAATGGCTGCGCTAAGAATTATAAAAAGGATTTCCTAAAGGTTAATTATTTTTTTTCGATTTCTAATAAATTCTCTATCCATAAATTTAGTTGTTTAGAAAGTATTCCTTCTTCCCGCATTTTTATAGCCTTAACAACAACACTAGTATTTACCCACTCTGGATATCTTTTGGTCATTTATTTAATTTACAGTAATTATAATTTGATATAAATTTCTATAAAAACAAGCTCTAAGTAACAAAATTACTTTATTATGTTCGATTTGGAACCTAATCTTGATAATTCTGAAGAAGTATCATCACCTTCTACATTTTTTAATCTTTCGATTAATTCGGATAAATCTTTTTGGGCTAATTCACCATTTGGCTCCCATTTCAAAGACCTTGAATTTTGATTTAGATTTTCTTTCATTTTCTGACGGAAGTAATAAGAATATAAAATGAAAAAATAAAAAAATGGGTTATTGTTTCAAGCTTAAAGTTAAAAAAATATGAAGATTTTCAGATTTCTATTATTTAGTTTATTATCCTCCACCAACAATAGATACTATTTCTAACTTATCTCCTTCTTTAAGTATTACACTATCCCATTTTTTTGAGTTAATAATTAAGTTATTTAATTCTACAACTATAGTATTTCGCTTATATCCAAGAAATTCCAAGGTATTTGAAAGTAAAGCCTTTTTATTTTCTAGTTTTATATTTTTTTCTTTACCATTAACTTTAATTTTCATAAGATAATTTTTTTATAATAATAATAGCTTCTTCTTTTGGATTTTTTGAATTTAACAGCCCAGAAACTACTGCAACCTTTTTAATACCATGATTCTTTAGAAAGGAAATATTTTCTTTAGTAATACCTCCAATAGCAAACCAAGGAATTTTTATATCTTTTGTTAAATCACTAATCTTCTCGATTCCAACAGGTGCTTTGTTTTTCTTTGTTGAGGTTTCAAAAACTGGCCCAACTCCAATGTAATCAGATCCATTTTTTATAGCGTTATTGATATCAATTGAATTATTTGCAGTAATCCCAATAATTTTAGAACTTCCTAGTAATTTTCTTGCTGTTATAATATCAAGGTCTTCTTGCCCGAGATGAACGCCATCTGCATTTGATGCAATAGCTATATCGACTCTATCATTAACGATAAACAAGGAATTATATTTTTTGCATAAATTTTTTATTTCAATTGCATCTTGGAGATGTTCTTTATCATTCCCATTTTTAAATCTATGTTGAATAATTTTTACTCCTCCTAATAATATTTCTTCAATTATTTCTAATAAGTTATCTCTATTATCAGATATAGCATATAAATTGTTTTCCCTGATTAATAATTCTGCTTTCTTACGAGTATTAAAATCTAATAGTTCAATTTCTAAAGTGTAAATTTCATATCTCATCTCCGAAGCTATTTTGGAAAGTTTATTATTATGACTCCTCGAAAATTCTTCAATAACCCTAAGAGCTTCTTGAACCCTTGCAGAATTAGAACTTATTATTTTAGCTGGACTTTTTCTGTTGATTTGTTCAACATGAGATAATCCTTGACATTGATCTTCTATATGATTTCTTGACATCTTATAGATTTCTAAATGATTTTTACCTAATAATTGTCGGAAGTTTTTTATTCTGATTACAAAATCTTCATTACCCAAGCCAAATCTGGCCCAATCCTCTAAGACTCTTAAACCTTCTCTTGCTCTATCTAGATTAGCATCAATAATCTGAGATATTCCTAAATCTTCCGGTTGAATTATGTTTGAGTTTTCCATTTTAAATGTATTTATTATGCTTATTAAGAACTTTTAAAGCATTTTCCCTATCTTTTGTAATTTGATTAGAAAGTTGATCAATATTCTCAAACTTGATTTGAGACCTTAGCCTCTTAATAGGTTCTACTAATAAATTTAGACCATATAGATTGATATCTTTATTAATTAAATGAACTTCAACGGCGGATGGCAAGAGAGGATCAATAGTTGGCTGATAACCAAGATTCATAACAGAAGCAATTTTATTGGGAGAATTATTTATGGTGGACCATGCTGCATATACTCCTTCACCTGGTAAGAATTTCCTTCCATCTATTTCAAGATTTGCTGTAGGAAATCCTAGGCTCTTTCCAATCCCTTTCCCTTCAATTACTTTCCCTTTGAAACTGTATGGTCTATTAAGTATTTTAAAAGCATTCTTTAAATCACTTTTTTGTAATAAATTTCTTACTCTGCTACTGCTAATTCTTCCTTCATTATCCTCTAAAATTGAAATGATTTTTAGCTTTATATCCATATTTTTAGTAGCAAGTTTAATTGTATTAATATCCCCACTTCTTTTAAAGCCAAATCTAAAATTAGCACCTACAGAGATACTTTTTGATTGTAGTTGATTGATCAAAATATCATTTATGAAGTTTTCGGGACTTAATTTAGAGAGTTTCTTATCAAAGGGAATTAGGACCAATTGTTTTATGCCAAGATCTTCAAGGATAGGGAGCTTTTCCTCTGGAAGATCAAGTCTAAGGCGAGTTTCCTTATATAATACTTCTCTTGGATGTGGCCAAAAGCTTGCAATTGTAGGGATATAGTCATTCTCTTTAACAACGCTTTCTATTAATTTTCTATGCCCAGCATGTAAACCATCAAAACTACCAATAGCAATTGAGGTGGGCTGCTTAACTTCAGATGGTGATATTAAAGAGATCACAAGATAACGTGCAATTTTATGATTAAGATGGCAAATTTGAATAGACTATAGTTTATTCAATTAAATGAATGTCTGACAAAATTGATTTTCAGTCGCTTTCATTTGGAATGAAGCGCATTGGTTGGATACGCTTTTGGATTCAATCCATTTTAGGTGTTGTTGTAACAGCAGTTTTGCTTTTTTCAAATGTTGTAAATAATAGCGAAGGACAGCTGAGTTTGACTCCGGGTCTATCACTAACAACTATTTCTTTAATTTTACTACTTTTTAGTTTGTGGCAAGGTTGGTTAATAGTCAGAACAGGCAGAGCAATTGCAAGTAATGCTAGACCCTCTAGAGGACAAACAAGCAAATTAATAAAAAGAGGCTTAATAAATGATTTGTTAGGAATTTTATTTGGTTTAATTGGATATCAGGCACTTATGGGTGCACTTTTTATACAGGCTTCATCTCAAACCACTGGTCAACTTATTACGGCATCATCTGATATTCCTATTACTGGTCTTGAGATTTTATCAGTATTAAGTAATACACAAGTTATCGCCGCTCATTTCTTTGGACTTTGCTTCTCTTTATGGTTACTAAGAAGCATTTATAAATGAAGTATTAATTTTTGGTAACAAGTCTAAACTTCCTCTCCAAAATAAGTCTGGCTCAACAGGTGTAAGAGAAATTTTATTTTTTTGAATTTGAGAGACGTCACTAGGCCAATTCTTGGGGCCATCTCCTTTTGATTTTAGATCTAAAACAGCCTCACCTGCTAACCAATAATAATCATCTCCTCTTGGATCTTCCCTTTTAGAAAATTGGTTTTTATATTTTCTGATTGATAATCTTGTCCAAGATAATTCCTTTATTTTATTTCTTTCACACGGAGGTATGTTTAAGTTTAAAAGAAGGGACTTTGGCCAACTATCCTTTACAGCTTGTTCAGCAATATTCATTGCGATTTCACTAGCAAATTCAAAATTTTTCCATTTAAAACTCGCAACACTTATTGCCATTGATGGAACATTTTCTAGAGTACCTTCCATAGCGGCAGCTACTGTCCCAGAACAAAAAATGTCTGTTCCTAAATTTGGTCCGTGATTTATTCCAGAAAGAATTAAATCAGGTTTTTTATCTAATAATTCTGACAGTGCGAGTTTTACGCAATCAGCAGGGGTTCCTGAACAACCCCAAGCTTCAATACCTTTTTCAAATAATTCATCTGCTCTTTCAACTCTCAAAGGTGACTGCAAAGTGAGACCATGACCAGTAGCCGATCTTTCTTGGTCCGGACATACTACTGTTACTCTATGGCCCTTTTTTAATGCGGATTTAGCTAATGCTCTTATACCCTCAGCAAAAACCCCATCATCATTACTTATTAAAATTTTTAATGATTCCATTAATCAATACATTTTATTATGGACGATATTTAAGTAATATAATGCTATAACTATTTTTACTATATCAGTGAGTCAAATTGAATCATTAAATCAAATTGAGGGAAAACTAAATAAACTTTCTCTCTTAGCGAATGAAAATATAAAGAATGCGAATAATGATTCCGAATTGGAGCAATTAAGAGTCTCTCTATTAGGAAAAAAAGGAGAATTGTCAATAATTTTGAAAACTATGGGCAAATTAGCTTCTGTTGATAGACCAATTATTGGACAGAAGGCAAACTTGATAAAGATAAACGTGCAAGATTTAATAAATGAAAGAAAAAATCAACTGATTAGTGAAGCTATTGATAAAAAGATTAAAGATGAAAAAATTGATGTAACAATTCCCTCTACAGGAACCCTACCTGGTAATAAGCATCCCTTAATTTCAACTCAAGATGAGATCATAGATATTTTTTGTGGGTTAGGATACTCGGTAGAGAGTGGCCCTGAAATAGAGAGCGATTTTTATAATTTTGAGTCACTTAATATACCTAAAAATCATCCAGCTAGAGATATGCAGGATACATTTTATTTAGATGAAAATCGTCTACTCAGAACTCACACCTCACCTGTTCAGATTAGATATCTTGAAAATAATCCGCCTCCAGTAAGAATTATTGCTCCAGGAAGAGTTTATAGGAGAGATGCTGTAGATGCTACGCACTCTCCAGTCTTCAATCAAGTAGAAGTTTTATGTATCGATCAAGATATAAATTTTAGTCATTTGAGAGGAACTGTACTTACTTTTTTGAAAACTTTTTTTGGAGATATTCCTGTAAGATTTAGAGCTAGTTATTTCCCTTTTACTGAACCTTCTGCAGAAGTTGATGTTCAATGGAAAGGTAAATGGTTAGAAGTAATGGGTTGTGGAATGGTAGATCCAAAGGTTCTTGAAAAATTAGGAATTGACTCTGAGAAATGGACTGGATTCGCAGCTGGATTAGGCGTAGAGAGATTTTGTATGGTGAGACATCAGATTGATGATATAAGAAGGTTCTATTCAAATGATCTAAGATTTTTGGAACAGTTTTAATTTAATTAGTATTTTAAATTAGGTTTCTTTATCAAATTAGTTTAAAGTATCTGTAGTTTTAAATTTATTGATTGGTACGTAAAGCTGGACTAATCGTCAATGATGGTAAAGAACTGGCTGTTCAAACTGCAATTTCTGTTCAAAAAAAATTAGAGAAATCTAATTATGAAGTTGTAAGAGTAAGTAGTTCTGGAGGTATGGTTGGCTTTGCCAATCCTGATCAACATGTGCGCCCTTTGGGATATTCGAATTGTGTTCCAGAAGGGTTCGATTCTTCTATGGAGTTTGCGATAGTTCTTGGAGGAGATGGAACAGTTCTTTCTGCAGCTCGTCAGACGGCTCCTGCAAAAATTCCAATCCTCACAATAAATACTGGTCATTTAGGATTTCTTGCAGAAGCATATCTTTCTAATCTAGAGGAAGCCATTGATAAACTTATTACCGGTAATTGGGATATTGAAGAAAGAAAAAGTTTAATTATTAGTGTAATGAGAAACGAACAAAGAAGATGGGAATCTCTTTGTTTGAACGAAATGGCCCTTCATAGAGAACCCTTGACAAGTATGTGTCATTTTGAGATCTCAATAGGCAGACATGCTCCAGTAGATATATCTGCTGATGGGGTCATCCTTTCTACTCCGACGGGCTCAACAGCTTATTCTTTAAGTGCGGGGGGGCCTGTTATTACACCAGATTGTCCTGTAGTTCAATTAACTCCAATTGCTCCTCATTCATTAGCCTCAAGGGCTTTAGTTTTTAATGATTCTGAACCAGTTACAGTTTTCCCTGCAACGCCTGAAAGGTTAGTTATGGTTGTGGATGGAAATGCAGGTTGTTATGTTTGGCCTGAAGATAGAGTTTTAATTAGAAAAAGTAAACATTCGGTTAAGTTTATAAGACTTGAGGATCATGAATTTTTCCAAGTTTTAAGAAATAAATTAGGTTGGGGACTACCTCATGTGGGTAAACCTAATAAGTAATCTTAAGTTAAAATATTTTTCTTCCTCGAAGTAAAAATACAGGA
>QCTN01000007.1 GCA_003211135.1 Prochlorococcus sp. AG-673-L20 | reverse complement strand
TCTTGCTTTGTTATAGGTAAGGTTTAAAGTACTTGCTAATTCTTTCGCATTATCACTCGCATTATTCATAGCTGTCATTCTACAGGCAAGTTCTGAAGCGGCTGACTCTTGAAGCGCTCTAAGAATCTGATTCTGTAAGTACAAAGGTAATAAAGCATCTAATAACTGATCAGGACTTTGTTCAAAAACAATATCAGAAGGCAATTTCTCTGAATCATTCTTTTCTATATTTGATTTTTCAACAAGTAACTTACTATTTTTTGTAGTTAATCTAAAAATCTCATCATTATCCTCAGCAATTCCTTGAGGATCTAATGGCAACAATGTTTGCACAACTGGGGCACAACTCACGAGAGTGATGAATTTGGTATATATAATCTCTACCCTATCTGAGTTTTCTGATAAAAATTCGGCTAAGACATCATTAGTTATTCCTTCAGAATCTATAGCTGTTGGTACTTGTTCTAGCTCTTTGAATGTACTTTTTATTACGTATCTATCTTTCCTATTTTGGAAATAACCTATTGCCTTTTTGCCAACTAAAATCAAGTTAGGTTCATAACCTTGTTTGATCAACTCTGCGTACCTAATTTCAACCTTTTTAATTATGTTTGTATTGTATCCCCCACATAAACCTCTATCGGCAGTTATGCAAACTAAGGAGATTGTTTTTACGTTCCTTTTGGATAACAGAGGAGAATCTACAGCTTCAAACTGAACCCTAGATTGAATATTCTCGAGGACACGGGCAAGTTTGTCAGCGAAAGGTCTACTTTTCAGTACTTGATCTTGTGCCCTCCTCACCTTTGCAGCCGCAACTAATCTCATAGCTTCTGTTATTTTTCTAGTGTTTTTAACAGAAACAATTCGATCTCTGATTTCTTTAAGATTTGCCATGATATCTCCTTAGAATAAATTTAAACTGTGGCAAGCATTGAGGATTTAACTTCTTTTATTACCTCTTTTAAAGTTGTTTCTAAGCCTTCATTAAGTTTCTTCTCTTTAAGAATCTCCTCAATAAATTCCGCTTTATTTAACTTGAGGTATTCTCTAAGTTCAGCAGCAAATTTTGTTACATCTTCAACAGGTACCTCGTCAATAAGCCCCTTAACACCTGCATAGACAACTGCAACTTGTTCAGCAAGATTTAACGGTGAGAATTGTGCTTGTTTTAGCAATTCTCTTAATCTTTTACCTCTTTCAAGTTGTTGCTGAGTAGCCTCATCAAGATCAGAAGCGAACTGAGAAAATGCTGCTAATTCATCAAATTGAGCTAATTCTAATTTTAGTGTTCCAGCAATCTTCTTAATTGCTTTTGTTTGTGCAGCTCCACCAACTCTACTAACTGAAATACCAACATTTATTGCAGGTCTTAAGCCTGAGTTAAATAAATCTGCGCTTAAGAAAATTTGTCCATCAGTAATTGATATGACATTTGTTGGAATATATGCAGAGACATCTCCAGCTTGAGTTTCAATAATTGGCAAAGCTGTCATTGATCCACCACCCATATCGTCTGATAATTTTGCTGCCCTTTCAAGTAATCTGCTATGACAATAAAAAACATCTCCAGGATAAGCTTCTCTTCCTGGTGGCCTTCTCAAAAGAAGAGACATTTGTCTGTAAGCTTGAGCCTGCTTAGTTAAATCATCATAAATAACAAGAGTAGCTTTGCCTTGGTACATGAAATGCTCAGCTATTGCAGCTCCAGTATAAGGAGCTAAATACTGTAAAGCTGCCGCTTCAGAGGCTCCAGCACTTACCACAACAGTATATTCAAGAGCTCCTTTTTCTCTTAAAACTTCAACAACGTTTGCTACTGATGCAGATTTCTGACCAATCGCTACATAAACACAGACTACGTCTTGGCCTTTTTGATTAATTATCGTATCAATTGCGATAGCAGTTTTTCCAGTTTGCCTATCTCCAATAATCAATTCTCTTTGACCTCTCCCCACAGGTATCATCGCATCTATGGAAGTGATACCAGTTTGCATAGGTTCATGCACTGATCTCCTCTTAATTATTCCTGGAGCCATTTCTTCAATAAGTCTATTATCACTTGTCGGAATCTCACCTTTTCCATCTATTGGCTGCCCCAAGGGGTTAACAACTCTCCCCTTCATAGCTTCTCCGACTGGGACGGATGCGATTTTTCCTGTTGATTTTACATTACTTCCTTCTTGTACACCCAAAGCTTCACCCATCAAAACTGCACCGACATTATCGTCTTCAAGATTAAGAGCTATACCTTCAGTCCCATCCTCAAATTCTAATAATTCACCAGCCATGACCTGATCTAAGCCGTATATTCTTGCAATGCCATCACCAATTTGTAGAACAGTTCCTACATTGCTTACATTTACGGATTGGTCATAATCAGTTATCTGTTGTTTTAAGATTGAGCTGATTTCATCAGGGCGTATAGATACCATGGATTTAAGAATTTAAGGTTGGATTTTGAATTTACTTGGATAGTGACAAACCAAGCTTTCTAATTTGAGAGGCAAGACTAGCATCAATTACTTTAGATCCTACACTCGCGACGAAACCACCAATGAGGGATGGGTCGATTTTAGTTACAAGTTCTAATTTTTCAGTTCCAGCTATATTGATAATTTTTTTGGTAATTAAACCTTTTTGGTCATCAGTAAGCTCAACAGCAGAAGTAACAGTTGCCAAAGCAATATTACTATTTTCTCTGTAAATTTCTAAAAATCTATCGAGAATTGAAGTTACAATTCCAATTCTTTGCCTATCAGCTAATAGTTTTAAAAAATTTAGAAGAGAAGAATTAATCTTTTCTGAAAAAATTTCAATTATTATTTTTTTCTTAGTATCTGTCTCTAAAACTGGAGAAGATAATGTTTTTTCTAGATCAGGGGAATCATTTATTAAGGATAGTAGTTGTTTTACCTCCTTAACCATTTCTTCAGTTTGATCGTTTTCACTAACAACCTGAAGTAAGGCTTCTGCGTATGGGGTAGTAACGGAATTTAAAAGTGGCATTAATTCATCTCAATATTGTTTATGGATTGAGTTACCAAATTTTCTTGAGTTGTTTGATCAAGTCTATTTGGTAGAGAATCTAAAGCTTTTTTAATAGCTAATTCAACAGCTTCTTTACGAAGTTGAGAAATCGCTCTTGAGGCTTCTGAGCTTTCATCAGAGATTGCACTTTGTTTTATTCGTGCCATCTCTTCAATGGCTTTTTTCTCACTTTCCATCCTGATTGATTCAGATCTTTTAAGAGAATCTGCTTTTATTTGACTAGCTTTTTCTTCTGCTAAAGATAAGTCAGTCTTTGCTTTCTCTAAAGCTTGTGTAGCCTTAAGAAGTCGATCTTCTGCATCTTTTAATTCAAGAAGAATTCCCTCTCTTCTTTTTTGAAGCATTTTACCTAGAAAGCCTGGTAAAAATTTATAAAGGCCAAAAACAACTACAGCCCAATTAAGAACATTAGTTTCGAATAAATTAAGATTTAATCCAAAACCTTCTGTAGCTAGAAGAGGTAAATTCATTTTTCTAGAATTAATCTATTAACAATAAGTTCGCTTAGGTCATCAGCTTGCTTAAAAAGCTGGTCACGAGCTGAAGATGTCTGATTTTCTATTTCTAACCTTGCTTTTTCCTTGGAAGCGTTTGCTTCATTATTAGCAAGTTCAAGAGCTTCTTTATAAAGCTTATCAGATTCATTCTCAGCTTCGCTCACAATCTTTTGAGCTTCAGAGCGAGCGCTTTGAAGCTGACTTAATAAATCAGCTTCTAATTTTTCAACTTCTGAAAGTTTATTTTTGGCATCCATAATATTGTTACTTACAAATTTTTCTCTTTTTTCAACAACATTGCCTACTGGCTTAAAAAAAAGAGAATTTAGTATGTAAGTAAGAGCGACTACTTGTATTGCCATAAGAGGCAAAGTGGCATTTATATCAAATAAACCACCTTCAGTAGCACCAAAAAAATTAAAGGCCAACATATGTTTCAGTTGAAATTAAAAAATTATATTTAAATATTGCTAATAAGAATTAAAAGCAACATTAACTTTTAGGAAAAAGGATTCGCAAAAAGTAATACTAGAGCAACAACTAATCCATAGATTGTTAATGACTCCATGAAAGCGAAAGATAAAAGTAGAGTTCCTCTGATTTTACCTTCAGCTTCAGGTTGGCGGGCAATACCCTCAACAGCACCTTGAGCTGCGTTACCTTGTCCAAGGCCCGGGCCAATAGCGCCTAAGCCAACTGCTAAGCCAGCAGCTACAACAGATGCAGCGGAAGTAATGGAATCCATAATTTTGAAATAAAGAGCTTAATGCTTGTGATAAATCTTTTTGTCTAACACGCTTGGACATTCTTTTTTTTTTAAGAATGGGTCTGAATTTTTCAGACCTACGCGATTAAATATTTTGCCAGATTACAGGCCCTTTGTAAAAGAGTCTGAATGTATTTAAGAGAAACTAATGATGTTCTTCTACGGCTTCTCCTATGTAGTAAGCAGCGAGTGTAGCAAAGATTAATGCTTGAATTGCACTTGTGAACAACCCTAGAAACATTACAGGAATGGGTAAAACCAAGGGAACCAGAAAAACCAAAACACCAACAACAAGTTCATCAGCAAGAATATTTCCAAAAAGCCTAAAGGATAAAGATAAAGGTTTAGTAAAGTCTTCTAGAATTTTAAAAGGCAACATTATCGGTGTTGGATGAACATAATATTCAAAATATCTCCAACCCTTATTACTAAGCCCAGCATAGAAATAAGATAGAGAAACTAACAATGCCAATGCAATCGTTGTATTAATATCAGCTGTTGGGGCTCCTAATTCTCCACTTGGTAATTTTATTAATCTCCAAGGTATAAGCGCTCCTCCCCAATTACTTACAAACACAAATAAAAATAGAGTTCCTATAAAAGGCATCCAATCTCTGTATACTTTTTCACCAATTTGAGTTCTGGCAAGATCTCTGATGTAGTCCCATAAAAATTCAAGTAAATTCTGCAATCCCTTAGGATCATTTTCCATTTTTTTTGTACCTAAAGAGATGAAAACTAATAAAGCACCTAATAGGATCCAAGAAGTTAAAAAAACCTGTCCGTGAAGTCTTATATTTCCAATTTGCCAATAAAGATGTTGACCTACTTCTAATGCGGCAAAATTTGTTGGCAAGGAGTTTAAGAACATTTTGATTTGAATAAAAATTAATAAATTTTGGAAAGCAAAATTTATTTAAGAACGTGAGAAATAAAATATAAGAGAAGGCTTATAGATAAAAAAGCCTATCATTGCTGGAAAAATATCTAAGGATCCTAGCTTGCTTGCAAAAAGAAAGAGACAAACTGGAACCAATAGTTGCAATTTAGAAACCCCATTAGATTCTTTCCCTATTTTTCCGATGCTTTTAGCGAGCAAACGTAAGTAAAAAATACCTGCAATGGCACCTATAAAAACACTAAAACCAAAAGTATATCCAATTATAATTCCTGTTATAGAAGCCATTAAAATGGCAACGATAAAAGTAATACCAAAAATTGTTATTTGCAATTTAGTGTATTCATCATTATTTAAAAATAATTTTTGAAATTGACTTGCAAAAACAAATTTAATTTTATTAATGAAAGAATTACCCTGGGTAGGGGAATCATGAACATTCTTACCAGGAAGATGCTCAACAACTTTTTTTCTATTTGAGTCCACAGATGTGAACATAATTTAGAAAACCCCCTCTATACAGATTTAAGTAAGTATATAAACCCACGGAATCTATCATGGGGAGGGGCCTTTTAGCTAGGAATATTTTGTTTAAAGTCCTAATTCTTAAGATTTGTGATATTTGATTTATATGTTTTTGAAAAACTAAAAATAAATTTAGTTTTATTAATCAAAATCTAAAAACTCAAATTCACTCAAAAAGGAGCATAAAGACTTGGCAAAGTAGTCATTTAACGTCTCAATAGTATATCTACAAACTTTAAATTGGAGATAAGTAAATCAGCTACAAAATATAAGAGTGATTTTAAAAGAAATAGAACTTTTGATTCCATAAACAACCCCAACTATTTAAGGGACAATTTCTTACCTATACCTTGGAAAATTTGGCCTTATGAAGGAAAACTTCTACTTATTTTGATTGGTATTTGGTCTATTTTAGGTTTATTTATTCTTGGTTCTGCTAGTTGGTGGGTCGCTAGCAAGGAAATGGGGGATTGGGCTTATTATTTAAAAAGACAAATTATTTGGTGTATTCCTGGATTAACTTTTTTTTATTTTGTTTTAAATACAAATATTAGAGATCTTTTAAAAATTTCAAAAATTATTTTTTACTTCTTAATTTTCTTGATAATTTTAACAATATTCTTTGGCAGTACAGTTAACGGTTCTTCAAGATGGTTAATTCTAGGTCCTCTACAAATTCAACCGTCTGAATTAATTAAACCTTTTTCAATTTTGGAAGCAGCCAACTTATTTGCACATTGGAATTTAGTTAAAAATAATAGAAAAATTATTTCATTAAGCACCTTTGGGTTTTTAATTTTACTAATAATGAAGCAGCCCAATTTAAGTACCGCAGGTTTAACAGGAATTCTTTTTTGGGTGATGGGTTTATGTGGGGGAGTTAAATTCAGTTCACTCTTATCAGTAGCTTCATTAGGAGTTTTAAGTGGTTGTATTAGTATTTTGAGTAATGAGTATCAAAAGCTAAGAGTTATATCATTCATAGATCCGTGGAAAGATGCAGAGGGCGATGGCTATCAATTAATTCAGAGTTTGCTAGCGATAGGTTCTGGAGGATTATTTGGACAAGGATTTGGCCTCTCTACACAAAAATTACAATATTTACCAATTCAAAGCACAGATTTCATTTTTGCTATTTTTGCAGAAGAATTTGGTTTATTAGGGTCAACATTATTGTTGGGCTTTTTAGTTCTTTTTTCTTATGTAAGCTTAAGAATCGCAATAAAGTGTAGGAATAATTATACAAAGTTAGTTGCTATTGGATGCGTAACCTTACTTATAGGTCAATCTATAATGCATATAGCTGTGGCAACAGGAACAATGCCCACAACTGGATTACCATTACCTTTTGTAAGTTACGGGGGAAATTCCTTATTATCCTCATTTTTTGTGATCGGAATGTTGTTAAGGTGTTCACTGGAATCAACTGGTTATATAGGCATGATTAGTACACGAAAGTCTCTTAATTAGTTAGAATTTAGAAGATTTAGACTCCTATTATCGCCTCAATTAATTTATTTATTTCAGAATTAGCTCAAAAGGGTAATTTACTAATGGAGCAAGGGCTTAATAATCCAGGCCCACTTACCATATTTTTAGTTTTTACTGCAGGCCTTTTAACAAGTCTTGGTCCATGTTCATTATCTTTACTACCAATCACAATTGCTTATGTGGGTGGAACTAGGAATAATAAGTTTAAACTTATTAGTTTTTCTGGAGGGGTAATTTTTTCCCTTATTACATTGGGTGCCTTAAGCGGATTCTTAGGAAAAATATATGGACAATTGCCTTCTTACTACGCATCTTTAGTAGCTTTAATAGCAATTATTATGGGCTTAAACTTATTAGGAATTTTAAAATTCCAATTACCTAATGGGCCCGATTTGCAATTTATGGAAGATAAGGTGCCTTCTATAATTACTCCTTTTGTAATAGGTGGAGCTTTCGGTCTTGCCTCTTCACCTTGTATTACTCCAGTACTGGCTACACTCTTAGCATGGGTATCACAAGCAAAAAACCCTGCAATTTCAATAATTTTTTTATTCTTCTTTGGCCTTGGTCAAGTAACACCATTAATCCTTGCAGGAGCGACAACTGAAAATTTAAAGCAGTTTCTAGAACTCAGAAAATATAGTCAAATAATTCCTACTTTAAGTGGGGTATTTTTAGTTTCGCTAGGGATTCTAAATTTAATTTCAAATTGGATCTAAATGGTTATTTTTAAGAAATTTATTCTAAAGATATCAAGTTTAAGATTTGCAATACTATTAATAATTTTCATTGCCATTTCAAGTGGAGTTGGAACGTTTATACCTCAAGGAAATGATCAACAAGAGTATATTGATTTCTATAACGAAACGCCAATATTGGGATTTATTAATGGATCTCAAGTTGTAAGACTCCAATTAGATCATATTTATACAAGTAATTGGTTTTTATTTTCATTAATACTACTTTGTATTTCTCTTGCAGCTTGCAGCTTTAGGAGGCAAATACCGTCTTTAAAAGCGGCATTAAAATGGACTGACTATAAAGATGAAAAAAAATTCTACAAACTCGAATTAATAACTAATTACAAAATAACCCAAGATGCAGATCACATTTTAAAAGCTGATTCTTTACTTAGAAAAAAAGGTTGGAACATTTCCAAATTTGAAAATCGCTTATCGGCAAGAAAAGGCTTAGTGGGGAAACTTGGACCTATAATTGTACATATAGGGTTAATTATTTTACTGATCGGTTCTGCATACGGAAATTTCAGCAGCCAATCTAAAGAACAATATTTGAGATTAGGAGAAAGTTTAGATTTAATAAATGAGAGTACAAATTCAAAAGTAAAAATAAAATTAAAAAACTTTTTTATTGAACGTGAAAGTGATGGTAAACCAAAGCAATTTATTTCAAATTTAGAATTTTTTTCGAAACAACAAAATTTGAATGAAATAAAAACAACTCAAGTAAATCAACCTATCAGATTCAAAGGTTTAACTATTTATCAAGCGGATTGGTCTGTTTCAAATATTGTTGTGGAAATTGATACTGTTCTTTACCAACTCCAACTAAAGCCTATTCCTGAGATAGGAGATCAAATATGGGGGCTTTTAATTGAATTGGGTAGAGAAAATAAAAAAAATTATCTTTTAACTATTGATAATGAAAATGGTCCACTTAAAGTCTCAAATATTGAAGATTTTTCTGAAAATTTTCTTTATTTAAATAATAATCCATTAGAAATTAATTCTTCAACAATATCTTTAAAAAGAATAATTCCTAGTAGTGGTTTAATTATTAAAAATGATCCTTCAATTCCATTTATTTATTTATCCTTCACTTTAATAATTTTGGGAACAATCTTTAGTCTTATTCCCACAAACCAAATATGGATTTTATTTAATGAAAATACAAATAAATTATTTATTGGTGGCTTAAGTAATAAAAATCTTTTAGGTTTTAAAAAGGAATTTCTAAAGTTATCAGATGAGATCAAGAATAATTAATTTCTTTTCTGTCCACTATAGATATCTAATTTCATAGAGACGTTTCCTCTAGGATTAAAATCAGCATTTAAATGAATCCAGTGCGGCGCAGCTGCATTTAAGAGATCATCCATAATTCTGTTAACCACTTCTTCATGTGATATTTTGAGATCTCTAAAGTTATTAATATAAAGTTTTAAGGATTTCAACTCATATACTTTCATCTTAGGCTGGTAAAAAATATTTAATTTTGCAAAATCTGGATAACCTGAAAATGGGCACTTACACGTAAATTCAGGTAATTCAATTGAAATTTCATAAATTCTTTTTTTATTTGGATTTTCAAAACAAATAATTTTTGATTCTTCTATTAGTCTTTCGCCGTATAAGGGCTTATTGGTCGCATCATGTAAATTAGCTGTACTCATTTTTTTTCAAAATCACCTTTATTAAAACTATATAAAAAACCATAAAAAAAGCTAATAATTCTCAAAAAATTAAAAATATACTCAAGTATTACAAATCAATAAGTCAAGGGATATAAAATTTTGTTTTGTATCAACGGTAACAATCCTAAGGTCATTAAAAAGGTTTAGATGTATTTAGTTTCTAAAAACTTATGGATATCTGTTTAGTTGATATAGACAACAATTCAAATAAATCTCTTAAACCAACTAGTATTATTGGAATGTTATGGCTCCAAACGCATTTTGAAGATAATCAATGGGAGGCGTTATCAAATAATCAAGTAATAATTTCAAAAGAAAACTCTAAGTTACTAGTTAATGATGCAATTAGCGCAGGTCTAAATATCAAATCATTTTCTGGAGTCTCAATGCTAGATGTTTTTCAGAAAAAGAATTAAAATTAAGATATACAAGAGAAAAACATGAAGAAAATTGAGGCAATCATACGTCCATTTAAATTGGAAGATGTAAAAATTGCATTAGTAAACTCTGGAATTGTTGGAATGACTGTAAGTGAAGTCAGAGGATTTGGAAGACAAAAAGGTCAGGTAGAAAGGTATAGAGGTTCTGAATTTACAGTGGAATTTCTTCAGAAGCTTAAAGTAGAAGTTGTAGTAGAAAACGAAAGAGTAAGTTCAGTAATTGATGCAATTGCCGAAGCAGCAAAAACAGGCGAAATTGGAGATGGAAAAATATTTATATCATCTATTGATTCTGTTGTAAGAATTAGAACTGGAGATACCGATGAAGAAGCCCTTTGATTAAAGAGTTTCTTTTACTAAATTTTCTATAAATTTAGTATTTATTATTGGATTAGAAATCCCAAACTTAGACATCCAAGCCAGATATTCATGATTTCCTGCAGGCCCAACTAAAGGCGAGGCTACAAGACCTCTAATATTCCATTGTAATTGATTTGCTGCATTAATAACTGACTCAATAGCCTCAATATGATATTCAGCCTTTCTTACAACGCCCCCTTTACTTACTCGATCTTTCCCTACTTCAAATTGAGGTTTAATAAGAAATATTCCCTCTATAAAATCTCCTGATAATAAATTATTTATAGATTGAAAAACTAACTTTAGTGAAATAAAAGATAAATCCGCTACAACAAAATTTGGTAATAAACTTTCTTCAGAATAGATATCTAAAGGCTTTAAATTTCTAATATTTGATCTTTCAAAGAGTTTCACTTTTGGATTTTTCCTTATTTTCCAAGCCGTTTGACCATAACCAACATCTATCCCATAAACCATTTTCGCCCCATGTTGCAACAAGCAATCAGTAAATCCTCCAGTAGAAATTCCTGCATCTATACAAACTCTATCTTTAACATTAATCTTTAATTTTTTAAAAGCCTCCAGTAATTTTTCTCCTCCTCTCGATACAAATTGAGGTTCCGATTCAATAATAAATTCAGTTCCTATTAAAACTTGTTGACCAGGTTTATCGAAAATCTTACCATTGATATCTTTAACCTTTCCTGCAAGAATTAGCCCCTGTGCTTTCTGACGAGTCTCGCATAAACCTTTGTAAATAAGATAAAGATCTAGCCTACTTTTTTTAATCATTTATTCTAAAAAGGTAACTTTAAAAAATAATTACTGGCTATTTTCAAATTATATTTTTGAAACATAATACTAATTTAAAATTTATTAAAAACAAAATACCTACTATTTATAAAGATAATCCAATCGCAAGATTTAGACATTTTTCAAAATGAATTGATATTTACAAATCCAAAAGCTTTTATTTATGACAATAATACTTATACAAATATGTTCAATGGCAAGTAGAACTTTTACGTATAGAGCAATTATGAGTTTTTAGTTATAAAGTTTAAATTGAAGATGTTTAAAAATTGTGATTGAACGTTACACATTACCCGAAATGGGAAGAATCTGGACTGAAAATGCAAAATTCCAGAGTTGGCTTAAAGTTGAAATTGCAGCATGCGAGGCAAATTGTTCTCTTGGAAAAATGCCTGAAGCTGCGTTAAAAGAAATTCGTTTAAATGCAAAATTTGAAGAATCAAGAATTAAAGAAATCGAGAAAGAAGTAAAACATGATGTAATTGCATTTCTAACAAATATCAATGAATATGTTGGAGATTCCGGAAGATACATTCATGTTGGAATGACTAGCAGCGATGTCCTTGATACAGGCCTATCATTACAGCTAAAAGATTCCTGCGAATTGTTATTAGAGGAAATTGAAAAACTAGAAAATGAGGTCAGATCATTAGCAAGACAGCATAAAAACACTTTAATGATTGGGAGATCCCATGCAATTCACGGAGAGCCTATTTCGTTTGGATTTAAATTGGCAGGATGGTTAGCAGAAATATTAAGAGATAAAAAAAGATTATTAATCCTTAAAGAATCTATTTCCATTGGACAAATAAGTGGAGCAATGGGAACTTACGCTAATACAAACCCAGAAATAGAAAAAATTACATGCGAGTTGCTGGGTTTAAAACCAGATACAGCAAGTACTCAGGTTATATCAAGAGATAGACATGCTGAATATGTTCAAACAATAGCGTTGATAGGAGCTTCACTTGATAGGTTTGCTACTGAGATAAGGAACCTTCAGAGAACAGATGTTTTAGAAGTCGAAGAAGGATTTTCAAAAGGGCAAAAAGGAAGCTCAGCTATGCCTCATAAAAGAAACCCTATTCGTAGTGAAAGGGTTAGCGGTTTATCTAGAATTTTGAGGAGTTATGTTGTAACAGCTCTTGAGAATGTTCCGCTTTGGCACGAGAGAGATATTAGCCATAGTTCTAATGAGCGTATCATGTTACCCGATGTATCTATATGCCTACATTTTATGCTTAGAGAAATGAAAGAAATTATAAATAATTTAAAAGTTTATCCGGACAATATGCTCAAAAATTTAAATATATATGGGGGAGTGATTTTTAGTCAGAAAGTTTTACTTTTACTTGTTGAAAAGGGTATGTCTAGGGAAAAGGCTTATAGCTTGGTACAAAAAAGTGCTCATCAAGCTTGGAATAATGAGAATGGTAACTTCAAAGAAAATATTGAGGGGGACGAAGAGATAATGACATTAGTTTCTGAGAATGATTTAAAGGTATGCTTTGACCCCTCAATTCACCTCAACAATTTAAATGTAATATGGGATAAGTTAAGTATTTAAATCCCTAAATATTATTTGAAGTTTAACCACAGTTTTTTTGATGACCAAGAACTTTAGATTTGAAAAAGATAGTATGGGACAGATTAAAGTTCCTTCAGAGGCTTTGTGGGGAGCCCAAACGCAGAGATCAATTATAAATTTTTCTATTGGTGAGGAGTTAATCCCAATTGAATTAATTTATTCACTTACTGTTATAAAAAGAGCAGCTGCAATTTCTAATTTCAAATTGGGTTTAATAAATAATGTAAAAAAAGATCTCATTATTGAAGCCTGTACAGAAATACTTGATGGGAAACACGATTCTCAATTCCCTTTAAAAATATGGCAAACAGGTAGTGGTACACAAACAAATATGAATATCAATGAAGTTATATCTAATATTGCTGCGTTAAAAACAAATTCAGGACTTGGAAGTCATCATCCTATTCATCCAAATGATGATGTTAATAAATCGCAGTCTACAAATGATACTTTTCCTGCGGCTATTCAGATATCTGTTATTACTCAAATAATTAAAAAATTAGTTCCATCAATAAAGGCACTTACTAAGGTTCTTGATAGTAAGAGTAATAAATGGAAAGATCTTATAAAAATAGGTAGAACTCATTTTCAAGATGCAGTGCCAATTTCTCTTGGTCAAGAAGTTTCTGCATGGTCAAAACAACTAAAGGACGCTGAAGATGCTCTGATAATTAGTCTTGATGAATTATGTTTCTTACCACTAGGTGGTACGGCAGTTGGTACAGGTATTAATTGTCCAAAAGATTTCTCAAAAGAATCTATAAAATCAATTTCAGAATATACTGGTTTATTTTTTTATAAATCAAAGAATCATTTCTCTTTAATGGCATCTCATGATCGATTAGCCCAAGTAATGGGTCAAATAAAAATCCTAGCAAGTGCGTTATTTAAGATTTCTAATGATATTAAAATATTGTCCTCAGGACCTAGATCTGGCATTTATGAATTAATAATTCCCCAAAATGAACCGGGGAGCTCAATCATGCCTGGGAAAGTTAATCCAACCCAATGTGAAGCATTATCAATGGTATGCACTCAAGTAATGGGTTTTGAATACGCAGTATCAATAGCTAATGCCAGCGGAACTTTACAAATGAATGAATATAAGCCACTAATTGGATTTAATATTCTCACGAGTATAAAATTACTGAATCATGCGATAAGTAACTTCAGACTAAAATTAGTTGAAGGGATACAACCAAACCCAAAAACTATAAAAGCTAATCTTGAAAATTCACTAATGCTTGTAACCGCATTGGTTCCCAAAATAGGTTATGAAAAAGCAGCAGAAATTGCGAATCTTGCTTTTAATGAATCAATCAACTTAAAAGAAGCAACAATAAAATTAGGTTACTTAACTGCTAATGATTTTGAGGATGCTATAAATACTAATAAAATGATTTAATTGAACTACTTTTAGGAATTATTATCAATTCTTTTCGTTGCTGGATTAATATTATCAGAGACTTTTAACAAATCATTCGATTCAGAAACAGGAAATCTATTTATAGCTTTTAAGGCTAACTTTGCTTTATTTTTAAGTTTATTACTTACTCCTACGCAATATTGAATTTGTGATAAAACATCCATAGACCTTCTTAAGATCCTTACAACATCCCCCTCATCTAGAGAAGTATTAAAAATCAGGTCTTTCCATTTTTTACCTCTCGCCCATTCTGAAATTATCCCAGTCAACTCCGTTTCTAAAAAAATTGGAGTGTTAATATTAAACTTATTTTGTTTCGAGGCTACTAATTTCCTTAGGCTTTCTAACTCATTAAAAACATCTATAACTTTTATGGAAGGCTTAAAATTACACCAAAGATTGGGTCTTCTTACATCCACACAAATTGCTTGAATTATTGCGGCTAAATCATGAGGGGCCAAATCATCCAAGTATCCACTAAGTAAAACAAGTCCAACCCATAATTCATTTTCACTTCTTATTGCACCAACTGATTGCCCTACTTCGGTAAGCTCTAAATCATTTAAACAGCCAAAATGATTCAAAATTTTTATTAAATCAGTAAATTTTATCCAGTTATGATTTTCTTTTTCTTCCATAAGATTATTTTTCATAACTATTTCTTGCTCAATCTCGACAATCCTTTTTCTATATCTTTTTAATTTTTTAGAGTCACCAAATTTATGCGCAGGCTGATTAGTAATTGTTTCTTCCAAATTAGTAATTAGTTTCTTTTGTGCCAAAACTTCAGTTGATAGGTCATATTGAGGAGTTCTTAAATCATATTTTTCAGAAATATCAAAAATTCTATCTACAAAAGTTTGTGATTGATTATCACCTCTTACAACTTCTCCTGAGAAATTCATCCTGGGTTCTTCAAGCCTTGAAATTTCAATTTCTTCTAAATCAGGAAAAATATTGACTATGTAAGAAGGTTTTATAAGGATAAATAAATTATCAATTGTTAAACAAAGCAAACTTTTAATTTTTTTTGATTCATATATTTTTTTACAAATTACAGCTGGAACAACTTTTCTATTTATTTGAGGGGCTTTTATAGAAATTAAACTTCCATCTTTAATAAAGGTAAGTGCACTAGTAATTTCTTCTGATAATTTTTCGGCTGCTTGTTTTTCTAATATCCTCAACAATCTTCTTTCTTCTTTTAAACTACTTTTCAACTTTTCGTATGAATCGAAATCTTGCCATGAAATATTGGAAGTTATTTTTTTTAGTTCTTTTAAATCTCTTTCTAAATTATCAAGAATAGCCGTCTCTTCTGATGATTCCCCTAAATATAAAAAGCTCCCAAAACTTCTTTTTATTAACTCTCGAGATTTATCTAAACTATAATTTTGCAAAAGATTAAGAACCATTCCATAGCTTGGTGTGAACTGACTAACTAGTGGATTTGGTTCACTAATAGCCAAGGTACTAGCTTCTTTTGCTCCCTCAAATCTAGTTTGTAAGGTTACAACATATCCCTGCAAATCCTTTCCTCTTCTTCCAGCTCTTCCTGACATCTGCAAGAATTCACTACTAAATAATAATCTATGTCCTTCATCAGTCCTTTTTGATAATGTTGAAATTACTGTTGTTCTTGCAGGCATATTAATACCCGCAGCTAAAGTTTCAGTTGCAAAAACAACTTTTATCAATCCTTGCTGAAATAATTCCTCTACTAACTCTTTCCATGCTGGAAGCAAACCAGCATGGTGTGAAGCTATACCTCGTTTAAGAGCTTCACAATGAAATTTATCTTTTATACCCTCTTCATTATTTTTTAGATAAACATCTAATCTTTGCGATATCAAATTTGCTTCTGAATAACTTACTAAAGATAAATCTTTTATATACTCAACAGCCTTGTCACAACCTCTTCTACTAAAAATAAAATAGATAGCTGGTAACATATTTCTCTCTGCAAGTTTAGAGACTACAAAGGCAATTGGAGGAGCCTTTGGTTGCATTATTCTGCCTACTTTACCTTTCTTTTTTTGCCCTTTTGGTGCTCTCCAAATCTTACAATTTGGATGAATCCCATTACCCTTATTATTCAAAAGAGGATGAAGTCCCTTGGCACTACAAAAAATAAAATCTAATGGAACTGGCCTTTTATTACTGTTCACAAGTACTGTAGGACCATGAACTTTTTCTATCCAATTTTGAAGTTGTTCTGCATTAGAGATAGTTGCTGATAAAGCTATTATCTGTGATCTACTTGGACAATGAATTATTGTTTCTTCCCAAACTGTCCCCCTTTGAGGATCGTTCATATAATGGCATTCATCAAGAATTACAGATTCCAGATTTACCAATGGGTCATCAAATTCTTCAAATTCTCCATAGAGCATATTCCTAAAAATCTCAGTAGTCATTACTAAGATTGGAGCATCTCTATTGATACTAATATCTCCAGTTAAGAGACCTACTTTCTTCTCTCCAAATTGATTAATAAAATCTCTAAACTTTTGATTTGATAAAGCTTTTAAAGGGGTTGTATAAAAAACTCTACTTTCATGGGATAAGCCTCTATAAATAGCAAATTCACCGATTAATGTTTTACCTGAGCCAGTTGGAGCAGTTAAAACAACAGAATTTCCACTATTAATAGCTTTTATTGCCTCTATTTGAAAGGGATCTAGTGGGAATGGGAAATATTCCTCTAAATTAAGCAATAATTGTGATTGAAGAGAGGAGGAGTTAACTTCTTAAGATATGATCTATATAGATATTAATAAACAATAGCCACCTTGCACGCTTTAATAGTAAATCTAGATCATTTTATAAAAAATATTTAGTTGAAATTACTTACAAATGAATAGAGTAAAAATCCCAAAAAATAGACTTCGTAAATTAAAAACATTCACATTAGGTCAAAAGCCATATGAACTTCAAGGTGTAAATCCAAAGAAAGTTAAAAATAACTTTATTGACTTATGTAGTAATGATTATTTTGGACTAAGTAGGGATAATGATGTAATAAAAGCCTCTTATGAAATAAGCTTATCTGAAGGTCTTGGTTCAGGCAGTTCGAGATTCATAACGGGCTCAAGACCAATACATAAATTATTAGAGACACAACTTGCAGAATGGCTTAATCAGGAAAAAGTGCTTTTATTTCCAAGCGGTTTCCAAGCTAATATTGCTGCCGTGCAAGGTTTAGCTAACAGAAATAGTATTGTAATTGCAGATAAATTTATTCATAATTCTTTATTAGTTGGAGTAAAAGCTGCCGGATCAAAACTAGTAAGATTCGCACATAATGATTTAAAAGACTTAGAAAATAAAATTCTTAAATTCAATTCATCGCAAAAGTCCATTCTTATAATTGTTGAATCCCTTTACAGTATGGAAGGTTCAATTGCTCCTCTCAAAGAAATTGCTGGAATTTGTAAAAGGTATAATGTTGAATTATTAGTCGACGAAGCTCATGCTATTGGGATTTTAGGGACTGAAGGGAAAGGTTTAAGTTTTGATTTATCTGATGAAATAACTATGCTTACTGGAACCTTTGGCAAATCGTTTGGTAGCGGTGGGGCTTTCATAGCTTGTAACTCAAAAATTGGTGAACACCTTATTCAAACGAGTGGAGCTTTTAGATATACAACTGCTCTTTCCCCAGCTTTATCTGCAGGTGCACTTAAATCGCTCCAAAAAATCAAAGCCAATCATAAGTGGGGTATTAATTTATTGATATCTTCTAAAAAATGGAAAAAAGAAATTCTTCGAAATTCAAGTTACCCAGTTAAGGGAGAATCTCAAATCTTATCTATAATGGTAGGAAAAGAAGAAAAGGCAATCCTTCTACAAAAACATCTTGAAAAAAACGGTTTTTTAGCTATTGCTATTAGACCACCTACTGTTCCTGTGAACGAATCAAGAATAAGGCTAACAATTAGAAGAGATTTAAATCTAGACATACTTAATAATTTTATTTCTGTTTTAAAAGCCTTCAAATGAAACAAGTTATTACTCAGCATGGTTGGGGGTTAGATCAAAGTTTCTGGGATAATTATAAAATTGAATTTCAAAGAAATGGATGGCATTGGCAAGATAATGAAAGAGGATATTTTTCAAAAAATATCAATCAAGCAAAATGGATACAAAACAATTTGAACGATCAAATCAGGATGATTTTATGTCACTCTTTAGGTTTCCATTTAATTCAAGAAAATCTTTTAGATGAAGCATCCCATGTTGTCTTTATAAATTCATTTAATAACTTTCTTCCTTCAAGCAAAAAAAGAAATTTAATTTACAGATCTCTTAAGAGAATGGAAAAAAAAATAATGTTATTTGAAGCAAAGGTTATGTTAAAAGAGTTTATACGTAGATCTTTTTTGCCCAATAATATGAGCATTAATTTCCAAACTATGTTTTATAAAAACTTAGAGAATTTAAATAATAATCTTCTATTAAGTGACCTTAAACAACTTTATACAGATAAAAATTCTTTAAAGTCTTTTGAGAAAAATTGCAATGTCATCATTATAAATTCTAAAAACGATTTAATTCTTGACCAAGATTCAAGTGATGACTTTATTGAATTACTAAATAAAACATTAACTAAAAAGCCAACTTTAATTGAATTAGATAATCAAGGGCATTGTCTAACTAATTTAGATTTTTACCAAATCATCAAAAGAACTCTGGATAGTAAATATGAAAAATAAAATCTGGAATGAAATAGTTAAAAATAACTTTAATAATGCTTCAGCAAATTATTTAAGTTATTCAAATATTCAAAAGCATTTTGCTGATAAGATTGTTTATTTCTTAAAAGATCTAAATATTCAAAAAGGTGAATGGATAGATCTTGGTTCAGGAACTGGCTTATTAGCTGATGAAATAGAAAAAGAATTTTCTACAAAAAATATTATCCGAATTGATTTCAGCAAAAAAATGCTTCTTCAAAATAAGGACTCTAGTAAAAAGATTTTATGGGATTTAAATAATGGTTTACCTCCATCAATTATAAACTGTCCTCTAATGACATCTAACTTTTGTATACACTGGTTAGACAATCCCGAAAAAATAATAAGAGATTGGTTTAACAAATTAAGATCTGGTGGTTATTTAATAATTTCATATCCCACAATAAATTCATTCCCGGAATGGAAGCAAACTTGCTTAGAAACTAATATTGAATATAGTGGCCTAACTTTCCCTATTTCAAAAAATATAGTCAAAAGTTTCAACTCTGACGAAATATTCTTCTCAAATAAATACTTGTATATAGAAAACTTTCCTGATGTTTATAAACTTTTCAGAAGCATAGTAAACGTGGGAGCTCAATCAACCAAGTGTAAACGTAATAAAGTATGTGATTTTAAAGCAATACAAAAGTTTTGGCCTAAGACGGCAACTAATTCAGTTAACCTTACATGGGAAATTAATATTGAAATATTAAAAAAATCATGAGCGCTATAAAGAATAAATCCCAATTTGTTATTTGTGGTACAGATACTGATATCGGAAAGACATTAATTAGTTCTTTTTTTGTAAGAGGATTAAATTCTTTTTACTGGAAGCCTATTCAAAGTGGCATTGAGTCAGAGACTGATAGTCAAGCTGTTGCACGACTTGCAAAAGTGAACAAAGCAAAAATAATCAGTGAAGCTTATATCTTTAGAGAACCTGTTTCTCCTCATTGGGCGTCAGAAATAGATCAAAAAGTTATAAACTTTCAGCTATTAAATTTACCAAATATCGATGGGTCATTAATTGTAGAAACAGCGGGGGGCTTAATGGTCCCAATTACAAGAAATTATTTGCAAATAGATCAAATCAAGAAATGGGATATCCCTGTAATACTTGTATGCAAGAGCGGCCTTGGGACTCTTAATCACACTCTTCTTAGTATTGAGGCATTAAGAAAAAGAAATATTAAAATTCTAGGTCTAGTTATAAACGGAAAAAAACACTTAGATAATCCAAAAACATTAACTGAATTTAGTAGTCTTCCTATTATTGCAGAATTTCCATATATCCAGAAAATTGACTCTAATAATTTAGATATACTTTGGGAAGAGCTCAACATTAAAAATAAATTGATCACCTTATTAAATCAAAAAAAATAATAAATGAAATCTCCAGTTTTAAAAAATCCTAATCAAGATTGGCATCCTAATATATGGCCGCCTTTTACACAGATTATAAATAGCAAGCCTCAATTAGAAGTTACTCATGGAAAGAATGCTTTAATTTATACTAAAAATCCAAAACAAGAACTCATTGATGGAATAAGTAGTTGGTGGGTTACTCTACATGGTCATAGTAACGATTACATAGCAGATGCCATTTATCAACAAGCCAAGACTCTAGAGCAAGTTATATTCGCCGACTTCTTACATCCACAGGCTCAAATGTTATCAGAGAGACTAAGTGGCTTAACAAAATTAGAAAGACTATTTTTTTCTGATAATGGATCTACCGCTGTAGAAGTAGCATTAAAAATTGCCTATCAATCTTGGCAAAATCAAGGTGAAACAAGAAACCAAATAATTGCTTTTGATGGTGCCTATCATGGTGATACATTTGGAGCAATGGCTTTAGGGGAACGAAATATTTTCAATGAGAATTTTGATAATCTAATGTTCCCAGTTAAAAGGGCCCCATGGCCTTCAACTTGGATGAATGATGAAGAGGTTGAAACAAAAGAGAATAACGCGATTCAAATATTAACTAAACTTCTTAAAAAGCCAACTGTAGCTGTCATTATTGAACCATTAGTACAGGGTGCGGGAGGAATGAATATGGTGAGGCCTGAATTTATCCAAAAAGTTTCAGAAGTAGTAAAAAATAATAATTCTTTATTAATAGCTGATGAAGTATTAACTGGATTTGGGCGATGTGGAAGTCTCTTTGCATTTCAAAAGGCAAATATAAAACCTGATCTAATTTCTATTTCAAAGGGTTTAACGGGAGGATTCCTACCTATGGGAATCACATTAGCTAAAGAGACAATTTTCCAATCTTTTGTTAGCGATTCTCCTAAAAAAACTTTTTGGCATGGTCATAGCTTTACTGCAAACCCTTTAGGGTGTGCTGCGGCTAATGCGAGCCTTGACTTATTACAAAAAGATCCAATAAAATATCTTTCTTTTGAGGAAAAGCACCTTTCCCATCTAAAGAAAATTAAAAAATTACCATTTGTAAAAAACATAAGAGTCACAGGAACTATCGCCGCATTTGATATTGAAATAGGTAAAAATGAAGGTTATCTAAACAATATTGGCAAAAGGATAAAAGCATTATCAATTAAAAAAGGTTTATTTATTAGACCACTTGGTAATGTTATCTATCTATTACCCCCTCTATGTATTACAGAAAATCAATTAGAAAAAAGTTACAGAATTATTTTTGAAATTTTAAGCGATCTTTAAAAAACAAAATTAAGGCCCCTGTAAAATAGCATTTTCTATATCTTCTCTATTTATACAATAAGAAAATAGTCTTTTAGTTAATTTACCTTCATTCTCCCAGACAACACTTAAATCTTCTTGTTCAAAACTAATAGTTGCATTCCAATTAGAAAGTAACAAATGCCATTTAGAAGGATTATCAATATCTTTAGTTGCGCCTAAATCTTTTAACCATAATTCTAATGATTGAAGTGAATGTTGATTAATTGGGGTGTCAGATGAGATCACAGAATTTCTTTAAATTTTTAGCTCAAAAGCCAAGTTGGGATTGACTCTATTTCTTTGCCAGCAAAAGAAGCGATTAAGATAGCTAAAAATAAACTTATCAAAATAATAATAATCAACAAAAATAATGAGAACATTTCTCCATTTGAAAATGGTCTCCTATTACCTACTAACTGCTGATTATTAGCATCCATTACTAAAGGATTCAAGACATTTAAATTTGTTTTATTTGGTTTTTTAGAATTTACTTGTAATTGTTCATCATAAATTTTCCTCAAATTATAATTATTTAAATTTTCATAGGCCTCTAATACTTTTTGAAATTTATTTTTTGCATCTTCTAATTCTAATGAAGTCGTATCAGGATGTAATTCTATCGAGAGTTTACAAAAAGCTTTTCTTAATTCGTGATTTGAGGCATTTTCATTAACGCCTAAAATCTTATAATAAGTTATCTCGCCTTTCAAAAAATTTAATCATCATTAAAAATATTCTAGTCAATTTTAATAAAATTGAATATTTTTAATTATCGAGAAGAAAAACTACTTAAAACTCAATGAAAAAAGAAAGTATCCCTAATGAACTTCTCAATTTATTAACTGAAGAGGAAATAATAATGTTTAGAGAATTACAGATAAAAATCCAAGAACTAAATTATAAAACTAACTTAACTAGATTAACTGAAAGAGATGATTACTGGATAACACAAGTTTACGACAGTCTTTGGACATTTAAAGAAAATACAAATAAAAATTTTGATAATAAAAAATTTATTGATATTGGATCAGGTTGTGGTTTCCCAGGATTTGCCTATGCGATAACACATCCTAATTCAGAAATATATCTAGTGGATTCCTCTAAAAAAAAAACAGATTCACTAAAAGAAATTATCAAAAGTATTAAATTCAAAAACGATATATTTGTAATAAATGATCGTATTGAAAACATTGGCCGTCAATCTTCATTTAAAAATGGCTTTAATATTGCAACAGCAAGAGCAGTTAGTAATCCTTCAACAGTTTCTGAATATATATTACCTATGTTGAAATCAAACGGATTAGGAATTTTATATTGTGGGAAGTGGACCAATGAAGATAATAAAAATTTAGAAAATACATTAAACGTTTTAGAAGGAAAAATCCTAGAAATTAAAAGTAATTTTCTTCCCAGAGGAAAAGGGATACGTAATACTATTTTTATTGAGCCAAAAGCATCTTGCCCTGATATTTATCCTAGAAGTGTTGGTAAGGCTGAAAAATATCCACTCAAAGGTTAATTTTTTGATAATCTTGATAATGATTTGTCCCCAAACTTGTCTTTTAAGGCTCTTAATTTCTTTATAACCTTTTTGGGTTGTATATGCCTTTCTAAAACTTTTAATAATTGACTTTCGCATACATCAACATCTAACAAATTTACATTATTGCCTGGAAACCAATGACTTCCATTACCAAGTAATTGGTATCTGGATTTTGCAAATCCTTCTAAATCAAAGGAATCTATTAAATTCGCGAGCCAGAGAAGAACCGGAATATTTATTCCTCCTGGTGTATTTTTCCAATTTGGTAAATTTTTATCCCAACTTTTATACCACTCTTTACCTAATGAATTTATAGATTCCTCTTGTAATCTATTTAGTATTTTAGGAATATAATGATCAGATTCTGACAATAATGAAACTGCTTCTAAATGTAAATTAAAGTCTTGCTCTTTCGCTATACCGACGCTAATTGTATGAACATTTTTATTCCTTAAGCAAAAAAGATCGTTAAATACTATTGGGTGTAAAGGGCTACAAAGTTCCAAAATTTTTGTTGATGGAGTATGAAGATGTCCGCCTTTATCGGTAGGACTTATTATAAAAACTCCAAGATCATATTTATGAGCTAACTCAATTAACTTGGAATTCGTTTGATTTATGAAATACCAGTGCAAATTAATATAATCAAACAAATTTGTAGATATCGCTTTTTTTATAAGAGATGATTCTCCATGAGTAGAAAATCCTATATATCCAATTAAATTTTCTTTTTGAAATTTTTTTAAAATATCAATACAGCCTCCATCTTTTACAGATTGGTGAAGATGTTCAGGTGTATTAATGCCATGAATTGCTAATAAGTCAATTTTCTTTACTTGCAATCTTTCAAAGCTCTTCAAAAGTTCTGCTTCGAATAATTTGGGATCACGATTAGGAGGGATTTTTGTTTGAATGATTTTTGGTATTTTTTCAATACTCTTGAAACCCATACCTAACTGTATTTCTGAAGTACCATAATACTTAGCTGTCTCTATGTGATTAAAACCAAATTTATTTGCAAGATTCAATATATTTTCAACTTTATTCTGTTCTTTTCGTGAAATCTCTGAAAATTTTAATTCATCCCAACTTTTTTGGAATCTCATGCCTCCTAAGGACAAAACAGGCATTTTTAGATTGGTTCTACCAAATCTGCGACAAGGTAACTCCATTAGAAATTAATGCTTATTCATTCTTGGTAGTTTTCCCAGAGATTGAAACATATCCCTATCAAGACTACTTTCTAGATCTTCTAAGTTTCCAAATTCAACCCAATGAATACAATCCACTGGACAGGTATCAATAGCTTCTTGCACCGTTTCAAGATTATCTCCATCTTGTCTTATTGCTCTACTCCGTCCATAATCATCATCAACTACAAAAGTATTAGTAGCTACATGAGCACAATATCTACAACCTATACATCTACTTTCATCAACCCAAACTGCTTTTTCAGTTAATTCTCCACCTAGAACAGGCTCAAAACCTGTTAGTTCTTTAGTTTCAACATAATTGTAATTTGCACTTAAGGAATTACTATCCAATTATTAACTTTCCCACTTAGTGAGAACCAATTCGATAGAGCCATCATTTTTGTTTTTTTGCTCAACTATTTGGTATCCGTCCTCTTGTGTTTTAGAGATAATTGTTTGGTAAGCATACATTTGAGTAACTTTTGAAATAAACCTTTCAACCGGTAAATCAAACTTCCAAAGGTCGAGATCAGTTACTAATTCATATGAGTTAGAGTTATTATCCCATTTGAATCCAACTTTAGTTTCGCTAGGCAAATCCATGCTTATATCAACCGCTGTAAATTGTCCTCTGTAACCTTTGACAAACTTTTTTTCCTGATTTACTACGTAACCGAGTTGATCTAAAGCTTTAATAAGGGGTTTTACTTCCTTAAGTTGAGTTTTGATAGTACTAAAATGTGACATTAGATTCGTTGTTAATTTGATTTGATTTTTCGCTTTGGTTAGAGATAAATGCCTCTGAAGTTTTATTCTTGACTTTTACTTCGCCAAGAGCACCTTCAAGATTTTTTGTTGCACTATTACATGCGTTACCGTTGAATCCTTCAACAGTTTCTTCAACTCTTCCATCTTGATGAATTTTGAATCTTAATGTTCTTTGAGGCATTAAAATCAAGTACTAATTAATGATACTTTAACTACGATAACGAAAAATAATTGTTTCAGTTGGTACAAGTTAATTAAAATATATTTTTTTATATTGATTACTTAATAAATAAAAAACTCTATTTATAAAACCCTTTCATTCCCATTGAATCCAAGGCGGTTTTTGCTTCTTCCATAACTGAAGGTTCTTTATCAAAAAGAGCAATTTTTGTACATTCATCAACAAAACTCTCTTGCGAAATTTCATTTAATTTTTCAAACAATCTACATAAAGACCATATACAATTGCTTCTTACCACGGGCTCATTATCTATTTTCAAGCTAATTAATAGTTGTTCAGCCGCTAACTGAGCATTAGAGGGTGAGGCGCTTCCAATCTCAGCTAGAGAACTAGATGACCATAATCTTACTGAAGCTACATCATTTTTTAAAGAATTGATTAATGGCTTCAAAACAATTTGATTATCATAATTAGCTAAACTCCAAGCTGTAGCTCTTCTAACATATGCATTGTCGTCTGTTTCTAATAAACTAACCAATTTTTCAACTGCGCTAGGGAATGGATTTCTCCCCAATGCATATACGGCACTCATTCTTTCAACTGGGCAAGGTTGATCAAGTAATGGTATTAAAAGAGAGAAAGATCTTTTATCTCTATATTCACAAAATATTCTTAAGCCTTGTATTCTTTGCTCTCTGTCACCCTTAAGTAATTTTAAAGCCTCATCGCATTCTAAATTTTTATTTAAAGTGCCTCTTGAGAAACCATCTTTATCAATCTGTTCTAAAGGATCAATTTCAAGGTCAACTGATAATTCTTTAGCTAAAACATCAGGATCTATTGCTATTTCTGCCAAACTTTCATTTTGAATATCCTTTCTTTTAGTCATTATCAAGTAAAAATAAAGATTAATTAATAGGAGCAGGTGACATCATATCGCCAGGTAGCCAAATCCTTGCACTTACAGCAAAAAAAGCTAACCCAAATAGGCTAACAATTGCAAAAGGTAAAAGCTTAGTTCTTATAAAACCCAATGAAAAAAAATAATTAAATTAATAATAACGTGTTTAAGTTGAATTTAATAAAAAGTTTTTAAATTTGATTATTTGATTTTGGCATTTTGCCTTAACTGACCACATGCTGCATTCCTATCTGAGCCCCTACTTTTTCGAAAACTAACATTAATCCCATTATTAGAAAGTGTAGTTTGAAAGTGTTGAGCATTCTTTAAAGGGGATTGAGTAAATTCAACTTCATCAATTTGATTATATTGAATCAAATTCACATGGCATTGGAATCCTTTTATTAGATCACTCAATTCATCAGCGTGTTCTAATTTATCATTAATTCCATGAAGCATTAAGTATTCAAAACTCACTCTTCTCCCAGTCTTTCTTACAAATTCTCTACAATCATCAATAATATTTTTAATATGATAATTTTTTGCACTCGGAATGATACTTTCTCTTGTTTTTTGATTTGAAGCATGCAAACTTATCGCAAGTGTAAACTGACATTTACCCAATACTTGAAAAGACATTTCTGATAATTTACTGATCATCTTTGGAATAGCAACAGTGCTTACTGTGATCTTTCTCTGACTAATATCGAAATCCTTATTGATTGATCTAATTGATAAAAGTAACTCATCAATATTTAACAAGGGCTCGCCCATTCCCATAAAAACAATATTAGATACTTTCTGATTCATTTCATTTTCAATACATAAAATTTGATCTAGTATTTCACTTACTTTTAAAGATCTCTTTAATCCTTCTTTACCAGTAGCACAAAATTTGCAATCCATTGGGCAACCTACTTGAATTGAAAGACATGCTGTTAATCTTTTCTCAGTTGGGATACCAACGCACTCTACACTTTGATTATCTCTAGTATTTAATAACAACTTTAAAGTGCCATCATTTGCTAAATATTTTTCTTTTAAGATTAATTCTCTAAATAAAAAGCCTTCCTTTTTTAATTGATTTCTAAAATTTAATGGCAAGACATTAATTTCATCAATACTTTTTGACCTATTTTTGTAATTATAAAGCCAACTGTAAATTTGACGTCCCCTAAAAGCTGCCTGACCATAGTTCAAAGCTACATTTTCTAATTCTTTAACACTAAATCCAAGAAGGTTTTTCAAATTATCAGGAATCCAAATTATATGGAAAAATTACCATAGTAATAATCCATGTTTTAAGAAAAATTCAGTCAGAAGAAGAGCTATAAATCCTATCATAGCCATTCTTCCATTAAGCCTCTCATTATAAAAATGAAATCCATAACGGGGTAATTTTCTTTTAGGAATAACGTCAGGCTTAATCATAAATTAAAATTTAAAATAGCATTCTACTAACTAGAAATGAGAATAGCTTTTATTCATCAGAAAGAAGTCCTTCTTCTTGCAATCCTTCCAAAGCCGCTGGATCAGGTAATTGATCTTCAGAAAATTGATTCTCAGCAGTAGGCCTTGCAAATGCGGCAAAATTACTTGAGTTAGGATCAATTCCATGCCTATTCCTAGTAGTTTCTAAATCTTCATCACTTGGATCATCAAGGATAGCAGTAGAACTAACAGTCGGCGATTGAGGCATGTCAACTGTATAGTCTGGCCTTAAATTCTGAGCTCGTCTATATCCACCGGATTCTTCTGCGAGAATGTCCGGATGAGGTCCAGCCTCTGAGGCTAATTCTTCAACAAACCCACTAAAACCTGTACCAGCAGGTATTAGTCTTCCAATAATTACATTCTCTTTTAAACCTCTAAGCCAATCAGATTTACCTTCTATCGCAGCTTCGGTAAGAACTCTTGTTGTTTCTTGGAAAGAGGCTGCCGAAATAAAGCTATCTGTATTAAGAGAAGCTTTGGTTATACCTAATAAAACAGGCGTGAACTCTGCTGGAGCTCCACCAGTAATAGACATTGCTTGGTTCGTGTCTTCTACTTGTCTAAGTTCTATTAATTCTCCAGGGAGGAGGGTTGTATCTCCTGCATCTTCAATTCGTACCTTACTTGTCATTTGTCTCACTATTACTTCAATATGCTTATCGTCAATAGCTACCCCCTGTGACTTATAAACATTCTGGACTTCGTTTACCATCCTTCTTTGTAATTTTGATATTGATTCTCGAGCTGCTTCCATTAAAGGTTTTTGATCTTTTATATCCACAAATAAACAATCAAGCAAATCATGAGGATTAATTGGACCATCTGTTAAGAGTTCTCCCCCTGTAACTTGCTGTCCATCACTTACCATAATATTTTGCCCTATTAAAAGTTGATACTCGTTTATAGAATCATCTCTCTCTATGACTGATAAAGATACTGATTCATCATCAGTCCCTTCTTTGATTTGCACGACCCCAGATTTTTTGCATAAAGTTGAGGAATCTCTGGGTCTCCTTGCTTCTAATAATTCTTCAATTCGAGGTAGGCCCTGCACAATATCCCCTGTTTTTTGCCTTTCAAAGACTAATAAAGCTAAGCCATCTCCTCGAAGAACTAAATCTCCATCTTTTACATGCAAAACAGAATCTGGAGAAACCATATAAGGTCTTCCAAGTCTTAAAATCACAAAGTCGCTAGAAACTTCTTCTATTTCTCCGCATGAAGTTGATTTTTCACCTTTACTAATTGAATCTCCATCAACAACACGATCACCTACTTTAACAACTGCTTTACCTTTAATATTAATTTTTATTTTATCTTCGTTTCTTTCAACAATAAGTCTTCTAATTGGTTCATTCTCAACTACATCTGGTAATTGAACTATCCCTTTCTCTTTACAAAGAATTTGAGTAGTAGCAATAACATCTCCTGCTTTAACCAGCTGACCATTCTTTACTTGTAATTCAGTATGTGTTGAACCATGACTAGAATCAGATATGGTATCTCTTCGTACCAAAATAGATTCCAAAATAACTAAGCTTAATCTGTTGATTGATTCATCACTTTTATCTTTAATTGTCTCAACATCAATTGTCATCTGGGGAGTAGCATCAAAGCTTTCTAAACTTAAATGAGTTTTAAGAAGTTCTACACCTTCAACAGATTTTATTAATTCGCCATCTTTATAAGAAAGTCTTTGAACAGCTTTCAACCCGAGAGATGGTCCTTTCTCCTGCTTAACGTGAGATAGTTCAGGTAATTCAGCCTCATTAGGTATAGTAAATTCTTCTACAGTTCTTAAAAGTAAACCCTTACTTTTGGATGTTTCTAGTTTTTGAACGAAAAGAATTTCATTATTATCGATACCATCTATAATTTTTTCCCCAGGATTAACTAATTTTCCTTCTTCAGTAAATCTACTTAAAATTTCTTCATCTTCACATTCATGAAAAGAACCATTCCTAACAGTAATTTCTCGCAATATATCATTTTTTTGAGTTACTGTGACAATCCCTGAAGTTTGGCTAAATATATCTTTTACAACTTCTGTTCCTGCCTCAATCCATGCCATATCCTCTGTCATAAGTAAGGATATATCTTTATTTATTTCATGGGTCTCTTGAGGAACCCAAAGCAAAGTCCCCCCTTGACTAACTTCGAAACCGTTTTTAGATGATCTTGCTTTTTTCACACTTAAACCAGGTGCATATTTCACCAATCCTCCAGTCTTTGTTCTAAACCTTTCATCTGCTAAATCAGCAATAACTTCACCACTACTAATTTTACTCCCAGGTGAAGTATTTAATCTATAGATAGTTCCATCACTAGACTCTAAATGAAAAATTTCACCTGAATGAGTGGATTCTTCTAGTAATTTAAAATTACTTAATAGCATTGAAGTTGTTACGATCTGAACTTCTCTTGAATCTCCCACTGATTCCCTCAAACGAACTTCTCCACCAAACTCACTAGATTGACTTGCTTCTGCTAAAACAGTTCCCTCTTCTACATTTTTTTCTGATGAAACAACAGGTCTAGCATTTGGAGGGAGATTGTATACATCACCAGCTAAGACCCATAACCTTCCTAATCTTTGTGCTTTCAAAGTAATATTACCTTGCCTATCAGTAACTTCCTTTGGTTGGATAACTTTGTCGTACCTTACTTGTCCAGCTAGATCGCAAATAACATCCTTGGTAGCTTTTTCAACACTTTTCTTTACGGCTCCTGAAGTAATTTGTGCGACAGTTATATCTGTATCAATTTCTTGACCATCATCTACAAATAAAAGAGATCCACTTGTTACTTCAATTTTTTGAGCTTTGTTAGTGATACTTCCAGTTGGAATAATCTTTAATGAAAAATCTACTTCAGCTTGCTTAGCTTCCACTCCATGCGGAGTTCTATATCCTCTGATCTTTGCTTTTGAACTAAATTCAACTTTACCTTTAATTTTAGATCTTACAACTCCACTTTCTGCTGTAGATACACCACCAGTATGAAAGGTTCTCATGGTCAATTGGGTTCCAGGTTCTCCAATTGATTGAGCAGCAATAATCCCTACAGCTTCTCCTAAATCAACTAAATGATTATGAGCCAAGGCCCACCCATAACATTTTCTACAAACTGAACGATTGGCCTCACAAGTTAATGGTGATCTGATATTTACTTTTGAGATCAATGATGTCTCTATACTTCTAGATAAGGAAGGGTCAATAGCAGTATTCTTTGGAATAATTAAGTTATCTTCAGAATCCAAGATATCTTCAGCAGAAAGTCTTCCTATAAGCCTTGAGCCAAATTTACCATCTTCAGCCTCTATAACTATTGATCTTTCAGTACCACAATCCTCCTCTCTTACAATTACATCTTGTGCTACATCAACCAATCTTCTTGTCAGGTAACCTGAATCGGCAGTTCTTAGTGCAGTATCAACTAAACCCTTCCTTGCGCCATAAGAAGAAATCACATATTCAGTAACTGTAAGACCTTCCCTAAAGTTAGTTCTAATAGGTAAATCAATAATCTCCCCTTGAGGATTCGCCATCAACCCTCTCATTCCAACAAGTTGTCTTACCTGAGACATATTACCTCTTGCCCCAGAATTAGCCATCATCCAAACGGAATTAAGTGGATCATTTTGATTGAAATTATTTTTAACTGCATCTACTAATCTCTCGTTAGTTTCAGTCCAAGTATCAATAACCTTTGTATGCCTCTCAACTTCAGTAATTTCTCCAAGTCTGTAGCATTCTTCAGTAGCTGTAATTTGAGCTTCTGCCTGTCCAATTAAATCTTGCTTTGCTTCAGGAACTTTCAAATCCTCTACTGAAATAGACACAGCTGCTTGTGTGGCATATTTAAATCCTAAATCTTTTAAATTATCTGCCATTGCAGCCGTTACGGCAGTTCCATGAGTTTTATATGACCATGAAACTAAATTCTTTAAAGCTTTTTTATCTACTACTTTATTTTTAAATGAAGGTGGGGTTTTTGCCAATGAAGGCATAACAATTTTATTATTTTTTTTTGAATTTTTTGTACTTTTGCGTACTCTTGAATTTTTTCTTGGTTTAGATGAAGTCATGTTTTTATGGATAAATAATTAGTTTTTTAGAGGATCATGTTTTGGAGATAGAATCAATGATCGTATGATTCATAACCACCCTTCCTACTGTTGTTAAGATAAATCTACTTATTAAATTATTTTGGGAATCAAATCTGTCTCTTCTGAAATTCCAGATTTCTAACTTGGAACCATCTTCCAATTCTTTAAATTCTTTTGGTTTGTTTAATTCTTCTTCATCATCAACTTCACCATTAAACCTTACCCATACCCATTCATGTAAACCAATCCTTTTGTCTTCAAAAGCAAAAATTACATCTTCTAATGAAGCATAAGTTTTTTGGTTCTCACCAAAGTTTGGTTTTTTAAAGTCTGGTTGTAGTGCAGTTAGATAATAAGAACCTAAGACCATATCTTGTGAGGGAGTAACAATTGGTTCTCCTGTTGCTGGTGAGAGAATATTATTACTAGCTAACATAAGCATGCGTGCCTCTGTTTGCGCTTCTAATGCTAAAGGAACATGAACCGCCATTTGATCACCATCAAAATCAGCATTAAAGGCAGGACATACAAGTGGATGTAATTGGATAGCTCTACCTCCTACTAACTTAGGTTCAAAAGCCTGAATACCTAACCTATGAAGAGTTGGAGCTCTATTTAAAAGTATTGGATGACCTTCAATAACTTCTTGGAGTACTTGCATGACTTCATCATCAGCTTTTTGTATTAATTTCTTTGCCGCTTTTATATTATTTACAATATTTTGACGAATTAATCTATGTATCACAAAAGGTTGAAAAAGCTCAACAGCCATTTCTTTAGGGAGTCCGCATTGATGCATCTTTAACTTTGGACCTACAACTATTACAGACCTTCCAGAATAATCAACACGTTTACCAAGTAAATTCTGCCTAAATCTACCTTGCTTTCCTTCTATGATATCGCTGAGAGATTTTAAGGCTCTATTATTTGCTCCAACTACTGTTCTACCTCTTCTTCCATTATCAATAAGTGCGTCAACAGCTTCTTGCAACATTCTTTTTTCATTTCTAACAATAATTTCAGGAGCTAAAATTTCTTGAAGCCTAGCTAGTCTATTATTTCTATTAATAACTCTTCTATATAAATCATTTAGATCAGAAGTAGCGAATCTACCACCATCGAGCTGAACCATTGGTCTAAGGTCAGGAGGAATGACAGGAATAGCATCTAATACCATCCATTCAGGTTTTGCATTTGTTGCAATGAAATTATCAATAACTCTTATCCTTTTAATAAGTTTTGCTCTTTTTTGGCCTTTACTATTTGTAATTTCTTCTCTCAGTTCTTCGGCAATCTGATTTAAATCAAGATCTTCAAGTAATTGCTTAAGAGCTTCCGCACCTATACCAACAAATGGTTCATTTTCAATAGTTGAATCTTCTGCATAAATTTCATCTTCTATTTCTAACCATTCATCTTCAGTGAGAAGTTGTTTATATTTAAGTTCTTTATGATCACCAACATCCAGAACGACATAACAATTGAAATAAACAATTTGCTCTACATCTCTAAGTGGGATATCTAAGAGGATTGCTACATAACTTGGAATACCTTTTAAATACCAAACATGGGAAACCGGAGCTGCCAGTTTTATATAGCCCATTCTATGTCTTCTTACTCTACTTTCAGTTACTTCTACCCCACATCTCTCGCATACAATTCCACGATGTCTTACTCTTTTGTATTTACCGCAGTGACATTCCCAATCTTTAGATGGCCCAAATATTTTTTCACAAAAAAGACCGTCCATTTCTGGTTTTAGAGTTCTATAGTTTATCGTCTCAGGTTTAGTCACTTCTCCCACTACTTGTCCATTAGGTAAAGTCCTCTGACCCCAATCCATTATCCTTTGCGGTGAAGCAATAGAAATTTTGACGTAATCAAAGTGATTTTCTGTTCTTAAGTTGCTGTTAGTCATTTTAGGAGATTTAAATTAGAAAGTTTTGGTAAAGTATTTAATCTTCCTCATATTCAGAGGTTCCTAGAGATTCATAAGTAGGCCTTGAAGGGGTATTCCTTCTCGGATTCACATCTTGCATTAAATCAACCTCCTTACCTTCATCGGTATATACACCGATATCTAAACCCAAGGATTGTAATTCTCTCATTAGAACTTTAAATGATTCCGGAGTTCCTGGTCTAGGGATAGGTTTACCTTTAACTATTGCGTTTAATGCTTCATTTCTTCCTTGCATATCATCTGATTTAACAGTTAAAAGTTCTTGCAAAGTATAAGCTGCTCCATATGCTTCTAAAGCCCAAACTTCCATCTCTCCAAGTCTCTGTCCACCTTGTTGAGCTTTACCACCTAAGGGCTGCTGAGTAACTAATGAGTATGGACCAGTTGATCTAGCATGAATCTTATCATCTACTAAGTGAACAAGCTTTAGGAAGTGGGAATATCCAACAGCAACAGGTTGATCAAAAGGTTCGCCAGTTCTACCATCTTTAAGTAATAATTTTCCAGGATCTTGGGGATTGTAAACCCAATCCTTACCATCTTGCTTTGATGCTTCCTTTAAAAATGCTTGTACGGTTTGATGTGATTTTTCAGCACCATACATTTCATCAAACGGGACAACTTTAACACGGCAGTTTAAGTTTGATGCAGCCCAACCCATCAACAATTCAAAAACTTGTCCTACGTTCATTCTACTTGGAACCCCAAGAGGATTTAATACAATATCAACTGGAGTACCATCTGGTAAATAAGGCATATCCTCCCTAGGTAAAATTCTACTTATTATGCCTTTATTACCATGCCTACCAGCCATCTTGTCTCCTACCTGTATTTTTCTCCTTTGAGCGACATAAACCCTTACAACCATATTCGCTCCTGGAGGTAGCTCATCACCTTGCTCCCTAGTATAAATACGAACGTCTAAAACTCTTCCTTTTTCTGTTTTAGGAACTCTAAGAGAATTATCTCTCACATCTCTTGCTTTTTCACCAAATATAGCTCTCAAAAGTTTTTCTTCAGGTGGTTGATCAGATTCTCCCTTGGGAGTAACTTTTCCTACAAGAATGTCGCCACTTTCCACAAAAGCTCCTGTTCTTATGATTCCCATTTCATCAAGGTTGTTCAAACTTTCTTCTGAAATATTTGGAATTTCTCGGGTAATTTCTTCAGGGCCTAATTTAGTTTGTCTAGCTTCTATTTCATATTTCTCAATATGTACTGAAGTATAAAGATCATCAGTAACCATCCTTTCACTTACTAATATTGCATCTTCATAGTTGTAGCCTTCCCATGGCATGTATGCAATTAAGACATTCTGTCCTAAAGCTATTTCGCCACCTTCACAAGCTGAACCATCAGCAAGGACTTGACCAGAAATAACTTGATCTCCATTTTTTACAATTGGTCTTTGGTTTAAACAGGTATCTTGGTTAGATCTCTGGTATTTTTGGAGATAATGAACATGCTCATTACCATCTATATCTTTTACAACTATTTCATTAGCATCAACATAAGAAACGATTCCATTTACTTTCGTGATTGGAACCATACCGGAATCTCTGGCTACTTGGGATTCTAATCCCGTTCCGACTAGAGGTCGTTCAGGTCTTAATAATGGAACTGCTTGACGCTGCATATTAGAACCCATTAAAGCTCTATTAGCATCATCATGTTCCAAGAAGGGGATAAGAGAAGTGGCAACTGAAATAACTTGAACAGGGGAGAGCTGAACATAATCAACTTGATGAGGAGGAACTTTCTCAAAATCTTGTCTATATCTTACTGGAATTAAACTTGCGAGAATATTACCTTTTTTATCCGTCGCCACATCACCAGGCGCAACCCTACATTCATCTTCTAAATCAGCTGATAAATAAACAGGATTACCTTCTTTAATTACCCTTCCTTTCTCTACTTCCCAAAAAGGTGTTTCAATAAAGCCATATTCATTAACTCTTGCATGTGTTGCAAGAGAATTAATAAGTCCTGCATTTGGACCTTCAGGAGTCTCGATAGGACATAATCTTCCATAGTGAGAAGGATGAATATCTCTAACGGCAAAACCTGCCCTTTCTCGAGTTAGCCCACCCGGACCTAATGCTGAAATTCTTCTTTTATGAGTTAATTCAGCTAATGGATTTGTTTGATCCATAAATTGACTTAACTGACTGGATCCAAAAAATTCTTTAATAGCAGCTACCAAAGGCTTGGGATTTACTAGCTGAGCAGGAGTAAGCGAGTCTGTCTCGCCAACAGTCATCCTTTCTTTAATAATTCTTTCTAGTCGATTAAGGCCAACTCTAACTTGGTTTTGCAGAAGTTCTCCAACAGACCTAACTCTTCTATTACCTAGATGATCAATATCATCTAAGCTTGCCCCACCAATATCAAGTTCTAGGTTAATAAGGTAATCAATCGAAGAAAGAACATCCTCATGTGTAAGAGTTCTGACATTATCTGGAACGGTTAATCTTAATTTTTTATTAATTTTATATCTACCAACTCTTCCTAAATCGTATCTTTTGGGATCGAAAAATCTACTATGTAGAAGTTGTTGACCTCCAGAAACAGAAGGTGGTTCACCAGGGCGTAATTTTTTATAAAGTTCTAAAAGAGCTTGATCTTCTGAATTTATGCCTTCATCATTAGCAGCATCAATCGATTGTTTATAAAACTCAGGATGTCTTAATTTATCAACCACATCATTATCTGAGAGGCCCATAGCTCTCATTAGTACATGTGCATTAATTTTCCTTGTTTTATCAACCCTTACATAAAGTAAATTGTTTTTATCTGTCTCAAATTTAAGCCAAGCTCCTCTATTTGGTATAACGCTAGCGTTATAAGTCCTCCTACCATTTTTATCCATTTCATCTTTGAAATAGACTCCTGGACTACGTACTATTTGATTGACTATTACTCTTTCAGCTCCATTAATAATGAAGGTTCCTCTCTCTGTCATTAAAGGAAGTTCACCAATAAAGACTTCTTGTTCTTTAATTTCTCCTGTTTCTTTGTTTATTAATCTACAAGTTACATACATTTGCGAAGCAAAAGTTGCATCCCTTCTCTTAGCTTCTTCAACATCATGTCTAGGTCTTTTTAACCTATATTCTTCTCCAATAAAATGTAATTCTAATTTACCTGTGTAATCAGTAATTGGAGAAAAGCTTTTTAATTCTTCGATTAAACCTTTTTCCAGAAACCATTTGAAACTTGCCCTTTGTACCTCAACTAAATCTGGTAAATAAGTTGCTGTTTTAGCTATCTGTAAAGCGCTACTGCTCATCCAAGAAAACCCGCCATTCTGTAAGATTTACTAATTACTAAAATTAAACCTTTATTATAAGTAAAAAAATCGAGATTTAATCATTGAAATCGAGATTTTAATCTTGAATTCAACAAATATCACAATTAAAGAATAGCTTAAATTATTAAAGATAAAGGTACAATAACCGCACTTTAACAAGCTATTTACTAATAATTAAAATTAATTTCCAGTAATTTTTAATACTAACAGGTTATGTGTTTGTTTATCAAGTCAAATTTAAACAAATCTTCAGCATTCCTAGATGACTCATCGGCAATATTTTTCAATTCAGAAGATCTTAAACTAGCTATAGACATAGCCACACTTTCAACAAAAGCTGGCTCATTTCTTTTCCCTCGATACGGGACAGGAGCTAAAAAGGGAGCATCTGTTTCTATTAGATATCTATCACTAGGGACAGTTCTTGCACATTCATGAATTTCATAAGCTTTTGGGAATGTAACTATTCCACTAAAACTGATGTAAAATCCAAGATCTAAAAATTGCTTCATCTCATGTGGTGTTCCGCTCCAACAATGTAATACTCCTGTAGGACATTTACCTTGTTTGGATAGCTCATTACAGATTTTTATCATCTCATTTGCAGCATCTCTACAGTGAATAATTACAGGCAATTCAAGTTCATGGGCTAAATGCATTTGAGGCAAAAGAGCTTCTATCTGTTTATTTGTATTATCACTTTTAAAAAAATCTAACCCTAATTCACCAATAGCGACAACTCTTGAGTCACATTGGGCTGCATTTTTCAATATGGATTTAGAGTTATATTCCCATTTGTTAGCTTCAAGAGGATGTAAACCAACTGAATAATATAATTCATCAAATTTTCGAGATATTTTTTGTAATTTAGGAATTTCTGATAATTCACAACAAGCATGAAGTAATTTTTTTACTCCTATTGACCGCCATCTTGAAACAACTTCATCTAAATCTTCTTCAAAGTTTTCAAATATTAAATGACAATGAGAATCAATAAGTTCAATATCGCTCATATTTACTTACTTACTTGTAAGGAAATTTTTAACTACTTTGTTGATCTTTGATTTTTTGTTAGCACCGTTGTTCTTATGTAGAACATTCTTTTTTACTGCCTTATCAATAAGACTGAATGCTTCATTTACACTTAATAGAATTAGATCTTTGTTATCTGAATTAGGTTCTTGCTTATATTTCTCACAGTTAGCCAATGTTTTTTTTGTAAGTGTTCTAACTGTGGATTTATATAATTTATTAACTAAACGGTTTCTTTCAGCAACTTGAATCCTTTTTTTAGCTGATTTGTTATTGGCCACAGAAATTAAAATAAGATATAGATTTTTATCATACCAAAGAGATAGTCGTCTAATCAATAATATATAATTTGTTTTAGATAAATTAGTTATGTAATTAATCAATTAAATTCTAATTAAGTATTAAAAATATGAAGATTATAAATAATAAACAAAAGGCACTCGCGGAGTTGAAAAGAATTTCTCAACGAACTACTGCTGGAAACAATAAAAAATTAAATTCAATCGTTGAAGATATTCTTCAAGAGGTAAAAAATTATGGAGATAAAGCTGTGGAAAAATATACAAAAAAATTTGATGGATTTCATCCTAAACCAATGCAAGTAAATCCTAGGGATATAAAGACTGCTTGGGATGAGACAGATCAACATTTAAAACAATCATTAGAAAAAGCCTATCAAAGAATTAAAGAATTCCATGAGAAAGAAATCCCTAAATCATTCACTATAAGAGGTGAACATGGTGACTCCGTCCAAAGAAGATGGATGCCTGTAAAAAATGCTGGCTTATATATTCCTGGAGGCAGAGCGGCATATCCAAGTACAGTTTTAATGAATGCGATACCTGCAAAAGTAGCCGGTGTTAATGAAATCTCAATGGTATCTCCAGGGAATACAAAAGGGGAAATAAATAAAACTGTTTTAGCTGCTGCTTACTTATCAGGAATTGATAAAGTTTTTAGAGTTGGGGGAGCACAGGCAATTGGAGCTCTAGCGTTTGGTACAAAGCAAATAAATAAAGTTGATGTAATTTCGGGACCTGGAAATGTCTATGTCACTACTGCTAAAAAGTTAATTTATGGATTTACTGGAATTGATTCGTTAGCAGGTCCAAGTGAAATTTTAATCATCGCGGATAGAACAGCTAAAAGTTCTCAAATAGCATCAGATTTATTAGCCCAGGCCGAACATGACCCATTAGCTTCCTCAATACTTTTGACCACATCAAAGGATCAAGCTCAAGAAGTTTTTGATGAAGTCTTTAAGAAAATTGAGCATCACCCAAGAAAAGAAATCTGTATTCCATCAATTAATAATTGGGGATTAATTGCTATTTGCGATAATATGGAATCATGCATAGAACTAAGCAATGAGTTCGCGCCAGAACATCTAGAAATAATCACTATTGATCCAAAAAACACGCTTAAAACTATTGAAAATGCAGGTGCGATATTCTTAGGAAAATGGACCCCGGAGGCTGTAGGTGATTATTTAGCTGGGCCAAACCATACTTTACCTACATGCGGGAATGCTAGATTTAGTGGCTCATTAGGAGTTGAAACTTTCATGAAGAACTCATCAATAATTGAATTTAATGAAAAAAGTTTAAAAATCAACAGCTTAGATATTATAAATTTGGCAAACAGTGAGGGTTTACATAGTCATGCAAATTCCATAAAAATTAGATTTGAAGATTAACTCCTCCTTAAAGGTGAAAATAATTTAGGAATGTTGTTCTCGATTCTACCCACCAAAACCTTATCTGTTAAATCAACAAACAATCCATTTTCTAAGACTCCAGGAATATTATTGATACGCATTTCTAAATCTTTCGGATCTTTTATGCCAGCCTTAAATAAAACATCCAAAATCAAATTACCTTGATCGGTGACAACTGGGCCAGCTTTTTTTGTAGCCATCCTTAAATTAGAAACTCCACTCATTTCTGTAATTATATCTTTCACCTGGTTCCAAGCAGAAGGCAGAACCTCTACAGGGAGAGGGAAAACTTGGTTTAAATTATGTACCAACTTTGTTTCATCAACAACGATTAATAATTTATTTGCTTTGGATGCAACCAATTTTTCTCGGACATGGCAAGCTCCTCCACCCTTGATTAATTGGAAATCGGGATCTACTTCATCTGCTCCATCAATAGCTAAATCAATTTGAGGAACTGAAGCTAAATCAATTAAAGGAATATTTAGTTCTAATGCAAGAACCTCTGATTGAAAGGAAGTTGGAACTCCTCTAACATTTTTTAATTTGCCAGATCTAATTTGTTCAGCAAGACTTTTTATCATAAGTGCTGCTGTTGAACCTGATCCTAAACCCAAGATCATTCCATCTTCTACTTCTTTAATAGCTGCATCAGCAACTATTTGTTTCATCTGAGTTTGTAAATCCAAAATGTTTTAACATAAAGTTTATAGATTATTAAATTTCAACAGATGATTTATGTCAAACCTGGAAGTGCTTCAGGTTTAATATTAACTGTAATCTCTTTATTGTCCCTTAAAACATTTAGAAGAAATATTTTTCCAATTTGAGCTTTTTCTACTTCATCTAATAGAGTCTTAGGCTCTTTTATTAGAGTATTTTCAGTAGAAATTACTAAATCACCTCTTCTTAATCCTGCTTTTTCTGCAGGACTATTTGGTATTACAGATTGGATTAAAGCTCCTGACCTTTCTGGTAATTGAACAAGTGCGTTAGGATCTTCATTATGTTCTTTAGCTATTTTAGGGTTCAAGGAAATCAATTGTACGCCTAAATAAGGATGAATAACTTCTCCATTTTCTAATAACTGGTCAGAGACATTTTTAGCCAAATTGATTGGTATTGCAAAACCAAGACCAGCTCCAGGTCCACTCCTTACTAAAGTATTGATACCAATAACTTGACCATTGGAATTAATAAGTGGACCTCCAGAATTACCTGGATTAATTGCAGCATCCGTTTGTATAAGATCAAGTCTTTTATCTGAAAATCCTAGTGAGTTAATATCTCTATGAAGACTGCTAACTATCCCAAGTGTTACTGTTTTTTCTAGGCCGTATGGAGTACCAAGAGCTATTGCCCAATCACCAACTTCAAGTTCTTCTGAGTCTCCTAAAGGTGCATAATTAGAAACCTCTTTATTATCAATTTTAACTAAAGCTAAATCAGTAATTGCATCTGTACCAAGTACTTGACCCTCACGATTAGTCCCATCTGCCAGAGTCACGGATACATTATCAACTCTTTCGACTACATGAGCATTAGTTAAAACTAATCCTTCTTTATCAATTATCACACCTGAACCTTGCCCTCGTTCTCGATCGGGAGTCATTCCAGGTTCTCCAAGTAAATCTCTTAATAGTGGATCTAATAGAGTTGGATCGAACTGTTGTCTTTCTACTAATCTTTCAGTATCAATCCTAACAACTGCAGGAACTACATTTTTAACCGCATCCGAAATAAAGTTGTGCCCATCAATTGAATTTAAAGCTATAACTTCAGAAAAAGGGTAAAAATAAATTACAAAAGTTGAAATTACCATACTTATATTAAGTAAATAAGTAAATTTAGTTTTTAGAAATCTCATTTCATTTTTAATATCTAACTAATATCCAGAATTTAATTGAATAAATTTCTTAGTGTTGTTTTTTTGTTTACATCCATAAAATACACATGATAATTTTTTTTCAAAAAACCTTTTAATATGTAAAAATAATCAATAATTAAAAGTTATATTTGAATTAAATTGGATAAAGAATGTAAAAACAACTTAGAAATTCTTCTTCAAGGAGTCGCTAAAGAATTTGATTTAAAGATACATAGTTTAAATTTACTAACAAATCAAAATCCCATTATTGTAAAAATTATTATTTTCAAAACTAACGAGGATGATATTACCTTAGATGACTGCTCAAGATTTAATATCCCAGCAGCAACAATAATTGAAAATTCAAATTTTTTAAAATGTTCATATGTTTTAGAAATTAGTAGTCAAGGTGTCAGTGATGAATTAACCTCAGAAAGAGACTTCAAAACTTTTAAAGGTTTTCCAGTTAATGTAGAGTTAAACCAAAAAAATTCTCAAATAAAATTTTTGAATGGTTTACTATATGAAAAGTCTAAAAATTATTTAGCCATTAACATAAAAGGTAAGATAAAAAAAATCCCCTTTAACGAAGTATTAAAGGTTAGTCTTTGCACTTTAAAGGACTAATTTATTTTCAACTATTATTCATTTTACCCATCATAGATGGCATTAGTAATTCTCCCAGGTTTAAACAATCTTATTGAAGACATAAGTGAGGAAAAAAAATTACCTCCTCACGTTGTGGAATCAGCTTTACGTGAAGCCTTACTTAAAGGTTACGAAAAATATCGGAAAACCTTCTACATTGGAGTAAAAGAAGATCCTTTTGATGAAGAATATTTTAGTAATTTTGATGTAGGTTTCGATTTAGAAGAAGAAGGTTATCGAATTTTATCAAGTAAAATAATTGTTGAGGAGGTTGAAAGCGAAGATCATCAAATATCTCTTCAAGAAGTTAAACAAGTTGCTGATGATGCTCAAATAGGTGATACCGTCGTTTTAGATGTCACTCCCGAAAAAGAGGATTTTGGTAGAATGGCTGCCTCAACTACGAAGCAAGTATTGGCTCAAAAGTTGAGAGACCAACAAAGGAAAATGATTCAGGAAGAATTTGCAGATTTAGAAGATCCTGTTTTAACTGCAAGAGTTATAAGATTTGAGAGACAGTCAGTAATTATGGGGGTTAGCTCAGGAATAGGAAGACCAGAAGTAGAAGCAGAACTTCCAAAAAGGGATCAATTGCCAAATGATAATTACAGAGCTAACGCTACATTCAAAGTTTTTTTAAAGGAAGTTAGTGAAATAGCAAGAAAAGGTCCTCAACTTTTTGTGAGTAGAGCTAATGCTGGTCTAGTGGTTTATCTATTCGAAAATGAAGTCCCAGAGATTCAAGAAGGCACAGTAAAAATTGTTGCTGTTTCAAGAGAAGCAAATCCACCTTCAAGAGCTGTTGGCCCAAGGACTAAAGTCGCCGTAGATAGTATTGAAAGAGAAGTTGATCCAGTCGGTGCTTGTATTGGAGCGAGAGGAGCAAGAATTCAACAAGTAGTTAATGAATTAAGGGGAGAAAAAATAGATGTTATAAAATGGTCATCTGACCCTATCCAGTACATCCTAAATTCTTTGAGTCCAGCTAAAGTTGACCTTGTCAGACTTGTTGATCCAGAAGGACAACATGCTCATGTTTTAGTTCCTCCTGATCAATTAAGCCTCGCCATAGGAAGAGAAGGTCAAAATGTTCGTCTTGCTGCTAGGTTAACAGGCTGGAAAATAGACGTTAAAAACTCCCATGAGTATGATCAGGAGGCAGAGGATACTGCAGTAGAAGAATTAATTGTTCAAAGGGAAGAAGAAGAGAATCTTCAAAGAGAAGCTGAACAGAGACTGGAGGCTGAACAAGCAGAAAGAGCTGCAGAAGATGCAAGACTTAGGGAGCTATACCCTTTACCTGAAGATGATGATGAATATGGAGATGAACAATACGAAGAAGAAAATCTCTCAGAAAACGAACAAATAGAAAACGTGAAACAAGACGAACTAGTGTCTAAAGAGGAGAACACACGGTGAGACAAAAATCTCCTGTAATGCGTAAGTGCATTTCTTGCAGGACAACTTTTGATAGAAATAATCTTTTAAAGATTACTAAGGATCATAAGTTAGGAATAATGCTTAACCAGGGGATGGGTCGTTCTGCTTACATTTGTAAATCAAAAAAGTGTTACACAGATTCTAAACTTAAAAAAAAGCTTCAAAAAGCTTTAAAAAGCATTATATATCATGATTTTTTTGATATTTTTGAAAGGGAAATTGCAAACTATAAATAACTATCCCAAAAGAGCATATAATTAAAATTACATTCTCTTAAATTTCCAAAAAAGAGTAACATTCAGATTAAATGACTATCAGCGATAAAATCAGGATTTATGAACTTTCCAGAGATCTAAAACTGGAAAATAAAGATATATTGGATGCTGCTCAAAAACTTTCAATATCAGTTAAAAGTCATAGCAGTTCAATAAGTTTAAAAGATGCTCAAAAAATAAAAAATCTTTTAAATAACAAAAATTCAGGTGACAAAATTCTTTCTGTAAGTAATTCTATATCTAAAGGTAAAAATGAAAGCTCAAAAAATAACGATAGCCAAAACAAAAATAACAAAACTATTCCTAATACCTTGCATACACAGAAGTTCTCTAAAGAAGTTTTAAATAAAAAACCACTTTTAATTAAACCTATTAATAAACAAGAAAATACGCTAGTAAGCCAAAATAATAAAAATCTAAATAAACTTAAAAATCCAAATCCCCCTACTATTGTCTCTAACCTTAAATCTCAAGCAGTTTTAAAAACCCAAAATAAAACTAATAATTCTATAAAAACAACAACCAACCTAAAAGACAGAAAAGACCCAAGGGTTATACAAGACAAAAAGTCTCTAAAAAATTCTTCTGTATCTCCAACAAAAACTAATGCAAGACCGCCTATACAACTTATAGAAAAACCAAAAAATTTAGCAAATTCAAATAAAAATATAAACGCAAACAAAATAAGTAACTCTGTCAATCAAAGAGCTCAATCATCAAATAGGATTGAAAATAATAATTTTCCTAAAAAGAATTTAAATAGTCCTAATATAAAAAATACACCTGAACTAGTAGGTGCCCCGATTAGAAGGGAAGATCCTAAAATTAATTCAAACAAACCAAATTCTAATAGCAGGCAAGCCTCATCTAATACAAAAATCTCTGCAAATAGGCCTGGTATTCCTAACAGACAAGTAAATTCTAATAGGCCAAACCATGAAAGTGTTCCAAACAGGCCAGGGGCTCCAAATAGACAAGGCGGGCCTTATAGAGAGGGTTCTCCCAATAGTCCAGGAGGGCAAAATAGGCACGGTATCCCAAATAGACAAGGAGGCCCCTATAGACAGGGAGCTCCTAACAGACCAGGAGCCCCTAACAAACCAGGAGCCCCTAACAGACAAGTTTCTCCCAATAGACCAGGGGGGCAGAATAGGCAGGGTGTTCCAAATAGACAAGGCGGGTCCTATAGACAGGGCGATTTCAATAGGGCAGGTTCCAAATTTAATAATCAAAATACTGCTGGAATAAGAAAGCCAGTAGCACCTAATGAACTGATGCAGCTTCAGAAAACTAATGCATCTAATAAAGAAAAACCTAATATCTCTAATGTAAACAAACAAAAACTTGAGGGGGCAAATCAGAAGGCAAAAGCACCTAATAGTCGTTTAAATGCATCTCCTACGGCTAAAAAACCACCTCATAGATCATTCGCAAGCAACTCTAAGAAGCCTGGTAGAACAGATTGGGACGATAGTGCCAAGCTAGAAGCATTAAGGAATAAGAACCCACAGAAACAGAGACAAAAAGTCCATATCATTGGCGAAAATGATGATTCATTAACCTCTGAGACTAGCGGCTACTCAGGAGAGAAGGTTTCAATACTATCAGCTAGTTTAGCTCGTCCAAAAAAAGAAAAATCTGAAGATATCAAATCACAAAAACCATCAAGACAATTCAAGAAAAAGAAAAAAGAGACTACTCGCCAAAGACAAAAGAGAAGAGCTATGGAACTAAGAGCAGCGAAAGATGCAAAACAAGTAAGACCGGAAATGATAATAATACCTGAAGATAATTTAACAGTACAAGAATTAGCCGATAAGCTTAGTCTTGAAAGTTCGGAAATAATAAAATCTCTTTTCTTTAAAGGGATTACAGCTACAGTTACTCAATCACTTGACTTGGCAACCATTGAAACAGTGGCTGAGGAATTTGGAGTCCCTGTTTTACAAGATGATGTTGAAGAGGCTGCTAAGAAAACTGTAGACATGATTGAAACCGATGATATTGAAAGTCTTATCAAAAGGCCCCCAGTAATTACAGTAATGGGTCATGTTGACCATGGTAAAACAAGTCTTTTAGATTCCATAAGAGAATCCAGAATAGCCTCTGGAGAAGCAGGTGGCATAACTCAACATATCGGGGCTTATCAAGTTGAATTTGAGCATGAATCAAAAAAGAAAAAGCTAACTTTTCTTGACACTCCAGGTCATGAGGCATTTACTGCTATGCGTGCAAGAGGTACAAAAGTTACTGATGTAGCGGTACTTGTAGTAGCTGCTGATGATGGTTGCAGACCTCAAACACTTGAAGCTATTAGTCACGCAAGAGCAGCAAAAGTACCAATAGTGGTAGCTATAAATAAAATTGATAAAGAAGGCGCTTCTCCAGATAGAGTTAAACAGGAATTATCAGAAAAAGATCTAATTGCCGAAGACTGGGGTGGGGATGTAGTCATGGTCCCAGTCAGTGCAATCAAAAAACAAAATATTGATAAATTACTCGAGATGATCCTGTTGGTTTCTGAAGTTGAAGATCTCCAAGCAAACCCAGAAAGATTAGCTAAAGGGACAGTTATTGAGGCTCATTTAGATAAAGCCAAAGGTCCTGTTGCAACTTTATTAGTACAAAATGGCACATTAAAAGCTGGAAATGTTTTAGCTGCAGGTTCAGTCCTTGGAAAAATTAGAGCAATGGTTGATGAACACGGTAATAGAATTAAGGAGGCTGGGCCTTCATGTCCAGTCGAAGCACTTGGATTTAGCGAAGTCCCAACAGCAGGTGATGAATTTGAAGTTTATCCTGATGAAAAATCTGCTAGAGCGATTGTTGGTGAAAGAGCGACTGATGCAAGAGCAACAAAATTAGCCCAGCAAATGGCATCTAGAAGGGTAAGCTTATCATCTTTATCTACTCAAGCAAATGATGGAGAACTTAAAGAATTAAATCTAATTCTTAAAGCAGATGTCCAAGGGAGTGTAGAAGCTATATTAGGTTCATTAGAACAATTACCAAAAAATGAGGTTCAAGTGAGAGTCCTTCTCTCCGCACCTGGTGAAATAACTGAGACTGACATAGATCTTGCGGCTGCCTCTGGATCAGTAATAATTGGCTTCAACACATCATTGGCCTCAGGTGCTAAAAGAGCGGCTGACGCAAATGATGTTGATATACGAGAGTATGAAGTCATTTATAAACTTTTAGAAGATATTCAATCTGCTATGGAAGGATTACTCGAACCTGATCTGGTTGAGGAATCTTTAGGTCAAGCTGAAGTAAGAGCGACATTTGCAGTTGGTAAAGGAGCAATTGCTGGATGCTATATACAAAGTGGAAAGCTTCAAAGAAATTGTTCTTTAAGAGTACTTAGATCCGATAAAGTAATATTTGAAGGTAATTTAGATTCTCTAAAAAGATCTAAAGATGACGTAAAAGAAGTGAATACTGGTTTCGAATGTGGAGTTGGATGTGATAAATTCTCAACTTGGAGTGAAGGAGATATCATTGAAGCATTCAAATTCGTAACTAAAAAAAGGACTTTAAATAAATAAAAACTCAATCTTTATTATTTCTATCTAGGAATAATAAAAAAGGAAATAATATACATGCTCCTATTTGTATTAGAAGATTATTTTGCTGTATTTCATTACCACCAGCAATTTTAGAAAGCATTATTAAAAGGCCTAAGAATGAAGAACCTGTAAAGGCAATCCATAATATTCGTCTTAAACCTTTGAAAGGAGCCTGAGTCTCCTTCAGTAATTTTTTTTTTAATTCGGGGTCAATTTTTGACATTAATTCTTTAAAATATAAAATAAAGTCTATATGAAAAAAACTAAAATTTAATATTGCGGCTAGAGTTCAGCAAATACCAACTGCTCCATGAAAAGTTGGTCAATGGCTAAATTCTAATTATTGGCATTTACATAAAAATAAGACAAATTTTATATGTCGAAAATTAATTACAAATTGTTTTTTAAGTTTTTTATATTTTTCCCTTTAATTTTCTACTTTGGTAAACGAAGTTACCTAGCTTATGATGAAGGATTCTATGCGTTACAGGCAAGATGGATATTAGAAAAAGGAAATTGGACGATTCCATTGTGGTGGGGAGATTTTAATTTAGACAGAACGATAGGCCTACAATTTTTAATTGCCAAATCTCAAGAAATATTTGGGGAAAATTTATTTGCTGCGTATTTGCCAACAACTATTTCATCAATAGTTATGTTGATCATTACTTATAAATTACATGAAGAGTTAATTGGTAGAAAATTTGCAATCGCATCACCACTGATTCTTTCAACAACTTTTTTATGGTTTGATTATTCTCACTTAGCTACTCAAGATTTAATATATTCTTGTTTAGTAACAATTGGAGTATTTTTCATTGTAAAAACAAATAGTAAAAAAGAAATAGTCTACATATTTATTTTTGGAACATGGATAGGTTTAGCTTTTATGATGAAGACTTTTCTTGTTGCGATTCCAATCACATCATTATTACCCTATCTCATTAAAAAAAAATATATTTTTACTTCAAAATATTTTTGGCTTGGATTAATTGTTGGTTTTACTCCATTCTTTTTATGGACAACATCTATAAATACATTTCTTGATAAAAATATTATTTTTTACCTTTTAGAAAAATTTAATAATTTATCAAAAGAAAATAATTTTACAAATCCTTTTTACTACTACTTATGGAATATACCTGTAACTTTCTTACCATGGAGCATATTTTCCGTTATTGGATTATTTCATGTTTTTAGAAACAAAAATTCGCAAGTTTCAATTTTATTTTATTTCCCTATAATTTTAATAATTTTGATAAGTACTTTTTCTACAAAAACACCTTACTATCCTTTACAAATTTCTTCAATACTATCCTTAAATGCATTTATTGGCATTAAGTATTTGATAGAAGCAAAAAGATTTAAATCTATATTTATATTTATATCGTCAAGAATCATTCCATTTTTTGTACTCTCAGTAATTTTTATATTTCTTTTCTTATTTAAAACCACCCTGAATTTTAATACCAAAGAGAATACATTTTTAATATGTGGATTAGTATTATTTGCATTGACTTGGAGTTTTATCAAAAAAAGTCAAAGTACCTCAACACTGATTTCTATATTAATTATTGGACCTTATTTAATGACATCCTGTTTTTTGCAATCAGGTCTTTTTACAGACCGCTCAAGAGAAATTAGAGAAACTATGGAGTATGTCTCTTCTTTAAAAACAATCAATAATCGAGTAATTAAAGTTGATAAGAGCAGCATTATAAACACTGCATCACACTCAAAAATTATTAGGATCGCTCTTCTAACTCCTAATCTAGGAGAAGGTATAGAAAACATTAAAAATTTAAAAAGCTCGGAGCTAGCTTGGTCCATCTTGCCAAAAGAAGATAAAGAAAAAGATACTAATTATGAAATCATTTATGAAAATGAAATAATATCTCCTTGGAAATTAATCAAAAAAATTTAATAGGTTAAAATTGATTTTGATTTAAATTTAATAAAATGAAATCAGTAAATACTTGGAATTTAACAAATAATCGACTTCACCAATTATTTAAGGACAATAATGAATTTATTTCTCTTAAAGTAAGAGGTAATACTTGGGAACCAATTACAAGGTGGCTTAAATTAGATTCCAGAATATTTAAGGGAACCACAAATAGAGCAAGAATAACTTTATGTGATGTTGAATCATTAGCAGAGATCTATAATTACAGATCTATAAGATGGAAAGCAAAAAAATTAACTCCAATACCAACCAAATTCATTCCACAATCTATTAAAAATACTTTACGTAAAGTACCAATAATCAAACAACTTGCATTTGAAATTGAAATTATTTTTTATAAATATCGTGAAAAATTAAATAATCCTATGATTTCAATACTTATTCCTGCAAGAAATGAAGAAGGTAATAGAGAACTTTTAATCAAAGCCTTAAATAAATTTAAAAAAATACCAAATAAAATTGAAATAATATTTGTAGAAGGAAATAGTAAAGATAATACTTTTCAAATGTTGGAAAATCTTACTAAAGACTTTTCACAGAACTTTAAAATATCTCTTTTAAAACAAACTTCAAAGGGAAAGAAAAACGCAGTTGTTGAAGGATTTAATATATCAATGGGAGATACTCTCGCAATTATTGATTCTGACTTAACTGTAGATATTGACGATAGTATTAATGCCATTATGGAATCCACAAAAAATGAAAATATACTAGTGAATTGCTCTAGGACAACTTTCCCAATGGAAAAAGATGCCATGAGATGGGCAAATTATATTGGCAATAGATGTTTTGCAATATTTTTATCAATTTTAATAAACAAGCCTATATCTGATTCGCTATGTGGAACAAAAGTTTTCTCGAGGAAGTTTTTTAATTTGATGAAAAAAAATGGCAGTTGGGAATCAAAGTCAGATCCTTTTGGCGATTTTACAATAATCTTTGAAGCAGCCAATAATAATATTAAAATATTAAATTACCCTGTCAGATATTATGCAAGGCGTTCTGGAGCACCAAATATATCAAGATGGATAGATGGTATTAAACTTCTAAATGTATGTTGGAAATATATGATTTCAGACATCTAACTAAAAAAGAGTTAAATTTTTTTCAGAATTAAATTTAAAAAAATCACCGAAAGCGTAATAAAATAGTTAGATTCTTCACATGGGATCATTTTAAAATCTCTTCTATGAAGTTTAATTTTCCTTTAAAAAATATAGCTAAAGAGCCCAATAGAGAATCTTTTGGAAAAGTTCTCATTGTTAGACTTCCATGCAATCCTATATTTCCAATAGGGCCTATTTATTTAGCAGATCATATTCATAAGTGTTTCCCAGAGATAGAACAACAATTTATTGATTTAGCAATAGTTCCTTTAAATAACGTTTCTAAATATCTAAAAAGAAAAATTGATCAATTCAGACCTCATCTAATTATTTTTTCTTGGAGAGACATACAAATATATGCACCGGTTGATGGAAGAAGCGGTAACCCTTTACAAAACTCTTTTGAAGTTTTCTACTCTAATAATATTTTCAAAAAAATTAGAGGTGCTTGGGGAGGTCTAAAGTTAATATCATCACATTATGAAGAAATAAACAGAAATACATCCTTAGTAAAGATGGGTCTTAATAGGGCTCAAAAATATAACAAATCTGTAAAAGTGATTTTAGGAGGTGGGGCTGTAAGCGTTTTCTACGAGCAACTAGGTAGTTTATTACCCAAAGGTACAATAATTTCTGTTGGAGAAGGTGAGAACCTTATTGAAAAAGTTCTTAATGGTGATTTTATTTCCGAAGAAAGATGTTATCTTGCAGGAGAACAACCTAGAAATAAATTAATACATGAACAGCCCTCAGGAACAATTAAAACAGCTTGTAACTACAAATATATTAAATCTATTTGGGCTGAATTTGATTGGTACATAGAAGGGGGAGATTATTATGTAGGAGTTCAAACCAAAAGAGGTTGTCCACATAATTGTTGTTTTTGCGTTTATGGAGTTGTAGAGGGTAAAAAAGTTCGAGTTAATCCCGTAAATGAAATTATTCAAGAAATGAAACAACTTTATGAAATGGGCGTTAGAGGTTTTTGGTTTACTGATGCTCAATTCATTCCAACAAAGAATCACATTCAAGATGCGAAATTACTTCTTCAAGCTATAAAAGATCAGGGTTGGACTGATCTTAAGTGGGCTGCATATATTAGAGCCGATAATATTGATCGTGAATTAGCTCAATTAATGGTTGATACAGGAATGAGTTATTTTGAGATCGGGATTACATCAGGATCTCAGGAACTTGTTAGAAAAATGAGATTAGCATATAACCTTAAAACTGTACTTGAAAATTGTAAAATGCTTGTAGAGGCAGGGTTTAGAAATCATGTCTCAGTGAATTATTCATTTAATGTTTTTGATGAAACCCCTAATACAATTAAACAAACTATTGCTTATCATAGAGAGCTAGAAAATATTTTTGGGAAAGGTTTAGTTGATCCAGCTATATTTTTTATAGGTTTACAACCACATACTCTTTTAGAAAAGTACGCTCTAGAAAATAATATATTAAAACCTAGTTACAATCCAATGAGTATGATGCCTTGGACAGCAAGAAAACTTTTATGGAACCCTGGTCCTCTTGGTAAAAAACTGGGAGAGGTTTGTCTAGAAGCTTTTGATAATAAAGATGACGAATTTGGAAAAACAGTTATTAATATTTTGGAAAGAAATTATGGCAAATCATCCTTAGATGATTCTCTAAAAGTTCGTAAATTAGCAGAAAGAAAGCTTTCTGCATCAAAAGTTTAAAAGTATTTAAAATAAATTCATCACTAAGAAGTTAATTAATCTTCTTTTTCAATTGAACTTGATATCCCTTTTGATTTTAAAGATTCTGAATAAAATTCAGCAGGCTCTAAATCACACACAATAACTAAACCAACACCAGTATTATGAGCTTCAAGCATAATAGAGATAGCATCTTGTTCACTTAATTGCGGTACTACTTCTCTAAGCGCATTAGTGACATACTCCATCGAATTGACTGGGTCATTGTGAAGTAAAACTTTGTATTTTGGTGATTTATTTTTTAACGGGGCTGTTTTTTTCTCCAACACTGCTGCGTTATTATTTTCCCCTTTTTCAAACTTTATATTTGACATTACTTTTTGATTGTAATTACAAGAAAATCTATTGATCATTATATATTAATTATTCGTTCCATTGCATTATTAACATTTAATCTTGAATTAAAGGCAGATAATCTAAAATAGCCCTCACCAGCCAATCCAAATCCACTTCCTGGTGTACCTACGACATCAGCTTTTTCAAGTAAATAATCAAAAAAGTCCCATGAAGTCATTTTAGCTGGTACTTTGATCCAAACATATGGTGCATTATCACCACCATACACTTTAAAACCTGCACTTCTTAGCTTATCTTGCATAATTTCTGCATTTTTCATATAAAAGTCAATTAAAGAATTAACCTCTTTTTTACCTTGCGAAGAATATACGGCTTCAGCTCCTCTTTGTACGATATAGCTTACTCCATTAAATTTAGTACATTGTCGCCTATTCCATAATGACCATAAATCAATTTTATCCCCTTTTGAATTTTGTCCTGATAGATTTTTTGGTATGACTGTATAAGCGCATCTAACTCCAGTAAATCCTGCATTTTTTGAGAAAGATCTAAATTCGATAGCACAATTTTTTGCCCCCTCAATCTCATATATTGAATGAGGAATATCTTTGTCTTGAATAAAAGCTTCATAAGCTGCATCAAAAAGAATCAAAGACTTGTTTTCGATAGCGTAATCAACCCATTTTTTCAATTCTTGTTTAGTAATTGTTGCCCCAGTTGGATTATTTGGAAAACAAAGATAAACAATATCAACTTTATTTTTTGGTATTTCAGGTTGAAAATTATTTTCTTCATTAATCGCTAAATATAATAATCCTTGATAAGTACCGTCTTGAAGTGTTTCTCCTGTTCTCCCAGTCATCACATTAGTATCGACATAAACAGGATAAACCGGATCAGTTACAGCAATTAAATTATCATCCCCAAGAATGTCTAAGATATTGCTGCTATCGCATTTTGAACCATCAGAAACAAATATTTCTTCCGGTGAAATTTGACACCCTCTTGATATAAAATCATTTTCAGAAATTTTTTCCCTAAGCCATCCATACCCTTGCTCTGGGCCATAACCTTTAAATCCGTTATTTGTTCCCATTTCATTTAATGCTTTTCCCATAGCATTAACACAAGCTTTAGGTAGCGGCTCCGTCACATCCCCTATTCCAAGCTTAATAACTTCCCTACTACTGTTAGCTTGAGTATAAGTTCTAACTCTTTTTGAAATTTCAGGAAAAAGGTATCCTGCTTTGAGTTTTAAATAATTTTCGTTTACTTGAACCACTTTAAAAATAAGAACTTAAACAACTTTAGAATAATGGATCGATGTACTTAAGCGGGAATTAGATGTTAATATAAAGGTGGTTATGGTTTTATTATAGAAATAATCATAGCTATTTAATCAATTTCAAATCGTTTGAAAGTCGTCTAAAACTTAAATACTTAGCAGATTAAACTGCTATTTAACTATTTTAAAAAATCTAATAAACTTAGCTACCTAGAAATTGTTAGTAAATAATTTAATATTTAATTATTTACATTTTATCGATTTTCAAAAATTCAAAACCATACTTAAAAAACTTTTATGTCTCAGCAAATTGTAATAGCTGAGCAGGCGCGTATTGCAGCACTACTCACAGATGATCAAGTTGATGAATTGATCGTCGCACAAGGTCAATATCAAATCGGGGATATTTTTTTAGGAACTGTTGAAAATGTTCTCCCAGGAATTGATGCTGCCTTTATAGATATTGGAGAAAGTGAAAAAAATGGATTCATTCATGTATCAGATCTTGGTCCATTAAGGTTAAAAAAAGGTGTTGTTGGAATTACTGAACTTCTTGAACCAAAACAAAAAGTTCTCGTTCAAGTAATGAAAGAACCGACCGGGAGTAAAGGTCCTAGACTTACAGGTAATATTTCATTACCTGGCAAATATTTAATATTGCAACCTCATGGACAAGGAGTCAATATTTCTAGAAAGATAAATACCGAGACTGAAAGAAGTCGTTTAAGAGCTCTTGGAGTTTTAATTAAACCTCCTAGCACAGGATTATTATTTCGAACTGAAGCCGAACAAATCAAAGAAGAATTACTTATTGAAGATTTAGAAAATTTAATTCAACAATGGGATCAAGTTTTAAAAAGTTCAGAGAATACTCCGCCACCAAGTTTAATAAGTAGAGATGAAGATTTTTCATTAAAAATCTTAAGAGATTGCATTAAATCATCTACTAAAAAAATTGTAATTGACAATAAAATCGCCCTCGAAAAAGCAAAAGAATTTTTAGTTAATAATGACACTAGTGTGGAACTTGTTTTTCATAATAATGAAATAAATGAACATATTTTAGAAAAATACCAAATTAATAAAACTATTCAAAAGGCCCTTCAGCCCAGAGTAGATTTACCTTCAGGAGGATACATAATTATTGAACCTACTGAAGCATTGACAGTAATTGACGTGAACTCTGGATCTTTCACAAGATCAGCCAATTCAAGACAAACTGTTTTATGGACGAATTGTGAAGCAGCTCTAGAAATTTCTAGGCAAATGAAATTAAGAAATATTGGTGGAGTTTTAGTTATAGATTTTATAGATATGGAATCTCGAAGAGATCAATTTCAATTACTTGAACATTTCACTTCAGCTATTAAAGATGATTCAGCAAGGCCACAGATAGCTCAATTAACTGAGTTAGGTTTAGTAGAATTAACAAGAAAAAGACAAGGTCAAAATATATATGAATTATTTGGCACTAAATGTAATAACTGCAATGGATTAGGACATATAGAAAATTTACCAAATTATAAAAATAATGCTTTAAAAGCCAATCAAAATACAAAAAAAACCAGTAAGATAAATACCACAAAAATGTCAGATATAGCTCCGATTCAATTAATTGAGAATCAGGAAACGATAATTAAGGAAGAGTTAAATAACACCAAAAATTTCACTAAAGACGATGATCATTCCAATAAAAGGGGAAATGATAATGAAGTAATCAATACGAATAATCGTAGAGAAAAGAAAGTAATCACAGTTGAGCTCACTAACGATGAGAAAATAGTTTATAGCCAATTAGGTATTAATCCATTAATTAAATTAGGAAAAGAATATCTTAATAGTAATCACTTAGTTCGTTTAGACGATATTAAGAACGAAGAAAAACAAACTGCTTCTGAGCAAAATGAAAAAGAAAATAATAAAGTTTCAAGTAAGAAAATAAATAAAAAAACCTCAAATTCTCATCTAAGAGAAGAGGTTAAAGTAGACGACTCTAAAGAAGCTAATCCCGAAAATAAATTAACCAAAATAATAAATGAGAACCAAGAAATAGAACTTACAGAAGAAAATGATAATTTAAGACGAAAAAGAAGAAGATCATCTGCAATTATTGAATAAAGTTTCTGAGATAGGTATTGACGAAGTAGGTCGTGGTTCAGTTTTTGGACCTGTATTTTCTGCAGCTATAGTTCTGACTGAAAAAAATGGATTAACTCTCAAAAGGTTGGGAGTTAATGATAGTAAAAAATTAACTCCCAAAAAAAGAAAAGATCTTTTTCCTAAAATTATTGCATTATCATCAGATTACAGTACGGGGCAGTCTTCAGTTCGAGAGATAGATTTATTGGGGATAAGATATGCAACTGAACTTTCAATGATTAGAGCAGTTAAAAAGTTAAAAGATGTACCATCTGAACTGATAATTGACGGTCCTTTATCATTAAGACTTTGGGATGGTAATCAAAGAAATATAATCTCAGGTGATTCTAAATTTATTTCAATAGCTGCTGCAAGCATAATTGCTAAAGTATCGCGTGACTCTTTGATGGAAAGATTAGAAAGCAAATATCCTGGATATTTCATATTTAAAAACAAAGGATATGGCACTAAAGAACATTTTGCAAGTCTTAAAGAAAATGGACTAACGAATCTCCATAGAAAAAGTTTCTTAAATAAGTTAAATCTGATTTAATTCGCACCAATTTACAAAATCTTTTATTAATTGTTGTTGAACTCTTGATTTTATTCCTAATAAAATTCCATTCAATACTGAATGACCTGTAGATTCCAAAATTTTCTTTGGCAAAAGCTTCAAAAGAGGCGGTTGACTAACTGAAACTCCGAGTAAGGCTTCACCTTCTAACCCAAAATTTGTTGCCTCTAAATTTGCTTTCAAAACTAAATTAAAATCTTCAACTATACCTAAACCATCTAATTTACTATCAATAGCACTCATTTTTAAGATACCCTCATTATTCTCAACTGCAATTGATACAAGAGGTTTAACATCTAATTGAAAAACCTTGAAACTTGTTACAGTATATTTATACATTCCTTTCCCTTCAGGTTCTAATTTATTTGGGTCTAGCATTGCCCCAACAACTCTTTCTTCCTCCAAAAGATATTTAGAAAGATATTCTTTATTCCTAGCAACAGAAAGCTTAAGTTTCTGTTTAGCATCAAAAGCTAAAAGCATTTTCTATATACCTCCAATGCTTATTTGATTTCTTTTTTTCTTACGATTAACCATGAGCAAACAAGTTGCATATTTAGGCCCTAAAGGGACATACGCTGAAAAAGCAGCTCATATTTTATCGAAGCTTGCTAATTTTAAGTCACCTTTATTTGTACCATGTAACGGGTTATATTCGGTTATTAAATCAATAGCCTACAACAATTGTGATGCAGCAATAGTTCCCATTGAGAACTCTGTTGAAGGAGGAGTGACAACAACTTTAGACGCACTTTGGAAATATTCTGACATTAATATTAATAAAGCAATTGTTTTGCCAATAAAACATGCATTAATTAGTGATGGCAAGATTTCAGAGATATCTGAGGTGCTATCTCATCCACAAGCTTTAGCTCAATGCTCAGGATGGCTATCTGAGAACCTTCCAGAAGCAATTACTTTATCAACGAAATCAACTTCAGAAGCTGTGCATATGGTAAAAGGAAGTTCATTTAGAGCCGCTATTGGATCGAAATCTCTTATTAAAATAGAAGGACTTAAAGAATTAGCATTTCCTATTAATGATGTTCCGGGAAATTGTACAAGATTTGTTTTGTTGAGTAAAGATTACATTGAAGATAGATCTAATATTGCCAGTTTTGCCTTCTCATTACTCTCAAATAATCCGGGTGCTTTACTAGAAGCTTTAAATTTTATTGCAGAATTTGGATTCAATATGAGCAAAATAGAGTCTAGACCTTCAAAAAGAGAACTAGGAGAATATATAATCTATGTTGATGTTGAAATAAATAATAAGACTAATATTGAAGCTTTTAATAAATTAAAGAAAAAATTAAAACCCCTATGTGAACATTTAGTCGATTTCGGCTGTTATTTATCAGAAAAGATCAATTTAGATTAATTAACCTCTACATTTATAAACTCCAAATTCCATTAAACCTTTTTTAAAGGCCCAATCCATTAGTAAAATTGTAGGTATTTCTCTTAAAGACTTTATAATGGCTCCTGGACCAAGGGACAAAATTGCATTAGGTCTTCTCATACCTTCAAATATAGAATCAAACCAAGATGGATTTGTAAAAGAATTCCAATTTGAGGATATAACTTGACCTGAACTATTTTTGTTATTTATAAGAATACTTCTAAAGTCATCGATACTCATAAATTTAGGATGCACCCATTGTTCAAGTAATTGTTTTAAAATTATTTTTTCAATCATTGATGGGGGTTGCGTTTGTAAATCTCTTGAATTCCAATCAGCCAATGCTAAATATCCTCCTGGTCTTAAAGTTTTTAACATTTGATCTGCAAATTTAGTTTTGTTATTCATATGGGCACCCGCCTCTACACTCCAAACACCATCAAATGATCCCTCTTCAAATTTCAAATCCAAGGCATCCATAACTTTGAAATTGCATTTACATTGATAAGGCGTAAGTTCTTTTGCTCTTTTTACTTGAGCTGGACTAATAGTTATTCCAGTGACATTAAATCCATAATAATTTGCGAGAATTCTAGAACTTCCACCTATTCCGCAACCGACATCTAAAACCCTAGAACCTCTAGGCAATTTATCTAAACCACTCCAACTTACTAACTCATGTACAAATTGCACTTTAGCCTCTCTAAAATCAATATTTTTATTTGGAGGATAAAAACCTAAATGTATATGCTCACCCCACAATCTCTCAAGTAATTTATCTTGAGTCCAGGAATCATATGCTGTAGCTACAGTTCCTGAAGAAATATATTTTCTAGTATTATTTCTCCAGAGTATTAAAGAAGAAAATAATAAAGTTAAAAATATAACAATGGAAGATATTAAAATTATAGACATTTAGTTTTCTGTGATATCAGGAAAACTTTCTTTTAAAGCCGTTCTAGCTGCTAATTGTTTTCTAGTATGATCTAACATTTCAAACTCTCTTTGTAAACGAGAATGTGTATTCCTCTCCTCTAAAAGTTTTTGCTGCTCTTCAGCTACTGGACCCCCCAAATGAGCACCGATCCAAAAGGACAGTTCCATAGGGTTATCAGGTAACTTATCAGGAAGAACTTTTTGAGAATTAGTTAATTTACTAGTTAATTTAACTACATCATTTAATGCTTCAGTAACTGAATCTCTTAAAAGGTCTAAACTTTGAAAACTATCAATATTCTCGTCATTGATCCAACTTACCATTGCTGAGCAATAAGGTGTTGAACGTACAATTTCAAGAACTTGAAATCTTTGCTGTCCCAAGGTAATTATATTACTCCTACCATCTTCAGCCGTTTGATGTTTTATTATCTGAGCACAACATCCAACATTAGCCATACTCTTTTTATTGGGATCCCATTTAATTACTCCAAACATTGAATCAGATTCAAGTACAGATTTAAGCATAATTCTATATCTCGACTCAAAAATATGTAGTGGTAAGACTTCTTGTGGGAAAAGGACAACTTCTGGTAGAGGGAACAAGGGTAATTCCCTTACTGAAAGCTCTCCCATTTAAACCTCAAATTGTTTTTTATATTTTAGTGAATTAAAGTTCTATTCGGGATTTCTTATAATTTAACTTCTATATCTACACCACTAGGAAGATCCAATTTCATTAAAGCATCTATAGTTTTAGCAGAAGGACTATAAATATCAATTATTCTTCTATGAGTTCTAGTCTCGAAATGCTCTCTAGAATCCTTATCTACATGAGGAGATCTTAACACGCAATAAATTTTTCTCTTTGTTGGTAATGGAATAGGTCCTATAGCTGAAGCAGCGGTTGTATCTGCTGTTTGAATTATTTTGTCACATGACAAATCTAGCATTCTTCTGTCAAAGGCTTTTAATCTGATACGTATTTTTTGTTGAGTAAGTGAAGCTGTCATAAGTTTAAATTAATCTCTTTTTAAGAGGGTTATTGATTATCAATAACCCATATCTCTGCATTTAACTATTTTAGATTATCAAAGGTTAACTTCATAATATTAAAGAAAATTATTCCATAATTTTAGAAACAACACCAGCTCCAATAGTCCGGCCACCTTCACGAATAGCAAAGCGCATACCTTGTTCAATGGCAACTGGACAAATTAATTCTCCAGTCATTTTTATTCTGTCACCTGGCATTACCATTTCAACATTGGCACCATCATCAGAGGTGAATGCAGTGATTTGTCCAGTTACATCAGTAGTTCTTATATAAAATTGTGGTCGATAACCAGCAAAGAAAGGTGTATGTCTTCCACCCTCTTCTTTCTTAAGGACATAAACTTCTCCCTCAAATTTTGTATGAGGAGTAATCGAACCTTTTTTAACAAGAACCATCCCTCTTTCAATATCTTCTTTCTGAACACCACGTAAAAGTAGCCCAACATTATCTCCAGCCATACCTTCATCAAGAAGTTTACGGAACATTTCAACACCCGTGACAGTAGTCAATCTAGTATCTCTTATTCCAACTATTTCAACTTCTTCCCCAACTTTGACTTTTCCTCTCTCTATTCTTCCAGTGGCAACTGTTCCTCTACCTGTAATAGAAAATACATCTTCAATTGCCATCAAAAATGGCTTGTCAATTTCTCTTTCAGGTTCAGGAATACTGGCATCAACGGCTGTCATTAATTCTTCAATTTTAGATTCCCAAGTAGAATCTCCTTCTAAAGCTTTTAGACCTGAGACTTGAACGATGGGTATATCATCACCTGGAAAATCATAACTATCAAGAAGTTCTCTGATTTCCATTTCAACAAGTTCAATGATTTCTTCATCATCAACCATGTCACATTTATTCAATGCAACAACTAGAGCAGGAACTCCAACTTGTTTTGCTAAAAGAATATGCTCCTTTGTTTGAGCCATAGGACCATCTGTTGCCGCACAAACTAAAATTGCACCATCCATTTGAGCCGCACCAGTGATCATATTTTTTACATAATCAGCGTGACCTGGACAATCAACGTGGGCATAATGTCTGCCCTCAGTTTCGTATTCAACGTGTGCCGTATTAATTGTAATACCACGTTCTCTTTCTTCTGGAGCACCATCAATGTCTCCATAATCTTGAGCTTGTGCTTGACCTTTTTTAGCTAGAACATTTGTAATAGCAGCAGTCAGGGTTGTTTTTCCATGATCAACGTGGCCTATAGTACCTATGTTGACATGTGGTTTGTTCCTTTCGAACTTCTCGCGAGCCATTTGAATTAAAGAATCGAGGGTTAAAGAGTGTTTAGTTTAGAGATCAGGAGTTGCCCTGATTCTTGGAAATGATAGCTTCAGCAACGTTACGAGGAACTTCCTCATAATTTGCGAACTCCATTGAAAATATGCCCCGACCTTGAGTCATTGATCGGAGTTGAGTGGCATAACCGAACATTTCGGCTAAAGGCACTTTGGCCTGTACTTTAGACAATCCATCATCGACAGATTGTCCTTCGACTTGACCTCTCCTTGAAGAGAGATCACCAATTACAGATCCAAGAAAATCATCAGGACTTTCGACCTCGACTTTCATCATAGGCTCTAAGAGGACAGGATTGCATTTTTTAACCCCATCTTTAAAAGCCATTGAACCTGCAATTTTGAAGGCCATTTCAGATGAGTCTACATCGTGGAACGAACCATCGACTAGTGTTACTTTTACATCAATCAGCGGATAACCGGCAAGAACCCCTGATTCACAGGTTTCTTTCATTCCATTTGAGGCTGGTCCAATATATTCTTTTGGCACAGTTCCACCCACGATTTTGTTAACAAATTCAAACCCTTTGCCGACTTCGGCAGGTTCCATTTCAATAACTACGTGTCCATATTGTCCTTTACCTCCTGTTTGTCTTGCATATTTTCCTTCACCCTTGGAACTTGATCTAATTGTTTCTCTATAAGAAACCTGAGGGGCGCCTATATTTGCCTCAACTTTAAATTCTCTCAACATTCTGTCTACAAGAATTTCAAGATGTAGTTCCCCCATGCCGGCTATTACAGTCTGATTAGTCTCTTGATCTGTACTTACCCTAAAGGTTGGATCTTCTTCAGACAAGGCTTGTAAGGCCTTAGAAAGTTTCTCCATATCTCCTTTAGTTTTTGGTTCTACAGCAACTGAGATAACAGGTTCGGGGATAAATAAAGTTTCTAGGACTATTGGGTCATCGGTATTACACAAGGTATCACCTGTTGTTGTATTCTTCAATCCCAATACAGCACCTAAATCTCCTGCTCTTAATTCATCAACTTCTTCTCTTTCATCTGCTTTTAAGATAACTAACCTTGAAATTCTCTCTTTAGCATCCTTAGTTGAATTCATAACATAACTTCCTTTAGAAAGCACTCCAGAATACATTCTTACAAAAGTTAGTTTTCCATAAGGATCAGACATGACTTTGAAAGCAAGTGCACTGAAAGGAGCATTGTCATCCGAAGGTCTAACATCTTCCTTACCATTTGGTAAAACACCTTGAATTGGTTTTACATCAATTGGAGCTGGTAAATAATCAACTACTGCATCAAGAACTAATTGAACCCCTGTATTTTTAAAGGCTGATCCACATAAAACAGGAACCAAACCATGTTTGAGAACTCCTTCTCTAATACCTTTTTTTAATTGATCTTCAGTTAATTCTCCCTTATCCAAAAATATTTCAATTAATTCTTCATCATTTTCTGCGACACTTTCCATTAATTTACTTCTCCATTCCAATGCCTCGTCTTTCATATCATCTGGTATTGGAGCTTCTTCAATATCAGTTCCTAGATCATTTTTGTATAAATAAGCCTTGTTACTTACTAAATCAATAATTCCTGAGAGATCACCTTCAGCTCCTATTGGAAGTTGAATAGGAAAAGCATTTGCTTTAAGACGATCTTTAATTTGTTGATTAACCTTTAGGAAGTCTGCGCCTGTTCTATCCATCTTATTGACGAAAACCATCCTTGGGACAGAGTATCTATCAGCTTGTCTCCAAACAGTCTCTGATTGTGGCTGAACTCCTCCTACCGCACAAAACACAGCTATAACACCATCTAAAACTCTCATTGATCTTTCAACTTCAATTGTGAAGTCAACGTGGCCTGGAGTATCAATAATATTAATTCTATGATCTTGCCAACTTGTAGAAATAGCAGCAGCTGTGATAGTAATTCCTCTTTCTCTTTCTTGAGCCATCCAATCTGTTACGGCAGCACCATCATGTACTTCTCCGATTTTATGAACAACCCCTGAATAAAAAAGTATTCTCTCAGTAGTAGTTGTTTTACCAGCATCAATATGAGCGGCTATACCTATATTCCTTACTCGTTCAAGGGGAAAGTCGCGTGCCAATGTTAAAACTCCAAATAGAATGAATTGCTAAATAGCTACAGTTTATTTAATCAAATAAACTTTTGTTTAATAATAAACTAAATAAGGACCATTTTGGGTCGAAATTAGTATCTGTAGTGAGCAAAAGCTTTATTAGCTTCTGCCATTTTATGAGTATCTTCTCTCTTCTTAACTGCGCTGCCAGTTTCATTAGCTGCATCCATTAATTCACCTGCTAACTTTTGCGACATACTCTTTCCATTTCTTCCTCTTGAAAAGGTAACCAGCCATCTTAATGCCATAGCAGTTCCTCTCTCTTGACGAACTTCCATAGGAACTTGATAGGTTGCACCTCCAACTCTTCTAGCTCTCACCTCAACCAATGGGGTTGCATTCTTTACGGCTGTTTCAAATAACTCCACAGCATTTCCACCTGTTCTTTCACTTATTAGAGAGAAAGCATCTGATAGTATTTTTTGTGCAGTAGATTTTTTACCATGTTTCATCAATCTAGAAATCATCATTGAGGCAAGACGACTATTAAATTGGGGGTCTGGTAAAACCGGTCTTTTTACTGCTGCATTACGACGTGACATTTTAGAAAAGAATTGAAGTTAAAAAATTAATCATTTTTAGGGGCTTTTGCACCATATTTAGACCTGGATTGACGTCTATCTTTGACTCCTGCAGTATCTAAAGTTCCTCTTATTATATGGTATCTTACCCCCGGCAGATCTTTAACTCTTCCTCCCCTGAGTAGGACTACAGAGTGTTCCTGTAAATTATGTCCGATTCCCGGAATATATGCGGTAACTTCAAAACCAGAAGTTAGTCTAACTCTTGCAACTTTTCTTAAGGCAGAATTAGGTTTCTTAGGAGTAGATGTATAAACTCTTGTACATACTCCTCTTCTCTCTGGACAAGATTTAAGTGCAGGAGATTTTGTTTTT
>QCTN01000006.1 GCA_003211135.1 Prochlorococcus sp. AG-673-L20 | reverse complement strand
ACACAGGAATAATTTTTTATTTAATAAAAAATTCATCTATGAATAATCCTCAAAGATCAGTAAGTCATTCTCAAAATAATGATTACAGAACAATTGAGCAGACTATGGAAAAGCTTTCTGGAGGAACAAGAAGACTTGCCGCTCAGTTGACTACTTCTGCTACTTTCGACTCTCTATGGAATGTTTTAACTGATTATGACCGCTTAAATCTCTATATCCCAAACTTGTTATCTAGTAGAAAAATTTATAAAAATAATAATAATGTTCATTTAAAACAAGTTGGTGCTCAAGATTTTCTTGGAATGAAATTTTCAGCTGAAGTTACTATTGATTTGTACGAAGAGAAAGAACTTGGTTTATTAAAATTTAGTCTAATAAAAGGAGATTTTAGAAGATTTGAAGGAAGCTGGAAAATTCAAACTATAAAAGATACTTCAAAAAACTCATTAATTTATGATCTCACTGTTCAGGGTTGTCAATGGATGCCAATTGGAATGATAGAAAAAAGGTTAAAAAAAGACCTATCTGAAAACTTGATTGCAGTAGATAAGCAAGCAAAAGCTTCATTAAAATAATTAATTAAAATTTTAAAAATTAATTAATAGCCCCAAGGGGATTCGAACCCCTGTCGCCTCCGTGAAAGGGAGGTGTCCTAGGCCTCTAGACGATGGGGCCAAGGAAATAGCTAAATAGCCTATATAAAAAATTAGGAGTAAAGCTATCCTTTCGTCAAGTGTTGTTGATCTTTGTTTTGGCCTTGCCACACTGGAACAGTAAAATGAAAGCATGAACCTTCACCAACTTCTGATACAACCCATATTCTTCCTCCATGTACTTCAACGATTCTTCTGCAAACAGATAGGCCAATACCAAATCCTGATGTCCCCTCAGATGTCTGTGGTAGTCTAACTCTATCAAGAAATATTCTTTTTTGTTCACTTCCTGGAATCCCAGAACCTTTGTCACAAATCGTTATTTCTACCCATTGATTTGTTTTATGAATCATTGTAATTTTTATTGTTCCAGAATCTTCTGAAAATTTAAGAGCATTTTCAATTAAATTTAAAAATACCTGTCTCATTCTTCTTTGATCTGCATATACACTTGGGAGATCTGATGGAATATCAGTATCAATTTCTATTTTTCTTGATCTCCAAAACTTTTCTAATTCAAGAATTGCCTCAGCACTTATGTTTCCTAAATCAATTTTTTGAGGATTAAAAAGAGCTTCCCATTTAGTTGTTCCAACCTCAAGAAGATCTTGAGATAAAAGTTCAATTTCTTCTAAACGTCGTTTAATAACGTCTTGCAATTTTGTTATGTCAATTTGTCCTAATTTTTGACTTTGAATGGCAAGAGTTGCAGCGGTTAATGGCGTTCTCAATTCATGTGCGACCATTCTTAGAAGTCTTTCTTGAGATTCGATTCTTTTTGTAAGTGTCTCATTTTCTTGTCTAAGGACCAATAATTCATCCTCAAGGAGAAACTCTTTTTGCGTTCTAATTGAATCTATTTTAGAAGGTTGAAGATTGATACCTAAATTTTTTGTAACACCTTCCTGCGTCCATCTAGGTAACCAAGTCTGAAACTGAACAAAAATATTACTTCCTGCAAATATTTGCTTTGGCGCTGGTGAAATTTTTATAAGAGCTGGAATAGCAACTAACCTATGCAACTCAAGTAGTTCAGGTTGTTCCGTAGGTTCAGAAATCTGAAGAGAAACCTCAAAATCGCAATCATTAGACTCTAAATAAGATAATAAGGATTTAAGATCGCCTCTAGAAAGATGATTTTTGGCAGCTACTAATATTAGTTTTAGTTCTTTTTTTTCATTCAATTCATTTTACCAGAAGTTTTGATAAGCTGTTTTTGCTTATAAACACATTAAGATATTTATGATTATTTTACAGTTAAGATATCAAATAAATAGATGATATTTATAAATGGTTGTTAATAATCAAAAAAATAACTTTAATTATGGGGAATACAATTCCCCTGAAGTTAGCATAGATAGTAATTTAAAAAGATGGTTCTCTCGTAATATCGGGCTTTGGAAATCTAATAGAACATATTTTCTCGAAGAAGAAAGGAAAACATATAACCTTTGCATGTACATTAATATTGAGTCTCTTGAAAATAAAAAACAATGGGAATCTCATTATAAATTTACATGGTATCCAGAAAAGAAATATAGTTTTTTTGATGAAAACCCCAAATATAGAGAAAAAGGCGAAATGCAAGCATTTATAAAGAATCACCAATTAATAAGAGAAAAGTTTTATTTAAGTGATGTAGATGGAATATCAAATATTAAACAAGTTGATGAACATGAGATGATTTTCGAATCGTCATATGAAGACTGGTATATCCTTGAGCACACAAGGCTTATTGACGAAGATAATTATAGATACAGGGTTATATATTCATGGAATAAAGATAAACTTAAAATAGTAGAGAATCATCATGAAATAAAAATTATTACATAAATTCTATAGGCTAATTTAGTTTAAAAATAAAAAATGTTATCTTTAAAAAGTAAATAAAAAAATTAATTAATGTTTATAAATTCACATCCAAAAAAATTTTTTAAATTTTTAAGTCTCCCCATATTTTTATATTTAACTTTTTTTGATATAACATTAATAAATAAAGGATTAAAAGCAGACAAGAAATTACAAGCGGCTACCGAACAAGATTTATATTTATATAAAGGTATGGGGGCTTCATATCTTTGTATAGCATCAAAAGCTGGTATAGAATTTCCAAAAGCCTTAGGAATTGCTTCTGCTACATATGTACAAGTGGTTGAGGGCAAACATGGAGGAGCAGTAAAAGAATTAGGGGATAAGAAATTAGAAAGAGAAAAATTATTTGCAGGTGCAGAATTTCAAATAGTAACTACAGCAATACAATATTGTCCTGATAGCGTTCCAAAAGAAGTGACTAAAAAAGTTAGCAAAATATTAAAAGAAAATAAAAAATAAATTTATTATCTAAACATAGAGCTAACCGAACTTTCTTCATGAATTCTCCATATAGCCTCTCCTAACATATTTGCGACAGAGAGTACTTTTAATTGAGGAAAGTCGTCATTATCAATGACTGGAATACTGTTAGTAACTATAACTTGTTCAAATAAGTCTTTTGAACTTAATCTTTCATAAGAAGGTGGAGAAAAAACTGCATGAGAAGCACATGCGAAAATTCTCTTAGCACCTTCTTTTTTTAATAAATTTGCACCTGAACAAATAGTGCCCCCAGTATCAATCATGTCATCTATAAGAATAGCCGTTTTCCCCTTAACTTCTCCAATAACGGTCAAACTCTCTGCTATGTTATGAGCAGATCTTCTCTTGTCAATAATAGCTAATGGAGCATCATTCATTAATTTGGCAAATGCTCTGGCTCTGGCTACTCCTCCCACATCTGGAGACACAACTACAACTTCTTCCAACTTTAAAGATTCAAGATAATCAATTAATACAGGAGATCCATATATATGATCGCAAGGAATATCAAAATATCCTTGTATTTGGGCTGAATGTAAATCCATGGCGAGAACCCTATCTACACCAGATTTTTCAAGTAAATTTGCGGTAAGCTTTGCGGTAATTGACTCTCTTCCTGAAGTTTTTCTGTCTGCCCTTGCATATCCAAAATAGGGAATGACTGCTGTAATTTGTCTAGCTGAAGCTCTTTTACAAGCATCAACCATTATCATTAACTCCATCAAACTATCGTTCACTGGAGCGCATGTAGGTTGAATTAGAAATACATCACAACCTCTTATAGATTGTTGAATTTGAACATAAAGTTCGCCATCAGCAAATCTTTTAGATACCAAGGGAACATTTTCAATCCCTAAATATGAAGCGATTTCTTCAGCTAATTTAGGATTGGAGGTTCCACTAACTAACCTAAGTCGACTATTAGTTAGATTAAAAGTTGGTTCTTCATTCTCTACTGCCGTGATAGAACTAGTCACGAAATAAGCTTTTAAAAAATAATATTAATATCGTAGTACCTAATATCAATTTCGCAAAAATTAATTAACTTATTTTTTTGTATACTGTTAAGTTCTAAGTTTTAATAAAAAATATTCAGAAATATATAATTTTAAAATTTATAAGCAAATATAAGAAACATCTAAATTTAAATTTATTTATTAGGTAATATAGAATTAGTTATTGTTAATCCTAGTTAATAAGTAATAAACGAACTATAAAAAATAAAATTTACTTTATATTCATGAGTTTAAAATCAGTTCTAAAAAAAAAATCGTTAGGTATTCTAGTTCATCCTTCATGTCTCCCTGGAGGTAGTTACTGCGGAACCTTTGGAGAAGGTGCTAAAGACTGGATCAAGAAGCTTTGTAAGCATAAGATTAAACATTGGCAGTTCTTACCTCTTACTCCAACAGATTCAACTGGATCTCCGTATAGTTCTCCATCCAGTTTCGCGTTAAATCCTTGGTTTCTTGATATCAATAAATTAATTGAAAAAAAATTTATCTTTTCATTTGATAAGAGGTATTTACAGTCAATTAATCATCACGAAAACCATTTAGATTTTGATTTTGCAAATAATTTATCTAAAAAATTAGGAGAGTATCTTTTAGTTGATTGGGAATCTCAATCTGAAGAGAGGAAAAATAATTTTTATTTATGGAATAAAAAAAATTCTTGGGTTGAAGAATATTCAATATTTATGATCATAAGAGAGGAATTCAATATGTTGCCTTGGTGGGAGTGGCCATTGGAGTTTAAGCAAAAGAAAAATGAATTTATAAAAACATGGATAAAGGACAAAAAAAATGAAATGCTTAAAACAAAATTAATACAATGGCATCTTGATAAACAGTGGATGGAAATCAAAGTTTTTGCCAAAACTAACGGAATTACACTTATAGGTGATTTACCTTTTTATGTTTCAAGAGACAGTGCGGATGTATGGAGTAATAAATCTCTATTTTCAATATCTCAAAATGGAGATTTACTTTTTCAAAGTGGAGTGCCGCCAGATTACTTCTCATCTACAGGACAATTATGGGGAACGCCCACTTACTATTGGGCTAAGCACAAAAGAACAGCTTTTAAGTGGTGGAGAAAAAGATTTAAAAGACAATTTGAACTTGTTGACATTTTAAGACTTGATCACTTTAGAGCGTTGGCTGGATACTGGAGAGTTGATGGTAATGCCAAAAATGCAATTAACGGGACTTGGATTAAATCCCCTGGCAAAGAGCTATTAAATATTTTAAAAAAAGATTTAAAGTCTGATTATCTACCTATTATTGCTGAGGATTTAGGAGTAATAACTAAAGACGTAAAACTTTTAAGAGACAATTATGAATTACCTGGTATGAAGATTTTGCAATTCGCATTTGACGGTAACGAAAACAATCCTTATCTACCTAAAAATATCGAAAAAGAGAACTGGGTTGTATATACAGGAACTCACGATAACGCTACTACCACTTCGTGGTGGGAATATTTAGATATTAATGTTAAAAATCATATTAAAGATAACTATAAATACTCAAATGATCCCTCCTGGAATTTAATGGAAATTGGCATGAGAACAAAAGCAAATCTTTTTATCTCTCCAATACAAGATATCTTATCTTTAGATGACTCAAGTAGATTAAATACTCCAGGAACAATTACTAACAATTGGAAATGGAAATTAAATCAAACTCTTGACGAGATAGATTTGAATTTACAAAAATATAGTGAGCTTGGAAATAATTATGGGAGAATAAGCAAATAGATCACCAGTTATATTTTATTTTCCTTTTTCCTCAATAATTTGAATCTCTATAATATTTATATTTGAAATAAAGTATCGATTAAGAAAAAATAGTATCAAAATTAAAAATAAAAAATAAAAAAAACTTCCCTGCCAGGAATTTAGGAAATCAAACTTCCTTAAAATGTAATTTTTTTTATTTTTTTCGAAAGTATTAGTTTCATTTATTCTTAACCCTACCAAAGTATTATTTTTCAAAGATAAACATTTTTCTAGTTTAGATAATATTGACCTTAGAAAAGGGTCTCTGGGTCTAAGTTCTGTAATATTATTCTCAATTGAATCTATAGAAGATATTGGAATTTTCGAGATATTAGATAATTCTTTAATAGAAAGATTGTTTTGAATCCTTGCTTCTTTTACTAATTTCCCAATTTCACCATATCGATCATATTTGTTAAAGTTATCATCTTCTTCTAATATAATTTTTTTATTTTTTGGAAAATTAATATTAAATATTCTCATTTGATTTTTCCTATACTTTTACTATTCAATTTATGTATCTAAAGGTTTATTTAATTTTAATTAATTCATAAATTAAAAATTATAATTTAATGAGTTGATATAAAATAAAAAACTAAGCGGGAGATATAATATTCTGAACAGCACTTTTTGCCAATTTTAAAGGACTAAAAGTATCTCTAAGTAAAATCAAGAGTTTTTCTACATCTTTTAATTCTAATCTATCATCCTTAACAAGGCTTAATAAAAGATTTTTTCTAACTGCAGATCCTTTTTTACTTACAAATAGTTTCAAACCTGCATTAGCAACTGGTATGAGATCTGCATTAATATTTCCGGCCCCCTTAAATAAAGTATTTAATAAACTTTCAAGCTTATCTATCTGAATCCTTCCTTCATTATCAAATACAACTTCTAGAAGAATATTTACAATTTCATCCGAATTATCTGTTAATAGTTTTTTGGCAATATATGGATATGCAATTTTTAAAATCTTAAATTCAGGATCAAGTCTCAAAGCTAAACCTTCTTGACTTACAACAGCTCTAATTATTAATGCGAACCTACTTGGAACTCTAAAGGGATAAGAATACATAAGTTTTGAGAATTTATCAGTAACATTTTTTAAATTAAAACTACCAACCTCGGCACCAAAAGATCCCCCAAGGACCTCTTTTAATGGTTCGACAAGTTCTTCAAGATCTTGTTCCTTGGTTAAGAAACCTAATTTCTGAAAATCTTTAGCCATTAGTAAATATTCTTGATTTATTAAATGCACAATCGCCTTAATAAGTGTAAGCCTATCTGAATTCGTAATAGTATCCATCATTCCAAAATCAACATAAGCTAAGTGTCCATAATCTAAACTTCCTCCTTTAAGAGCAAACATGTTTCCAGGATGGGGATCAGCATGAAAATAGCCATATTCGAATAATTGCTGAAGTCCACTTATCACGCAAGTTCTAATATAAGAAGAAGGTATCAAATTATTTTGTTCTAAAATTTCTCTATCCCTTAATTTAACTCCATCAATCCAAGAAGTGGTAATAACTTTTTTTGAGGAGTAATCCTTTTCAAATTTTGGTATAAATACATTTGGGTTTAACTTGAAATAATTAGCAAACTTCAATGCATTTTTCCCTTCTTGCTCGTAATCAATTTCATCAAAGAGGGCTTTACCAAATTCATCTATTATTTCTCCAATACCAACACCTATATTAAGTGGTAAAAATGATCCGAAAGTAGTTGCTAAAATTTTTAGAATTACAATATCTCGTCTAATAAGAAAATATAAATTAGGCCTTTGTACTTTTACAGCACAAAAATTATTATTTTTTATTTTTGCTTTATAAACTATTCCTAAGCTTGCTGATGCAATAGGTTCATCTGGAAAATCATCAAATAATTCATTCGCAGGAAGTCCAAGTTCATCTTCAATTATTTTTAGAGCAATTTTATGATCAAAAGGTGGGAGATTATCCTGTAGATTTGTAAGTTCTGTTAGCCAATCCTGCCTTACAAGATCTGGTCTCGTTGAAAGTGCTTGTCCTAATTTAATAAAACATGGGCCTAAATCAGTAATAACATCAAAAAGGTATTTTGAAAGATTTTCCTGTACACTTTTACTATTACTATTACCTTGAAATAGAATTCTAATTAAAAGAAAAATTAAAGTTAAAAGTATATATAAAACTCTTGGGAATAATACCCATGGCCTTAAGATCAACCAAATCATATCTCCTTTAGGTGAATATTTTGAATAAGAAGTTGCCATTTACATTTAAAATATTAAAGAAGAATTTCTTTTCAATTTATTCTATATGTACCAATAATACTTTATGAGTATTTCTTCTTTTCTAACTAAAAAGTTTTTAAAGTCACTTTTTTTCCCTGCCCACAACAGAGGTAAAGCTTTACCAAATGGCTTGATTAAATTATTAAAAAAACAACCAGGTTTTTGGGATTTGCCAGAACTTCCTGAGATAGGCTCTCCATTATCCAATAGTGGATTAGTACATGATGCGCAAATATCAATTTCAAAAAAAATAAATACACAAAAATGTTTTTTTGGAGTAAATGGAGCGTCTGGTTTAATTCAATCTGGAATAATCGCCATGGCTAATCCTGGTGAATATATTCTTATGCCAAGAAATGTTCATATTAGTGTTATTAAAGCTTGTGCTTTGCAGAATATTATTCCAATATTCTTTGACATAGAGTTTTCTAAAGTAACTGGACATTACATGCCAATCACTAAAAAGTGGTTTACAACTGTATTGAATAATATTGATTTTGATAAGACTAAACTTGTTGGAGTAATACTAGTTAGTCCTTACTATCAAGGTTATGCAACGGATCTAGAACCTTTAATTAATATTTGTCATCTACATAGTTTGCCTGTTTTAGTTGATGAAGCCCATGGTTCGTATTTTCTTTTTTGTGAAAACTATAATTTACCGAAATCAGCCTTAAGATCTAAAGCGGATTTAGTAGTACATTCGTTACATAAGTCACTTAATGGACTAACTCAAACAGCAGTAATTTGGCATAATGGAAATCTTATAGAAGAAAATAAATTAATCAAAAGCATAAATTTACTACAAACTACTAGTCCTAATTCTCTCTTGCTTTCTTCTTGTGAGGAGTCCATTAAAGACTGGCTTAATAAGGATAATCTTAATAAATACAAAAAAAGAATTTCAGAAGCAAAATTAATCTTCAACGAGTTAATAAATAAAAAGATACCTCTTATTAAAACTCAGGATCCTTTAAAAATAGTGCTAAATACTTCTAAAGTTGGAATTGATGGCTTTACTGCAGATAGATTTTTTTATAAAAACGGATTAATTGCTGAATTACCTGAAATGATGACGCTTACTTTTTGTCTTGGGTTTTCAAATCAAAAGGGTTTTACTTTTTTGCTTCAAAAATTATGGAAAAAGTTACTAATTCATACCAATAAATCATATGATTTGAAAGTTATAAAACCACCTTTTAGATTAGTTCAATCACCAGAAATACCGTTGGGAGTTGCCTGGAAAAGTAAGACTTATAGTATTCCTCTAGCTGAATCCTTAGGAAAAATTTCTGGAGATATCATTTGTCCTTATCCTCCTGGAATACCTTTAATTGTTCCTGGAGAGAGAATAGACAAAGAAAGAATAGATTGGATTGAAGCTCAAAGTTTGTACAATGAAGATCTGTTAAATTCTTATATAAGAGTATTACATAACTAAAAAATCAAAGATGAGATTGCGAAGTGGGTTACTAATCGGATTATTTGGGTTGGTTGTTGTTTTATTAGGCGGATGGTATTTCACAATAGCAATTGCATTACTTACCTACATAGCACTTCTCGAATTTTTTAGAATGGCAGAATTCACTGGAATCAAACCAGCGACCAAAACTACATTATTTTCATGTTTCATCATTACAATTTCTACATATCTAGAAGCCGTTGGATTACTTGATAGAGAGATATCCCAGTCAATATTGCCAATATGCTCAGTAGGAATATGTACGTGGTTATTGCTGCAACCCAAGTCAGGCACTATTTCTGATATTGCAGCATCTATTTTCGGACTGTTTTATTTAGGTTTTTTACCTAGTTATTGGATTAAATTAAGAGCCATCCAATCGACTATAAATTATGGCTCCGAGGGAATATTATCATTTGAAAACTTCTCAAATTCTACAGGTCTTTATTTAACCTTAATTTCTTGTTTATTAATTGTAGCAAGTGACATTGGCTCATATTTTATTGGAAAGTCATTTGGGAAAAGGGCTCTTTCCCCTATATCCCCAAGTAAAACTATCGAAGGATTGATAGGAGGAATAATATGCTCAATTTCAGTGGCAACCTTTTTTGCGTTTTTACTTAATTGGCATAATCCTTTAATAATTGGCATTTTTTATGGAGTATTAGTTTCCCTAATGGCGTTAGTGGGAGATTTAATTGAATCAATGATGAAAAGGGATGCAAAAATAAAAGATTCTGGAACTTTTTTACCTGGCCATGGTGGAATACTTGATAGAATTGATAGTTATATATTTACCCCTTCAGTTGTCTATCATATAATTATAATTTTAAAGTTTTTTAATTGAATATAAAGTATTACCTTTGATAATAAATTTATATTTATTATTTCATTTTTTTATATTAAAACTATTGAATTTAATGTTTTTATCTAAAGATAGAAATATCTTATTTTTATTTTTATTTTTATTTTTATTTTTAGTATCCTTTTACAAAATCAAGTTGACATCCCATGTTTAATATTTTGCTAAGAACAAAAATAATCGAAAATAATCTTGCTAGATAGTGATGGCAAATCTACATGTGGAAGATGTCCACAGTTTTTCAATCCAATAAAATTTAATTGATCTATTTGTTTTATTTTATTAATTTCTTTTTTACCAAGGATGCGATCATTCTCCCCACAAATAGTTTTAATTGAAATATTTTTCATGTATTTATATGTCCCTGCAAATCCACCACTTTTTGCAAAGGTAGCTAACGAATTTCTCCAACCAGAGCACCCTAAATGAATCGAAGCAATTTGTTCTTCCATTGAACCAACATCTTTATCTGGATAAGCAAAAGCTTGCCTACAAAGACTTTTTCTTACTTGAGATAATCCTAAAAATGACGCGCCTATCTGGTTTAGTGGGAAAGGAATATTTTTGGATTCTCCGAAGAGCCCCGCCGGAGATAAGAGAATTATCTTATCAATGAGATCTGGTACTTCCTTAGCAAAGTTCATCGCTACAGATCCTCCCATAGAGGCGCCTACAATCAATAATCTATTTTTTAATTTTAAAGTATTAATAATGTCTAGAAGATTAGAAATTATTTTATTAGGATTATATTGATCGGAAGCAATCCTAGGAGTAAATCCAAATCCCAATAAATCAGGAATTATTAATTGGAATTTATTTTTTAAAAATGGATATATTCTCCTGAATTCGAGAAAACTACTATCAAATCCATGTAAGAAAAGTATAGGTTGACCAGTCCCTCCCATAACCACTGGAAATTCAGAAGAATTCCATTTTTCGTTAAGTTTTATCCATTTAACATCATTAGATATGTTTACTCCTAATGGATCATGTAGGGAATTTTTAACTTTTTCAAAGTAATCAATATTCAGCTTATTAAAATCATTATAAATATTCTTATTCAAAGTTTTTATGATATTTTCATTTTTTGTTTTTCAAAATTTGTAATAGTTTCCATTATATCTTGCTGATTAATTTTAAAAGGTAAAAAATGAATTTCAGATTTATCCCTACATGTAAATTCAGCAATTTTTTGTAAATTATTATTTTCAAAAACATTTATCCCTAATTCGGAAATAGTAGTTGGTAAATTCAATTTTTTCATTAACATCAGTAGTTGTTTAATAGTTTGATTAGCTAATTTATTGTTATTTTTAGTCTCTTCTAATCTTAATTGCAACAATATTCCAACTCCAACAATTTCGCCATGTAATGACTTATTGGTTGTAACTATCTGAGTAATAGCATTATGAAAAGCATGAGCAGCTGCCGTTCTACACTTTTGACCGCCGATTCCTCCAATAAGTCCAGCAGTAAGTGAACATCCCTCTACAACGTTACACCAAGCGACATTATGAACAGACTGATTATTATAAGCACTTTCTCCATCAATAAGTAATTGGTCTCTTAGAACTCTTGAAATTTGAATTGATTGTTGAACAAGTCCATCCTCAACTTTTGAACTAGTTAGAGAAGATTCGTACCATTTTGCCAAAGCATCAGCTATTCCACTAGAAAGTGTCCTCTTTGGAGCTGTTTTAATAAATCCATGATCTAGCACCAATATTTTGGGACAAGACTTCAACTCAACATCCTTAATAAATTGCCCATTAATTGAATAAATATTTGATAATGCAGTCCAGCCTGCACAAGTGGATGCACTTAAAGGAATAGTGATAACTGGAATAGAAAGAGAATCTGCTAAAAATTTACCTGCATCTAAGACCTTACCCCCACCTATAGCAATAATAGAATCACAATTATTTTTAACTACAGTACTTTTTATCCTTTCTAGATCTTCGTAACAACAATCAAATTTTAGGTTGGATGAATATATTGAAAAATTTTCTTCATTTAAATCTTTATAAACTTGTTGCCTTAAATTATTTGTTGATAAACTTCTTCCTAAAAGTAAAGGTCTATTAGAGACTTTTTTGATGTATGGTACAGCCTTAAACCATGCTCCTTTTCCCCTAAATATTTTTTCTGGAGATATTAACTGCATATTGTATCAAGAGTTTAAAAATTAGCCCCTGCCAATTCTTGAGTAGATTCTTCTGAGGAAATATTTACTGTAACCTTCTTATTCTCGTCAATATCAACTAAAGCTTTGTCTCCATCTTTTATTCTTCCTGATAAAACTTCTTCAGCCAAACTATCTTCTAATAAACGCATAACTGCTCTTCTTAGAGGCCTTGCTCCATAAGAGGGATTATACCCTTCTTCGACAAGCCTTTCTTTAAATGCATCAGTAACATCTAATTTTATACCTTTATCGTTTAATCGAGAAAAAACTTCTTTTAACATAATTTCTGCAATATCTTTAACTTCATTTTTAGTTAATTGTCTAAACACAATTATTTCATCAAGTCTATTTAAAAATTCTGGTCTAAAATATTGTTTTAATTCCTCATTTACCAGAGATTTTATCCTATTGTATTGGCCATCTTCAACAGAGTCTCCTGAAAATTCGAAGCCTAAACCTCCTCCACCTTTTTCTATTACTTTAGAGCCAATATTAGAAGTCATAATTAAGAGTGTATTTTTAAAATCGACTGTTCTGCCTTTAGAATCTGTTAATCTTCCATCCTCAAGTAATTGTAATAATAAATTAAATACATCTGGATGAGCTTTCTCAACTTCATCGAAAAGGACTACTGTATATGGTCTTCTTCTTACCGCCTCTGTAAGTTGGCCTCCTTCGTTGAAGCCTACGTATCCTGGAGGAGAACCGATTAATTTACTGACAGTATGCCTTTCCATAAATTCAGACATATCTAGTCTGATCATAGCTTCCTCACTACCGAAAAAGTACGAAGCCAGTGATTTAGTTAATTCTGTTTTACCCACCCCAGTAGGACCTGAAAAAATAAAACTTGCAATAGGCCTATTAGGATTTTTCAAGCCGACTCTAGCTCTTCTAATGGCTCTTGATACTGATTTAACTGCCTCATCTTGACCTATTAATCTTTGGTGTAATGTCTCTTCCATATTTAGAAGTTTGACTGACTCAGTTTCTGTTAATTTCTGAACAGGAACACCGGTCCAAGAAGCAACTATATGAGCTACATCTTCTTCACTTACAAGAGGATTTTGAATAATAGTTGAATTATTTTCTGCAGTTTCTTTAGTACTACTTTTATCATTATTTTCTGAACTTTCTTTTTTGTTTTCTAAAAGCTCTTTTATTTTTGCAGACATTTCAATTTCTTTTTCTCTCAATTCTCCAGCCTTATCAAAGTTTTGATCTCTTACGAATTCTTCTTTTTGTTTCTGAACTTGTCTTAATTCTTTATCAATTTGTTTAGCTTCGGGTGGAAGTTTGGAATTGATCAATCTTACTCTACTGCCAGCCTCATCTATAAGATCTATAGCTTTGTCTGGTAAGAATCTATCAGAGATGTAGCGATCGCCTAGATGAGCTGCTGCTTCTAAGGCTTCATCTGTAATTTTTAAACGGTGATGTTGCTCGTAACGCTCCCTTAAACCTTTTAAGATTTCTATGGTGTCCTCAATAGATGGTTCTCCAACCATTACAGGTTGAAATCTTCTTTCAAGAGCAGCATCTCTTTCAATATGCTTTCTATATTCATCAAGAGTTGTAGCTCCTATACATTGAAGTTCACCTCGGGCTAAAGCTGGTTTTAAAATATTAGCGGCATCGATTGCACCTTCAGCAGCTCCTGCCCCTATTAAAGTATGGACCTCATCGATAACTAATATAACGTTTCCTGCAGATTTAATCTCTTCCATTATTTTTTTCAATCTTTCTTCGAATTCTCCTCTATATTTTGTTCCTGCGACAAGGAGACCAATGTCAAGAGTCAAAACTCGTTTATCCTCAAGAATATCGGGGATTTCTCCGAGTTGAATTCTTTGAGCTAAACCTTCAGCTATAGCTGTTTTACCTACTCCAGGCTCACCTATTAAAACAGGATTGTTTTTAGTTCTTCTACCTAAAATTTGAATAACTCTATCTATTTCTGCATAACGTCCAACCACTGGATCAAGTTTTGATTCGCTCGCAAGTTTTGTTAAATTTGTACCAAATTCATCAAGAGTAGCTGTCTTCAAATTGCCTTTATTTGAAGAACCACCTGACCCAACTTCTGCAGTCTCTCCAAGCATTCTTATAACTTGAGTTCTAACTTTAGTCAGATCGATACCGAGATTTTCTAAAACCCTTGCCGCTACTCCTTCTCCTTCCCTGATTAAACCTAAAAGTAAATGTTCTGTACCTATATAATTGTGACCTAGTTGGCGTGCTTCTTCAAGGGACAACTCTAAAACTCTTTTCGCTCTGGGGGTAAAAGGAATTTCAACTGCTACAAATCCAGAACCTCTTCCAATTATTTTCTCAACCTCTATTCTTGAATCTTTTAAATTTACACCCAATGATTTGAGCACCTTTGCGGCTACACCTGTACCTTCTCCAATTAAACCTAAAAGAATTTGTTCTGTTCCAACAAAATTATGGCCAAGCCTTCTAGCTTCTTCTTGAGCAAGCATAATGACTTTAATAGCTTTTTCAGTAAATCTTTCGAACATAGAAGGGTTAAATTTCCTATTTATAACCTACCAGTATTAAGTCAATTTTGTGTTCAGAATGAGCTTTTGTGAATACCCAATAGTATAAATTAGTCATTTTTAATTGACCTTATTGATGATATAGCTTCTTATTAAAGTGATTTCAGAGATTCTGGTTATCCGCACAAAAAATTTTTTTTAAATTTATTTTATGAATTTTTTTTCTTTTAAAACAGCATCAGAACCGTCTTTATAATATTTTCTTCTTCTTCCAACAGTTAAAAAATCAAATTTGCAATAAAAGATCTCAGCAATTAAGTTAGTTTCCGAAACTTCCAACAATAATTTTTTTATATTAAGTTTTTCACATTCTTTTATCAAGTAAGTCATTAGGCGCCTGCCATAACCTTTTCGACGAAATTTTTGTTTTATTGAAAAATAATTTATTTGAGCTTCATCAATTATTGTTTGAACTACATAAATTCCAATTATTGTATTGTTTAATAATATTGCAACTACTTTGGTGCCGATCTTATTAAATTCACTTTGCCATTGTTTTTTAGTCCATAAACTAATTGTATCTGAATCTAATTCATAACATAACTCAAATTCTTTTTGATCAATTTCTTTAATTGAGACCATCGAAGTAAATATTCTCTCTCTAAAAATATCTAATAATTAATCTATTATAAATGTTCTGAAAGTTGTAGAATGAATTTATAACAGAGTTAATCATGAATGTAAAAACATCATTCTTAAAAAATAAAATTTATTCAAATAGTCCCAATAAAAACATAGTTCCTATCACAACGACTATTAATAGTGCCCACAAGTTATTTATTGGTGGATGTTCTATGGAAGATTTAGTAAGAAAATATGATACACCTCTTTATGTTTTAGATGAGATTACTTTAAGAAATTCCTGTAGAGCATATAAAAAAGCATTGGAAAAATATTATCCAGGGCCATCACTCCCCATATATGCATCCAAGGCAAATAGTTCGATATTTATGAGTAATTTAATTGCATCTGAGGGTTTTGGACTCGATGCAGTTTCAGAAGGAGAATTATTGACAGCACTAAAAGGAGGGGTTCCGAATGAAAAAATTGTTTTCCATGGAAATAATAAATCCGATAAGGAAATTGAATTTGCGATAAAAAATAAGATAAAAGTAATTGTAGATAATGATCATGATTTAAAAAGATTGAAAGAGATATCTGATTACTTAAATAACGATATAGAAATAATGGTTAGATTTACACCTGGAATAGAATGCCATACTCATGAATATATCAGAACAGGTTCCTTTGATAGTAAATTTGGATTTGGGATAGAATCATTAAATAAGCTATTCGAAGTTATAAGTAAAACTAAACACATTAAATTAACAGGATTACATGCTCACATTGGTTCTCAGATTTTTGAACTTGATCCTCATAATGACCTTGCAAAAATAATGGTAAATGTTATCTCACAAGCTAAAAAATTTGGTCATAACATAAGAGAACTCAACGTTGGTGGTGGCCTAGGAATTAAATATACTGAGAAAGATGATCCACCTTCTATTGATGAATGGATTAAAACAGTATCATTATCTGTTGTAAAAGCTTGTAATAAAAATAACTTAAATTTACCAATACTTATGTGTGAGCCTGGAAGATCTATAGTTTCAACAGCAGGAGTAACTATTTACAAAATTGGCTCATTCAAAGAAGTTCCTGGTATAAGGACATATTTATCGGTAGATGGCGGGATGAGTGATAATCCCAGACCAATTACATATCAATCAAATTATTCTGCCTGTTTAGTAAATAATCCTTTAAATAGTGATTCTAAAAATAAATATACAATTGCAGGAAAGCATTGTGAATCTGGAGATGTATTATTTAAAGAACTTGAGCTTGGTTATTGCCAAACAGGAGACTTGATATGTGTTTTTGGTACTGGTGCATATAACAATTCTATGAGTTCCAATTATAATAGAATTCCCAGACCTGCAGCTATCTTAGTCTGCAATGGAGAAGCCGAGATTATTCAGAAAAGAGAAAGTCCACATGATCTTCTAAAATATGATGTATTACCTGATCGCTTTATCAAACAAAGTTAGGTACATTTAATGTAATTTGAATTTTGATGTGAATTTTTGGGGGTTTATAAACTTAAAATTTTTATTAGATGTAATGTTTGCTCTTGGATTTGGACTTTTATTGTTTTCAAGAGTTAAAGAACAGCGAACGCTTTGGTTACTGAGAGGATATTTATTCTTAGTTTCTTTTGCTTGGTTTATTCAAAGATATGCATATCTTCCTCTAACTTCAAAATTAATTGATGCAGTAGTACTTGCTTGCTCTTTATCTTTAGCCATCCTTTGGCAGGGTGAACTTCGTCGATTAATGGAATTACTTGGAACTGGAAGGCTAGCTGTATTACTAGGCAACCCACCTAAAGAATTCAGAGCAACATCTACGACAGTAAACCAATTGGTTGATGCCGCAGGAAAGCTATCACAGAATAGAAAAGGAGCTTTAATAGTTGTAGATTTAGGAAGCGATTTAAGACCAGAAGATTTTTTATATTCAGGTATTAAAATTGAAGCACAATTGTCTACTGATCTTTTAATAAATTTGTTTGCAACAGACACCCCCTTACATGATGGGGCTGTTTTAGTTAAGGGTAATAAAATAATTTCAGCGGGAGTTATACTACCCCTATCAAGACAAGGAATTAGTAGATACGGAACAAGACATTTAGCCGCATTAGGAATTACAGAAAGATTTGATAGATGTATTTGTATTGTTGTTTCTGAAGAAACAGGCACTTTATCATTAGCTAATCAAGGAAAACTTGAGAGACCTATTACAAGTAGCAGATTACAAGAGCTTCTCATAAAGTTGGTAGGGAATCAAAATTCATCGGGGACTATAAAATCATCTTCTAATAAAACCAATTCGTACAAAAAAATAAAAACAAATGATACTATTACAAATGAAAAGAGGATAGACAAAAAAAATACTATTCAAGATTAGCTTATGAGATTGAATAACTTACAAACAAAAAAAGAGAATATAAATTTATCTAATAAATTAGATAAGGAAAGAATTCCAGAACACGTTGCAATAATTATGGATGGGAATGGGAGATGGGCCACAAAAAAGGGGTTACCTAGATCATTTGGGCATAATAAGGGTGTTAGTGTTCTTAAGGAAATTATTAAGGTATCTAAGAACTTAGATTGTAAAGTTCTAACGGTTTATGCATTTTCAACGGAGAATTGGACCAGACCGTTCAAAGAGGTAGATTTTCTTATAAATCTGTTTGAAAAAGTTTTGAAAAAAGAAATTTCTGAGATTCATCAAGAATCAATAAAAATTAAGTTCATTGGAGATTTAACCCCTTTTCCTAACTCATTAAAATCAATAATTAATAGTTCAGAAGCTCTTACTAAAAATAATAAAAATTTCACATTAAATATTTGTGTAAATTACGGAGGTAGGCAAGAAATAATAAAAGCTGCTAGAAAAATAGCAATCAAATCTTCTACAGGCAAAATAAAACCCAGTGATATAGATGAACAATTATTTAATTCAGAACTATTAACTCATGGTATCAAGGATCCTGAATTACTAATACGAACTAGTGGGGAAAAAAGGATAAGTAATTTTCTTTTATGGCAATTAGCTTATTCTGAAATTTATATAACTGATGTATTGTGGCCAGATTTTACTGAGATTGAATTTTTAAAAGCAATAATAGATTATCAATCGAGGAATAGGCGTTTTGGAGGTATAGAATCATTATCAAATGAATCTTTTGAAGATTCTTACTATTCTTCCCTAAGTAAAAATGATTAATTCAGATAATCAGAAATTTAGCGAAATCAGATTTGATTGGGAAAGAGACGAGATTTTGGAAATATTAAATTACCCATTGATTGATTTAATGTGGGAAGCTCAAATTATTCATAGAAGATTTAATCAATACAAAGTCCAACTAGCCTCTCTTTTCAGTGTAAAAACTGGCGGGTGTGAAGAGAACTGTTCTTACTGTAGTCAATCCATTTATAGCTCTAGTCAAATAAAGAGTCACCCTCAATTTGAAGTTGAAGCTGTTTTAAATAGAGCGAAAACAGCAAAAAAAGAAGGTGCTGATAGGTTTTGTATGGGTTGGGCTTGGAGAGAAATTAGAGATGGCAAACCTTTCAACTCAATGCTAGAAATGATTAAAGGTGTAAAGGAACTTGGAATGGAGGCATGTGTAACCGCTGGGATGCTCACAGATGAGCAGGCCCTTAAACTTGCCGAGGCGGGTCTAACGGCATACAACCATAATCTAGATACTAGTCCTGAATACTATAAAAATATTATTACTACAAGAACTTATCAAGATAGATTAGATACTATTAAAAGAGTAAGAAATGCAGGTATAAATGTATGTTGCGGTGGAATAATAGGTCTAGGAGAAAATAATGAAGATAGAGCATCTCTTTTAAAAGTCCTCTCAAACATGAATCCTCACCCTGAAAGTGTGCCAATCAATTCTCTAGTAGCTATAGAGGGAACAGGTTTAGAGGAGAAAAAAGAAATTGATTCTATTGAGATGATAAGAATGATAGCTACTGCTCGAATTCTCATGCCAAAAAGCAAAATAAGATTAAGTGCTGGGAGGGAAAACTTAACTAAAGAAGCTCAGATTCTTTGTTTTCAATGCGGCGCAAACTCTATTTTTTATGGAGATGAATTATTGACAACCTCAAATCCATCTTTTCAAGATGACAGAAAACTACTTGAGGATGTAGGGGTTTTATTTAATAAAGATTTTGAATATTGTGATAAAACTGTTTCTACAGTATGAGTAATAATATTTACAAGATAGTATCGCTCTATTCTTTCTTCTCATTTCAAGAAAATTCAATAATTGAACTGAAAGAAAACTTATTTAGTATTGAGAAAAACAATGATCTTTCAGGCCTATTAATAATTGCGAGAGAGGGTCTAAACGGAACCTTGTGTGCTGAAGAAGGCATTATTGAAAATATCCTAAAGTTAATCAAAAATATTGTTGGGAATAAAAAATTAAACATTAAAGTTAGTTATTCAAAAAAGAAGATTTTCAAAAAATTAAAAATAAAAATTAAAGATGAAATTGTAACTATGGGTGTCCCTGAGATAAATCCATCAAAAGATGCCGGAACTTATATTGACTCATTTCATTGGAATAAATTAATTAAAGATCAAAATACAATCGTCGTTGATACTAGAAATCATTATGAAGTATCTATAGGAAGTTTTAAAAAGTCAATCAATCCCAATACGGAAAATTTTAGCGAGTTTCCTGAGTGGGTGGATGATAATTTAGGGAAATATTTAGGCGACGATGATTCTAAAAATATAGCTATGTTTTGTACTGGAGGTATTAGATGTGAGAAAGCTACTAGCTTATTAAAAAAGAAAGGTTACAAAAACATCTTCCATTTACAAGGCGGAATACTTAAATACCTCGAAGACATGTCAAAGGAAGAAAGCCTGTTTGAAGGAGAATGTTTTGTTTTTGATAAAAGAGTGGCTCTAGATCACGAATTAAAACAAGGTTCTTACTCAATTTGTCATGCATGTGGGATGCCAATTTCTATAGAAGATCAAAAGAAGAAGGAATACCGAGAAGGTATTCAATGTCATTTTTGTGTAAACAAATTCAGTGATAATGATAGAAAAAGATTTGAAGAAAGGCAAAAGCAAATAAATAAACTAAAAGAGAAAAATCAAAAAGTTTATAAGGATTAATTGATAATAATTATGAAAGTTGAAGAGTTACAAACTATTGCATTATCCTTAGGCCTAATTATAAAAATACAAGTAAGAGAAACTCTTGGATTATGTTTTTTTAAAATTGTTATTGCCGAACAAACAGATAATATCGTAAAGATTTGGGGAGAGATGAAAGGTTGGACTTACCTTAATAAGAAGGGTATTCAACTTGATACATTAAGGATCCTGAGTAACTCTCCACCTTTTGTTTCGGAATTAATATGGGCATCTACCATGGCCTGGGCAATCGAAATGAAAGTTAGTAAAAAAGCACGATTATTAGCTATTTATGATACCGAAGGATATAGTAAAAAACTTGTCAGATACTTTAAGATTGTTGGATTTGAAGTTGTAAAAGAAGTTGGCTCTAGTCCAATAGACCTTTTCTTAAGATTAATTTGGGGCGGAGCGGGAACACTAATGAAAGGAGACTGTTCTTATGTATTAAACAAAATGAAAGAAAAACTTTCTTTCAATTGAAAAAGTTTAACCAGCATGATAACTACTTCTAACTAAAGGGCCACAAGATACTTTTTTAAACTCTAATTTCTTACAAAAACTTTTTAGGTATTCAAACTCCTTTGGTTCCCAATATTTCTTAACTGATAAATGCTTCAATGAAGGTCTTAGATATTGTCCAATTGTAATTTGATCACAATCCACTTTTTTTAGATCAAGAATTGTAGTTTCTATTTCTTCTAACGTTTCTCCTAAACCCAACATTATTCCCGATTTTGTTTGAATATTAGGAGCAATTGACTTTGCTTTTTCTAATAAACCTATTGAATTTTTATAGTTAGCACCTCTTCGAACTTCTTTTTGAAGTCTTTCCACTGTCTCAAGATTATGATTAAAACAAATTGGCCTTTGTTCTAGAATTATTTTAAGTCTATCTTTTTGAAGTTTATCTTTATCTTCAAAAGATTTCCCACCTCCCCATAAATCAGGGGTAAGAACTTCAATTTGAATTTTAGGGTCAATTTTTCTAATCTGATTAATCGTTGAGACAAATAAATTTGCTCCATGATCGGGAAGGTCATCTCTGGCTACTGATGTAAGTACTACATATTTTAAATTTAGAATTTTTACCGCTTCTGCGACTTGAATACTTTCATATTTGTTTAATTCACTTGGTTTACCTTTGCTTACCTGACAGAAAGCGCAGGAACGAGAACAAATTGATCCACCAAGTAAAAAAGTAGCAGTCCCTGAGGCATAACATTCGGCCCTATTAGGACATCTACCTTCTTCGCAAATTGTATGTATATTTGACTTTTTAATGAGCCTTTGAATTTTCTCAAATTCTGAAGCTTTACTAATAGGAAATTTTATCCAAGAAGGAAGCCTTAAAATTTTTTCTACTTTAATATGATTTTTATTTTCCATTTTTAAATTAAATTTGTTCTTCCTTCTAAGGCTCTTGCTAAAGTAACTTCGTCAACATATTCAAGTTCACTTCCCATAGGAAGCCCATAAGCAATTCTGGTAACCTTAGTAAAAGGAGTTAGTAATTTTCCAATATAAAGGCTTGTAGTATCGCCCTCAACACTTGGAGTAAGTGCCAGTATTATTTCTTCAATGTCTGATTTACTTACCCTCTCAACTAAACTTCTGATCTCTAACAATTCTGGACTAATTGAATCCATAGGAGAAATCAACCCTCCAATAACATGGTAAGTGCCTTTAAACTCTCTTGATCGTTCTAAAGCAAGTAAATCTTTAGTTTCTGCTACTACGCAAATTATTTTTTGATTCCTCTCAGTATTTCTACATATTTCACATTCTTCTTCTGAAGTTAAATTAAAACATTTTTTGCAATAGCCAACATTACTATGTGCTTCTAATAATGCTTTAGAAAAATCTTTAATACTACTTTCAGGTTGTTTTAAAACAAACAATGCTAATCTTTGAGCTGTTCTTGGACCTATTCCTGGAAATTTCTCAAAATGAGCAATTAATTTTGAAAGTGGTTTGGTAAAAGTTATCAAGATTAAATTTCTTCTAGAGACAATTTAGACGCATTTTTTGTAATTGGATTTATTTGTTTGCTTTTAATGTCTTATTATATTTTTAGTTAATAATTTCTAACAACAATGAAAAATATGAAAATTAACCCTTTTAAAAATTTATTATTAATAATTTTATGTTTTGCATTAAGTGCATGTAGTGGAGGAATCAATGCAGGATTAGAGGCTTATCAGAGCCCCGATGGAAGATATGCCTTTTTATATCCAACAGGTTGGACAAGAGTAAAAGTAGATGGGGGGCCTGAAATTATTTATCACGATCTAATTAATAGTAATGAGACTTTAAGTTTAGTGATTTCAGATGTAAATAAAGAAGTCGAATTAGAGCAATTAGGGGATCCAAAAGAAGTTGGACAAACATTAATAACTAAGGTTATTGCGCCTGAGGGTTCAGGAAGATCAGTAAAACTTATTGATGCAAACAAGAGAGAAGCATCTAATCATATTTTTTATGATCTAGAGTATGAATTAAATCTTAATGATCAAGATAGACATGAACTTGCGACTGTGGTAATCGACAGAGGAACTTTATATACTTTTGCCGTCGGAACAAATGAAGAGAGATGGAATAAAGTTGATGGTATGTTTACTAATGTTATAGAGTCATTTAACTTCTTAATTTAGTTTTTGAAAAGATATTTTCTAAATACCTACTTGAACATTCCAAAGATCTGAATATACGTTCTTGTTATTTAGCAACAACTCATGTTTTCCGGTCTCAATAATTTTGCCCTTATCTATAACAATAATATTATCAGCGTTTTTAATAGTACTTAATCTATGAGCTATAACTATAGTTGTTCTTTCCTTAGTTATTTTAGATAATGATTTCTGAATTAAAACCTCTGTCTCATTATCCACTGAAGCAGTAGCCTCATCTAAGATCAATATAGGTGCATCTTTTAAAACAGCTCTCGCTAAAGCTATTCTCTGACGTTGTCCTCCTGAAAGTTTTTGTCCCCTTTCCCCAACGATTGTTTTATAACCATCTGGTAATTGTTCAATAAATTTATGAGCCTCAGCAATTTTAGATGCTTTTACAATATCTTTAATTTTTGGACTAGTTGCCCCATAGGCAATATTTTCCTCAACAGTTCCATGAAATAAATAAGTTTCTTGACTTACTAGAGAAATACATTTTCTTAAATCTTTTAAATTAATATCCTCTATTGGAATGTTATCCAAAGATATTAAACCCTTGTTAGTATCATAAATTCTAAGAAGAAGTTTAATAATTGTACTTTTGCCAGAACCAGTCAATCCAACAATTCCTAATGTAGAGTTATTCTGAATTTCAAAATTTATGTTCTTTAATGTTGATTCTCTACCTGGATAATTAAAATTTACATTTTGAAAACTAATATTACCTTTTATCTCTTTAGAGCCAATTTTTATTTTGCCATCTTTTATTTTTATAGGGGTATCTATAAGATCTATTACTCTATTTATTGATGCCATTGAGCGTTGAAAATCATCTAAAACATGACCTAGAGTAGTTAAAGGCCATAACAACCTTTGAGTAATAAAGACTAAAAAACTATATGTCCCAACATTAAGGACCTTATTCCAGGTTTGAAAACCTCCAATAAGTAAAATTGCTATAAAAGCAAATAAAATAGCAAATCTTATTAGTGGAATAAAAGCAGATGATAATTTTATTGCTGCTTTATTACTTCTTTGATATGCAAGGCTTTCTTTATTTAATCTACTAAGCTCCCAATTCTCTTTAGTAAAGCTCTTTATCGTAAGTATCCCACTTAAATTATTATTTAATCTTGAAGCTAAAAGACCTGCTTTATTCCTGACATCTTTGTATTTAGGAGAGAGCTTTCTTTGAAATCTTATTGATCCAAGAAATATTAAAGGAATAGGTAAGAAAGCAAATAATGCGATTTTTGGCGCAACAAAAATCATTGTTCCACCAATAATTAAAACCGTAATAAATAATTGAATAAGTTGATTAGCTCCTTGATCAAGGAACCTCTCAAGTTGATTTACATCATCATTTAAAATCGATAGAAGTCTACCAGTATTATCGTTTTCAAAGAAAGCCATATCTAGTTCTTGTATATGCTTATAAGCCTTTATTCTCAATTTATGTTGAGATATTTGGGCTAAATTTCTCCATAAAACTGAATATAAATATTCAAAAAAAGATTCTGCTGACCAAACTATCCCAGAAGCAAATGCAAGGAATATTAATTGATTTGGAACTTCTTTTATACCAAAACTAGCAATCCAAGAATTCTGCTCTTTAACTACAATATCAACAGCAAGACCAATAATTACTGGAGGAGCCAAATCTAAGATTTTGTTAATTATCGAACTTAAAAAAGCAAAAAAAAGTAGACTCCTTTCATCTCTTAAATTAAGATAAAGCCTAACTATTGGATTTTGATTATTTGTAGATCTCATTGTAGTTTTACTATAAATTAAATTTTTTCTTAGCTTCTAACTTACATTTATCAATCGAATTTTGATGGCTTGTACTATTTAAAAATTCCCTTAGATAGCAATCACAAGTATCTCTAGCAATTTTCACGTCATAATTTAAATTCGCTTTTGACATTTCCTCCTTAATACTTTCAATACAAAATAAATTTATAATTGAATCTTTTTGTGTTTCAGCTAAATATTCAGAGTTTATAAATCCCCACAAAAGAAAAAAACTTACTAATACAAATTTATTTTTTGTAATAGACCCCATGACCCAAAATTAATTCCGTATTCTTAAATTTTTTAATTTATTCCTCACTTCACCATGCAAATCTCTTGGTAAATCTACCAAACTGTATTCATTAAATATTTGAATCTTTCCTATAGATCTTCCATTAATATTAGTATTAGTACAAATTGAAGAAATAATATTTGCCACTCTAACTCTATCCATTTTGCCAAAATTAAATTTATAGGTTTCAAAAGAATCATTTTGATAATTATTTCTTCTATTTGTATTTCTCATACGATTATTTCCATTTGTATTTCTATTTGATCTATTACGATCAGAATTATTTTGTCTATAAAGCCAAGATTCATCTTCGTTAATAAAAAAGGATTTATTACCTATTGCTAAATTAATAGCTGCCATTGCTATATTTGAATCTTCCATAGAATACTTTTCTCTTAAGGTATCTAGAATATCAATCATCAAAGCTTTTTTTTCTTCATTATTGTCTTGATCTAAAGAGCTTTCATTCAAATTTTTTATTAATTTACCCATTCTTTTTTCATTAATTATTTTATTATTAGGTATCTCAATTTCTTCAATTTTATTTCTTGTTGAATTTTCCAAGTTCCTAAGAAAATGTTTTTCTCTTTGATTTACAAATAAAATTGCTTCCCCAGACCTACCTGCTCTTCCTGTTCTGCCGATTCTATGAGTGTATGTTTCCTTATCAAAAGGAAAATCGTAATTAATAACAAGTTTAATTCTTTCAACATCTAAGCCTCTCGCCGCTACATCAGTAGCAACAAGAATATCAATAAATCCCTTTTTTAATCTATCTACAGTATTTTCTCTTTGATTTTGAGGGATGTCGCCATTAAGAACAGCCACACTATGTCCTGAGTTTTCTAGAGCTTCCGCAATTGAGGTAGTAAGTAATTTAGTCCTCACAAATATTATTACTCCTTCATTTGTAATTTCTAATATTCTTTTTAGAGCATCTAACTTATGGTGCCTTTGAACATTAATATATCTTTGAGTAATTAATTGAGTTTCTTTCTTAACGCTTTTAATAAGTATTTCAGCTGGATCATTTAGATATTTTTTTGCTATATTTCTTATCTCATTTGGCATTGTTGCAGAGAATAAAACCATTTGTTTATTTTCTGGAAGTTTATCTATTATCCATTCGATATCTTCAAGAAATCCCATTTTTAACATTTCATCTGCCTCATCAAGAACAAGACAACTTATATTATTTATCTTAAAAGTTCCTTGTCTTATATGATCCATTATTCTTCCAGGAGTTCCGACAACAATGTCTGTCTTTCTTTTAAGTGATGAGATTTGATTCCTAAAATCAGTTCCTCCATATATTGCTAATGTCCTTAAATTAGTTGATTCAGTACTATAACTTTTAAAAGAATCTGCTACTTGAGTAGCCAACTCTCTTGTTGGGGTCATAACCAAAACTTTAGCGTTTGATTCATTGTTATTTTCGAGCTTTTCTATTAATGGGAGAGCAAAGGCTGCAGTTTTACCTGTTCCAGTTTGAGCTTGTCCTAACAAATCTCTTCCAAGCATTAATTCTGGAATTGCTGCTTTTTGTATGGGTGTAGGAGTTTTGTAGCCTTTACTTTCTAGTGAATTTAATATTAATTTATTAAACCCAAAGCAAGCAAATCCATTATCAATATCTTCCTCTTTATGAGAACTCTCATCTTTTAAAACTTCTAATTTTTTTTCTGATTCAATTGGGTGTTCATTAGAGATATTTTCTACCCCCAAATTATCGTCATTTTTCTCTACTAATTGATTGTCTTTATTTGAAGCCATTAAAATGCCTGATTATCTACTGATCAGGCATTCAACATTTATCTAAAGAATCTTAAATTGTTGACTAGCCTTTCAGAGCCGAATTACTAATCTAACATCTGGAGGTAAAGATAACTCTGATTTCTCGAAATTAAAACTTAATTCAAAAAATAAATATCCAAAAAGTTCTTTGCTCTTGTAACTGCTGTATAGAGTAATCTCTTCTCATAACTATCTCTAAAGAAAATTAATTTGCTTTCTTTCCGATCTTCCTTGTAATTGTTAATTTGAGATTTTTGGGTCCACAAAATACTTACTTTTTCAGATTCGCTTCCTTGAGATTTATGAATAGTGATAGCAATTGCTGGCACGACGTTATCAAGAGTTGATGGTTCAATAAAATCAACTACAAGATCATTATTTTCATTAAATTTCCTAAATAGGAATTTCCGGTTTTCATTTTTTCCTATTAAGACTCCAATATCTCCATTTGAAATTCCGAGTTCGTTATTATTTTCAGTACACATTATGGGGATCCCTTCTTCAAGGCTAGTAAAATCATAAGGTTTTCTCTGGCCTAAAACGATATCATTTATATTCTCAACGCTCCATGTCCCAGTATTCTTCTCACAAAGGATAAGGTGACTTTGTAAATCTGTAAAAATATTATTTATTAAGTCTTTTTCATGGCTCATTAAATCTCCAAATGTTTTTTGAAAGATATATTGTTTTTTACTTAAGTTTGATGTTGAAATTCGTAATTTATTAATGTAATCTTTAATTTCATTTAATAATCTTAGAGGAATATCCTTATTAATTCTTTTTAAGATATTAACTTCTTTTGATTTTTTATCATTTTCTAATTCTTTTATCTTTTTCTTAAATAAGGAATCTTTAGGATTAAAAATAAGATTACTAAGTAATTCAATATCCCCACTATTTCTATAAGTTTTATTGAGATTTACTATACAAGATTTGATTACCTCATTATTAGAATATTCGAATAAATAATTCCAAATAGAGGAATTTTTTACTGGAGGTAATTGATTTTTATCACCAACTAGGATTATTTTACAATCTTTAGCTAATAAATCTAAAATCAATTCAATAATATCAATATTTACCATTGACATTTCATCAATAATAAAAATATCTAATTCCTTTAATTTAAATTTTAATTTAATAGCTTTATGTTCAGAATTAAAAATCCATTTGTGTAAAGTTTGACATTCTATTTGATCAAGACTTTTACTAAAAAATATATCTTTTTGTTCATTAAGAGATTCTTTTAGTCTAGAGGTAGCTTTTCCAGTAGGTGCTGCAAGTCCTATATTTAAAAAACGGTCACTTTTTAAAGAATTTAATATAAAGTTTATAATTAAAGTTGTTTTACCTGTTCCTGGTCCTCCTTGCAGAAATACTAAATTTGAACTTTTAAAAATATTTTTAATTTGATGAAGTTTATTATCATCATTTATTTTTATTGGGATTTTATCTATTTTCTTTAAGAAGATATTTATAACTCTATTTATCTTTCCAGACCATTTTGCTAATGATAATTTCCTATCACAAAATATGAATGGTGAATTAAAGGAGTTTAACAATCCTAAATCTTTGAGAACTTTTAAATGTTCATTAGGCCATCCATCTTTTAATAAATCAAATAATATTAACCTTTTATCAACTTCTACAATAGTTTCACCATTTTTCTCAAATTCTAATAATATTTTTAAAGTATCTTTTACGAAATCTCCATCTTTTATTTCATTAAATCCAAAAATATCCTGGAGGAGATTAAATATATGATTATATTGAAATGCTTCTATATCCAAATTATTATGATTCATTCTAAAAAAGTTTATCTAAATAATTAATTCTATTTATAGGAGCCTGGCCAATAAAAACTCCTGGAGAAATATCTTTCTCAACAGATTTTTCAAACAACTTTTTGTCAGGCAATCCCTTTAAAAATAAATATACATATCCTCCAAGATGAAGATTAGGTTGATAATTTTTTAATCTCCACTTTAATAATCTATGTAATGCCAATAGATAAAGATGAGATTGCAATGGGTAATGATGTTTAATCATTTCTTCTTTCATATTTTCATAGTTATAGTTTCCAGGTAAACAATCACTATTTTCGCTTCCAGAAATAAAATTACTTTTCCAATCGATTACCCACCATTTACTATCCTCTAACTTATTACCAATAGGGACTACACAGTCAATACAACCTGAGTGAAAACCTTTATTTAGAATTTGTAGATCATTAATTTTGTTTGAGTAGCTTTTACCAAATTCAAATTCTTGATCCAATAGAAAGCATTTGGAAATATCATATGAATTAATATTTTTCCCATTATAAGAAAGAGTTAAATTGTACTTAACCTCTTTTAGAATATTATTTGAAGAGATATCAATTAATTTTTTATTTAATAATTTCCTTCCAAGCGAGACGTTAATGATTCGCAATATACCTTCTCTTACATTTAATGCTAAAGAAGTATCAATATGAAAGAAATTTAATTCTTCAATAATTAAATCAAGTAATTTATCGGCATTATCATTTTGAAAATCAAATCTCTCTATTATTTTATGCAAACATGTACCAGCAATAGTACCTTTAGGAAAATCACTTAAGGGATTGGAGAGAGTTAAGTATTTGGGATAATTTTTTGATTTTTCTAAATTAGTATCTTGGGAATTATTAAGAATTGAGATATTATCTTCATAATCCTTGTATTGATTGGAAGCATAGTCTGTTTTTTGTTCTTTACTAATCCAGGAGGAATAACTTGAGAAAGAAATAACTTCTTCAGAAGGAATTTTTTTAGGTTTTTTTGTATTAACTTTATTTATTTTCCAAAGATTATTCTTCAAACCATTAATATTAAATTTATTAGAAATTTCTCTAATATTCATTGCCTCTATTTTGTGTTCAATTTTAGATTTATGAAAATTAATATTTTCTAGGTTAGGTAACAAATCATTATTAATAATATTATTTGTATTATTAATATCATTAAAGATAATGAGCTTATATTTACTCCTGGTAAGAGCCACATAAATCAATCTTTCACTTTCTTTAAATAAATCTCTTTCTTCTATTAATTTAAAATCTTCTACCTTACTGTAATTATTAGAAATATTGATATAGATAGACCTATCCAAATTTGATTTCCAGATTGGACCTTTCGTGTTATTTGATTTATTGGAAATAATAGATAAGTAGGGACATAACACTATTTCATATTCAAGCCCCTTACTATTATGAATTGTCGAAAGATTAATTCCATTTTGAAGATTATAATCTTTCGTAAAATAATCGTCTCCAGTACAACACCTTAAAGAATCATCTAATTGGTTTAGATACCACTTAAATACTTTATTTAGATTAAAGTCATTATTGATTAATTCTCTTTCAATTATCTCTGACAATTGAAATAGATTCGAGTATAAATCTGCATCAAATATAATTGAGGATGACTTGTAATTAATAATGAGTTCATTAAGAAGGGTTAAAAATCCTTTCTCTTTTAATTCCAAAGACCATGAAATACATTGATTAGTTAAAATTTCAATTTTTTTACTAATTTGATGATCAATAAATTCTGCCATATCCATTTCTATAAATTTAGAAGTAGCCAACAAACTTATGTTCCTATAACGCCTTGGATATAATATAGATTCAATAAATAAGACTAATAGAGTACTGGCTTCAGTATCAAAGATATTTTTTTTATTTTTAATCTGGCACGGTATATTTAACTTTATTAATTTATTTTTTAATTCTAAACATTGAGAATTATACAAGGTAAGAATTGAAATTTTATTAATATCAATTTCATTATTATTTAAAAGAAAACTAACTATATATTTAGTGACAAGATCTTCAATATCAACTTCTTTGCTTGAAAATTCTACAATTTCAAATACATTCTTAAAATCAAATTTAAGATTAAAACTTTTATTAAGTTTAGAGTTTAAATTATTATATTCAAGTTTTGATTCTCTAAGTCCATTTTTATATAGATTATTAATAACATCAAGTAATTTATTTGAAGATCTAAAGTTATTTGTAAGACTAAAAACTTCAATGGCATCAGATTTAGCCTCTAAATAAGTTTCAATATCTCCACCTCTAAATTTATAAATAGCCTGCTTTGGATCTCCAACGCAAAGTAAAAAGTGATTATTTGTATAAAAGAATTTTTTTATTATGCTCCACTGAATATTATCTGTATCTTGAAACTCATCCACTAGAACACATTTAAATCTATTTTGAATTTCTGAAAGACTTTTATCATTGGTAAGATCTGATCCTAGATATTTTTTCTCAACAGTCTTTATAAGATCATTAAAATTAAAAATAGATAAACTACTTTTTAAGGTGATTAGTTTTATATAAGCTAATTGGATAAATATTCTTACAAATTCAGTATAAAAGCCTTCTTTAATTTTATAAATTTTATCTTGAAGTAATTTAAACCTACTAAAATCTAGACTTAGATCAAATTTTTTAATTTCTTTATTGATATTTTTATTATAAAAATATTTAAATAAAAGATCTTCATTTAAAATCTCATATAAAAGTTGACTTATCTTTTCTGAATTAAGTCTTTTATTAATATCTTCTATCCATTCAGTTATTTGATTAAACTTATTGTTTCTTGGCTTTGATGAATATACCTGACTTTTGAATCCAATTTCCTTTATTAATTTCCCTAATGAAATAAGTTTAAGATATAATTCCTCCCCATTATTATTCCATTCAACACAAAACGCTTTCCAATTTATATGTAAAAATTCTTTTAAATAACTTGATATATCAATATTCTTATATTTATTTATTATTTCAAATTTGCAAATATTTTCTTGATCAATATTTTTTAAAATTTCAACAAAAAATGATTTATTAATTTTACTTCCATATATAGAACTTATTTTTTTTTGATTAATTGCAGAAATTATTTTTGGATCAAGATTTTGAAATTGCTCAATCCATAAATCATCGATTATATCTTGGTATAAATTATCTATATTATTTTCAATAAATGGATCTTGTGCTGAGCCTATATCTATACTAAATTCCTCTAAAATATTATTGCAAAAAGCATGGAAGGTAGTTACTTTTAGTTTATAAATAGTATTAATAAAATTATCAATATCAAATATTATTTTTTTCGGATTCGTTTCCTCCTTTTGAAAGTTTTTATACCATTCTAAAAGAGTATTATCTAATTCAGTTTCTTCGGGATTCTGTAAAAATAATTTGAGTTTACAAAATCTTGAAAGTATTTTATCTCTTAATTCTGTACATGTATTTTTCGTGAAACTTAATAAAAGTATTTCCTCTGGTTTGATCTTTTTCTCCAATACATTTCTTAAAACTAAGTGAGCCAAAGTAAAGCTTTTCCCAGTTCCAGCACTTGCTTCTATTAATTTAAACTTATTATCTAATTTAATTTTGTTAATATCCATATCTTATTTAAGTTAATATTTAACCTTATCTGTATAAATAAAATAATTTTTAAATTTTTTATTTAAATATTTCTCTTCTAAAATTATCTTTAATTTAATTATTAAGGCAAGACTTATTGTTAAAAATAAATGATAAAAAGATAATTTAGTAATAAAAAAACCAAAAGATATCAGTATTAAAGAATAATACATAGGATGTCTAATGAAACTATAAATACCTGAAGTAGTTAGATTGCCATTGACTATAGGTCTTGGGAAAGGAGATAAATTTCTACCTAATTCTTTAATTGAAATCAACATGACAATTGTTGAGATTATGATGAGTAAGAAACCCACAAAACTAAAGATAAAATTAACTTGCATTATTTCTTTCTTAGGAATAAATTCCAAATGAATAAAATGAAGAATAATGATGAAGAACTGTAAAAGAACTAGGGAAAATTCATAAGATTTCTTAAGAAATCTTTTCAACTGTAATTTAGACATTATTTATTTTTTAATGCCTCAAATAAGGGGCCATATAATCTGAAAGATAAATCATCAAATTTATCATTTCCAAAAAAGAAGTCTCCTTCTTTTTTATTTCCAAAACACATTTGAATTACACTATTATCTCTTTCTCCTTTGGTAAATGTTTTATTCCCTATCCATTTATCAGAAAAAGCTTTTTTCTCATTTTTCAATAGCTTTTTTGCTTCTACATATTTATATGTACTTTCTGGAGGAAGTGGTAAACATTTATCAGAGTAATTCTTAAAAATATTTATATATTCTTCTAATATTTTCTTTGATTGGAGTTGGCCTGGTGTTTGAAGAATTTCTGATTTATATTGATTTTCTTTTCTAAAAATTACTTTTGTCTTTGTTATCATCTTTTCTAAAGAAGAAATAAAGAGTAACTTAATCCAAGCTTCTGACAAACTTTTCAAACTAAGTTTGGAATGAATCAATTCAATCACAACATTATCAGAAATGAAATATTCTTCTTTATTTGAATTTGATTTAACGTAAACTCTTTTTATATTTTTATCATTACTCAAATTTTCAACTAAACTTCCTAACAGATTTTGTATCTCTTTTTCTTTTGTAAAAATACTATTTCTTGGCGCAATAATTCCATTTTCAAGAAATAGTTCGTTTATATTTAAATTTTTTAATTCATCAATAATGTCATAATTATCAATTTCAAGTTTCTGAATAACTTTAGTAACTAGTTTAAATTTCTGCAAATTACTGACATACTCTTCATCTGGATGATGATTAAATATTCCTTTAGGAGAAATATTCTTTTTATTGAGCCAATAAAGCTGAGGAGCTTTAAACCAATAAATTAATTCAGATAATTTAAAGTCTTTACATTTATAAATTTTTTCTTCCCAATCTATTTTATTTAATAAAGAATATTGACTTTTTAAAAAATTACTATTATTAGGATTATCAACTTCTTCTTTCTCATAATCAAAGTATTTGATTATGGACTTTCTTTGTTTTACAGATAAGAAGCTCTCTAAATAGTTTATTAGTTCCTTAATAGGGAAGGAAATATCTAACATTTTATTATCTTTATCATTATTAACCCAAGAAACTATAAGTTGCTTTCTACAGGAAATTAATAACTCTAGGAAAAAGTATTTTTCTCTATCAAAAGAAGATGGATCCCCAAGAAGGTATTTTTTAGTTAGCAAATTTATATTTTCATTACTCGATAATCTTGGATAATAAATACTATTCATATTAATTAGGAAAATAATCTTACGAGGAATTAGCCTAACCTTCTCAATATCACTTACTAATATCTTATTTATATAAGATTGATTTCTATAGTTAAATTTATTTATACATGTAATTAATATTTCTCTAAAAACATTCAACACAATTACTTGATCAGATGTTGAAGATATTAAATAATTATCAAGAATTCTATTTATTTCATATATATCTAAATTGAAATTCTCATTAAAATTTCTAATTTTTTTAAGTATAAATTTAATCTTTTTAACCCAATCTGAATAATTAAAAGATCCTCTTAGTAAATTAATATATTGTTTTAATTCAACTAATATTTTAACCCATTTATTCAAGTCCAAGCTTGAATTCTTAGGGGTAAATGATTTAAGATTAGAATTATTTAAACTAAATTCTTCATCATAAACTAGACCTAAAGTAATTCTATTTATACACCACTCTAAAGTATTTTTTTCTTCACCCAACCTTTCGTTAGTATCTAATCCCCAATGAAAACCAACTTCATTTAATATTAAAATAATCTCATTTTTCTCATCAATATCAAAATCAAAAATATTCTGATTAACTTTTTTAGAAAGAAAATATTCTATTTTTTCAAGCGTAATTTTCTCATTTGCTAATTCAATAATATCAAGTAAGAAATTATATACATTTGAAGAATCCTCATAATTATCTTCAAGAAATAAATGAGGTAGCTTTTGTCCGTTTATTAATTCATTATTAAAAATATACTTAAGATAAGGTTTTATTAAACTAGTTTGAGGAGATACTATAGCGATATCACTGTATTTAACATCATCGCAAGCTTCTAATATTTCTATGACTTTATTTCTCACATACTCTAATTGACTTAATTGATTAAAATGCTCCCTAAAAATAATTGACTCATCCTTTTCATTTATAATAAAATCATCTTGACTATTATCAATTAATCTTTTCTGAATTTGATTAATCAAAGGTATATCCTTCTCACTTGTAAAACTAAACGTTGGATCAATATATATTGAATTATTGTTTATTTTTATATTTTCAATATTAGAAGTTTCCTCAATTAATTTCTGATAATTAGCTCCAAATTTGCCAAAAATTTTTTCGATATTTGAACTATTTAAATTAAATTTGCTCTCAATAGAACTAAAATCAACCTCTCCCTCAAGAGAATTTATTCTATTCCACAAATTATCTCCAGCAGAGAGTAAGTATAAATTAACCTTAGTAAATTCTGCTAATTTAGAATAAAAGCTAACATGTAATCTTGATAAATTGTTATCAGAAATAATATATATTTGTCTAGGTAATAGATTTTCTTCATTATGTATTTTTTTAATATTATTGATTATGTCAATCATGAATAAACATGAAGGTTTCTCGGTCATTTTTTTCTCAAGTAATTTATATAAAATTGGTTGCCAATATTCATTTGAATTTAAATTATTAAAAAGATTTCGTGAACTCAACTCATATCTATGCCAATTAGCTATCATCTCAGGCCTGAAAATAAGATACTCAATAAAATTATTTGCAATCTTTTTTGATAAGTTGTGAATATCTCCATCAATTAGCTTTTTATTATTTAAGTATTTATTAATCCAATTACTTAGCGGTAATGATTCTTTATAGCTGTTTAATTCTTCAAATGAATCTATAATTCCCCATTTTATTGAATCAAAATTCCATAATCCCATATCAATTGTTGGGAAAATTTTTGTCAATAATGCTTCGGTATAACTTGATATGGTCTTAAATTCATAAAGAGCACTTATTTGATTACTTATTGTTATTTGGTCCCATAACCACTTTCCTAAAAAATAATTAGGAACTGCTATATCTAGTTTTTCTGTTATGAAAGGGGGGTTAATTATTAATTCTTTTGCTAATAGCTCAGTAATAACTTCAATTTTGTTTGATTTATAAATATTAAGCAATTTTCTTTAATTATTTTTTACTCAACTTTAAGAGGATCATTAATTTCGCTACTAGGGCATTCAAATTCTCCTACAGCAACAAATTCTAAGCGAAGCTTTAAAAAGGTAATAAATTTTTTATCTGTAGAGATAACGGCTGCTGGAGTATTAGGGATTTTTTTAGATAAATCTAAAAATGTCGAAGATTTCAAAAAAGATGGATTCTTTAAAAGCCAAAAATCTATTTCCTTTTTATTTTCTTTATAGTTTCTGATCCTTTCATTTAAAATCTCTTCAAGAGGTTCTTCAACTGTTAAAAATTTCTCACTTGCTGCAACGAAAAAATAAGTTGTCATTTTAAATAATTAATTTATTGAAATTAAAGTCTTCATTTCGCGTACAGCTCTTTCTAGACCTACCGCTAAAGCCCTTGAAACAATACTATGTCCAATGTTTAACTCATTCATATTGTTAATTGATGAAATCTTTTTTACATTCTGATAATTAAGTCCATGACCTGCATTAACGACTAATCCAAGATCAACGGCATAATACGAAGATTCAATGATTTTTTGAAGCTCTACATATTGATCTTGTCCTTTTAAATCAGCATATTTGCCAGTATGTAATTCTATAAAATCAAATCCTATTTCTCCTGAAGAATTAATCTGATCATTTGCAGGATCTATAAATGCGCTTACTTCAATATTAGAACTTTTTAGATTATTAACGTAGTCTTTAAGGTATTTCTCATTGTTTTTGACGTCTAATCCCCCCTCTGTAGTGATTTCCTTTCTTTTCTCTGGTACAAGTGTTACGTAATCTGGAAGTAACTTTTTAGAAATTCTCAACATTTCTTCAGTCGCTGCCATTTCTAGATTGAGTTTCGTTTTAATAGTATCTTTCAAAAGATATATATCACGATCTTGTATATGTCTTCTATCTTCTCTTAAGTGAACTGTTATAGAATCAGCTCCGCCTAATTCTGCTAAAAAAGCAAATTGAACAGGATCTGGTTCTACAGTCTGCCTAGCCTGCCTGACATTTGCAATATGATCTATATTTACTCCTAATGTTGCCATAAATTGATAACTCTTTGATTTAGACAATTTACTAACCGCCTAATTCTAGCTAATAAAAAATTACAATCCTATAATTTATTAATATAAAGTAAATTGATTTTGAAAAGTAAGACTATTAATATCTTCCATGAAATCAACCCTTTTTTGGGTCTTATAGCAATGTTCATAACCCAAGATATCGTTATGAAAATATTTTTTAAAGAAAAGAAAATAATTAATAATAAGTTCTTAATACCAAATAACAGTTCCGTTATTTTAGCTCCAACCCATAGATCAAGGTGGGATGGACTAATTCTTACTATGGCAATGGGTAGGAGAGTCACCAAGAAGGATTGTAGATTTATGGTCACAAAATCTGAGATGATTGGTATTCAGGGTTGGTTTTTAAAAAGACTTGGTTGTTTTTCAATAAATCAATTATCTCCCTCTCTTTCTGTCTTACGATATGCTGTTGATCTCATCGTCAAAAAAAGACAGTTAGTTGTTTTTCCAGAAGGAAAAATCAATAAATATGGAAAAAAAATTGTTCTAAAAGAAGGGCTCTTTAGATTAGCTAAATTAGCTAAAAAAAAAGCAAGCTTTATAACTATAATTCCTATCGGTATAGCTTACAGTGAGGTATCTCCAAAGTTTAGAAGTGATTTTTCTCTATGTTTTGGCGAGCCTTTAATCATTAGTGACAATATAAACTTTTCAATAAATGAATTTAATAAAATACTGCATGAAAAAATGACAACTGCTGAAAATGAAGCATTAAAAATAGTCGGTCGATGAATCCACAATCAGTTAGTATTAAACTAACAAATACGACAACATGAAAGTCTTAAAATTAATTCCAATTATTTTTATATCTTTAGGAATATTTTCCCCTGCAAATACTGTTTATGCAGATACCGATGATCCAACTAATTATAAAGTCCTTTCAAGTACTAATAAAAAGCTTTCAATTACTAACGTAGAAACCTTCTTAAAAGAGGGCGACGCCCTAATAAAAGCTGGTGAGTTTGATAAAGCTAAAGAATCTTTTGACAAAGCAAGAAATTTAGCAAAACAACTAGCAGGATTTTACGGGGATTTAAACGCTTCTTTTAGAGGTTTAGATGCAAGGATCCCAAAGGAGATGTCAGAAAAAGGGAAGAAATCATTGAAAATTTGGGCAGAATCAAATGCGAGATTAGCAGCGGTATATAAAAGAAAAAAACAACCAGAAGTTGCGGTCCCTTTACTCGTGGAAATAATCAGGTTAATGTCGCCCACAAGCTCAGAAGGTAAGGAAGCTTATAAAAGTTTGGTTCAGCTTGGATTTGTCGAAACACCTTATAGAGGACTATAGAAAATAATCATGGCTACAAAAATTGAAGTAATTAACTTAATAAAACAAAAAATTGCTGATTCTGAAGTGTTTGTTGAGAATCTAAAGGGAGATGATCATTTACAAGTAACTGTAATTTCATCTGAATTTAATGGATTATCATTAGTTAAGCAACATCAGCTTGTCTATTCTGCCTTAAAAGAAGAATTAGCTTCAGAGGCTATCCATGCCCTTGCACTTAAAACAGAAACTCCTAATTAAATTATGGAAAACTTAACTAAAAATAAAATTCGAAACCTTATTAACTCTAATCCAGTTATGGTTTTTATGAAAGGAACTAAATTAATGCCTCAATGTGGGTTTTCTAATAATGTAGTCCAAATTCTTAATTCACTTGGAGTAGCATTTAATACTTTTGATGTCTTAAGTGATTTTGAAATAAGAGAAGGTATCAAAGAGTATTCAGAATGGCCAACAATTCCTCAAGTTTATCTGAAAGGAGAATTCTTAGGCGGTTCAGATATTCTTATCGAGATGTACAATTCAGGCACATTGAAAGAAAAAATCGAGATTGCATTAGCGTCTTAAAATATTTACTAAGTATAAATACTAATTTTAGTTAATAAAAATTAATATTTTAAATCTTTTTTTTATCAAAAAAACCTTTATTTTCATCACCGTCTGGATTTATAAAGCTGGATGGATCTAGTATCCATCTTTCGATCAATCCTTCTAATTTCTCTTGATCTTTTAGCTCTAAGCTATTGCAATTCCTTAAGGCTTGGAGATAACCATCACTATACAATTTCAAGTCTGAAGGACTATGAAATCTAGTAACTAGGTCTTGGCAACTATCGCAAATTGATTGAAAATGGCGAATTGCTAATGGATTTTCAAATGATGTCATAATTAGATAGATTCTGATTTTTATTTAGCATTTGTTATACCTTATTAAGGATGATTAAAAATTGCCTGGCCAAACAGTAATTAAGAATGCAATCAACTGAGCAAATCTTAGCTTCAGCTCCTGGCAGCTCCCAATTGCCTTCGACCTCTCAAACACCCTCGAGAGTTCTAGTTGTTGAACCTCACCCCACACTAAGAACAGTCTTAGTACAAAGACTTCGTCAAGATGGTCATTTAGCTGCCGCTGTAGGATCAGCAATGGAAGCTGTTGACTTATGTCGAGAACAGTCTCCTGACTTACTTGTCAGTGCTGAGATATTAGAACAAAATACTGCCATGAGGTTAGCTCAACAATTGGGTTGCTCAGTTATTGTTCTAACCGCAAGATCTGGAGTAGAACCATTAGTCAGCTTATTAGATGAAGGGGCTGATGATGTTCTAAGAAAACCTTTTGGATTAGAGGAGTTAGCCGCAAGATGCAGAACTCTACTAAAGAGAGGTCGTATAGGTTTACAGGAAAAGGTTGCAGTAGGTCCTTTAGAGGTTCATTTACTTTTAAGGCAAGTTACCCTAAGCGAAAAGCCCGTAGAATTGAGCCCTAGAGAGTTTGCATTGCTTTGTGCTTTACTTATGCCTCCAGGAATAGTTAGGAGTCGCCAAGAGCTCTTAAGATTGGCATGGCCGCCATTTAGCGGAGGACCAAGATCAGTAGACACTCAAGTTCTGACATTACGAAGAAAATTAGAGCAAGCAGGTTTAGGAGAAGGAGGAGGTATTACCACCGTTAGACAGCAAGGATATAGATTTAGTATTGATAATATTTAAATTGTAAAAGTTATTATTTCACCTATTATCATCAGTACAGATAAGAAAGTTAGTAATTTATATGTCCATAAAGGTGAAATATAAGATAACCCATTAATATTTAAATTAGTTTTGTTTTCTACAATGGAAATAAATCTTTTGAAATTTTCAACCCTTTGCGGCACAAGAAAACTTTCATCTTTATTACTAATAAAATAATGTACCTTACTACCTTGGCTGGTTGGCAAAGATTTAATTAATTTAATATCTTTCCAAAAAATTTCCCAATTTTTTTTTCCAAAGATTTTAGAAATAAAGCTTATTTCATAAGAAATTTTATTATCACAAGTATTTACATAATCATTAGTGATATTAATAATTAAAAGTAACCCAAAGATAAAAAAGATTATTGATAATATTTTTAAATTTTCACTTGTAATAAAAGGGATAGGGATTGTAAGTGCTAAATATAATGATATTAAAGAACTTTTAACAAAAAAAAGAGTTTTGAACTTTTCTATCATCTGATTAATCTTTTTTAGTCTGGTAAATTAAAACTATTTATATTTAATTTTGATCCTATCTTATGAGCGCAAGCATAACCACTAAAAGCTACTGCATTAAGACCTTGGCCTGGGAAGCAGGAATCTCCGACGCAATAGAGGTTTTTAATTTTTGTAGTATTGAAAGGCATAGGAAGTAATCCGAGTAATTTTTTATTAGGAATTGGTCCATAACTACCTTCGAATCTCCCAAGAAATTTTCTATGAGTTCTTGGAGTACCTATCTCTTTAAGATCAATATTTTGATCTAAACCAGGAATTATTTTAGAAATTTTTTCAATAAGAAATGAATAATAAGCTTGCTTCTTCTTAAGATAATCTTCTCTTGAGAGGTTTTCCCACTCTTCGATTGATGAAGGAGTGAATGTATGGATAATATGTTTACCTTCTGGAGCCAAGGATGGATCAAGTAAAGTCGGTATAGAGATGAAAATCACCCCTTTTTCATTTTCTAACTCATCCCAATTATCTACAATTATATGATGACAATTAAAGTCTTTATTTATTAAATCTTTTGTAACCCCAAGGTGAACTGAGACAAAAGAAGGCGAGGGCTTATAAGTTTCTGACCATTTATTTTCACTTTTTGGTACTTTATCACTTTTTATTAATCCATTTTTATTATTATTAAGCCCAAAAGTATCCCATCTAGTGGAATTAGATACAACAATATTTGAGTAAATTTCTTCTCCATTTAATAGCTTTACTCCTACTGCCTTTTCCTCTTTTAATAGTATTTCAGTCACATTCGCTTTATAACGAATTTTACTTCCAAGTCTTTCTAAACCAGAAACTAATTTCTCCGCAATCTTACCAACTCCCCCTTTTGGATAATTTATACCTCCAGCATGTCTATCAGTAAAAACCATTCCCGCATTGATCATAGGAGTTCTAAGGGCTGGCATTACTGACCAACAAAAACACTCGATATCAATAAATTTTAAAAGTTCAGGATCCTTAATAAACTTTCTTGCAACATCTCCTGCATTTATTGGAAGCCATCTAGCCAAGCCTAAGCAGGATAATGGCGCCTTAAAGAATACCTTAAAAAGATAACTGGGATCCTCTATCGATAAAAGAGGCATGGAATCTAGACAATTGAAAACCTTTTTGCAAGTTCCATAAAATTTCTTTATGCCCTCCTTCTCATGTGGAAAACGTGCTGATAATTTATTAATAAATTCATCATAACTTTTATCTACAGAAATATTAAGTTTATTTGGAAGATGATATTCAAGTTGAACGGGATCAGGAATAGTTTCACATTTCTCATTTACATCTTTCAGGGCACGAGTTAATAAATTTGTATAACCTTTCTCTCCAAACCCAAAAATCATTGAAGCGCCAACATCGAAAGTATAACCTTTTCTTTTAAATGAACCTCCACTTCCCCCTGGAATAATATATTTTTCAAGAACGAGGACTTTGGCTCCCTTAGCAGCTAATTGTGATGCTGTTACCAAACCTCCTATACCTGAACCAACAATAATTGCATCGAAATTTTCTTTATTTAATTTCATTTTTGATTTCATGAATAATCTATTTTAATTAATCTCAACTAGTAAGTGATCATTTTCAAAAGATGTCTCTAATTTTTTTTTAAATACTTGCAATACCTTAAGTGACCTTTCTTGATATGCTTTATATCTTAATTTTTTATCTTTTATTTTATGAATTAATTCTGGGACCAAACCAAAGGAAGCAGGCATTGGTTGAAATTTATTTTTTTTCTGATTAGACATAATTTCATTTCTACTACTAATGAAGTTCATTAGAGAGCCAATCATTGATTCGTTAGGAAAAGTTACTGGACTTTTATTTTTGGCTAATAAGGAAGCGTTTATTCCAGCCAACAAACCTCCCGCAGCCGCAGCAGCATACCCCTCAGTGCCTGTAATTTGACCAGCGGCGAAAAGAGTCTCTCTTTTCAAAAATTGAAGTGTTGGCAGAAGTAATCTAGGGGATTCTAAAAATGTATTTCTATGCATTACTCCAAAACGTACAAACTCAGCTTTTTCTAGGCCGGGTATCATCCTAAATATTCTTTTTTGCTCTGACCATTTGAGATTAGTTTGAAAACCAACTATATTCAGTAATTTACCTTCAAGATCCTCCTTTCTTAATTGAACAATTGCATGCGGTCTTTTTTTTAATCTATTTTCTCTATCAAATAAATCCCCCCAATCTGGATTCCATAAGCCAATAGATTTCAAGGGTCCATATCTCATTGTTTCAATACCCCTATTAGCTATTTCCTCTATAGGTAAACAAGCTTCAAAAAAATTTGCGGATTCTTTATCGAAGTCTTTTAAAGTTGCTTGTTCTCCATTTATCAATGCATTTCTAAAATTAAAATACTCCAATTTATTCATTGGACAATTTAAATATGCAGGATCTCCTTTATCGTATCTACTTGCCTTAAAAACGATTTCATGGTCAATAGTATCACCAAAGATAATAGGACTTGCTGCATCAAAAAAATGACAAGAATCTAAACCAGTAAAGTTTTTTATTTTATTAGCTAATTTATTTGAAGTTAAGGGTCCAGTTGCAATTACAGTAATTGTTTTTTTATTTGGGAGCTCAAGCTGTTCTTGCCTCTTAATTTCCACAAGAGGATGATTAGATAATATTTGTGTTAAAGAATAACTAAATTTAGATCTGTCGACTGCTAAAGCTCCGCCAGCTGGGACAGAGTATTTATCTGCTGTTTTAATTATTAAAGAATTAAAAGTTCTCAATTCTTCTTGTAACAATCCTGCTGCTCTATCAGCACTCAAAGCTCCAAAGCTGTTACTACAAACTAATTCTGCAAATTCACTAGTATGGTGAGCTGGCGTTGAATTAAAGGGCCTCATTTCAATAAGTTTTACAGCTATCCCTGAATTAGCTATCTGCCAAGCAGCTTCACAACCAGCTAGCCCTGCACCTATTACAATTACTTCTTTATCTATCAAATCAAATTAGTCCTTTCCCAAAAAGTCTCTATTAAATTGTTCTCTTGCTGGTTTTTGTATATTAAAGACAACCCAAGCTAATGCTGCAATAATTGGTGCGAAAACTACAATTGCTCTTAACATTTTAAATAATTAGTTAATCTAATCTATATCTTACCCTTCACCTGCAAATAAAGAGAGTATTTTTAATTTTTTACATCATAAGTTAAGAATTGTATTTCAATTGTTCAACTTAGGATATTAAGTTGTTTTTTTTACCTTAAAAAGGGATAATTTCATATGTACTCAATTTTACAAATGGGTCGCTAGCTCAGCGGTAGAGCATCCGGCTTTTAACCGGCTGGTCCTGAGTTCGAATCTCAGGCGACCCACATTAAAAAACATTGAGTCCATTATTTTTATAATAAATAGAAATAAATTATATTTGGATTTATAATTAAATAATTTTTTTATAATGCAGTTATACGTTATTAATTGGTCTTTCCAAAACGCTGAAGATCAGTTATTTGCAACTAAAGAGTTTTGCGGTTTTCTAAAAGAGAATAAATTAAATCAATATATCGAGGGTTTTGAGTTAATTTTTATAGCCCATACTCCCCAAGATGGATCTGGAGTAATTATTTGCAATGCACAAAATACATTAGTATTATTTAGGATTTTGAAAATGTGGAGAGAAAATTTCAATATTGCTTTTAATTTTCAACCAGCCTTAACAAACGAGGATATACTTTCATCACAAAACGAGGAATGCTATTAGTCAAAAGAAGGAATTAATTACACATATTTGTATCATTTTTGAAAAATACAGCTCACATAACCTGAATTAAAGGGCATTAAAGAGGCAATTTAGAAAAATACTTTACAAAGCTTCATAAATACTGTTACGATAGTTAATATCTTTTTTATTTTTTATCATGACTCCTGAAGCTGAACGTTTTAATGGTTGGGCAGCAATGCTAGGTTTTGTTGCGGCTGTTGGTGCATATGTTACTACTGGTCAAATCATTCCAGGCTGGTTTTAAACTCTAAGAACTCATACCTAAGACGAAAATAATGTGAAAACATTGTTTGTTTAGAAACTTATGACATATGGATGAATTTTTTATTTTAAAAATTCATCCATATGTCATTTACTATATAAAGCTGTAAAAAATTTATAATTCTTAGCTTCGTTAATTTTACATAAAATAATTGGTCTGTTTATTCTAAAGACCAAAATTACTGATAGAAATAGTGAATATTATAAAATATGAAATGTAACTATAAACATTAAAGTTAATCTTTATAGTTTATTTTTCTTTGAATATATATCTATATTATCTAAACATGTAGAGCAAAGTAAATGACCTTTTTTGCTCCAGTAAGTTCTTTTTGATCTTTCAATGTCTTTTCTACAAATAAGACATTTAAATATAGGAGTCATGAAGAAATTTTTGTTAATATTTATCGAGAACAATAAGAGAAATCAATATAAATTTTATATCAGAAGTTAAATATTTTATTTTTAAATTATTAGGATAATTCTACATAATTTCTAAAATATGAAACATTAATATATAAACTTCCAAATATTAATTTCTTCTTATTAAACCTTTCATAATTAATACACAAAAATTACTTCAATATTAAAAAAAGACCTGTCAGGAGACAGGTCTTTTAAAGTGTGTAAGATTTTCTAAATCAAATTAATGAACTTAGAAGCTGAAAGATGTCTTAACCATCATGCCAGTTTCATCAGTATCAGTTGCTGAAGTTCCTTCCTTAACATAAACAAGTGGAGTGACTGTCATTCCATCATTTACTTCGTAAGAGTAGTACGCTTCATACATCAATCGTTCGATCATGTTACCAGAAGATTCTGTTGTAACTCCAGCAGTACCGATAGCAGCGCCTAATTCACCTGGACCTACTTCACCATTAACTCCAATGAAATATGCTTCTGTTTCATCAGCTAGTGCAGTACCACCACCAAGATCACCTACTTCATAACCAGCACTGATTGAAAGGCCATTATCAAAAGAATAGTAACCATTAAGGGCGGTGTAAGTATTTTCAGTAGTAGCAGTTTGTTCTATGATTCCGTAAGTCACTGATACTCCGTAGCTACCTCCGTCATAAAAAAGGTTAGCACCATAAGCATCCATAACTCCTTCAGTCAAGATTCCTGTTTCAGCACCAGCATAACCGACAGCAGCAGTGAAGCCGTTACCGATTTCGTAGCTTGCTCCTACCGCTAATCCACCATTAGTGATTCCGGCATTTACATTAGCGCAATCATCAAGAGTATTAGATGGTCCACCATAAGCACATGCTGTTGTAAACATAGCACTACCGTCAGTGTTGTCGCCAACAATAACAGTCATTTTATCGCCTACTGGGAAAGTATAAGAAACACCATCAACAGTTAATGCTTCACTACCACCATTAAGGTCAAATTCAGCAAGTGGTCCAGTTAATGATCCACTAGAAGTTACACCATTACCAGCATCAAGTGAGATGTCTAATGAATCTTCACCAGTGAAACTTGTGTTTAAATCAATCTGGAAACCGTAAACAGCTTGAAGAGTTTCGTCTCCATCTGTAACTGTTGTAGTTGTACCTTTGCCGTCAAGTGCACCTATTGCAAAATCAACAGAGAATGATGCAGTTGTTGTTTCTGAAAAAGAATCTGAATCATGATTATGACTATCAACCATTCCTTCTCCACCAGCAATTAACTGACTTTCAGCTAATTCATCAGTTTTAAAAGAATTCGCAAATTCTATACTCTCTACATCAGAGTAGTTTGAAATCTCATCGAGATTAACTTCAGTTGCAATTGCAGATATAGGAGCTAAAAGTCCTAGAGTAGCTGGAGCTACAAGTAAGCTTTTGAAAAGCTTCATAAATTCCTCACACAGAATATTTATCTTTATAGTAACAAATAAAAGAATAGTTGTTAAGAACCCTTAGTACAAAATACTGATAGGCACAAACTTAATGAGAAGCATTAAAAAAAGACCTGTCAGGAGACAGGTCTTTTAAAGTGTGTAAGATTTTCTAAATCAAATTAATGAACTTAGAAGCTGAAAGATGTCTTAACCATCATGCCAGTTTCATCAGTATCAGTTGCTGAAGTTCCTTCCTTAACATAAACAAGTGGAGTGACTGTCATTCCATCATTTACTTCGTAAGAGTAGTACGCTTCATACATCAATCGTTCGATCATGTTACCAGAAGATTCTGTTGTAACTCCAGCAGTACCGATAGCAGCGCCTAATTCACCTGGACCTACTTCACCATTAACTCCAATGAAATATGCTTCTGTTTCATCAGCTAGTGCAGTACCACCACCAAGATCACCTACTTCATAACCAGCACTGATTGAAAGGCCATTATCAAAAGAATAGTAACCATTAAGGGCGGTGTAAGTATTTTCAGTAGTAGCAGTTTGTTCTATGATTCCGTAAGTCACTGATACTCCGTAGCTACCTCCGTCATAAAAAAGGTTAGCACCATAAGCATCCATAACTCCTTCAGTCAAGATTCCTGTTTCAGCACCAGCATAACCGACAGCAGCAGTGAAGCCGTTACCGATTTCGTAGCTTGCTCCTACCGCTAATCCACCATTAGTGATTCCGGCATTTACATTAGCGCAATCATCAAGAGTATTAGATGGTCCACCATAAGCACATGCTGTTGTAAACATAGCACTACCGTCAGTGTTGTCGCCAACAATAACAGTCATTTTATCGCCTACTGGGAAAGTATAAGAAACACCATCAACAGTTAATGCTTCACTACCACCATTAAGGTCAAATTCAGCAAGTGGTCCAGTTAATGATCCACTAGAAGTTACACCATTACCAGCATCAAGTGAGATGTCTAATGAATCTTCACCAGTGAAACTTGTGTTTAAATCAATCTGGAAACCGTAAACAGCTTGAAGAGTTTCGTCTCCATCTGTAACTGTTGTAGTTGTACCTTTGCCGTCAAGTGCACCTATTGCAAAATCAACAGAGAATGATGCAGTTGTTGTTTCTGAGAAAGCACCAGCTTCAAAATTATTGAATCTAGCTTCTAAGCCATCAACACGGCTGTTAGTTACTGCAAGTTCTTTTGCAGGGTTAAAATCACTAATGCTCTGAATTTCTTCTGATGAAGAATAATCAGTTACTTCAGTAATATTAAGCTCATTAGCTGTAGCAGTCATAGGGGCTAGTAAGCCTAATGCTGCAGGAGCTACAAGCAAGCTTTGGAAAAGCTTCATAAATTTCCTCACACGAAATTTAAAGGACAATTTATAATAGAGTAAATACTTACACAAAATCAAGTAGCGACGGATACATTTCCAAAAAATATGTGACAGTTTATCAATCTCACCACTTTTATTATTTCAGGTAATTTTAATTTATTTTTTTTGAAATTCTAAAAGAAACCTCTTTAGTTTTATATTTTTTTTTCTTATTAATATTCACTGAATCTACATACCAACCGGTAGCCAGCCTAGTATCAATTTCTTCGAAAGTTTCTTGACTTCGAAGATTTTTTAAAGATTTTTTTTTATAATCCATTTAATAAACAAATCTTAAAAAGGTTTAATTGAAATATAGCATTATAAATATTTGATAACTTTAAAATCATTATTTTTTGAACTTAATTTTTTTTAAGAAAAAAATAATCATAGTGAATTCTTTAGAAAAAAGGAAAATATAACAAAAATTTCCTCGACTTAAACAAAAATAAGTTAGATTTTTGAAAAATATAACCTGAGGAGCACAAGGTAAAATGACTCGATTCAAAATTATTGTAAATTCATTGCCTAGAGACTTGGCAGAATTTTCTTTTTTTCTAATTGTAGGAATAACAGCCGGATCTATAGGATTAATTTAAATTCGTAACAAATTAACTGCAATTTTAATTTTATTATTGAATTTTTTCATTAAACTTACTAATTTTTATTAACCAAAATTTTTAGATATTTGATAGAAAAACCATTTAAAAAATTACCGATGATTCAATTGGAAAATCAAGTTTTAGTCTTCCTTCCAGCTTCAATAATTCCACTACAACTAAAAGTCCAGTAACTTCTTTATTATTACTTTTAAGTATATTAGAAATACAATTAACTGTCCCTCCTGTAGCTAATAAATCATCAACAATCGCATAAGAATTATATTTTTGTAGGGCTTTTTTTTGAACAGAAAGCGAATTTTCGCCATACTCGAGACTATAGTATTTTTTAAAAAGTTCTCCTGGGAGCTTACCTGGCTTTCTTGCTACAATCATTGGTTTTGATGCATGGAAAGAAATTGCAGAACCAAAAATAAAACCTCTAGCATCTATAGAAATTATTGCATCGGCATTATTTATAATTTGACTAGCTGACATCTTCGTAACAAGTTCCTTGAATATCTTTGGTTCTTGAATAATTCCAAGGACATCTTTGAACTCAATTCCTTTATTAGGAAAATCTTTATATGTTTCGATTAGTTCTATGAGCTTTTTCATTCTCCATAATCTGGGAATTAGTTTGAAAGGTTTAACTAATTAGTTCTAACCTTATTCTAACTTGAATGAATTTTTTAATCAGAATCTTTAAAAAATAATAATTTAATCTAATCTGTAGAAGAAACCTCATTAAGAACAACTTGTATCATTAGATAATTTTAGTGGATTTATTAGTGCAGCTCCAAAAGATTTGCAAACTTTTTTACTAAAAAAGAAGCCACGGATATTAGTAAAAATGAATGTATTATTACTGAAAACCTTTTATTTATAAAATATTTTGCAATTTGGTCTTTTATAGATGACTGTTATGAATTAAGATCTTATGAGCGGGGCGTGGCGCAGCTTGGTAGCGCGGGTGCTTTGGGAGCTATCGGTATTACAAACTAGAAGCATTGCAATAACTAGACTAAGCAAAAATATTACAGTTTATTTAGTGACGATTAGTGAGGGTCTTGAAAACTGTTGGGAATACAGGGATCAGTCCCACATTTTAGCGAGAATTAGTGAGCAGCTTGTAATTACTTATAAATATTTGCAGTAATTAAATAAAGAGATTATATTGATAGCAAGTTGGCATTGGAACGCCAAAAATTAGTTACTCATTTATTAGTCGAAAAGAGAACTGATTTTCCAACTGCGAGATTTTATCTTTAGCGGGATGACGGGCTAGTAAACAATCTTTTCTGTTTATGAGCAAGTTAAACAATCGTTATCCCAAAAAGGATCAATCCAAATTATTGGATGGTTCTTCGATTTCTGCTGAATACAATCCTAAAACGGAAAACTCCCCAAAGGCTTGGGAGAAGTTTTTAAATCAGGAAAAGTATAAAGATGTCATTTGGGAAGAATCGAATATCCCTGTTTATAACGAACTCATAAAGAAGAGAAGAGTCAGCTCCTAGTCCAAAATATGCTGAAAAAATTTAATGGAGTACCTAATTCACTCCCTTCTGGTTCTTGGTGTTCCACCAAAGAAGCTGCTGAAAAAATAGGAATACACTTTGCAACCCTGCAGAATTATAGGAGGGATGGTTTTCTTGAACCTCGAATCCACTATATAAAAGTGAGTCAGGGCAAAACTTCCCCAATTCTTTGGAATGTTGAGCAAATCCTATTGCGTATGGCTGAATTTACAGCTCCTCCTGCACCTGCTGTTGGTTGCTGATTATGTCATATATAAATAAGAAAAGATTTGAATTGGAGCTGCAGTTGGCTGCAGATAAGGGGATGAATATAGAGCAAAAAGTATTACTTATAGAACATCTGTTGCAGATGGTTGAGAGGGAAGTGGATGAAGAAAATAATCAACGTAACTCATAAAAAAAGGGCTGCTACAACAACCCTAAAAAATTAAATTTTACATACTTATTATGACTCAAATTTCTGATAAAAGAAAATCGTTGGTTGATTGGGAAACTGCAAAATTACATGCAGGTTTAATATCAAATCCAAAACCTATTTGGACTATCTTCCCACCCAAAAAGGAGAGTGGTAGATGCTATCACTTCCCAACAGAATCTAATTTTGAAAAGAAGGTTGAAGATTGTTTAAAAAAGAATCCTAAACATTCTCTTGGTTTAATAGTTAATCCAACTATTGAAAAGCCTGCTGATTATGGTTCAAGAAAAGAAGATTTAAACCCTGCAGGTTTTGTTAAAACGTGGGGTGCAAGTAACTCACATATAAAAGGAGCAAGATGCTTGTTTACTGAAGGGGATGGGAATTTACCTTTGGAAAAGCAAGTTGAAGTTGTATTTGATGCAATGGCAATGCCCGCTTCCTTTGTTACCTTCTCAGGAGGTAAATCATTGCATTTTTATTTCTTATTAAGTGAGTTTATTGATAAGGAAAGGTTTACCAAGATGCAAAAGCGATTGCAGGTAATTTGCAATGAGCAAGATGAGGATTTTGGTGCTGATAAGAGTATTCATTCCCCCTGCCAAGTGATGAGAGCGGTTGGTGGATTTCATCCTTCAGGTAAAAAAACTATTTTTTATAGGATTTCTCAAGGATGGGGAGAACAAAAAGGGATATTAATATACAATCCAAAATTTATTGAAGGGTTAATTTTTGGAGGTAAAATTCAAGATCAAAAAGAAATCCCACCTGCAGCAACTACTACTGACCTTACAAAACCTTTTTCCCAAAGAGCAAAAAATTATAATACTGCAGAATTAAATGAGGGTAATTGGTTTACTAGGCTGCCACTAGAAACAAGAATCCCGCTTGCAGTTGAGATGCTTGGCTTTGTTGTTAATAGATCAACTACAGGTAAGGGAGAAAGATTTGATTGTATAAACATTTTGGCAGGCATGAAAAAGCATTTTGGTGCTGAAATAACTGCTGAAATTTGTATTAGTGCAAAGTGGGAAAGTGATTATTGGAATCCTATTAAGGAGCTGCCAACAATTTATGAACCAATTAAATCTGATATTGGTTGTTTAGTATGGCAAGCCAAATTTGGCGGTGGGCGCAAATGGGTTTATGAAAACTCAAAAGTAATTAATAAGGAAAAGAAAATTAAGTTGGAGAATATCTTTCCACCTGAACTATCCAAGAATCTAAGAGTAATTACTAAATTCTTGCCATATCCTGATTATTTAATTATTAGTACTTTCCTCCCTGCGGTTGCGGGTGCATTGAGACTAGATACAAAAGTAATCTTGAATGAGGGTTCAGATTATGTTGTACCTGCAAATCTTTATGTAATTACAGTAGGTAAAACAGGTGCTAAAAAGACTCCACTTTTAAGGAATCTAATAAAAGAACCATTGAGTCAGATTGAAGCAGAAATTAGCAATAAATATAAATTTGAATTTGCTGAATACTTACAGGCAGCAAAAAATAAGGAAGAGAAAGTTGAACCACCTACAAGGACAATGGTTACTGTAGGGGACTTAACTGAAGAATCAACGCAAAAGCAACTTGAGATACAGGAGCAAAAGGGAAGATCACTATTAATACTGCGAGATGAATTAAGTGGGTTCTTCCAAAGCATGAATAAATATACAAAGGGAAGGGGCAGCCAAGTAGAGAGTTTATTGGAATATTTTGATGGAGGTGGTTTTACATCAATCCGCCTGGACTCCAAAGGAAGCACCAAAGTTAGGAGCTGCAGCAAAAGCCAAGTATCACTTTATGGGAATATCCAAGATAAAATTCTTGCTGATCTTATAAAAAATGGAGATGAGAATGGTTTATGGGCGCGGAATATTTTTTCTCCATTACCTTCAATTCCTGTAAAACTCCAAGTGTTGTCCCAACTGCAAAAGGAGGAGCATAGAACTGCTAAACAATACCTGCAGAATTTTCTGAAGTTAGTTTATGGGCAAATGTATTTTACTTATGAGTTATCAGATGAAGCGCAACAACTGTTTTTTGATTATGAATTTAAAAAGCAAGTGGAAGCGCAGGCATCAAAACTTGCATCACATGCTGCATTGCTTTGCAAAAGTGCAGGTAAAGTTGGGCGCGTTGCAGGCTTGCTTCATATCATCAAACATATTGAAGAACCTGTTGAACACATATCCAAAGATACATTGCTTGCAGCAATAGAATTTGTAGATTTCTTTGATGACTTTGCTATTAACTTCCAAAGGGAAAATACAAAAAGTGATGAAGAGCTGCGAATGGAGAAAATACAAAATATTTGTTTAAGAAGTAAATCTCCTGTTGCTTGGAGGGAAATCCAACAAGCCTTGAGTCCTAAAGATAGGAAAAAGTGGAATAAGGAAATATGTATTGAATCAATAGTTAAATTGGAATATATGGGTTTTGGAGAAATAACAGGTGGCAAGAAGGCAGGTTCTATTCGATATAAACCAAATAAACCTTATAAAGTCTAAATTGCTCCCCTCAGATTGAGCTACAAGATACCTATAAAATTCTTTGCGTATGTTTGCTCCACCCCAAAGTGGAGTGAATTGTTGAATGTAGGTTATTTGTAGGAAGCGTAATATCAACATCAAATCCGTTGGGCAACAACCAATTACAAACAATGTTGTAAAAGTAGATTGATTTTTATTCTTTTGTTCTTCTTTGTTGTTTCCCTGCAGATTTGTGAATAAGTATGCAACCGCTCCTACATTCCAACATCCCCGCCAAAAGCATTGGGATGCAATAGATCAGGTGTTGAGAATTGATCTTCCAACATAGTTTTTTGATGTTGTTCTTTGCATGTATTTTCTGTAGAAAAATCTTAGAATGGAGTAAATCATTTATGGGGCAATGAATTTCAAGGATTTGGAGAGATTACAAAGGCGCATTGAGAAAGTCCAACAAGTAAAAAAACCACCCACATTGCGGATGGTTGTAATTGATGAAAATACTCCTGAACCAGAATTGGATCAATGGACTCTTTGCTTAAAAATTGAAGGTAAAAAAGAATTTAATTAAAATCCAAAAGCACCAACAACCTTTTTCATCTCCTTCTCATTTGGAGCTAAATATTTATTCAGGGCATCAAGTGATGAGTGACCTGAAATTTGCATAATGTCAGATAAAGCAATTCCCGCATCTTTGGCTGCAGTTAAATTGCTGCGCCTATATGAGTGAGTAGTTGCGCCCTCTATAAGTAAGTAATCAAGTTGCGCCCTTAATTGCTTATCGTAGGCTTGCCGCGTTAAATGGGTGTTTTTATACCTTCCTCTAAAAAGGAAGCAATCAGGAGTTGGAGCGCGCCTTTCAAGGTTTCTTTTGTTTTGATTTAACATTGGAAATTGATACCAATATTTTTCTTTCCAATCTTTCAAATGTGATTTTAGTTTTGGATGCAAATTTACATTGCGAGTTTTCTTTGTTTTAGTGTTAATTGATTTGAACAGGATGTAATCATCTTTAATATCTCTCCATTGCAAAGCCAACACTTCTGAAACTCTTGCACCTGAGAAAGCTAATACAAGTGAGATGTATTTATGCTGACCAACAGGAAAAGAATTACATAAATCTTGGAGCTGCTCAGGAGGAAGGATTGCTGCCTGCCCAAAGCGTTGATCTTTTGGCATGTGTAATTGGTTAATAAATTATGAGCAAGCTATTGCAATCGATTTACTGCTGCAGTTGCTCTTTTCTAAATTAGAGCAATAGCGAATTGTTTATAAATAGATGTTGTAATTTGTACATACAAAATAACTTATATTAAAGTGATATTCTATTACTTATTAAAATATTTTTATTAACTATATTTGCTGAATTATTTATAACTAATACTGATATTATTATTCCTTATTTGTAATACAGGGGGGTGATATTGCAGATTTCTGAAAATATTTTCGGTAGGCTCTGAACCTTCATATAAATATAACAAATAAGGGTAGATAATTGCAATACTAAATAATACAAATTAAATAAAAATGTTATAATTAAAATAATAATTAACGAAATTCTACTGTATGGAATCCGATTGGAATTTATCTCAAGAAGAATGGAAATTAATGAGTCGTTGCAATGAAGCTGCAAGGCAAGCTGCACCGCATGATGGCAACATGTGCGATTCTCTTGCGTTGCATTGGTACGAAAGATGCAAAAGAACTGGGGAACACCCCAACAAACTTTTACTTCAAAGATGTCCCAACATAAAAAAAGAACATGTGCAGCGCAGATTACAAAAATTTAGGAGAGGTTATTGATGGAATTTCCACAAATAGACAACACCGCAGAATATGTTGAATTTATGCAAAAGAACTTTCCAAATAAAAAGATTGGGAAGATGCCAAAATCAGCAAAAGATATTGAATTAGCAGTAAGAATGGAGATGGAAAATACAGCTCCTCATTTACTACAAAGAATAATTAATCCCAAGCCTGAAGATACTCTCCCTGCAGATGTTTTAAATAGATACAGGCAAAACCAACTATGGGTTGATGATATACCTATCTACAGGCAGGCAGGGTTTTCTGGATTGGCTGCCAACATGCAACGTGATGTTGAAGTTGCTGAAAAAATGATATTAGATAAAAAGATTGCTGAATCAAAAGCAAAAAATGATGCGGTTGCAAATTTTCATGAAAATAGACCAAAAGGGATGCAACACATGCCCCCGCTAAGTCAGGAGCAGATTATGGCAGCGCGGGAGCGGTGGGGCATCACAAATCAACCTACTTGGGATAAGGGGCAAGATTGAAAAGGAGAAAACTATTAGAGGATGAATTGGAACAAATTGAATACAAGATCAACTGCGAGTTGACTTGGTTCAGGAATGAACTTGCTCCATTAAAAACTAGAAAAAGACAAATTTTAGAAGAATTAAACGAAAGAGAATGAGTACAATTTCAGCAGCAAATATTAATGATGCAATACCTGCAAAAGTTTATGCAGTAGTTGTTAAATACTCGCAGGGCATGAAGTGGAAACCTGCATGCGAAGAAGTGGGTATTGATCCAAGAACTGTAAAAAAATATTGGAAAGAAGAACCAGAATTGCAAAAATTTTATACTGATCTTGTTAAAGAATCAGCAGTTGAAGGCAAAAATAAATTATTTAAGGCTTTTCCAAAAGTAGCTGAAACACTTATCAAAACAGCAACCAATCCAAAAGAGAGAGCATACGCGAGAAACCAAGCTGCAGATATTATTTTCAGATACATGAATAATCAAGAAATTAATTGGGAGATGAGACAAAAAATGGAGGATATGCAACAGCAGTTGCAAGCGTTGGAAGGTGGCAGGGTAATTAATTATGAAGGCTAGTTATAACAAAGCTAGGAAGAAGGAATACGATAGGGTTTATAAGGCTGCAGAGTGGGCTGATCCTGATAGAAGAGCAATATTAAAGGCTAGGCATAAAGCGTGGAAGGAGTCCCCTGCAGGTGTTGCGTGGATCAAAGAATACAACAGGCAATACAGAATAAAAAATAAGGAAAAATTAACTGCTTACGATATTGAATACAAGAAAAAGAAATTTAATACTGATCCAATATTTAAAAAGAATCACATGTGGAAAGATAATCTGAGGAGGGTTTTGAGAAGAAGGGGAGCTGATAGAGATGCAAGTATGCAAAAGTTATGCGGGTGTAGTTTTGATTTTTTTATAAAACATATTGAAGAGCAGTTTTATGATGAGATGAATTGGAGCAATAGAGGAAACAATGGTTGGTGTATAGATCACATAAGACCAAAATCAACATTTGATTTAAGAGATATTGAGCAATGGAATTTATGTTGTAGTTGGAGAAATTTACAACCAATTTGGCATTTTGAAAATTCTATTAAAGGATCAAAATTTAATTATGATGATGAGTTGGATTGGATAAACATAATGCAGAAATATAAATATAAAGGCGAGTTATTTTTAAAATGGAGACACTAAGAAAGTAAATCATCCAAAGTGGTTCTCATATTGCCCTGCGGTGTCCATTTACCATAAGTTTCGAGATGAATTTGGTGCGAGTGACCCATTAGAGCTGCTCCAAATCTTGAGCTGATCTTCTTGCTATATCTTGGATCTTGGTGCATCCTGTAGGCGAATCCGTGACGCATAGAGTATGGAACTAACTTTCTTGTTTCTCTTAAGTGCTTCCAATAATCAACCTTTGCTAAATACTTACCAAGTGCATCTCCCAATCCTTTATCTCCACTAGGAGGAATTGCATAATTATTCTCAATTTTTTTAATTAAATCAAATTCATTTTCCCAATATTGGTGCAATCCATATAATTCTCTATTTTCTGGACTTGATCCTAAACTTGTTCTCTTAGAGCTATTACAATAAACACTTTTCTTACCACCTATATTTTCTACTGATAATCTTGGTGCTTCATGTGGGCGGATGCCATATACGTTGATGAGCTGAATTAAAAATATGTATCTCTCAGCAGCAATTTTTTCTCTTTTGGATGATCTTATTTCATCAATTAATTTAATAAATTCATCATCATAAATTGGAATTGCATCTGTTTTACTTACATGATGACCAACAAGTTTTTTCTTAGCTTTACTTCCTTTTTTGGGTGGAGTCCAAAATTTAGGGTTTAGATAACCTTCTTCAAATTCTTCCAATTCTGTTGATTCTTCTAACCAAGTACAAACAGCTCCAACAACTTGTTCTCTTGTTCGAGTACCTGCATGTAAATGTGGTCTACTGTTGGGCATCTGAACTTTAACAAGTAGCTCCAATAGTCTTTTAGAGTTGGTTACTTCATTGGTTGAGAGTACATATTCCAACTTCTTTCTATATTTCTGATAACTGTCATCCCAAGTTGATTGCATTATTTCTTTATTAGCAACTTTATTTTTACCCCAAATATCAAAGCTAAGTATTAAATCAACAATGGCTTCATCTTCAGTTGGTTCAGGAGCTTCACTATTACCTCCAAATGTAATTGCAACTGCTTCTTTTAATGTTTTCCCTGCAGAAACAAATCTTGCAATTTTAATTACTGAATTTTCAATTAATCTTGCATTTTCTTGCTTCCAATCAATAGGTAATGTTGCAACTTTTCTCGATTTATCAGAATATTGGACATCTAATTTACACCTGCCCGATTGTTGGCTTATTCTGTAACTTGATCCAACTCCTGAAGTAAGTTTTAATTGCTGACGTACTCCTTGTACCCAAAAATCAGAATTAACTTTTGAAGTTGTCATTAGTAACGCGGGTGCTTATCTAATTCCTCACTATTTGATCCTATATTTAGTGAGAAATCATTGGTTTCCTTAGTGACAATTTAGCGAGGATTTACTATAAATTCCACTAAATCACTACAAATCACTACAAGCCAAATGTATTGGTGCAGCAATCGTTTTACTAAAATGCTAGTGATAGACTATTATTAGTCAGTAGCGGGGCGTGGCGCAGCTTGGTAGCGCGGGTGCTTTGGGAGCACTAGGTCGCAGGTTCGAATCCTGTCGCCCCGACTCTTAAAAAACCAAGTCATAGAGAGAGTTTCCCAGACTCTCTTTTTTATTGTAAAGAAGTTGGAATAATGAGACTGAGCGAGATTTGAGCGAGGATTTGCAATACCTTGCATAACTTTGCTGAGTAATGTCGCTCTAGGCACTAGGTTTCTCATCAAAAAGGTCAGTTCTTCGCCAACCTTGTGATATTAATAACTTCTCTTATTAATATTTTATAAATCAAATATTTTCAGAGGCACAAATATGATCGTGCTTTCAGATGACCTATATTGAAAGTGCCAAGAGGCACCTTTGACTTTTTAAAAATTGCTCTATATTTTTCAATTATGAGTGTTTTAAATAATTGGTGGTTAATACCATCCTTAATTATTATTCTTGTAGGAATACTTTGTCCTGCAATAGGGACTGCTTTAATTTATAAAAAGAAATTATGGAATGCTAATTTAATTTCATTTACGATTTTACCTGGATTAATAATTTCTAGAGCACTTGGCCTACATCCTTTGTTTGGAGGTTTTATTGGTGGAGTGATTGGTGCTCTTCTTTCAGAATTACCTTCATTTAACAAAAATAGAAATACTGCGTCTGTAATAAATATATTTACATTTGGAATGTTTGGTTTTGGAGTATCAATAATCCCCTTATTTGATATAAGAATTGATTTAGAAGCTGTTTTATTTGGTGACCTCCTAACTTCAAATTTAAGAGAACTTACGATAATACTGGCTCCTTCCCTTGTACTTTTTATATTTTTTTTCCTAACATTTTTCATTGGTAAATCAACTTATTCTGAATTAAATCAGCAATCTGATCCGGCTAATCCCATCAAAACCTGTTTTTATAACTTATTTTTGAATTTCACGACCATCATAGTCATAACAAGCTCCATTACAGCCTTAGGCTTGGTTAGCGTTATCCCTTTTTTATCAATTCCAAGCATAATCGGTATAGAAAAACGAGTTCCAAATCTTCCATTTGCTATGGTTTTATCTTCAATATTTGGCCTTACGATATCAACCACAGGTTTGCTTGTTTCCATTATTTTTAATTTCGCACCAGGTCCGCTCATAGCTGCTATTTGCCTTCTCTTATTAGTTGCAAAGTTTTTTGTAAAAGATCTAATAAACTTTTTTAAAAAATATATAGCGGGGTAAGTAGTAAGCCTTTCATTTATTTACATAGAAAGTTATATGTCCCTTCCAATTGTGGATATTTAGCTTCATCAAACCCAAACCCAAAAAAAGTCAATTTCCAATTACCATTTTTCTGACGCACAGTTCGTACATAAGAATTATCAAAATCATGGACATAAATGCCTTTCTTACAGTTAATCTTTAACTCCTTTACTCTTTTACCTGACCCCCATTCAGTCTTTATCCTATATTTTGCATATATCCAATCACCACTCCTTGATATTGAATCTGCATCTATCCATCGAATAAAATTTTGTCCTTCTTTATTATAAGAATTTGACACTTCAACCCAATTTCCTGCCATTACAGCATTAGGTAAAGCGAGGGCAGCTAGTAGTGGGAGTAGTGAGCGTTTCATTTTTCTTATTTAATGCCTAAATATCTCTCGCAGTAATAGTTGGCTAACTCGCGATTATTATAATTTTTTATTTCCTTCAGATTAAGGTTCTTCATCGCCTCATCGCCTGTAATTTGATAGCTTGTATTTAATTTTGCACAAGTATCCTTTACTTTCGCTTCCTTATAAACAGGGGTTCCTAAATAAAAAGCAAAAATTGATAGAAACAAACCAAAGGTTACAACCCTTCTATGATTTCTCCACCATTCATAAGTATTTAAGTTAAGAACTTTTTTAAATTCTTTTTTAGCCATAAAAAAAAGAAGGTTTTATCCCTCCAATTTTAGATCGACTGTCAATCAATAATATTTTACTCTTTAATAAAAGCACTAGGTCGTAGGCGGGCGGCAAACGGGCGAGGATTTGTATATTTATAGATAATTTTGTATACCTTTGACCTGTTTTTGAGACTCACAACTCCTTTGATATTGCAACTAACTTGCCATAGCCAGACTTGTTTATTTAGGTTACTGTCTCAAATTGGAGGGCGGGTGCTTTGGGAGCACTAGGTCGCAGGTTCGAATCCTGTCGCCCCGATTGACTTCTCAGCTATCTCAATTCATCAAAAAGCGATTATTTAGCGATTACTTGTATAGCTCTGTATAACTATTGCTCAAATTTATTTAGTATAAAATAAAGTTTAATTGATTCAAAATTTGCAGAATGGCAAAAAAAGAGAATGAATCTTTATGGAAATATTTATTACTCATATTTGATGAAATTGGGAAGATAGGAGAGGCGGAAGGCTTTGGTGATTTTAATTTCAAAAAGTTTTTTAATGGATTTTTTAAGAATAAATCATCCGATGATGTTCAAAATAGTTTAATTGTAGGCACAAATAAAACTACTCCTAAGATTTCAGAAGTTGCGCTGGATTATCCTGAACCATGGTTATTTGGAAGGTTATTATTTGGTTCCATTCTTCTTTTCTATAGTTTAGTCGCCATTTACAGACAATTTGAAGTGTCTAATTTGATTCCAGCTCTTATTTTCATTGGATCATTTGGAGTACCAATATCAACAGTATTTTTATTCTTTGAATTTAATATTCCAAAAAATATTACTTTGTGGGATGTAATGAAATTAGTTATTACTGGTGGATTATTATCCATATTTATCACGATCATCCTATCTGAAAATGTTTATAAATTTGGAGTTCCATCTGGAGCTTGGTTTGCAGCTTTTATAGAGGAACCTGCCAAACTTATTGCGGTCTTAATTTTAGTAAAAGATAAAACAAAATATCCATATATATTAAACGGACTACTTTTTGGAGCAGCTGTTGGAGCAGGCTTCGCTGCATTTGAATCCGCAGGCTATGCACTTAACTATGGAATTAGAAATTTAGGCTCTCTTATTGGAATAATTCAACTAAGGGGAATTCTTTCACCTTTTGGGCATATTGCATGGACTGCAATCGCAGTTGCTTCATTTTGGAGAGTTTTAAAAGGTAAAAAGTTTAAATATAAACTTTTCATAGAAAGAAAATTCTATATACCTTTCATCACAATAATGTTCCTTCATGCAATTTGGAATTCAAGTTCCATCATTCCATTTAGAGGGCTTTATATTATTCTCGCTTTAATAATTTCAGCAATGATTTTATCAATGGTGAATTTAGGCATTAATCAAATCAGATATCAAAAGAAGTCTTCTAATACTTCTAATTAATACTTAGAATCCAAAGTACCAATCTTTTGTATAGCCAAAACTCTTAGGGGTTCTTTTCAATTCACCCCATGGTTTACATAGTCGATCGAATTCCATGGTAATTCTATAAGTCCCCGAATAAGGATTATATGCTCCATTATTAGTTTCCTCCTTACTAAAGATGCCTTCTTTAACTAACCACTTTTCAAAACTCACATAACTCTCTTTACCCTTTGTCTTATCATGTTGCTCTCTATAAAAATAAAGCAAATCTGCAATCCCAGCTTTATTCCATCTTGAATAAAGTTGCCAATCGTCATAACCAGCAATCCTTAAGACATCAATACTAGAAGATATAAATTCTTGATGAGCTCTATTTATAGTTTTAACTATTTTTTGAGTTCTTTTTTCCAACGCTTCAATATCATTTGCGAACATAGAATAAACTTTTTGTTCTGAGCCATATTTTTTTACCAATTCATTTCTTTTCTTCTTAACCTCTTCTGGTTTTACAAAAAGAATAGGAGACCAATGTTGAACTCCCCATTTATTATAAATCTCTAATTTTTCTACATTAATTTCATCAGAGTATTGATCTATTAAGTTTGCAATGTTGAGAGAATTTTTGCATGCACTTCCTAAATCTTTCGAAAATATCACTGATACTCTTTGCCGCCAAGCTTCATACTTCCTTTCTTTGCTATTGGGGTTATGTTCCTTACTTTTCTTAAAATCTTTCCATGAAGTAGGCCAATATTTGGAGTTAAGATTATTATCTTTTTCTATATTTGCATTAATAATTAAAAATAATGCAAGAGCAGGTAAAAGTAGAGGTCGAACTTTTTTGAAATTTATATTTTCTAAAAAACTCATTTCACTTTAATCTTAATTTTATTATGCAGCAAGATTTCTATATCTTGTAAATTGAGGTTCAAAAATTAATTTAACAGTACCTACTGGACCATTTCTGTGTTTTGTAACTATCAATTCTGCGATACCTCTTTCATCTGTTTCTGGATGATAAAACTCATCTCGGTAAAGCATAATAACTACATCTGAATGAGCCTCTAATCCATGAGTTTCTCTTAAGTCGCATAACATTGGGCGACAATTATCTCTCTTCTCAATATCTCTAGAAAGTTGAGACATCAAAACAACAGGAACATCTAGGGTTTTAGCCATCTCTTTGAGATCAAGAATAATCTTAGACAATTCTTTATCCCTTGATTTTTTGTTCGGTCCATTCATCATTTGCACATAATCAACCACAATTAATCCAAGTTCACCATTACCCCATTTCTCTTTTATTTTTTTGCTTTTTGAGAGCATTTCCTTAACTTTAATGGAACCTTTATCACAAACAAATAAAGGTAACTCCCTAATTCTCTCTATTTCATTTCCAAGTAAAGGCCATTCATCCTCTTGAAGTCTTCCTGTTCTTAATCTTCCTGACTCAATCCCAAGCTCCATAGATAAAAATCTATAACTTAATTGTTCTTTACTTTGCTCCAAGCTGAAATAACAAACAGGTTGTTTATTAGCCTGAGCTACATTTCTTGATAAGTTTGTTGCGAAAGATGTCTTACCCATTGAAGGCCTTCCCGCAACAACGACTAAAGAACCTCTTTGAAGACCTTGAGTCATTGCATCTAAGTCATAGAAACTTACTGGAACACCAGTTGAATATCTTCCCCATGAACTTTTTTCTATATTCTCAAAAGTAGTATTCATTATGCTCGCTAGGTTCTTGATCTCTTCGGAATTTTTTTTTGGATTTGATCTCTTAATCTTTTCAGTTTTAACCTTGTGACTTTTCATATTTAATTTATTTAAGGAATTTTATATAAGCTGATTTCCATAACAATCGCAAGGATTTTTTTAGCGATTATTTAGCGATTATTTGTATATCTTTGATAGTCTTTGTATAACTAAGGTGCAGTACTGAGACTCATATTAATCTTCGTCATATCAACTAATAAGCTATAGCAGCACTTGTTTATTAGACTTGGTGTCTCAAATTGGAGGGCGGGTGCTTTGGGAGCACTAGGTCGCAGGTTCGAATCCTGTCGCCCCGACTCTTAAAAACCAATTCATACTAGCGAGTAACACAGACTCGCTTTTTTATTGGAAATTATGTCGGTTACATGAGCAAAAAAAAAGCCGACAATTACATATTTACTTAGAATATTCTCATTAACATTTTTAACTAAATTTTCTAATTAAAATCAAATGAAAAAAATATCACTTCTTATACTTTTGTTTTCTTTCTCATTTTTAAATATGGGATTTATTAATAAATTTAAAAAATCAGATGAACCAGAAATTAAAGGTATTATCTGTGGATCAGAAAAATTTATGTCTTATTTAAATAAAAATATCGATCCAAGAAAAATTTTTAGAAATGATCATCAAATATTAAATAATCTGTATGATAATTATGGAAGTTTTGATGATTGGTTTTGGTATTATTCAATTTTTGATATTAAAAGTGGCCAACTTTATGGGGTATATAAAGAAGATGATAATTTAGAAACAATTCAACCCCTATTTGTGGACGAATACCCATCACAAAAAACAAAATTTGTATTCACATCTGAGAAAAAGAATAAGAATACTTTAATAATAAATATTGATAGATATGAGAATGGGAAACTTACCTTATCTAGCACTGAAGTTTATAATCTCACTGAGTTGACAAGTTCATCAGTTGAGGATGGTAAAACATATACAGATAAATGTATTTATTACCCTATCCCAAATGATGTGGAAATTATTAACTCAATTTCTAGATGAAAAAATTACCGACAAATAACGCAATACTACGCAAGATATTAATTATAGCTCGAAAACGTAGTGCTGCTAATAGGGGGTAGAGTGCTTTTCGAACACTAGGTCGCAGGTTCGAATCCTGTCGCCCCGACTCTAATAATCCAAGTTATAGACAAGTTTCCCAGCCTGTCTTTTTTATTGGATAATTGTCTCATATTAAGAAAGGGGATCTGTAGAAGGATCTAGTATCTTCGAAGATTCCCTAAATAGTGCTTAATTAGTGAAGCAGTGCGAGTAGTAAGCGTTTCATTTATTTAGAGAGTATTTGGTCAAGGTATTTGACGTATAAGACATTATTCATTCGTTGACTCATAGGAAAATAGGTCAACAACATTAAATTTTCTTTCTCATCATTTTTAGAAATTATATATTGAGAATCTTGTTTCTTAATCCATAACTTACATTGTGCGAATGATGGATAATTTGGCTCATTATCAAAAATCCAATCAGCCAGTCCACTAAATAATTTTTTTAACTTCTTTATTCAAATAAAAAAAATCATATAGTTGCAATCCTAAAAAATTAAGCTCCAACCCTGCGAGTTAATCTTCATTAAAAATACATATAAGTAGTAAGCATTTTCATTTTTGAGAGGTCATTTTGAAGGTTAAATACGCAAAGCCACTAAGTAATAAAAAACATAAACCGAATAAGTAATTGCTATTCCATACATATAAGCAGAAAGCGTTTCAAAGTTTTATTTATCCCTTTTATAGAAATAATAATATTTTCAATTCTTATATATCTATAACTTTTCCACCATAGCAAGTAGCTATTTCATCTAAGAGTGGAAGAACATCAGCATCTTTTACATGCTCCCATTTTTTCCAATATTTAAGAAGATCATTTATCTTTGCCCTTGTTTCCTCAGTTAATTCTGAAAGTGCCATAACAAAATATTTAGAATCATATTTAATACAGGTATAGCAAGATTAAAGAAAAGGAGCTAATTGCCTCTTACCTTATATCGAAGTCAATTATTTATGAATTGATTGATGAGTGTGTTTTATATCTTGAATTGATCTCCAATAACTTACTCTGATTTTTAAACATAAAAAAGACCCTTATTTCTAGAGATCTTTTTCTGGTTTAAAATAGAGTGAATAATTGATTATCATTAATGTGAATGAAATCTCAAGAATAAAATCTATTATTTGAAAAAAATGAAATAGGATATTTAATATAAATATGTTTGATTTAAAGTCAAATAAAAATAAAGAGTAGTTTCTGCTTTAAAAAAAAATTATGAATTTACCAATAGAAAAACAGACTATCCTAATAACTGGAGCTGGAAGAGGATTGGGTTCTGAAATAGCAAAATCGTTTCATCGAGAAGGTGCGAAAGTAATTATCAATTATAGAAACTCATTTGAAAGCGCTAAAAAATTATCTGATTCATTGGGAGATAATGTAATTTTAATAAAAGGCGATATTAGAGACAAAGATCAAGTTTCTAAAATGCGAAAGGAATTGGAAAGTCAAAATATCGAAGTAAATACAATTATCCATAATGCTATAAATGACTTTATTTTTAATGGTGATCAAAGAAAAAAAATTGATGAAATAGAGTGGCAAGATTTTCAAAACCAAATTGAAACTACTCAAAAAGGATTTTTAAATCTGCTCAACATATTCACTCCGAATATGAAAAATAATTCTTTTGGGAGGGTAATAACTATTGGAACTAATTTATTTCAAAATCCAGTAATTCCTTATCATGATTACACAGCCGCCAAAGGTGGATTATTATCACTTACAAGAACAGCAGCCATAGATCTTGGTCAATTTAATATCACAGTAAACATGGTTTCAGGAGGATTATTGAAAATCACTGATGCTAGTAAGGGAACGCCAGAAAGTGTTTTTGAATATATTTCCAGCATCACTCCTTTAAGGAAAGTAACAACTACAGAGGATTTTTCAGATGCTGTATTATTTTTTGCATCCCCTTGGTCTCGAGCAGTAACTGGTCAAAATTTAATTGTTGATGGTGGTTTAGTTCTAAACTAATTAGTTTTAATAAAAGTTATTTTTACTAAATTATTTATTCTTTTTAGAGAATAATTAATGGTAGTTTTAAAGTTTTAATTAATTCAGATTTAGGTTAATTCATGATTTGATTATTAAATATAAATTATCTTTTATCAATTAGATAAAGGGCATTACTTTCAAAAATCCCCTCAGTTATCCATTCTCTATACTCCTCTATTAATGCTAATTTGTTTTTTAAATTATCTTCTTCCCCAAGTACCTTTTGTCTATAAATCATAGAGTCTAATGTAGATTTACTGATTGATAATGCATTATTATTGTGCTTATTCATATTCACTCATAACTGATAAATATATAAACTCCTAAATTAATTAAAGCTTTATTGATGTAACAAAATATCCTTATTACGATAAAAATTTACTCCTTTAATTAGGATCTACTGTCAATTATTTCTATTTATCTTTTTCAAAATAAGGCACTCGGTCGTGAGGGGGATCTGTCGGGGGATCTAGAATCTATAAAGACCTTATAAAATCTCCGAAGATATCGTTATATTGAGTCTCAAACTTGTTAATGCATCCACGAATAACTATGTCTGTAACAACGATTTAAAGGAAATTTTATTTGAACAACCGAGTCCTTTGGGAGTACTAGGTCGTAGGTTCGAATCCTCTCGCCCTACTAGCTTTTCAGCGATTGCCTAATTTGACTTAGGGAAAAATTAGGGAAAATGACTCCCTTTACAGGGGGTTTTCTTATAGTTTTCCCTAGACTTTATAGAACTTTTTGAATTTTTTAAAATATAAACCTAACTTACATAAATAGGTAGAGTTGGTTGCTATCTTTATTGTCAGATGGCTATTAAGTATTAAATATGAAACTAGTACTAGAATTTACTAATAGAGTATTGATGAATAAATTCTTATTCCTTTTTGCATCATTTAGTATTTCAATTATTGCATTAACAAGTCAAAGTTTTGCTGCCTTAACAAAACCTGAAAAGGAAATGTTTGTATTTGGAGTAATTACCGCAGTTTGTGAGATGCATCACGAAAATAATTTATCTTATTCGATAGCAAAAAAGTATACAAAGCAATACATCTACAATGCAGAAAAAAAATACTTATCTAAAAGTGAAATAGAGTATTTAAAAGAAATTGCACTAGACGTTTACCCAAGTTGCCCATTTCCTAAATAATAGATTTCACATTTCGTTAAACAAGCAAGATTCATCCCAAATAAAACTAAAAATTAGAATAAATGAAACGCTTACTTCTCCCAAAAATAAATTTGCTCGGCTTGGAATAAATATTTACCTTATTGTTATGCCAGCAGGTAATGGGATTCTAATACAATCTTCTTTATATCTTTCTTTGTAGCCATCAGAATATTTATATGATGCTTTTGATTTTAACTGATCTAAATCAATTAAATATTTACCATAAATTTTTTTATTCACAGGATAGAATTCAGTTTCCTCTATTTCTAAAATATTCCCATTTAATTTTGATTCATATACGAATTTGCTTTTACCGTCAATAAATACTTCTAAGGGATATAACTCATTTTTATCCATGTCACGTTCGTATAGCTCACCAGTTTCTTTATTGAAAATCCATGGATACTTAGTCTCGTAAATTTCATCGACGCTTAATGATAATTTATTTTTTTCGGCACAAAATAAAACATCTATTACTTCTAACTCAGATATCTCATCCATAGTTTGTTTTGTCTTGGGCGAACAAGCAATCAGAACTAACAGACAAATCGCGTATGGGAGGGCTAATAACTTTTTCATATTTAAAGTAATTAAAGATTACAAGTTAATACAAATAAATTATGTCATAATTATTTGATATAAATGTTTGTCTTTATCAATTTAAGAATAAGCAAATCATTAAAAAGCAACAGATAGAAAAAATAGTTTAGAAAATGGCTACCAAAGTAATTAACAATCCTTGTTGAGAATTATGTCTTCAGGACCTCATTACGCGTATAGGTTTTAATTTAATATTTTGTTTAAAAGAATCCAATATTTGTTG
>QCTN01000005.1 GCA_003211135.1 Prochlorococcus sp. AG-673-L20 | reverse complement strand
GCAGAATTAATCTTCCGAAACCAAAGTTAATTCCTGCATCAGCACCAATTCCTGGTGCGGTCAATCTACAACATGCCATTTCAACTAATTCAGAATCACCTGCAATATATCCGCCAGTAGGAACAATAGTGCCACCCAAATTTTTAATTAGCGATCCAGCGATTATATTTGCGCCATTAATAATTGGTTCACTATCTTCTACAAGTTCTCCATAACAATTATCCACAAAACAAATAGTCTCAGGATTAAGCGAATGAACAAGATTACAGATTTGTTTTATTTGATTATTATTTAAAGATTTTCTCCAACTATAACCACAACTTTTCTGGATAAATACTAGTTTACATTTATTATCTTTAAAAAAATCTACTAGTTTATCTTCGTAGGAATTTGTTTTTTCATCCATACTAATTTGACGATATCCAACTCCTAAATCTAATAGAGAACCTTTGCCCTTTCCTCTTATACCGATCACTTCCTCCAATGTATCGTAAGGAGTTCCAGTTACAGATAACATTAAATCCCCTGGCCGTAAAATACCAAAAAGAACGGAGCTTATAGCATGGGTCCCACTTACAAATTGCATCCTGACAGCTGATTTTTCTGCGAGAAAAAATTTTGCAAATACCTCATCAATCTTTTGCCTAGATAAATCATCATGTCCGCTACCTGTAGATTGATTAAAGTGACTAGTTGAGACTTTTTCTTCTTTAAAAATTTTCAAAATATTATTTAATTTGTAATAGATTTGATTTGATCTTTCATTAAAAATACCCTTTAAACCTTCTTCCACAGATATAACCATTTCTTCGGCTAAGCGAAAATTATAATTTTTATTTTTCATTCTCTTAAACTTTCTTTTTTTTGTGAAGCTATATCTCTTAAGTATGTAAGAAAAGCATTGGGTCCTCCTCCATTGAAATAAGACAGTTTTTTTGAGGTCTCGTAAAGATCTAACAATTCACCATCTAATTCTTCTGCTGTAAAATCTTTTATTCCCGCTATCACTTCTGCAAAACGATCTCTTCTTAGTGTCTTAGAAACTGTATACGCATCCATAATGATTGTTTTACAAGATCTCCAAGGCCTATTTTGACAAAAATGATCTGAAAGAGCATCACTTAACACAGACGCTTCAGAATCCTCTATGTACCAGTCAAATGACAATGGGAGCGGTTTTAATCCAGAAAAAATTTCAAATAATTCTCCAGCTGACAAAGGATTATCAGCATCATTTTTTAATGGAAGAGCAGAATCTTGTAATGACCTCCATAATTCTGGATGATTCTTTTCTAATTGATCCCTTATCGATTCGATGCCTTGATCAAGAATCGTATTGATCTGTGCTAATGCAAGAAAAACTTCCGGGCCAGGCGATGATAACTTTCCATTTCTAAGATTTGAAATCTGAGAATTATGTACTCTTCCTAAATCAAGTATTTCAGACAGCAAGGGTAAAACCCTGTGAGACCAACCATTCCTCTCGTGCCAAAGATGAATCAAATGAGCCATCGCTCTTCGACCCTTCAATAATTTATCGCGATATCCTAAGCTCACAGATAATTAAAATAATCAATAGTATAGTATGATAATATTACATATCGGCCTTTTTGAAAATAGTTTTTCCAATATTATGAAATCAGTTATCTTCCAAGAAACAGCGAAATTAAAAAAACCTGTCCCTGCAGAAAAAGTTATAGAACTCTCAGATAAATTACTTGAACCATCTAGTCACTCTAAGAGATATCCTCCAAGATTACACAAAACATGGGGAACAATCTTTTTTATGATTGCCATCCATTTATTATCCTTAGTTGCATTACAACCTCAGTTTTGGAGCATGCCTGCAGTAACTGCATTATTTTTCTTTTACTGGTTAACTGCTTGTCTTGGAGTCACTTTGGGTTATCATCGTTTACTTTCCCATAGATCGTTTGTTGTCCCAAAATGGTTGGAGAGATTTTTTGCTACATGTGGAGCTATCAGCTGCCAGCATGGACCAATAGATTGGGTTGGTCTACACAGGCACCACCACTCTTTCTCAGACACAGAAGTTGATCATCACAATAGTAAGAGAGGATTTTGGTGGAGTCACATGGGTTGGATGTTTAAAGATGTTGAGGCATTAAAAGCAGTACCAAAATTAAGTGCAGATTTAATTAAAGATCCATACTATAGATTCCTTAATAAATATTTTCTCTTTTTACAAATTCCTATTGGCTTATGTTTGTTTGCGATAGGGGAAAAATTAGATGTTGGAGGATGGGCATTAGTACTATGGGGAATACCTCTAAGACTTGTAGTGGTTTATCACATTACGTGGTTAGTAAACTCAGCTACCCATTGTTGGGGAAAAGCTCCTTTTGAAAGTGGCGATGGATCAAAAAATAACGCTTGGGTTGCAGCTTTAACATTTGGAGAAGGATGGCATAATAATCATCATGCATTTCCTAATTCAGCTAGACAAGGATTATTTAGAGGGCAAATTGATTTAACATGGGAACATATTAAGATTCTTGCCAAATTAGGATTCGCAAAAAAAGTAAAATTACCCTCTAGGTCTTATTATTAAATATATAAATAAATATTTTCATGGCTAAAAGAGTAAAAGTCGTTTTAACAGAATCAATTGCCACTCTTGGTAGAGATGGTGATGTGGTAGAAGTAGCGCCTGGGTATGCAAGGAATTTTTTATTACCATTTGGTAAAGCAGCTAATGTAACTCCTTCAATTCTGAAACAAATTGAACGAAAAAGAGCAAAAGAAAAAATTGCTGCAGAGAAAGTAAAACAAGAAGCTATTGACTTTAAAACCGCACTAGCAACTATTGGTAGATTTACAATCAAGAAACAAGTTGGAGAAGATGGTGTCCTTTTTGGAACTGTTACTAATGGAGATGTTGCTGAAGCTATAGAGGCAGCTACGAAAAAAGATATTGATAGAAGAGACATAACTGTCCCAGATATTCATAATTTAGGTTCTTTCGTTGCAAAGATAAAACTACATCAAGAAGTAAGTGCGGAAGTAAACATTGAAGTAACAAGTTAATAACTTTGTTGCATTATTTGGAAAAGTAGTCAGAGTATATATCTAAGTCTTTAAGTACATGGTTTCAGTTCCTTTTTCAAATAATGGGTCTAATAAGAATTTTAAAAAGGACTTTAATAATGAAAACGCTGGTTTAGTTCCTCCCCAAAATATTCAAGCAGAAGAAGCTGTCTTAGGGGGAATTTTACTCGATCCTGATGCGATAGGAAGGATTGCAGACTTGATTAAACCAGAAGCCTTTTATATAAATGCTCATCAAGAGATATATAAAACCGCCTTAATGTTGCATACACAAGGCAAACCTACAGATCTAACATCAATGAGCGCATGGCTTGCTGACAATGGATCACTTGAAAAGATTGGAGGCAATTCCAAATTAGTAGAACTTGTAGAAAATGTTTCTTCAACAGCTTCAATAGAACAAGTTGCTAATTTAATTAGTGATAAATTTATAAGGAGACAACTCATCCGATCAGGGAATGAAGTTGTTCAACTAGGATTTGATCAAACACAAGAAACCAATGAAGTTTTAGATAAGGCAGAACAGAAAATTTTTGAAATTAGTCAAGAAAAACCGACAAAAGGTCTGACCCAAGCGGCAGAAATTCTTACAAGTACTTTTAATGAAATAGAGTCCAGATCATTAGGAACATCTGTAGCTGGTATTCCAGTCAATTTTTATGACCTTGACGCAATGACTCAAGGCTTTCAAAGGAGTGATCTAATAATTGTGGCAGGAAGACCCTCAATGGGAAAAACTTCAATGGTTTTAAACCTAGCAAAAAATGTAGCTCAATCCCAGGATCTTCCAGTTTGTGTATTTAGCCTTGAGATGAGCAAAGAACAACTTACATATAGATTACTTTCTATGGAAGTGGGTATAGAAAGCGGAAGATTAAGAACCGGAAGACTACAACAAGAAGAATGGCCTTTACTTGGAGAAGGAATTAACTCTTTAGGTCAATTGCCAATTTTTATTGATGATAAGCCTAATTTAAGTGTTTTAGAAATGAGGTCTCTATGCAGAAGATTAATAGCTGAGCAGAAAAAAGAACTTGGATTAATAGTTATTGACTACTTACAACTAATGGAGGGTACAACACCTGATAACAGAGTTCAAGAGCTATCTCGTATCACTAGAGGTCTCAAAAGTATGGCAAGAGAGTTAAAAGTACCAGTAGTTGCTTTATCTCAATTAAGTAGAGGAGTTGAATCAAGAACAAATAAAAGACCTATGTTAAGTGACCTTAGAGAATCCGGATCTATAGAACAAGATGCCGACTTAGTATTAATGATTTACAGAGATGAGTATTACAATCCAGAAACTGAAGACAGAGGAATAACTGAAATTATTGTCACGAAACACAGAAACGGTCCTGTTGGAACTGTTAAATTATTATTTGAACCCCAATTTACAAGATTTAGAAACTTAGCCAACTAATCATCACGATAATGAAAGATCCACAATCCCCAAATGAGTCTTTTGACATTATTGTTATTGGAGGGGGACACGCAGGTTGTGAAGCTGCAATTACGACAGCAAAATTAGGATTTTCTACTGCGTTATTTACAATAAATTTAGATAGGATTGCTTGGCAACCATGTAATCCAGCTGTAGGTGGGCCAGCAAAAAGTCAATTAGTCCATGAGGTTGATGCTTTAGGAGGAATCATTGGACAATTAGCTGATGAAACTGCAATCCAAAAAAGAATTTTAAATGCGAGTAGGGGGCCAGCCGTTTGGGCATTAAGGGCTCAAACAGACAAAAGAGAATACTCTAAACGAATGATAGAAATACTCCAAAACACAGATAATCTTTCGTTAAAGGAGGCTATGGTTACTGAATTAGTGATAAAAGAGGCTGAAACTTTTACCAATAACTCAAAGAATAAGACTAAAAAAATCAAAGGTGTAAAAACCTTTTTTGGAACCTACTATGCTGCAAAATCAATAATAATTACTGCAGGAACTTTTTTGGAAGGAAGAATCTGGATAGGTAATAAATCAATGTCTGCAGGGAGATCTGGAGAGCAAGCGGCAAAAGGATTAACGCAAAGCTTACATAATCTTGGAATAAAAACTGAGCGATTAAAAACTGGAACTCCTGCAAGAGTGGATAAAAAGAGTATTTCTTTTGATGAATTAGATATTCAACCAAGTACAGCTGCAGATAAATATTTTTCGTTTGATCCCAAAATCAAAAACAATATGCCGCAAGTAAGTTGTCACATAACAAGAACAACTTTAAAAACTCATGAATTAATTCGCAATAATTTGCATTTAACTCCGATATATGGAGGATTTATAGATAGTAAAGGTCCTAGATATTGCCCTTCAATCGAAGACAAGATTGTAAAATTTGCAGACAAAAATTCACATCAAATTTTCTTAGAACCTGAAGGGATAAATACACCAGAAATATACGTACAAGGATTCTCTACTGGATTACCTGAAAATATTCAATTAGAACTTTTAAGAACATTACCAGGATTGAATAAATGTAAAATGCTTAGACCTGCTTATGCTGTTGAATATGAATACATCCCTGCGACACAACTTAAGTCATCTTTAGAAACAATTGAGATAGAAAATTTATTTAGTGCTGGACAAATTAATGGAACAACTGGCTATGAAGAAGCTGCTGCCCAAGGATTAGTTGCAGGAATTAATGCAACTAGAAAACTAAATACGAAAGATCCAATAATATTTTCAAGAGAGAGCAGCTATATAGGCACCATGATAAATGACTTAATTACAAGAGATCTTAAAGAACCATATAGAGTCCTCACAAGTAGAAGTGAATATAGACTTACCTTGCGAGGAGATAATGCTGATAGGAGATTAACTCCTTTAGGTTTTGAAATAGGCTTAATAGATGAAAGAAGATGGTTGGCTCACAAGAAAAAAATGAAATCACTTAAAGAAGAAAATTCAAGATTAGAAAATACACGTTTAAAATGTACTGATGAAGTCGCTAAAAAAATAGAGTTAGCTAGTGGATCAAAAATTAAAGGATCAACAACTTTAAAAGAACTTTTAAAAAGACCCAATCTTCACTATTCTGATTTTATAAGATATGATTTGGTAGACAAAAATCTTCCGATATCAGTAATTGAAGGTGTTGAAATAGATATTAAATACGAAGGCTACCTTAAAAGACAAAAAAATAATATTGATCAGATAAATCGTCAAAGTCTCAAATCACTTTCCTCAGAAATTAATTATGACCAAATAGATACTTTATCTCTAGAAGCCCGTGAAAATTTAAATAAGATAAAACCTACTAATTTTGGTGATGCATCCAAGATACCGGGTGTAAGTAAAGCTGATTTAACAGCATTACTAGTTTGGCTCAAAATTAAGGAACTAAAAAAAGAAAAGAAAACTAGTTTTGCTGAAAAAAAGTTATCATCATAAGAGATATTGGTAACAGCACTGAATAATAAACTCTTCAACTCACCAAAAATTTTATGGGAAGAGAAAGCTACTGCCTTTTTAGTTGCAAATGCTTTACCAAAAATATCTGGGGCATGGAAATTAATGTTACTAGGGGATGGCAGTCCAACAAGACATTTACAGCTTTTAACTAATCACGAAACAAAAATCAGATTAATATCTATGCAGATCGATCCTCTATTTAAAAAAGAGGGTCCAAGAGAAATCGATCAATTAAAAGAACCCTTAATTAGAAGGCAAGTTTGGATTAGAAATCAAAACAAAAATTTTGCCTGGGCTGAAAGTTGGTGGAATTCAGAACAAGTCAGTCAAAATTTAAAGTCAAAAGAAGAACCAATCTGGAAAAACTTAACTCAAGATAGATCAGAATTATTTAGAGAAGTGGACAGCATTTCAATAGTTAATTCAAATTGGTTAGAGGAAGAATTTTGTTTTGAAGGCCCATTTTGGTCAAGAAATTATAGATTTTTTCGTAATAAAAAACCTCTAACTATTATTCGCGAAGTCTTCAATCCTCTTTTAGAAACTTGGTTAGGTCCATCAGGAATTCAAAATTTCTCTAATCTATATTCTTCTTCGTCTAGACCTCGGAATACTTCTTCCATTATTTGAAACGCTTTTTGGATTATCTTGATTTACATTAATCTCATTGATTTTTTCAGAAGATCTTTGCCATCTATCAACTTTTAAATCTGAATCATCCGGCCATTCATCAAAAGAATTTGATTTACCATAAGGCAACCTCTTTTGTTCGTCCATCTGGATACTTTTAGGTTGCCTTAAAGATAAAGCCTCTAAAGGACGCTTAGAAAATGGTTTCTCAACATCAATAAATTTAGATTCTCTTGAAAAAGATTTAATATCTTGTGCCTCTTCATAACTATTTTCCTGATCAGACCAATCATCGTCTTCTTCTTCAAAAAAAATATCCATTTTATCGGATACCCATCTTCCGACATTTTTAACATTCCTGCGAGATATTTCTTGAAAATCAGTACTTCTTTTTTTACCAGGTCTAGAACCTGATACACCATCAACTAATTGTCTGCCTGTTTCAAAAATTTTATCAACTTGTTTATCAAGTATTGTTCTATCAAAATTATTTCTAAAATTTCTAGGTCTGCGAGAATTCATAAATTATCTTTGTTTTTAAATATAAAGTTACAACAACATAATAGGAAATTCTAAATAAAGAAACAAAATCACATTTTTCAAATTATCAATCAAACAAAATTAGACAGTTTTTATTCCAGGATCCATTAAAGAACAAATTACAACATTTCTTACAAGCAATATTTTTAATTCTTTTTCTATACATATATTTCTCCCCACAATTTAAACATTTGCCAGTATATTTTAATGCCTTTCTTTCAACAGGAAAATTATGTCTAATACTTATCTGAAAATTATTTTCTGCTTTGTTAATTTCATTCATTTTACTCAAAAAATTTGGTCCATGTATCTCATTAATATTCAAAATCCTATCTACCCATGCATGAATCATTTCATGACATAAAGTACTGTGAATTTCATTACACGATAATTTACTTAAAATTGGCTTTGACAAAATTATTTCAGAATCAATTACTCCTTTAAGTTGTTTACGCTTATAGAAACCTGCAGTTGTCTTTAATCTATTATCGCTCCATCTAACCTTTACTAAAGGTTCTCTATTAGTTGTTAAAGATTGATCAAAAAATTGCCTATTAAACTTATGAAATACTGGTAAAAGAGGAATTAAAGACATTATCAATTAAATTTAGTATTATTTTGACAAAAAAAGTCATCAAAGACGATTTATTTTCTTAAAATTAAAGAAAACTAATTACAAAATGGATGCATTACTAGTTAAAGATATTGGTGTAAAAGCTTTATTGGTTGGTGGAGCAGTGCTTGTTTCTTTTTGGACCTTCAATGCTGTTAAACTTGTTATAAGCGCTAGAGGAATTAATCCATTAGTTCGGAAATTTTTTGATCAAGTAGCAGCAGGTAGAATTGACGCTGCATATGGACTAACTACTAAAACTTATAAAACACATGTAAAACGTCAAGACTTTTTAAAATTTTTAGCTGGCTTAAATTTAAATAAGTATAGAAATCTAAAGTCAGGTAGACCAAGAGTTCAAGAAGATCAAATCATAATTACTTTAAATTTAAAATCTGAGGATAAGAAGGATGAGCTTCCCTTAGATTTTACTTTTTCAAAAAGTGATAAAGATTGGAAGATAGACAGAATAGCTAAAGTAAATTAGGAAAGGTTCAAAAACTTGTGAAACATGAAGAACTTCGGAAAGAAGAAATAATAAAAAAATTAGAATTACACCCAAGCAGATTAGATAAAGAAAAAATCATTTTTGAAGCAATGGAAAATGGGCTGAATGATTTTTTTGAGGGAGTAACTATGGCCTTAGATCCCTTAGTAACTTTTGGTGTAAAGCAAGTACCTGAAAAAAAAGAAGAGACATCTGGTCAAGGATGTAAATGGAGTATTTTTAAAGTATTAACAAATCAATTAATCAAAAGAGAACTTACTGGGCATGCCGCTAGAGATGCGATCAATTTAGTTATGAAATCTGCAACTAAAGAACAATGGAACGGATTTTATAGACGAGTATTGATTAAAGATCTTCGTTGTGGGGTCTCTGAAAAAACAATAAACAAAGTTGCAAAAAAATTTCCAAAGTACGCTATACCTATCTTCTCATGTCCCCTTGCACATGACAGCGCAAACCATGAAAAGAAAATGATAGGGAAGAAACAAATTGAGATTAAATTAGACGGAGTCAGAGTATTAACAATTATTAGAAAAAATAAAGTAGAAATGTTTTCTCGAAACGGAAAACAATTTAATAACTTTGGTCATATCATTACAGAAATAGAAAAAGTATTAGAGAAACATCCTGCCCCCTACGATTTAGTCTTAGACGGTGAAGTAATGAGTGCTAATTTTCAAGACCTAATGAAGCAAGTACATAGAAAAGATGGCAAACAATCCAAAGATGCAGTTTTACACTTATTTGATGTATGTCCAATTAAAGATTTCAAGAAGGGTTTATGGGAAAAAGATCAAACCACTAGAAGTATGTTGGTAAAAGACTGGGTAGCAAAAAATGCAACTCTTTTAAAACATGTCCAAACACTTGAATGGGAAAATGTGGATTTAGATACTCCTGAAGGACAAAGTAGATTTGTAGAACTTAACAAATCAGCGGTAGAGGGAGGATATGAAGGCGTGATGATTAAAAATCCTCATGGGTGGTATGAATGCAAAAGAACACATAATTGGTTAAAAGCAAAGCCATTCATAGAAGTTACCTTAAGAGTTGTAGCAATAGAAGAAGGGACAGGCAGAAACGAAGGCAGACTTGGAGCAATCCTGGTTGAAGGTAAAGATGATCAATATAATTATCGTCTTAATTGCGGGAGTGGATTTAGTGATTCTCAACGTGAAGAATATTGGAGAAAAAAAGATAAACTAATAGGCCAATTGGTAGAAATCAGAGCTGATGCAAGAACTCAATCTCAAGATGCTGAAACATTCAGTCTTAGGTTCCCAAGATTCAAGTGCTTTAGAGGTTTCGAACCAGGTGAAAAAATATAACTTTAAGGTAATTCGTTTCATAGAAGTCAATATTTAAGCTAGCAGTAAATTATGAAAAACTAAAAAAGCAGATAATGAAATACACTATTAATGATTAATCAATTACTACGTAGGGATATTGATTTTATGGATAACAAAAATCTTTTCAAATATATTAAAACCCCATGCGGCCAGGCAAAATATATAGAATTACAATCTAATAAAAGTTTGCTTGGAAAATTAAGAATTTTTTGGTTTGTAATTATTGCTTCTATAAGAGATTGGAATATTAAAGATTAATTTCTTTTGACTCATTAATATATTCTTTAGCATACTTTGCTGAAAAATAAACAACCATCAAAGTAGAAACCACACTTATAATTGTTATGAATAAATTATTTGTTGGCTGTAAATTTTTTAAATCCTGCAAACTTTTTGCCAAGCTCCCTATAGAACAATAAAGAAATGTTCCAGGAATGATTCCTAAAAGACCAAGAGCAAAGTTTCTAAATTTAATATTATTTAACCCATAAAAATAATTAAGAATACTAAAAGGAAAGAGAGGAGAAAGTCGCGCTAAAAGGATTAATTTGAGACCACCTTTCTGCACTACTTGTTCCATAAGACTTAATCTGGGGAAACGATTAATAACTTTTTTAAGCTTTATTGATAAAAAACTTTTTGAAATAAAGAATGCTACTGAAGCTCCAATAACTGCAGCAAAAAAAACTATTATTGAACCGAAATAAGAACCATATAAAAAACCAGATAATAAAGATAACCAAGAGGCAGGAAGAATTAATAAAACAATTAAAATATATAAAAGGATAAACGCAAAAATCCCAATATTTGTATTAAAAAAATAGGCTAGGTCATAGATATTTTCAAAAAAAGAAGTCATATCATTTTAATAATTTAAGTTTTTTATTTATTCTTTCCGATTGCAAATTCCCTTCTTTCAACTTGGCAAAACATTCCTCAACAATATCTTTAGGAGCTTTGTCTATAAAGTTTTTGTTAGATATTCTCTTATTTAATATTTCTATATCAGAATTAACTTTTTGCAGGTCCTTAGTAAGTCTATCCTTTAAAGCTTCTAGATTTACAAAATCATTAAAGGGTAAATAAACTTCTATATCACCAATAATTCCAGAAAAAGACTTAGCAAAATCGTTTTTATCGATATCCTTAGTTTTACAAATAAAAACTTCAGATGACTTCGTAAAAGTTTTAATATCAACTATTAAAGTTTTCAAAAAATTAGTTAATTGAACATTATCTGAAATCAAGTAAACAGGAACCAGTTGAGATGGCTTAAGTCCTAACTCAACCCTAAGATTTCTAATCAATCTAATTATTTCAAAGAGCTCCTGAAAGGATTTATCTATTTGAGAATTTATATATTTTTTTTCTAATACAGGCCATTTCTGAAGAGATAATAAAATTTGTTCAGGTTTTTTTTGCAATTTATGCCAAAGTTCTTCAGTGATATGTGGCATAAAGGGATGCATCATAACCAACACATCAGTTAGTACTTTGATTAATATTTTTTCAGATATTTTTCTGTTGTGGGATTCTTTATTATTAAATTTTTGTTTTGCAAATTCAACATACCAATCACAAAAGTCATTCCATGCAAATTCATATAATAATTTTGCAGATTCGCCTAATTTATATTCAATTAAAAGATTAGATACTTTTGTATTCAACTGATTTAATTTTGATAAAATCCACTTATCAGATAATTCTAAATATTTTTCATCAATCTCATTTAAAGAATAATTTTCAGAAAAAGTTTTATTTATTAAAACAAATTTAGTAGCATTCCAAAGTTTATTTGCAAAATTCCTTGATGCCTCAACCGTTGAAGAAGTATTTTCTTTCCTATCAAAATCAAGCCTTATATCCTGACCAGCACCAGCGACTTCACGAAGTAAAGCAAATCGCAAAGCATCAGAACCATATTTATCAATCAAAAGCAAAGGATCAATTCCGTTACCTGAACTTTTACTCATTTTTTTATTATTTTCATCTCGAACTAAACCATGAATATAAACATCTTTGAATGGAATATTATTCGTAAAAGTTTTCCCCATCATTGTCATTCTTGCAACCCAAAAGAAAATAATATCGAAACCAGTAACTAAAACACTATTTGGATACCATTTTTTAAAATCTGCATCATTAATATTAGGCCACCCCAATGTAGAAAAAGGCCATAAACCACTTGAAAACCAAGTATCTAAAACGTCCTTATCACGAATAAGTTGCAAATTAGACCCAAATTCTTTAGTAGCTTTGCTTAATGCTTCTTTCTCATTTCTGGCGACAACATATGGAGTATTTTGATCTATTGAGTCTTCTGATTGTTTTAATACATACCATGCAGGAATTTGATGTCCCCACCATAATTGCCTACTAATACACCAATCATTGATATTATCTAACCAATCTTTATAAACTTTCTCCCAACGCTGAGGAATAAAGGTAGGATTTTTAGAATCAAGTTCTTTTAGACAACTTGAAGAAATATTGTCCATTTTCAAAAACCACTGGGTTGACAATAATGGCTCAATTGGCACTTTACCTCTATCAGAAAAAGGTACTGTATTTTTATAGTTTTCTATTTTAGTTAATAAACCTAAAGTATCTAATTCCTTTATGATTTTTTTTCTAGCATCAAATCTATCTAAATCCTGAAACTTTCCTGCATTAATATTAAGAGTTCCATCTTTATTCATTATATTGATTTGCTTTAAATTATTCCTTTTGCCAATAGCAAAATCATTAGGATCATGAGCTGGGGTAACCTTTACACAACCTGTACCAAAATCCTTATCAACATGTATGTCAGAAATAACAGGTATTTCTCTATTAACAAAAGGTACTTTCACTTTTTTATCAATATATTTTTTATATCTTTCATCGTTTGGATTTACAGCTAAAGCGGTATCTCCCAATAAGGTTTCAGGTCGAGTTGTTGCAACCTCTAAAAATTCATCTAAGATTTGACCCTGATCAGAAATTAGTGGATATTTAAAATGCCATAAGTATCCATTAACCTCTTGCATTTCAACTTCAAGATCACTAACTGCTGATTGAGATGCTGGACACCAATTAACTAAATATTCACCTCTATAAATCAGTTTTTTCTCATGCAAAATATTAAAGGCTTCAACAACTGCTTCATTCAATTTTTCATCTAAAGTAAATCGTTCCCTCTCCCAGTCTACGGAATATCCAATCCTCTTTAATTGGGATATTATTTTACCCCCACTTTGCTCTTTCCAAATCCAGGCTCTTTTTAAAAATTCCTCTCTGCCAATATCTTCGCTATTTTTACCCTCAGTTTTTAATTGTTTTTCAAGAATAGTTTGAACGGCTATTGAAGCATGATCGGTACCAGGTAAACATAAAACATTTTTACCAAGAAGTCTTTGAAAACGAATAATCACGTCTATTAATGCAGTATTGAAAGCATGGCCCATATGCAAAGACCCTGTGACATTTGGAGGCGGAATAACTATACAAAAAGGATCCCCTTTATCACTAGGATTAGGACTAAATGCTCTTAAACTATCCCATTGCTTTTGCCATTTTTGTTCTACCTGTGAAGGCAAATAATTATTTAATGTAGGTTCATCATTCGACTCATTCATTTGCAATAGTTATTTCATTAGCTTTTTATTTATTTTATATTGATAGAAGCAAATAATTTAAAAAAAATATCAGTTTGCAAAATATATGTAAAACTACAAGAGTTTAAAACCAGAACCGCAAGCACACCTCTTGGCATTTTTAGGAGTTGAGATAAGAAAACCTCCACCACTTAAATCGCTGTAATAATCAAGTTTTAAATCTTTTAACAAGGAAAATTTTTTAGTATCAGCATATAAAGTTATGCCTTCAGTTCTGGATATTGGAGATCCATTAAATGTACCTGGTTTTAATTTAATATGCATCCAACCTTCTTCATCACTAATTAAAGCAATGGACATTTCACCCGGCGATCCTCCAAAAGATGCTTGCCTTGAAAGCTCTGATGCTGCAGTTTGACTGATTGAAAGATTAACGATCTCAGTCATTGTTATAAAAAGAAAATGGGCGATCCAGGGTTCGAACCAGGGACATCCTGCTTGTAAGGCAGGCGCTCTACCGCTGAGCTAATCGCCCTATAATTATCCATTCTAGTAGATGAAGTTGAAAATTTTATACTTAGTCTTTAAAAATTTCATGATTAAGTCAAAATTGAATAAATAAGATACAGCTTTATGAACTTAAACAATGGATATAACAATCAGAAAGATAGTGATCAAAACACTTTAGAAAGTTTCAAGATTTTAATATCAAATATTAAATATTTAAAAGATAAAACATGGGGCTGCCCATGGCAAAAAATACAGTCACATAAATCCTTGATACCATTTTTAAATGAAGAAAGTAGTGAATTGATTGATGCAATATATGAAAAAAACGCGAATAATATTTGTGAAGAATTAGGGGATCTCCTATTACAAATAATGCTTCATTCGGAAATTGGCTTTGAAGAAAAACAATTTGAATTAAAAGATGTTATTGAAAATTTAAATAAAAAAATTATTAATAGACATCCCTATATTTTTAAAAAAAAAGAAAAAGTATCATTAAAAAAGTCACAAGAAATTTGGAGAAATATTAAAAATTCTGAAAATAAGACATTCTATAAGAAATCATCAATTAGTAGACAATTAAATTCAAAAGTAAAAAGTTTACCTGCAACTATAGGATCAAACCAGATTACTAATACTGTTAAAGAATACGGTTTTAAATGGGAAAGTAGTAAAAAGATTTTTGATAAATTAGATGAAGAAATATGCGAATTAAAAGAAGCAATAAAAAGCAAAAAGGTACATGAAATCAAAGATGAATTTGGAGATGTTTACTTTACTTTGATAAGTCTTTCAAACTTTCTAAAAATAAATCCAGAATCATCTCTTCAAAAAACTAATAAAAAATTTTTAGACAGATTTGCAATAATGGAAGATCAGGTAGGAGATAATATTAGAAAACAAAACCCAAAAGATTTTCAGCGGCTTTGGGAAGTTGCTAAAAAAACACTAATGAGAGAAAAATTGAAAAAAAAATGAAAGATATGCCAACTTGGATAGATGAGTACCACAAAGGCTCAAGATTTGGACTCAATGGGAAAGTATTACTTAAAAAAAATTCTAAATATCAAGAAATTCTGATTATAGAGACTGATTTTTATGGTAAAGCTTTAATGTTAGATGGATGTTGGATGACGTCATTGAGAGACGAAAAATATTATCATGAATGTCTTGTCCATCCAGCGTTAAGTAGCATTGATAAGAAATCTCACATACTGATTATTGGAGGAGGTGATGGTGGAACTGCAAGAGAATGCTTAAAATACTCTCAAGTTTCAAAAATTGATTTGGTAGAAATTGATGAAGAAGTCATCAAAGTATCTAAAACATTTTTAAAAGAAATTGGAGGTAGAGCGTGGAGTGATAAAAGATTAGCTATTCATATTGATGATGGAGTTAAATGGGTGGAAAAAACTAAAGATAATTCTTATGATGTTATTTTTATCGATTGTTCAGATCCATCAGAATTTTCTAATTTATTATTCACAGATTCCTTTTATAAAGAATGTAAAAGAATACTCACGAAAAAGGGAATATTAGCGACTCAAAGCGAATCACCTGAATCATTCGAAAATATTCATATACATATTTTGAAATCACTCAATAAAATATTCAAATTATCTGAAACTATGTATTCATTTGTGCCAATATATCCAAGTGGTATTTGGAGTTGGACATTCGCTTCAGATGAAGAATTAAATTTATCAAAAGTCAATTACAAAGAAGTCATGGAAATAGAAAATAATTGTGATGTTTGGAATTTAAATTTTCAAAATGCTGCATTCAAAATGATGCCAAATAAAATTGTAAAAAAACTCAATTCGTAAAATGATCAATAAAAATTTATTTGATAATGAAAGTGGAATTTTTATGGGAGCCAAAAGAAATCCAGATGATTGTTCAATTGGAATATTTGGAGTCAATTATGACGGTACATGCTCTTATAAGTCAGGGACTAGATTTGGTCCAAATGCCATAAGGCTAGTAAGCACATGTTTAGAGACATTTTGTCCAAGATTAGGAAAAGATTTAGAAGATTTTAATTATGTTGATTTTGGTTCACTAGAAATAGATAAAAATGACTCAAAGTCTGTCATTAAAGCAGTCAAATCAGCAACAGATTTCATTATGAGTAGCAAGCTTACTCCCATTATGCTTGGAGGTGAGCACTCTATTACTAGTGGTGCTATTGAGGCGTTAGTAAATAAATATCCAGATCTGATTTTAATTCAACTAGATGCTCATGCAGATCTAAGAACCTCATATATGGGGAATGAACATAGTCATGCTTGTGCAATGCAAAGATGCTTAGATATTTTACCTGAAAAAAAGATTTTGCAAGTCGGAATAAGAAGTGGAACCAAAGAAGAGTTTAAATTTATGAGTCGAAAAAAACAATTAGTAAAATTCTTGCCAGGAGGGAATGCTCAAGAACTTAAAAAAGCCCTTCTTCCTTACTCTAATTCTCCAATATATTTAACAATAGATTTGGATTGGTTTGATCCAAGTTTATTACCTGGTACGGGAACTCCAGAACCAGGAGGTTTTTTTTGGAATGACTTTGAAGTAATTCTTGAAACTCTAAAAGAATTTAGAATTGTCGCTTCAGATATTGTGGAATTATCTCCAGAAATTGATAATAGCGGAGTTAGTAGTATAGTTGCCGCAAAAGTACTGAGAAGCTTAATTATGTCAGTACAAAATATGCAATAAGAAATTTCTAAACTAGAGTATGAAAAGCTAAATAACTCATTAAATGTTTCATGGATTTGCTTAAAAGTCCACTTTATTCAAAATATATTGAGTCAAATGCAAAATTAGTAAATTTTGCAGGTTGGGAAATGCCCATATCCTTTTCGGGATTAATAAACGAACATGAATCAGTAAGAACATCAGCAGGATTCTTTGATATTTCCCACATGGGTGTCATTTCTCTTAGAGGAATTAATCCAAAAGAATATATTCAAAAATTTTTTCCTACTAATTTATATTCGTTTTCAGAAGGACAAGGGCTGTATACATTAATGCTGAATGAAAAGGGAGGAATAATAGATGACCTAATAATTTATGACCTTGGTCAACAAGAAGAGGATATCTCAGAAATTTTTTTAATAGTAAATGCGAGCAGATACCAAATTGATTTCTCTTGGATTAAAAATAATTTAAATACCAATAATATTTCAATATCAAATGCAAAAAAAGATAAGGTCCTCTTTGCACTACAAGGCAAAAATTCCTTTAAATTATTCGAAGAATGGATTAAATCATCGATTTCACATATCCCTTACTTTGGTTGTGAATATAAAATCTTTAAACATATTTCGTCCAAAGAAAAGATTTTCTTTTCGAAAACAGGCTATACAGGTGAAAACGGTTTAGAAATCCTATTATCCGCAAAAGCAGCAATTAATTTATGGGATTTCTTAGTTTCAAAAAATATTAAGCCTTGTGGTTTAGGTGCTAGAGATACCTTAAGACTTGAAGCAGGAATGCACTTATATGGACAAGATTTAGATGAAACAACTACACCATATGAAGCAGGATTAGGTTGGCTAGTACATTTAGAAAATAATCATGAATTTTTTGGAAGAGAGTTTCTTGAAAAACAATCAAGATTCGGTATTAATAAAAAGTTAGTTGGTCTAAATATTGAAGGGAGAGCTATTGGAAGAAAAGGATGCGAAGTATTTAAAAATGGAGAAAATATTGGAACTATAACTAGCGGTAGTTGGTCCCCTACTAAGCAAAAGGCAATAGCTTTTGCTTATATTCAAAATTCTTACGCTACTTTAAATAATGTTGTTGAAATTTCAATCAGAGGTAAAACATTCAAAGGGACCATAACGAAAAGAGCTTTTTATAAAAAAGATATTTAACTAAATTTACCCTTGAAGAATTATTATTGTTAATTATTGCTCAATAAGTCATTTCTAGATGCGAAACAAAATTTGTGAAGAACTCAATAAGTCAGATATTGGGAAAGTAGTTAATTTATGTGGATGGGTTGATCGAAGAAGAGATCATGGTGGGGTAATTTTTATAGATTTGCGTGATCATAGTGGATTTATGCAAATTACTATTAATCCTGAAGATGGTGAAACTCTTTTTAAACAGGCTGAGATACTAAGAAATGAGACTGTGATAATGGTTAATGGAATTGTTAATGAAAGACCAAAGGATTCAGTAAATAAAAATATTCTCACTGGAGAGTTAGAACTAAAAGTTCAAGATCTACAAATTCTTAATCAAATTAAAAATAATTTACCATTTCCTGTCTCAGTTCATGATTATGAAAATACAAAAGAAGAACTTAGATTAAAATATAGATATTTAGATCTTAGAAGAGGAAAATTACTCAAAAATTTAAAAACAAGACATAAGATTATTAAAGCAGTAAGAGAGTATCTTGATAATTCTGGATTTACAGAGGTTGAAACACCTTTACTTACAAAATCAACTCCAGAAGGAGCTAGAGATTTTTTAGTTCCGGCTAGGCTTTCAAACGGTGAGTTTTTTGCTTTACCACAATCTCCACAATTATTTAAACAACTTTTAATGGTAGGAGGGTTAGACAAGTACTATCAAATCGCAAAATGTTTCCGTGATGAAGACCTAAGAGCTGATAGACAACCAGAATTTACTCAGCTTGATATTGAAATGAGTTTTGTAAGTGAAGAAGAAATCATTTCTTTCAATGAAAAACTAATAAAAAATATATGGGAAAGTGTACTAAATATTAATTTCAATGAGAAGTTTCCAAGAATGACTTGGCAGGAAGCCATGGACAACTATGGAACAGACAGACCAGATACAAGATATGGAATGTTACTTAAAAATTTAGGAGAAATACTTGGCAATATTGGTTTTAACATTTTCACCAAAGCAATTCAGATGGGGGGAGCAATTAAATCCATAACTATTAAAGATGGCAACACAAGTATTAGTAACGTTCGTATCAAACCTGGTGGAGATATATTTAAAGTTGCCCAAGATGCAGGAGCTGGAGGTTTAGCATTTATAAGAGTAAAAGGAGATGAACTTGAAACAATTGGCGCAATAAAAAATAATTTAAATCAAGATCATATTTCTAAGATATTAAAAATAACAGAAGCAGAAGATGGGGACTTAATTCTTTTAGGAGCAGGAGATACTCAAATTGTTAATCAATCATTAGATAGAGTCAGACAATATATTGCAAAAGATTTAAAGCTAGTAGAGAAAGTCAAATGGAACTTTTTGTGGGTCACAGATTTTCCTATGTTTGAAATGAATGAAGAAGAAAAAAGATTTGAAGCTTTACACCATCCTTTTTGTTCTCCTAAAAATATTAAGCTTGAAGATTCAAAAGAATTAAAAGAACAAATAGAAGGCTCAACAGCACATGCTTATGACCTAGTACTAAATGGATTAGAGTTAGGAGGTGGTTCTCTGCGTATCCATCAAGCCGAGCTGCAAAGAGAAGTTCTTAGAACCGTTGGATTAACCGATAATCAAATTGATGAAAAATTTGGTTTTTTAATTGAAGCTCTTGAAATGGGTGCTCCACCTCATGGGGGAATAGCATTCGGGGTAGATCGGATAACAATGCTTATTTTAGGGGAAGATTCAATTAGAGAAACAATCGCTTTTCCAAAAAATCAACAAGCAAAATGTCTACTAACTAATGCACCTTCAAATGTCTCCAAATCCCAATTAAAAGAATTAGATATTGAAATAACAATTGATGAATAAACTATTTATGGATGATCAATAAATTTTTTGTTTAAATAAAATATAAGGAGGTTGTGCTTAATTAAAAATATTTAATGTCAAAATTTGTTTTTGTTACTGGAGGAGTTGTTTCTAGCATTGGTAAAGGTATTGTTGCCGCAAGCTTAGGAAGATTATTAAAATCAAGAGGATATAGCGTTTCAATACTTAAACTAGACCCTTATCTAAATGTTGACCCTGGAACCATGAGCCCATTTCAACATGGCGAAGTTTTCGTTACCGAAGACGGAGCTGAAACGGATTTAGATTTAGGTCACTATGAAAGATTTACTGACACTGCAATGACTCGTTTGAATAGTGTCACAACAGGGTCTATCTACCAAGCAGTCATTAATAAAGAAAGAAGAGGAAGTTATAACGGAGGTACAGTACAAGTTATTCCTCACATTACAGGAGAAATAAGAGAAAGGATTCATAGAGTAGCAGCCAATAGTAATGCTGATATTGTTATAACTGAGATTGGTGGAACAGTCGGAGATATTGAATCCTTACCATTTTTAGAGGCAATAAGAGAATTTAAAAATGATGTTAACAAAAATGATGTGGCTTATATCCACGTAACTTTGCTACCTTACATCAAAACTTCTGGTGAAATAAAAACTAAACCCACTCAACATTCTGTTAAAGAGTTAAGATCCATCGGCATACAACCAGATTTACTTGTATGCAGGAGTGATAAAGAAATTAATGAAGGGCTCAAAAGAAAACTCAGTGGTTTCTGCGGAGTTAATCTTGATTGCGTAATTGAAGCATTAGATGCTGATAGTATTTATTCAGTTCCGCTTTCTTTAAAGAATGAAGGTTTATGTAAAGAGACTTTAAAATGTCTAGAACTCGAAGATAAAGAATGCGATTTAGAAAATTGGGAAAAAATAATTCATAATCTTAGAAATCCCGGTAACCCTATAAAAGTTGCTTTAGTTGGAAAATATATAGAACTTGGTGATGCATATCTTTCAGTAGTGGAAGCATTACGCCATGCTTGCATTGAACAAAAAGCTTTATTAGATTTGTATTGGGTAAGTGCTGAAATGATCGAGGATAAATCAGCCGAAGAGTATTTAAATGATGTTGATGCAATTGTCGTTCCAGGAGGATTTGGAAATAGAGGCGTAAATGGAAAAATTGCAGCAATAAAATTTGCAAGAGAACAGAAGATTCCTTTCCTAGGTTTATGTTTAGGTATGCAATGCGCAGTAATAGAATGGGCAAGAAATCTAGCCCAATTACCGGGTGCATCTAGCTCGGAATTAAACCCAGACTCTCCAAACCCTGTTATACATTTATTACCTGAACAAGAAGACATTGTTGATCTAGGAGGAACTATGAGATTGGGAGTTTATCCTTGCAGACTTCAAAAAAATACAACGGGTAAAGAGTTGTATAACGAAGATGTTATTTATGAGAGACATCGGCATAGATATGAATTTAATAATTACTACAAACAAAGTTTCTTAGATTCTGGATACAAAATCAGTGGTACATCTCCAGATGGAAGATTAGTAGAGTTAATTGAATTAGTTGATCATCCATATTTTTTAGCATGCCAATACCATCCTGAATTCTTATCAAGGCCAGGGAAGCCACATCCATTATTTAAAGGGTTGATCAAAGCATCGCAGAAAAAATTAAAGCAATCAAATTAATATTATTTATTTTTCTTGAATGAAATAATGACAAATTTCTTACCAATAGTAGAAAAATTTCATTCATTACAAGGAGAGGGTTATCACACAGGCCAAAGTGCTTTTTTTGTAAGACTAGCTGGCTGTAATGTTGGATGTTCATGGTGCGATACTAAACATTCTTGGAATAAAGAAAAATACCCTCTAATACCAATCAAAGAGATAATAGATGAATTAAAAGAGGCTCGAAAAAAAGGAGCATCTTTTTTAGTTATCACTGGTGGTGAGCCTTTACATCATAATTTAGATAATTTGTGCCAAGCTATAAATAAAGAAACTTCCGCAAAAAATCTAAACCCAATCAAGATTCATATTGAAACAAGTGGCGTAAACAAAATGTCAGGTAATTATGATTGGATTACTTTATCTCCAAAAAGACATTTACCCCCCAAAACTTATTTTTTGAAAAATTGTAATGAATTAAAAATAATTATCAACGATCAAAAAGATATTGATTTTGCAATTGATATAAAGCAAGAAATAATGAACATATATAAAAAAATATCATCAAAAGGTAACTTTTATAAATTAGATAAAAAATATTATTTACAACCCGCATGGCAAAACATTAATGGGTTTTCACTTACAATTGATTTTGTTAAAAAAAATCCTGAATGGAACTTAAGTCTTCAAACACATAAATACTTAAAGATTAGATAGTTTATATGAATTTAAAAAATAAATCTGCAGTAATTTTATTATCAGGAGGGTTAGATTCTTCTACTGTTACAGGCTTAGCAAAAGCGTCCAAAGCTAAAATATTTGGCTTATCTTTCGATTACGGACAAAGACATAAAAAAGAATTAGATTACGCGTTAACAATAGCCAAGCACTTTGAAATAGAGGAATTCAAAATAGTAAAGCTTGATTTATCATTGTGGGGCGGATCTTCTCTTACAGATATAAAAAAAGATTTACCTATTGATGGTATACAGCAAAATACAATTCCCAACACCTATGTACCTGGAAGAAATACAATCTTTATTTCTGTTGCGTTAAGTTATGCTGAAGCAATAAATGCTGATTTAATAGGTTTAGGAGTTAATGCATTAGATTATTCTGGTTATCCTGATTGCAGACCTGATTATATTAAAAAGTTTCAAGAATTAGCTAATCTTGCTAACAAACGTGGAAGAGAAAAAAATCCAATTAAACTTTGGACACCTTTACTAGATTTAAATAAAGAAGATATTATTCAATTAGCTTTTGATAATAATGTTCCTCTAGAAAAAACATGGAGTTGTTATTCAGGAAATTTAGAGCCATGTGGAAAATGTGATAGTTGCAGAATTAGACAATCAGCCTACAAGAAATGGCAAATAAAAAAAAATGAGAATTAAGACAAAAAAATTATCTAAGTGGATTGACCCAGAATTAATAGCTAATCATTTTGCATTAAAATTTGGAGACCATGGATTATCTTGGTTAGATAGTGATGGAAAAGATAATGGAAAATGGTCAATTTTAGGAGTAAACCCAAAAGAAATTATTTGCTCAAGAGATATAAATAATTTAAATATCGATAATAATCCATTTTTTAAATTAAAAAACATTGATAAAGGATTTTGGATTGGATGGTTAAACTTTGAGGCGGGTGCTTACATCGAGCCAAAAAATCCGTGGAAGAATAATGAAATATCGACCTTATGGATTGCATCATATGATCCAATTATTAAATTTAATCTAGTTTCTAATGAAATAATTCTTGAGGGAACTAGTTCTGATGAATTAAATAAATTTGAAAAAATAATTTTTAATATTAATGGTGAAACAGAAAAGAATTTAATTAAAAATAATCTGAAATTTGATTTTTCGAAAATTAATTTAAAAGAAATAACCAACGAATTTCAAGAAAATATTTTAAAAATTAAAAAATTAATATCTATAGGGGACATTTTTCAAGCAAATCTAACAACACAATGTGAGGTTAAAGCTTTAGAAACTTATAGTTCTTTAAGCATATACTCAAAAATAAGAAGGAAATTGCAAGCCCCTTTTGGAGGGATAATAATAAATAACTCAAAAGGAATCAATGAAGCAGTTTTATCAACTTCACCAGAAAGATTTTTAAAAATAGACAAAGAAGGATATGTCGAATCAAGACCTATCAAAGGCACAAGATGCAGGCACCAAGATAAAAATCAAGATGCATTAAATGCCATAGATTTAATAACTAATGAAAAAGATAGAGCTGAAAATATTATGATTGTGGACCTCTTAAGAAACGATTTAAGCAAAGTATGCGAAATAGGAAGTATTGAGGTTCCACAAATATTAAAACTTGAGAGTTACTTAAAAGTACATCATCTTACATCCGTAATTAGAGGAAAACTAAAAAAGGATAAAAGTTGGGTTGACTTGCTAATTGCTTGCTGGCCAGGAGGCTCAATAACTGGGGCTCCAAAATTACGTTCGTGCCAAAGGCTATATGAAGTAGAAAAATACGGAAGAGAGGCTTACTGTGGATCCTTCATCAAAGTTGACTGGAATGGAGAGTTTGATAGTAATATATTGATAAGATCATTTATAGTCAAAAATAAAAAAATAAATATATCTGCTGGTTGCGGAATAGTTAGTGATTCTGATCTTCAAAATGAAACAGAAGAACTAAAGTGGAAACTTTTGCCTTTAATAGATTCATTAAAATGAAACTGAGTATAGGTTGGCATAAAGATAAATGGCTAGATATAGAAAATATTTATATACCAGCAAATGATAGAGGTCTAAAGTTTGGAGATGGAATATTCGAAACTGTTTTAATAAAAAATAATAATGCTATTTTGATAGACGATCATATTCAAAGACTAGAAAATAGCAGTAATATTTTAAATATGAGTTTGAATATTAATAAATCATATTTAAAAGAGGTTATTAGTCTAGGTATTAAAAAATTATCTCTTAAAGACCATCAATTAGGATCAATTAGAATAAATTACAGCAGAGGTTTGAATACAGACAGATCAATTAGAGTTAATAAAAATCAACAGGAGAATTATAAAAATAATTTATGGATTGAATTTTATCTTATCACACCTAATTTTTCTCCAATAAGTGCATTTATTAGTAAAACAGAAAAAAGAAATCAATATAGTTTAATTAATCAATGTAAAACTTTTTCATATAATCAATCAATACAAGTACTAATAGAAGCTAATAAAAAATTATTTGATGACTGTTTAATGTTAAATACAGCTAATGAATTATGTTGCGGCAGTACTTTTAACATCTTACTTAAAAGAAATAATAGATGGATAACACCAAGAAAAGAGAGTGGATGTCTTCAGGGAATTATGGTTAAAAAAGCATTAAAATTAGAAATAATAAAAGAGGAATTAATCTTACCTAAATTTTATAAAGATGATATTTTAATTGCAATTAATAGCTTATCTTGCAGGCAAATTAATAGAGTAAATAATATAGAATTTATAACAACTTTTAATCCAAAGTATTTCTGGAAATTGTTATATAAGTAAGATTATTTTTTGTATGGCAAAGAAGCATCAGATAGATTATTGATATAGTTATTAACTTTAAAATCAACGATACTTCCAATTACAACAATTGATGGTGAAGTGAAACCTTTATTACTAATTGTCTCTACTAAATTCTTTAATTCTGAAATTAAACATTTTTGATTATGCAAAGTTGCTTCTTGAATAACAGCACATTTAGTATTCTCATCCAAACCGCCTATAAGTAATTCGTTGACAATAAATTCTATATTTCTCATACCCATATAAATTACTAAACCGTCAGATGATTTAGCTAACATTTTCCAATTAACAGTCTTTTTGTTTTTATTAATATCTTCATGTCCAGTGACAAAAGTTATAGAGCTACCTGCTTCTCGATGAGTTAATGGGATCCCAAAATTTGAAGGAGCAGCTATTCCTGAAGTTATCCCAGGCACAATTTCAACTGAAATTCCATTTTTTTCTAAAAAAGATACTTCTTCACCACCTCGTGAAAAAACAAAAGGATCACCTCCTTTCAGTCTTACAACATTCTTTCCTTCTTTTGCTAATTTTACAATAAGGGAATTAGTATCAGCTTGAGGAACGGAACACAACCCAGCTCTTTTGCCTACATTAAATATTTCAGTATTCTTATTAATTTCCTTTATTATTTCAGCAGAAACTAACGCATCATGAACCAAAGCATCACAACTTTTGATAAGTCGTAAAGCTTTTAAAGTTAGAAGCTCAGGGTCACCAGGACCTGCTCCAACTAAATAAACTATACCGGGCACGTTAATCTCCATTAAAGAGTATGGTAATAGATGTACCTATGAAGTTGCTATATTTATCTTGAAAAAAAATTCTGAAAACAAAGGTCAAAAACGGATTCTTTTAGCCTCTTTTTTCACTCTCCTCAATGACAGAATGAGTGAAAGTATACTTCTTGGCCTTCTACCAGGATTTGTAAGGCAGTATATTAGCAGCGCGAGCATATTTGCTTACATATCTTGTACATATTCACTAGCTCAATTTATAGCATCACCTTCGATAGGTCTCTTTAGTGATAAATTCGGAAGAAGACCTGTAATGATAACCTGCATTTTAGGATCAATTCTTGGTATTTCTATACTTTCCTTCACTGTTCTTTTTGATTGGTCAAAAAGTTATATTCTTCTAGGCACATCATCACTACTACCTATATATTTACTATTCACAGCGAGATTAATTGATGGAATAAGTGGAGGTACTGTTGCAACTGCAACAACTGTCCTTGCAGATATTTCCACTCCTGAAAACAGAGCAAAAACTTTCGGTTTAATAGGTGTTGCTTTTGGGTTAAGTTTTCTTCTGGGACCGTCAGCTGTTTTAATATTTACGACAAATTCAAATAATGGTTATTTAATTCCTGTTTTAATAGCGACTATTATTCCGTTTATTAACTTATTACTAGTTATATTTTATTTACCCGAGACTAAACCACAGACTACTTCTTTCAATTTAAATAACAAATCTAGATCAAATCCACTTAAAGGTCTTTTTAAGGTTTTCAAAGATAATAAAATCAAAAGACTTTCACTTGCATTCTTCATATACTTCATCGCATTCACTGGATTAACAACCATTCTTGTATTTTTTTTACAAGACTCACAAGAATGGACTATTAAAGCCTCAAATGGACCATTAGTTGTTGTTGGCATAATAGCGATTATTGTTCAAGGTGGTTTAATTGGACCCTTAGTAAAGAAATTTGGAGAATTAAAATTAACACTTATGGGAAGTGGTTTTATCCTTTCTGCATGTTTCCTTCTCATTACATTTCCAGAAAAAAATTCAGGTGCTTATATATACTTAGCTGTCTCATTTCTAGCTATAGGAGCAGGCTTAATAACTCCTACAATTCGAGCGCTAATTTCAAAAAAAATTGATATGAACAATCAAGGATCCATACTAAGTAACCTTCAAGGATTGCAAAGCCTTGGTAGCGTATTAGGGTATATTTTAGCGGGGAATGTATACGAATATTTTGGTCCTAGGAGTCCCTTTGTTGCAGGAGGTTTAATATTATCTTTAATGATTTGGCTTATAGCAGGAAGCGACATTCCAAAAAAAGTTAAAGTAGTACAAAGAAATTTATAAATTCGTATGAATAATAAAAGATTTGATCAAAATAAATTTATTAATAGAGAATTAAGTTGGATTGACTTTAATAAAAGAGTTCTTCTTACTGGAATGGAAAAAGATTATAAAGTACTAGATAAAATTAAATTTTTTTCAATTTTTAGTAATAATCTTGATGAATTTTTTATGGTTAGAGTTGCATCATTAAAAGCCCAAGTTGAAGCTGGAATTAGAAAAAAAAGTATTGATGGATTAACTCCTAAAGAACAACTTAAAAAAATAAACAAAGAAGTAAAAAACCTCACAACCCTACAAGAAAACTTTGTTAATAATGAATTAAAAGATGAGCTTAGAAAAAAAGGAATTTTCATAAAACAGCATCGGGAACTTAATGAAAATCAAAAAAATTGGTGTAATAACTATTTTCTATCGTCAATTTTTCCATTATTAACTCCATTAGTTGTTGATCCTGCACACCCATTCCCCTTTATAAGTAATCTAAGTCTTAACTTAGCTGCTCTAATTAATGATGGAGAAGAGTCTAAAAATCAATTTGTAAGAATTAAAATCCCGACAAAAAATATCGGCAGATTTATTCTCATTCCCAATGAAATTATTGAAAATGACGATGAAAAGAATCATTTTTTTATAACTGTTGAAGACTTAATTGGAAACAATATCAATAGCTTATTTAATGGGATGGAATGCTTAAATTATTCTTTTTTTAGAGTAACAAGAGACGCAGATTTAGAGTTAAAAGAACTTGAAGCTGACGACTTACTTCTTGCCGTAGAACAAAGCTTGCAAAAAAGAAGATTAGGGGGAGATGTAGTTAGATTAGAAGTAGAGGAAAATATACCAAATAACATTTTAAAGTTACTAATCGAAAGCATTGAAATAACAGAAGAATACATTTATTTTTGCAAAAGCTTATTAGGACTTGATGATTTAAATTATCTCACAAAAATTAATCGCGAGGATTTAAAAAAAAATTTATTAATTGGAGAAACACATCCGTTATTAAAATCATTAGATTCTCCAAAGGTTCAAAACTTTAACTCTATTTTCAGCATTCTTAGGAAACAGAATATACTTCTTCATCACCCATATGACTTATTCAAGACCTCTGTCGAAGAATTTATCAATAAAGCTGCTGACGACCCCCTGGTATTAGCTATTAAAATTACTCTTTATAGAGTTTCAAAGGATTCTCCAATTATTGAAGCTTTAATGAGAGCAGCAGAAAATGGGAAAGAGGTAATGACTCTTGTTGAGCTCAAAGCAAGATTTGATGAAGATAACAACATCCAATGGGCAAAACAGCTTGAGCAGGCTGGTGTTCATGTCGTTTATGGAATACTAGGTTTTAAAACACATACAAAGATTGCGTTAGTGGTTAGAAAAGAAAAAGGAAGATTAAGAAATTATTTTCATATCGGAACTGGAAATTACAATTCAAATACTTCTCGCTTTTATACAGATATAGGACTTCTTTCAACGGATCCTGATATCTCATCTGATTTGATTGAACTATTTAATTACTTATCAGGGTTCTCAAAACAAAAAACTTATCAGAAATTATTAGTATCCCCAACATCATTAAGAAAAAAATTTGTCTTTTTAATAAATAGAGAAATTGAAAATGCAAAAAAAGGTAAAAAAGGGGAAATTATTGCAAAAATGAATTCATTAGTAGATCCAGAAATTATTGAATTACTTTATTTAGCTTCTCAAGCAGGAGTAAAAATTCACTTAATTATAAGAGGGATTTGTTGTTTATATCCTCAAAGAAGGAATTTGAGTGAAAATATTACGGTTACAAGCATTATTGGACATTTTCTTGAACATTCTAGAATTTTTTGGTTTTACAATAACAATAATACGGAAGTTTTTATTGGCAGTGCAGACTGGATGAGAAGAAATTTAGACAGAAGAATAGAAGCCGTTACACCAATAGAAGACCTAAAATTAAAATCTCAGTTATATGATCTTTTACAAACATACATTGGTGATAATTATTACTCCTGGATAATGAATAAAGATGGGATTTATCAAAAAAAAAGAGAACAATCAGACTCAAATCGCTCTCAACTTGATCTAATAAAAGATTAAAAAATAATTGATTTTTATAACATTTAAAAAAATTACTTAATATTGTTAAATATTTTATATTTGCATAAAATCCAATCATATCAGTTGTTTTAGAGAAATATTAATAAAATTCCTTTGTTTGGTCTTTAAAGTTTCAACGCAAAAGTAGTTTTTATCTTGATTTCAGTGCTAGCTTTCTAAAAAATCCATTTAAAGAGGCCAGGGTGATGGGGATCCTTCTGGAATCTGGAAATAGTTCTTCAAAAAAGAAAAATGAAGAACCTAGATTACCAAACACTGCGGGCAAGACTCGCAAGACAAAATCGAGCTTAACTGCTAAACAAAGCCAAAAAAAATCTGCAAGACTCGCTTCAGATTCTATAGGTTATTACCTAAGCAGTATTGGAAGAGTTCCTCTTCTTACAGCAGCAGAAGAAATAGAGCTAGCACATCATGTTCAAAACATGAAAAAAATGCTAGATATTCCTGAAATAGAAAGATCATCACAAAATCTTCGCCTAATTAAAATTGGGAAAAGAGCTAGAGATAGAATGATGTCAGCCAATTTAAGGCTTGTAGTGTCTGTTGCCAAGAAGTATCAAAATCAAGGTTTAGAGTTATTAGACTTGGTACAGGAAGGTGCCATAGGCTTAGAAAGAGCTGTTGATAAATTTGATCCTGCGATGGGATATAAATTTTCAACTTATGCTTATTGGTGGATTAGACAAGGAATGACAAGAGCTATTGATAACAGTGCTAGAACAATCCGATTGCCAATTCATATCAGTGAAAAGCTATCCAAAATGAGGAGAGTTTCTAGAGAATTATCTCAAAAATCTGGAAGGCAGCCAACCAGATTAGAAATGGCAAATGCAATGGGAATTGAACAAAAAGATTTAGAAGACTTAATCTCTCAAAGTGCTCCATGCGCATCTCTTGATGCTCACGCTAGAGGAGAAGAAGATCGTAGTACTCTAGGTGAACTTATTCCCGATCCGAATGGAGAAGAGCCTATGGAAGGAATGGATAGAACTATCCAAAAAGAACATTTAGGAACTTGGCTTACACAACTAAATGAAAGAGAACAAAAAATCATGAAGCTTAGATTCGGCTTAGACGGGGAAGAGCCTCTTACACTAGCTGAAATCGGAAGACAAATAAATGTGTCTCGAGAAAGAGTTAGGCAACTAGAAGCAAAGGCAATATTAAAACTTAGAGTAATGACCACTCATCAAAAAGCAGCATAATTAAGTTGTTAAATTTTGTTTTTATTTTAATTTATATATTTATTATCTTTTTCATATCACTAATATATCAAAGGTTTAATCCGAATAATAAAGAAGCACTTAGAAAGATCATACATATTGGAATAGGACCTTTAATTCCTCTCGCTAAATTTTTAGATATAGATCAAGCTTCTGCTCTATATTTCACAGGGCTTTTTTCGCTATTAATTTTCATAAATTACCAATCTAAATTATTACCAACTATTGAAGATGTAGACAGAAAAAGCTATGGGACATTATTTTATTGTCTCAGTTTATTTATTTTAATTTACCTTTATTGGAATAAAGATCCTACTTCACTCATTGTTGGGTTTTTTATAATGACATTTGGGGATGGATTTGCGGGATTAATAGGTAAAAACTTTCAATCCAAAAGTTGGGTTTTTTTAAACCAAAAAAAATCCTTTTTTGGAACAATGACTATGTTCATTACAAGCTTAATAGTTGTTTTTGGGTTAAGTTTTTTTCAAAAATATTCTTTGAATATAAATATTTTTACCATTGCTTTTATTTCTACTGTTATTGAACAATTTAGTATTTTTGGAATAGATAATTTTTTTGTACCAATTTCAGCAGCATTTTTCTTTAACTATTTTATTACAGGTTTATAAATTACAAAATTGAATCATATAAACTGGCGATCAAATTTTTTGTCGTATCGATATTTATACAAGCGTCAGTAATACTTCTTCCGTACTCAAGATCTTTGCTATTTGAAAGTTTTTGATTACCTTCCTTAAGGTGACTTTCAAGCATAATTCCTAAAATATTTTTTTCACCATTCCTAATTTGATTTGCGACATTTTCTAGAACTTCAGATTGCTTCCTGAAATCTTTATTAGAATTTCCATGACTACAATCAATCATAACTTTGTAAGGAAGATTACCTGCTTTTAATTCAGAAGAAATACTTTTTACATGTTGATTTTCAAAATTAACTCCTTTAGAACCTCCCCTTAAAACTATATGTCCATCTGGATTGCCGGTTGTATTTACTATAGAAGCATAACCTTGATCGTTAACACCTAAGAAATGATGAGATTTTGAAGCAGACTGCATAGCATTAATAGCTGTGCCGAAAGAACCATCCGTGCCATTTTTAAAACCGATAGGCATGGATAATCCTGAAGCCATTTCTCTATGAGTTTGACTTTCAGTAGTCCTTGCGCCAATTGCTGTCCAGCTTATTAAATCAGCGATATATTGTGGAACAATTGGATCTAGCAACTCAGTCGCTGAAGGAATTCCGCGAGTTGCAAGATAAGAGAGTAAACTTCTAGCTCTACGTAAACCTGTATTAATATCATATGATCCATCTAGATGCGGATCGTTTATCAATCCTTTCCATCCAATTGTGGTTCTTGGTTTTTCAAAATATACTCTCATTACTATTTCCAATTTATCATTATAAATTTTTCTAAATTCCTGAATATATTCTGCATATTCTTTAGCAGCTTCAATATCGTGAATCGAGCATGGTCCTACTATGACTAAAAGCCTAGGATCATTGTTATGCAAAATATTTTGTATCGATCTTCTAGTATTTGAGACAGTATCAGCGGAGGTATAATCTAGAGGTATATCATTATGAAGTTTGACTGGGGGTATTAATGGACGTGTTTCAACAACATGCAAATCAGATGTTTTTTCCAAAGATTGATTATTTGATGAAGTCGTCATTAATTAATTAAGAAATTTGAATATTTAAAAAAGCATTGATGAATACTCTCCTTATCAATATTAAAAATAACAATAGATTAGGCATTAAACCTTACAAATGAAGAAATTGGAAACATTGCTCAAAGATTATGCAAACCACGTAGCTGAAAGAGCAGCTCAAGGCATACCTCCATTACCTCTCAATGCAGAGCAGATAAACTGTGTTACAAAACAATTAGAAAGAGAAAATAATCCCGAAAGTGACTATTTACTGGATTTACTTATAAATAGAGTACCGCCAGGGGTGGATGAAGCAGCATATATAAAAGCAAGTTGGCTTACAGCGATTGTTAATGGAGAAAAACATTGCAAATTCATCAATTCCCAAAAAGCAATACAAATACTTGGAACAATGATTGGAGGATATAACGTTAACTCGCTTATTGAAATACTCAAAAGTAAAAACAATTTACTTGCCAAAGAAGCAGCACAAGTTTTAAAGAATATTATCCTTGTTTACGATGCAGCAAATGATATTTTTGATTTATCTCAAAATAATATTTATGCAAAAGAGGTTGTAAATAGTTGGGCGAATGCAGAATGGTTTACAACTAAAAACTCACTTCCAAGAGAACTTACATGTTTAGCATTCAAAATTGATGGGGAAACAAATACTGATGACTTATCTCCGGCAGTTCATGCTACAACCCGTCCAGATATACCACTACACTCATTGTCCATGCTTGAATTCAAGAAGCAAGATGGACTAAAAATTCTTGATGATCTTAAAAAACAAAAGATACAAATAGCTTATGTTGGAGATGTTGTTGGTACAGGAAGTTCAAGAAAATCTGCCATTAATTCTCTAATTTGGCATTTAGGCGAAAATATTCCCTTTGTTCCTAATAAAAAAACTGGTGGGATAATTATAGGGAACAAAATAGCACCAATTTTCTTTAATACCGCCCAAGATTCAGGGGCTCTTCCAATTGAAACTGATGTCTCCGAAATAAAGACTGGTGATTTACTAAAAATATTGCCCTATGAAGGTGTCATTAAAAAAATAGATAAAATTTCAAATACTGAATTAGTAATAAGTCATTTCAAATTGAACCCATCAACACTTACAGATGAAATTCAAGCTGGCGGAAGAATAAATCTTATGATTGGGAGATCTCTTACAGATAAAATCAGAAAAAAACTTGAATTAGAGGCCAGTGAAATATTTATCCGTCCAAAAAGTCCAAAAAAAATTAATACTGGATTTACTCAAGCACAAAAAATAGTAGGTAAAGCATGTGGATTAAAAGGAGTTCTTCCTGGCATGACATGTGAACCCATTATGACGACTGTTGGTAGTCAAGATACTACTGGTCCAATGACTAGAGATGAACTTAAAGAGCTAGCTTGTTTAGGTTTTACTGCAGATTTAGTAATGCAAAGTTTTTGTCACACAGCTGCATATCCTAAACCAGTTGATTTAGTTACACATAAAGAATTACCTGATTTCATTTCACAAAGAGGTGGTGTAGCTCTTAAACCTGGAGACGGTATTATCCATAGTTGGCTTAATAGAATGCTTCTTCCAGACACTGTAGGAACAGGTGGTGATAGTCATACAAGATTCCCTCTTGGGATTTCCTTCCCAGGAGGCTCAGGTATTGTTGCTTTTGCTGCTGCAATAGGATCATTACCATTAAATATGCCAGAATCAGTATTGGTAAAATTCACAGGAAGTTTACTGCCAGGAATAACTCTAAGAGATCTCGTAAATGCAATTCCACTCTTTGCAATAAAAAAAGGTCTATTAACCGTTGCAAAAGCAAATAAAAAAAATATATTTAACGGGAAAATTATGGAAATAGAGGGTTTACCTGATTTAAAACTTGAACAAGCATTTGAATTGACTGATGCAACAGCTGAACGCTCGTGCGCTGGAAGCACAATACTCTTATCACATAACACTGTAAAAGAATATTTAAAAAGTAATATTTGCCTTTTAGAGAAAATGATTGAGAGCGATTATAAAGATGCAAAGTCGATATCAAGAAGAATCATTGATATGAAAACTTGGTTAAAAAAGCCTGAATTAATTCAGCCAGACGAAAATGCCTCTTATGAAGAGATAATAGAAATTGATCTAGCCAAAGTTACGCAACCGATAGTAGCTTGCCCAAATGATCCAGATAATGTAAAAGAAATAAAAGATGTAGAAAATACAGAAATTGATGAGGTTTTTATAGGCTCCTGCATGACTAATATCGGACATTACAGAGCTGCTGCTAAGGTTCTTGAGGGAATAAAAAAATTAAATGCAAAACTATGGATTTGTCCTCCTACAAAAATGGATGAGGAAACACTAAAAGCAGAAGGTTACTATGAAATATTTAAAAAATGCGGGGCAAGATTAGAGTTGCCAGGTTGTTCATTATGCATGGGTAATCAAGCAAGAGTAGATGAAGGTTCTGTTGTCTTCTCAACCAGCACTAGAAATTTTGATAATAGACTTGGCAAAAATGCTCAGGTATTTTTAGGAAGTGCTGAATTAGCAGCAGTTTGTGCTCTTCTAGGAAAAATACCCACAGTAAGTGAGTATCAAGATATTACTAAAAACAAAATAAATCCATACTCTGATGAACTTTACCGTTATCTTCAATTTGACGAAATTAAAAATTTTAGTTTGTCAAAATGATAATGAATTATGCAAAAGCTAATAAAAGAAAATATTCAAAGAACAAGTAGTAAGTCATCTCGTAGCATTAAAAAATTACTTAAACAAAGATCTTTTGTTGTAGTCATATCAATTCTATTTACAGGATTAGGAGCATCAATAACTAGTATTTTTTTTAAAACTGGTATTTATTTTATAAATAGTTGGAGATTAGAACTTTTAGGTCATTTCCCATCCATTGCAGTTTTGCCAGCATTTGGTGCCGTTGGTGGCGCAATAGCGGGATTTTTAATTAAAAACTTAGCCCCTGCAGCCAAAGGTTCTGGAGTAAGTCAAATCATGGGATTCTTGAGGCATAAAAAAGTGCCCATGAATCTAAAAGTTGGATTAGTTAAATTAATATCTGGAATAATTGCAATTGGCAGTGGATTCCCTTTAGGTCCTGAAGGTCCATCAGTTCAAATGGGGGGTTCAGTAGCTTGGCAAATGGCAAGATGGCTGAAAGCTCCTCTTGCATTTAGAAGGGTGCTTGTTGCTGCCGGAGGAGGTGCTGGGATCGCCGCGGTATTTAGTGCTCCTTTAGGTGGTTTCATTTACGCGATTGAAGAATTATTAAATTCTGCAAGACCTATAATCTTATTATTAGTTGTAATAACAACTTTCATAGCAGATTCTTCTGCAGATATTATTCAAGCCTTGGGTTTAGACCCCAAAGCAGGAGGGTTTGACTTCAACCTAGGATTTTTAATCCAAAAAGAATATGATCCATCTGTCTTTTTCTTACCAATAGATTTAATTTATCTTGTTTTACTAGGAGTTATTGTTGGATTATTTGCAGAACTTTACAGCAAGTATGTTCTTGTTATGCAAGATCTTGGGAAGAAATGGTATAAAAATAAATTTGTTTTAAAAATGAGTATTTGTGGACTTTTACTTGGGAGTATTTATTCTTTTTTACCTAGCTCTTTTCACAATCTAGATGAGTTACAGAAAATAATAGCTGAAAAAAATACTAGTATTGAAATAGCTCTTTTAGCAGTATTTATACTTTTTATAACAACTGGATTAGCAGCCGCATCAGGAGCACCTGGGGGATTATTCTATCCCATGCTTACTTTGGGTGGAGCTATAGGATTAATAATGGGAAACTGGGTGGAAATAGCTACAGGGCATGCCCCAAGCACATATATCTTTGCTGGCATGGGGGCATTTGTAGCTGGATGTTCCAGAACACCAATAACAGCAATGTTTTTAGCTTTTGCACTAACAAAAAATTTATTAATAATGAAACCAGTTCTTATTAGTTGTATTACAAGTTTTTTAGTAGCAAGAGCTTTTAATGAAAAATCTATTTATGAGAGACAAATACAAATCGAATTAGAAGAGTAAAAAAATTAATTTTCAATCAAAAACAGCAGTTTTACTATCGTATACAAAAATCTGATGATTTAAATGTAATCTAACTGCACGAGCAAGCGCTATCCTTTCAATATCTCGTCCTTTTCTAATCAAATCAGCAACCTCATCTCTATGACTTACATTGACAGTACATTGCTCAATTATTGGTCCTTCATCTAAATCTTCAGTGACATAATGTGCAGTCGCACCAATTAATTTCACACCTCTCTTCCATGCTCGATGATAAGGCTGTGCTCCTTTAAATGCAGGCAAAAAGGAATGATGTATGTTAATAATTGAAGAACAGTTTTTCAAGAAAGAATCACTTAATATTTGCATATATTTGGCTAGTACAACAAGTTCAATATCAAAATCTTTTAACAAAGTTAAAATCTGTTTTTCTACATTAGGCTTAGAACGATTAGAAGTATTGATATAAAAAAATTTAGCATCAAAATCTTTAGCGATATCTTCAAGATCAGGATGATTAGAAATTATTAATGGGACTTTCATTTTTAATTCACCATTTCTTACTCGCCAAAGCAAATCTATTAAACAATGGTTTTGTTTGCTTACAAAAATTCCAACATTTGGTATCTCATCTGAATAATTAATATTAAATTGACCATTTATATCTATTGCAATTTTTTCAAATTCTTTATTAATTTCAGCTTTATTAATTAGTAAATCACTTTTACTCCATTCAATTCTACTTAAAAATAATCCTGCATCTTGATCTGTATGATGATCTGAATGCTTTATATTGCCACCACAATTAGATATCCAACTTGTTAATTGACTAACTAATCCAGGACGATCAGGACATACAGTTCTTAAAATAATTGATGGTTGTTCCAAAAAATCTAAATAATTTAATCTTATGGGTAATTATTTATAATATACCAATGGAAAGATCAAAAAAGAATTATGAGAAGTCTCATATATTAATTATTGGATCAGGAATTATAGGCAAATTTAACGCCTTAGAACTATCTGAACAAGGTTTTAAAATAACTATTGCAGATCCTCACGAAAGTAAAAATAGTAGCACTGCTGCATTAGGTCTGCTAATAAGTCATATGTATCAAAAAAGCAAAGGGAGAAGTTGGGAACTTAGAAAAAAAAGTAATGAATTATGGCCAAAATGGATAAAATTTCTTCAGCAATACAATAAAGATTTAAATATTAACAAACCATTAATCCAACTAACTACAGACGAATCAAAATATGAAAAGCTAATTAAGTTTATTTCTGATAATCCCAATCGTGATTTACAAGTCTTAGAGAAAGACTCTACCGCTATTAAAAATATTAATAAAATATTTAATATAAATAATCTAAAAGGTATCATCTCTTATCAAGATGGCAGGATAGATCCTATTTCATTACTAAAAACTTTAAATATTTACCTTAAAAATAAAAATATAAATTGTATAAATGAAGAAATTATAAAAATAAAAAACTTTAACAATCAATGGATTTCTACGTGCAGTAATAGATTTGAAATTAAAAGTGATGTAATTATATTATGTAACTCTCTTGATGCTATTAAATTAATCGACTTAAATAGTCACAACATAAAATTAAAACCTGTTTTAGGTCAGGCCATAGAAATTTCCATTAATGAAAAAGAAATTAATTTCCTTTCTCTCCCTAAGCATTTCAGCATAAATAGTAAAAATTTTCTTCCAAAAGATAAAAACAAAATAATTATTGGTTCCAGCGATGAATATGATACGGAACCCATAGAAAACATATTTGAAGAGCTTACAGATATCATAAAAAATAAACCACCATGGTTAAATAGAAACAATATCACCAATAAATGGTTTGGTATAAGATCTCGCCCACAAGATGAGCCATCACCAATATTAAAAAGTTTAGATAAAGGATTAATTTTATGTAGCGGTTTTTATAAAAATGGAATATTACTTGCCCCTGCTTGCTCTAATTGGATTTCAAATGAAATTGAAAAACATATCCTTTAATCTTTAGTCTCTGTAAAATCTGCATCTATAACATCGTCATCCCCACCTTTTGCATTTGGTTCAGCTGAATCTGGACTACCAGGAGATGGAGGTTGATTTCCTGGCTGTTGATACACAGAAGAACCAATTGCATAAAGCTCTTGTTGAAGTTCTTCTAACAATTTCTTCATAGAATCATAATCTTCTTTTGTTGTCGCTTCTTTTAATGCTTTACTTTTTTCTTCTACCTTAGCTTTAGCAGAAGCATCAACTTTATCACCAAGTTCTCCTAACTGTTTTTCTGTCTGATAAACAAGTGTTTCCGCTTGATTCTTTAAATCAATTTTCTCTCTTTTTTCTTTGTCAACAGAAGCATTTGATTCTGCATCTTTAACCATTTTATCAACTTCATTATCTGAAAGGGTTGAAGCACCTGTTATGGAAATAGACTGTTCCTTACCACTTCCTTTATCTTTCGCAGTAACACTTAAAATTCCATTTGCATCAATATCAAACGTTACTTCTATTTGCGGAACGCCTCTAGGAGCAGAAGGAATACCATCAAGTCTAAAGGTGCCTAAGCTTTTGTTATCTGATGCCATTTCTCTTTCTCCCTGCAAAACATGAATCTCGACATTAGTTTGACCATCCACAGCAGTTGAATAAGTCTCAGACTTCTTTGTTGGCACTGTTGTATTTCGAGTAATCATTTTTGTCATTACTCCACCCAGTGTCTCTACACCAAGAGATAACGGAGTAACGTCTAACAATAAGATATCTTTGACTTCACCGGCTAAAACTCCTCCTTGAATAGCTGCACCTACAGCGACAACTTCATCTGGATTTACAGTTTGATTAGGATCTTTACCAGTGACTCTCTTAACTAATTCTTGAACGGCTGGCATTCTAGTTGAGCCACCAACCATTACTATTTCATCAATCTCTCCTGTAGATAGCTTGGCATCTTTAAGAGCTTGTTCTACAGGAACTCTACATCTATCAATTAATTTAGAAGCAAGCTCTTCAAAATTAGCTCTAGTCAAATTTAAATCTAAATGTTTCGGACCTTCTGGAGTAGCAGTTATGAATGGTAAATTAATTTCACTTTGAGTAGCATTTGAAAGTTCAATTTTTGCCTTTTCAGCCGCCTCGGTAAGACGTTGCAAAGCTTGTTTGTCCTGCCTTAAATCAATTCCTTCATTACTTTTAAAAATACTTGCTAAATGGTCCACAATACATCTATCAAAATCATCGCCTCCTAAATGAGTATCTCCAGAAGTTGATAGAACTTCGAAAACACCATCTCCGACTTCTAAAACTGATACATCAAAAGTTCCACCGCCTAAATCAAAAACAAGTATTCTTTCATTACTTTTTTTGTCTAATCCGTAAGCTAATGCAGCAGCTGTAGGCTCATTTATTATCCTTAAAACTTCAAGGCCTGCTATCTTTCCTGCATCTTTTGTAGCCTGTCTTTGAGAGTCATTAAAATAAGCAGGAACGGTTATAACAGCTTGGGTGATATTTTCTCCTAAATATTTACCTGCATCTTCTGAAAGCTTTCTTAAAACCTGTGCACTTACTTCTTCAGGAGAAAATTGTTTATCTAAGACTGGACATTTTAATTTCACATTAGAACCAGCCTTTTCAATACCATAACTGACATCTTTTGATTCCTCGTTAACCTCGTCTACTCTCCTACCAACGAAACGCTTGGCCGAGTAAAAAGTATTTTCAGGATTCATAACAGCTTGTCGCTTTGCGATCTGGCCAACAAGCTGATCTTGATTCTTTGTATATGCAACAACAGATGGAGTTGTTCTGAAACCCTCTGCATTTGCTATTACAGTGGGTTTACCACCTTCCATAACAGCAACACAACTATTAGTTGTCCCTAAATCGATTCCAACAACCTTCCCCATGGGTAGATACTCTATTTAATATTCTCCATAATCGGTCATTGACGACATTATTGTTACTCTGAAACGAGGTGTGGTTCCCGAACAGATCACAATTTTTCTGCAAAAATTTTTTAATAATGATTACAAGTAAAACATCATTTCTTGCTTTAATTGGAAACCCTGTAAGTCATTCTTTATCTCCAATTATGCAGAATGCAGCTATTCAATATTTAGGCCTTGATTTAATTTATATGGCTATTCCTTGTAAAAATGAAGACTTAGAAATAGTTGTTAATTCTTTAAAAAAAATGAATTGTAAAGGCCTGAACATTACAATTCCTTTTAAACAAAGAGTATTTGATATTTGTAGTGAAATATCTCCAGTTGCAAAAAAAGTAAAGGCTATAAATACACTTAAATTGACAGAAAATAAAGATTGGATTGGAACAAATACCGATATTGAAGGATTTATCCATCCTTTAAAAAATCTTAATTTAGTAAAAAAGAGTTCATTAATTTTAGGTTCTGGAGGAGCAGCAAGATCAGTAATCCAAGGTCTAATAGAATTAAAATTTTCAAAAATTACCGTTATTTCACGAAAAAAAAATTCTTTAAATGAATTAATCACCAATTTTAAAAATGACATCAAAATAGAAGGTTTACTGAGTTCTAATAACGAAATTGATAATTTAATTCATGAAACTGATTTAATAATTAATACAACTCCAGTAGGTATGAGCAATACGTCAAATGATGATGTAATACCTTTTGGTCAAAGTTTTTGGGATTCTATAAACTCGACGACAATTGTTTATGATCTAATTTACAATCCTTCTCCTACTCCGTTCTTGAAATTTTGCGATAAAAAAGGATGCATGACTATAGATGGTACACAGATGCTAATTGCTCAAGGAGCTAAATCATTATCATTCTGGACAAACGGATTAGAAGTACCTTTTGAGGTTATGCATGATGCACTAAAACAATATCTTTAATCAAATAAATAAATGCTATTAATTTAAGAATTTGACCTTGATAATGTATCGTAAGTAATGAACAGACGCTCATTAAGTAAATTCTGAGCCAAAGACCTCGTCTGAAATTATGACTGATCAAATTTATTACGAAACAATGTACATTCTTCGCCCTGATATAGCGGAGGATGAAGTAACTAATCATATAGATAAATATAATAAACTTCTTGAGGAAGTTGGGGGTAAAATCCTCGACAGTCAAATGCGCGGTAAAAGAAGATTAGCTTATCAAATAGCAAAACATAGAGAAGGGATTTATGTTCAATTAAGTCATCAAGGTGATGGTCAACATATTTTCAAAATAGAAAAAGCGATGCGTTTAAGTGAAGATGTTATTAGGTATTTGACAGTTAAACAAGAAGGACCTTTACCAACGCCAAGATCTTCAAGTAAAGGATCTAACCAATCAGAAAAAAAAGAAATTGATAATACTGACTCAACTATTAAATCAGAATCTAAAGAAGAGGAAACTAATAATAAAAAAACAACAACTTCTGAATATCCGTCTTCTCAAGTTAAAGAGTCTCAAGAATCTTGAATCTTAGTTATTCATTTTTTGAATTTAATTCTGCCCATATTTTATTAGACATTCCCCACATATAAATAAATCCTTCAGCTTGCTTGTGATTAAAAATATCATCTTTACTATATGTTGCCAGGTCTTCCCTGTAGAGAGAATTATTTTCAGAAAAACGACCAATTACTATTGCATTGCCCTTGTGTAATCTTATTTTCACCTTACCATTTACAGACGCTTGAGTAGAATCAATAAAACCATCTAATGCTTTCTTAAGAGGTCCAAACCAAAATCCTTGATAAACTAATTGACCCCATTTTTTTTCTACTAAATTTTTAAAATCTAATACATCTGGATTTAATGTTATGCTTTCCAATTCTTTGTGAGCTTTTATAAGAAGTAAAAGGCCAGGCGCCTCATAGATTTCTCTGCTCTTAATACCAACAACTCTATCTTCGATCATATCTATTCTTCCAAAGCCATGTTCTCCTGCTAAATAATTAGCCTTTTGAATAATCTCTACAGGGCTTAAAAATTCATTTCCTATTCCAACAGGAAATCCATTTTGAAATACAATTTCTATGTCTTTTGGAGCATTTGGTGCCTCATTAATAGATGAAGTCATAGAAAAAACATCTTCATTTGGTTCTTGCATTGGATCTTCCAATAGACCAGCTTCAATACTACGTCCAAGAAGATTTACATCAATCGAGTAAGGTGACTTCTTAGAAACAGGCGCAGGAATTCCGAATTTTTCTCCGTACAGAATTGCTTCTTCTCTACTCATCTTCCATTCTCTAGCGGGTGTAATTATCTTTAAATCAGGTCCTAAAGCATGAATAGCCAAATCAAATCTTACTTGATCATTACCTTTTCCTGTACAACCGTGCGCAACTGCATCAGCATTTAATTCTCTTGCCAAATTTACAAGATTTTCGGCTATCAAGGGCCTAGCCAAAGCTGTTGATAAAGGATACTTTTCTCCATAAAGTGCATTCGCTCTAATAGCAGGAAAAGCATACTTTTCTACAAAATTATCTACTAATTTTCCAATCACAGATTTTGTCGCACCTGATTTTAAGGCTTTTTGTCTAACACTCTCTAAGTCATCCCCTTGGCCAAGATCAGCGACAAAAGTTACGACTTCTGAAATTCCATATTCATGTTTTAAATATGGAATACAAACACTAGTATCAACCCCTCCTGAATAGGCAAGGACGATTTTTTTTACCTGCTGCATTAAAATTTACCTCTAGTAAAGAAAGCTGAAATCTTAATTACTTTCAACTTTCAAAATTTTATTAAAAACTAATATTATTGTAACTACAAGTGATGGACCAAAAACTAGTAAAAGTACAAGATAATTATTAATTAATAAAACATCTGGCTTTAAAAAGCCATAGTATTTAAAAGCAAAAGCTAACAAAACTGAAATTGGCCAAATAAAAAAATATTTTAAATTTTCTTTATCAAACAAAATTTTTCAAGTGCATGTTTATGTATTATGGTATATAGATCAAGATTTTTTTAAATGGATTCTAATAAACTCAAAATTAGATTAAATGAAATTGCTGAAGTCAATCCAGCTTTAACTTGCTATCACAGACAAGATCCTGCCCCTGTGTTGCCGTTAAGAGAAGAACCTGATTTACTATCTTGGCTAGAAGAAACAGGCAGACTTGTAAATGAAAAAGATGGAGATTCTCAAGAGATCAGTACAATTGAGGAAGAAGAACTTTCAGCTTTAATGGGAGAAAAAGAGGATTATAAAACTGAAGAAGATTCGTCAAGTGATGATTGGGAAGACTAAATCACTAACCTTTACATCATTATTTTTTTTAATATTAATCTCATTAATAGTAAATTCTTACCTTTTTAATAGTTCACTAATAATTAATATTTTTCTTATATTTAGTTTAATTTCTATAGTAGTAACAAAATACGGTTTAAAAATAATTAAACAATTACATTTAATTCAACAAATAAGGGATGAGGGTCCAAAGACTCATTTTAATAAAAAAAATACTCCCACGATGGGCGGAATATTTATTATTTTACCATTATTATTACTTCTTTTAATAGTTAATAATAACTTTCATTCCATTGGTATATCTTTATTATTTTTTTGTACTATTAGTTTTTTTATTATAGGATTTTTAGACGATTATTTAAGTATTACAAACAAAAAAAATATAGGTTTAAAATCTAAAGAAAAATTTATATTGCAGGCTTTAGTTTCAATAATATTTATTATATTAGCGAGTCAAAGCAATTATATTAATCCTTTGATCATTTTATCTAATAATTGGAGTATAGATACTAATATAATAATTTTTCCAATCTGTTTTTTAACCTTAGTAGGCTTAAGTAACGCAGTAAATTTAACTGACGGCTTAGACGGCTTAGCCTCTGGATGCAGTGCAATAGTTTTTTTTGGACTTGGTACTGAGATATTTATTAAAAGTCAAGAGGAATTGATAATTTATGGTCTTATTTCCTATGCAATGTCAGGTTTATGTATAGGTTTTCTAAAATACAACAAATATCCTGCGAAGATATTTATGGGAGATACCGGATCATTAACAATTGGTGCGACCTTGGCATCAATATCAATATTAACTAATAGTTTATTTACGTTATTTATTATCTCAGGAATATTTATTATTGAAGCTCTATCAGTAATAATCCAAGTAAGTTTTTTTAAAATCACCAAAAAAGTATTTAAAAATGGGAAAAGAGTCTTTTTAATGACACCAATTCATCATCATTTTGAACTAAAGGGTGTCAAGGAAGAAAAAATAGTTGAAAACTTCTGGAAAGTAAACATTTTACTTGTTGTTTTAGGTATAGTTTTAAAAATAAATCTTTGAATTATTAAATATGAGTTTCTTTACTTGGAAGGATGATGGCTTAACAAGTGACTGTGCCAGTCTAGATGCAATGGCCTCTCGGTTTGAAGAAACAGCTAAGCTAATAAAAAAATTATCTGAAAAAGGGTTTAAATTAAAAAAAACGCAAAAAAATCAATTAATCATTCATTCTGATCCACAAATATTTGATCAATGGGGTTTTATAAGTGAAGAATTGCCTTTCAAACAACTTTCATTGATTCCAGATGATGAGACCATAGTCGATTTTTGATATTGACCTTGCAAGATTGATAAATACTTTCCGACATGAGTATTCCAACTAAAATGTCTATGAACTCCTTCGATTCCATTTCTACTCCATAACTTCCATTGAGAACTGTTTGAAATACCTTTTTCAAGAGCAATTTTCAACTTATTAATATCAGTTACATCTACTAATAAACCATTTTCACATTTTGCATGAATTTCTTTAGGACCTCCATCATCTGTGGCAATAATCGGTAAACCACATGAAGAAGCTTCCAGCAATGTTAAGCCAAAAGGTTCTGTTAGGGCAGGATTGACAAAAAGTCCTCCCCTACAAGCTGCCCATCTATATAAAGAAGGAATATTTGCTGGAGAATGTTTTTTGGGATAAGCGACTTTTCCATATAAATTATATTTGTCTATCATTTCAAAAATCTTTTGAAAAACATCTCTTTGTTGAGAATCAAGTTTAGATGTATTGTCTCTACAACCTAAAACTAAAATTAAGTTAGTTTTTCTTTTTAATTTTTCTGATCGTCCATAAGCTTCTACTAAAGAAGGAATATTTTTTCTTCTTACTGCTCTAGAAATAGCCAATATAGGAGGCTTTCTTAAGTCTTTCAAAAAAGGAAGCATCATATTATCAATTTCAGATGTCTCTGTTGTTGAATGAATATGATGAAATTTAGTATGATCAACTCCAGGAGCAATAACTTTTGATTTTTCAGATGAAAAAGAGTGATATTGAGAATATTGATATACAGATTCTTGTTTAGTGCTTGTCACAACGATATCCGCATATTTTAAAGACTCTTCTTCTGCATTAATTCTTTCGCTAATACAGTAAAGTTTTTCAATTTGATTAATTTTTAAACCAGCCTCAAGTAATTTTCTTTTTTTCTCTCTTCCTAAAGAATGCCCTGTGAAGATAAAAGGTACTTTTAAAGCTTTGCTTAATCTAACTCCCACATAGCCAGCATCTGCATAATGAGCATGGATAAAGCTTGGCTTATTTTCGCGTTTTTGATAATACTGAATAAGATTTTGAGTTAGTTCGTCTAAATAAGGCCAAAATAATTCTTTTCTTAAATACTTATTGGGTCCAAATTGAAATCTTAAAATTCGTGCTCCCGGTGCAATAAATTCTTGCTCTTTTGAATAAGAACTATCAATTTTACTATCTTTAATAAGACGAGTAACTAAATCAACTTGATCAACCTCTGAGGTATTAGCCAAGCTTTTTACCAATTCAAAAACATATTGCGTTTGACCACCAGTATCCGAATCTCTACCTAATTCAAGACTATTAGAACGTATTAAACCATGCAAATGTAAATATAAAAATTTCAAACTCATTTAGGATTTCCATTTACCTTATGACTAATAAGCTACATTTAAACGTAGAAATATTAAGAAAGCATTATGATTTATTATTTTAAAAAAGTTATAACTATCAAAAGTGAAACTATGATTGATTTCTTACAATTTAATAAAAAGATAATTTTACAAATTATATGTTAACAATGCGAAGAAATATAACTGGTTAAAAACTTAATTTAGAGCTTCTTTTAAATATTTGGCTGTATAACTTGTTGAATGCTTTGCAACATCTTCAGGTGTACCCTCGACTATAATCTCTCCACCTTTATCACCTCCATCAGGCCCAAGATCAATTATCCAGTCTGAACATCTAATAACATCCAAATTATGCTCTATAACAACTACGGAATTACCTTTATCTACTAAACGTTGAATAACATCCATTAATTTATGAACATCATAAAAACTTAACCCAGTTGTTGGCTCATCAATTAAATACAAAGTTTTTCCAGTAGCTCTTTTAGATAATTCAGTTGCTAATTTTACTCTTTGTGCTTCACCACCAGATAATGTTGGAGCTGGCTGGCCCAACTTCACGTAACCAAGCCCTACATCCACTAATGTAGATAATCTATCAGCTGCTTGCGGGATTGCGGAAAAAGTTTCTGCAGCCTGCTCAACAGTCATTTCTAAAACATCAGAAATATTAAAGCCTTTGTATTTAACTTGAAGAGTTTCTCTATTAAAACGAGCTCCCTTACATACATCGCATTGAACATAGACATCAGGTAAAAAATTCATTTCAATTACATTTACTCCTTGTCCTCGACAAGCTTCACATCTACCACCTTTTACATTAAAACTGAATTGCCCAGCTTGATAACCTCTGGCTTTAGCTTCTACTGTCGCAGTAAATAACTGTCTAATTGGATCAAAAGCCCCTGTATAAGTTGCAGGGTTTGATCTAGGCGTTCTTCCAATAGGAGATTGATCAATAACAATTACCTTATCTATAGCTTTTATCCCTTTTAATTCTTTAACACCTTTAGGGAAAGGTACTTTTAAACCAAGGGAATGACTAAGCGCAGGATGTAATAATTCATTAACTAATGTACTTTTTCCACTTCCACTCACTCCGGTTACGGAAACTAATCTGCCTAAAGGAAATTCAACAGATATATCTTTTAAATTATTTTTAACGCAGTTATTTAGAATTAAACTTTTCTTGACTGAAGATCTACGTTCTTTGGGAGTAGGAATCGATTTTCTTCCACTAAGATATGCTCCAGTTAATGACTTCTTTGAATTTAAAACATCTTCAAATGAACCTTTTGCAATAATTTCCCCTCCATAAACTCCTGCACCTGGTCCAATATCCACTAAGTAATCAGCTGATTTCATAGTATCTTCATCATGTTCAACAACAACAAGAGTATTTCCCAAATCTCTGAGATCTTTTAAAGTTTCCAGCAATCTATCATTATCCCTTTGGTGTAAACCAATACTGGGTTCATCCAATACATATAGAACACCAGTTAAGCCAGCTCCAATTTGAGTTGCTAATCTTATACGTTGTGCTTCTCCTCCAGATAGAGTCATTGCTGGTCTATCTAAAGTTAAATAATCTAAACCAACATTAATTAGAAACTTTAAACGCAGTCGAATTTCTTTTAAAACTAATTCACCTATTTGTTTTTGTTTCTCAGATAAAGAAATATTGTCTTTTATATTTTTGCTTAACCCCATTATCTTTTCAATATGACATAAAGTATCTGAGACACTAATAGAGGTCAAATCAGTAATACTGTAAGGTCCAATCTTAACGGCAAGTGCTTCTGGTTTTAATCTTTTACCAGAACATGTTTTACAAGGCACTAATTCTAAATATTTTTCAAGCTTTTGCTTAACTGATTCTCCATTAGTTTCGGTTAATTGCCTTTCCAAAATTGGCAAGATTCCTTCAAAAGGTCTTTCGAAACCACTAGAACCCTTAAAACGACTATCAGCTTGAATTACAATTGGCTTATCAGATCCAGAAAGTAATACATTTTTTTGTAAATCACTCAAATCTTTCCATGGGGTTTTTAATTCAAAACCATAGGCTTGACCAACTGAATAAAGTAATGAAAAATAATAAGTATTATCTTTTTCACTCCAAGGAGCTATAGCCGCATAAACAGGTAAAGAGGGGTCAGGTATTACTCTATCTGCAGTAAATTTTTTTAAATATCCAATACCATGGCAATCTGGGCAGGCGCCGTAGGGACTGTTAAAAGAAAATAGTCTTGGAGACAACTCTTCAACAATAGATCCGTGAATTGGACATGCATAATTCTCTGAATATAACTTTTCTTTATCTAAAGTCGGAGGTAGAGTTTCGCCTTTTTTTGGAACAACTTCTACGATAGAAAGTCCATCACCTCTTTTAAGACAAGTTTGTAAAGAATCATTCAATCTTTCCTGGATTCCCTCTCTCGCAATCAATCGGTCAACTACGACCTCAATATTATGGGTATGATTTTTATCTAATTCAATACTATCTGCAAGTTCCCTTACTTCACCATTAATTCTTACTCTAGCAAAACCTTCTGCTGCTAATCCACTAAGTAATTTTGCATGAGTTCCTTTTTTACCTCTTACAACAGGTGCAAGTAATTGATATCTTGTTCCTTCAGGCAGCAAAACTATTTGATCAACCATTTCATCAATTGTTTGTGGAGCTATGGGTAAACCACAATGGTGACAATGAGGTTCTCCAGCTCGCCCAAATAATAATCTTAAATAATCTTGTATCTCAGTTACAGTTCCAACAGTTGATCGTGGATTATGACTCGTTGATTTTTGATCTATGGATATAGCAGGGGATAATCCTTCAATATTGTCTACATCTGGTTTATCAACTTGACCTAAAAATTGTCTTGCGTAAGCAGACAAACTTTCTACATATCTTCTTTGACCTTCAGCAAAAATAGTGTCAAAAGCCAAAGAGCTCTTACCACTACCGCTCACACCTGTAAAAACAATAAATTTATTTCTTGGAAGAGTTAGATCTATATTTTTTAAATTATGCTGTCGAGCACCTCGAATCTTTATTGAATTATCTTCATTAATACCAATATTTTTTTTAACCATGCTTAAATCTTAAAATGATTTAAAGAACTCCTATTATAGTGCAAATGTTTTTATTTATGCGGCTGCTCTATCTATAAGTGTCGATGCATAATTATTTGCTTCACTAAAACCACCGCCTATGAGTTCAATTAACTCATTTTGTCTTTCTTTTTTTGTAATTAATTTCGAAATAGAAGTAAAAGTTATACCATTAATAACATTTTTCTTTACTTTAAAATGATTATTTCCAGTTGCTGCTAAAAAAGGCTGATGAGTAATACACAGAACCTGCCTTTCTCGTGCAGTCAATTTTATTAAATCTACTAAAGCATGTAATGATTTTCCACTTAAACCATTATCGATTTCATCTAAGAAAAAAGTGTTAGGTTTTTGAGAAATGCTAGATTTTATGGCTAATAAAAATCTTGACATTTCTCCACCAGAAATAACTTTAGATAATGGAGCTAACTTTTGATCAGGATTTGCAGAAAAAAGGAAGTCTATATTTTCGTTGCCTTCTGAAGTAGGTGTAACTTTTGAGAAGTCAATTGCAAAATCAGCATTTTCTAAACCTAAATTTTTCAAAATAGAAATTACAGAATCTTGAAGCTTTTTAGCAGTTTCTCTTCTTTGAAAAGACTGAATCTCAAAAAGAGTATTTAAATTAGCTTGCGAATTATTAATTTGAATATCCAACTTCTTAATCTCTTCCTCAAATAAATTTGTATCTATAAATGTTTTTAATTCGTCTTTCTTCAAAATCAATTTTGGAAGATCTAAAGAAAAAGTTCGCTCTAAGTTTTGCAAATAAAATAATCTTTTTTGAATATCTTCCAAACCGATATCCTCATTCTCAAGTTCTTCCGAATATTCTGTTAAAGCAAAAATTAAATTTTCTACATCACTTTGAATATTTATTAAATTTTCATTTAAATCCTTAATCTTGGAATCAAATTGAATAACTTTACTTAATTGTTTAATTGATTGAGCAATTAAATAACTTACTGATGGAGCTTCATTATTAAAGCTATTTAAATTATCAAGTGATAATTGTATAGAGTTATTGATGTCAAAATTATTCGAAAGTCGCAATTCCTTTGATTGTAATTCAAAAATTTCATCACCTGAATTTAAATTAGCTTCTTGCAATAATTTATACATCTCTTTAATTGCAAAATTATTTTCTTCTTTCTGTTTATATGATTGGATCATGTCTTCTCTTTTTTTTCTAAGATTCTGGAATTCTTGCCATATATTCTTAATTTGAAAATTTATCGTCTTTAATTTTCTAGGACCTAAATCATCAATTATTGATCTTCTGTAGTCTTGATTATCATATAAAACGCTATCAGATTGACCAACAAAATCTACTAATAATAAACCTAACTCTTCTAAAAGCTTTTTACTAATAGAAAAATTATTTATCGTGTATTTTGAAAGTATTTTATTATTTTTTATATAGGATTTTCTTTTTACGAAGATTTCACCTGAAATTTTGTAAAAATTATTTCTCGAGAACCAATCAGTAACTTGAGAAGAATTTGAAAATTTCGCCTCAATTAAACATTCTTCTTTTCCTGGACGTATTAAGTGATTTAAAGGTATATTAGATCCACCGAATAAAACATTTAAAGAATCTAAAATCAGTGATTTTCCTGATCCTGAATCTCCAGTAAAAATATTCAAACCTTTTTCGAAATTAATTTCTATAATCTCTATTAAGGCAATATTTTTTAAAGTTAATTGTATTAACATGATAATTCTTTCATACAAAAAAATTAACTTCTTTTTGAAGAAAATAAAAGGGTTTTAATAAATAAAGTTATGAATGAAGACTATACAGATTTTATAGAAGCATCAGGATTACTAAAATACGATCCTGAAATAATTTCAAAAATTTATCAAAAAAATCCTAAACGACTATTCAAAAGACTTTGGCAAACACTAATCCCGATACTTATATATATTATTTCAGTTGGTTGGGATAAGTTAACAGGACAATTAAAAAAAGAATCAAAAGCGAGATTTAGGGCAAAACAACTAACAAATTTGTTAGTTAAATTAGGGCCTGCATTCGTTAAAGCAGGGCAAGCTTTATCCACTAGACCAGACATCATTCCTGTTGTTCTTCTTGAGGAGCTATCTGAACTTCAAGATCAATTACCAGGATTTGATGGAAATAAAGCTATGGAATTAATAGAAGAAGATTTAAACAAAAAAATTGATGAGATTTTTTTGACTATCGATAAAGAGCCCATTTCTGCAGCCTCTTTAGGACAAGTTCATAAAGCGGTCCTTAAAAATAATGAAATTGTAGCTGTAAAAGTTCAAAGACCAGGTTTAAGAGAACAAATCACACTTGACTTGTACATAGTAAGGAATATTGCTAATTGGTTAAAAAACAATATTGGCCTCATAAGAAGTGATCTTGTTGCTTTGATTGATGAATTAGGAAAGAGAGTATTTGAAGAAATGGATTATTTAAATGAAGCTGAAAATGCTGAAAAATTTAGAAGTTTACATCTACATAACTCAAAAATTGCTGTGCCAAAAATTTATAAAGAAACTACGTCGCGAAGAGTATTAACTATGGAATGGATAGATGGAACAAAGCTAACAAATCTTGATGGTGTTAAAAAATTAGGTATTGATCCTGATAAAATGATAGAAATTGGAGTGCAATGCAGTTTAGAGCAGTTGTTAGAACATGGTTTTTTTCATGCTGACCCACACCCAGGAAATTTATTAGCTTTAGAGGATGGAAGATTATGTTATTTAGATTTCGGTATGATGAGTGAAGTTACTAGAACCTCAAGATCTGGTTTAATTCAAGCAGTAGTTCATCTTGTAAATAAAAATTTTGATAAGTTATCTCAAGATTTTGTTAAGTTAGGTTTCCTTTCAAAAGAAGTTAATCTTGAACCAATTGTCCCAGCTTTCCAGGAAGTATTTGTAAATGCAGTAGAACTTGGTGTATCAAAAATGGATTTTAAAAGTGTAACTGACGACATGTCAGGTGTGATGTATAAATTTCCCTTTCAGTTACCTCCATATTATGCTCTAATAATTAGATCTTTACTGACTTTAGAAGGAATTGCTTTAAGCGTAGATCCTGACTTTAAAATACTTGGTGCAGCTTATCCATATTTTGCAAGAAGGTTAATGGAAGACCCTGATCCTCAACTAAGAGAAAGTTTAAAAGAAATGCTTTTTGATAAAAAACAATTTAAATGGGATAGATTAGAAGATTTGCTTTCTAATGCGGCAAAACAAACGAATCTTGATTTAGAAAAGCTTCTTGATGAAGTTATAAATCTTCTTTTTTCCCAAAAAGGTGGATTTCTGAGAAATGAAATTATTAATGGTTTAACTAATCAAATAGATTTGATAGGTTTAAAAGTATTAAAGAGCGTCAATAATTACCTTCCAAAATCAATAAAATTAAATATTTCTAAAGAAAATAATAATATAAATAATTTAATCTTATCTATTGAACCATTCAAAAACTTTTTAGAAATCATACAAAAAATACCAGGTTATTCTATTGATATCTTTCTGAAAAGAGTTCCAAGACTTATAAACGAACCCTATACAAAAGAAATGAGTTTTAAAATAGTGAAAAAAGTTACAGAAAAAAGCGTAGTAAGACTAGTAAAAATTGCTGCTGGCGCAACAATATAAATGAAGTTTTCGAAAATTTTAATCCCTAAAATAGTTTTAATATTATTTACTAATCAAATTTTTTTTAATACCCCTAAAGCTCAATCTGCAGAAGAAATAAAAATTATATACAGTATATTTTCAAGAACAATAAAAGTCGATTCTTTAAAAAATTTCGCTGAAGGTGGTAACTCATCAAAGACGTTAAAAAGAATTTTAAAAGCAACTGGATCTTCCGATGATGAAATACGATCAGTATTAAATAGAAATTTTGAAGTGCCCATAACTATCGCAAGTAACTTGGTATATTCGGAGATAGGTAATGTCATTTTAAGTAGACTATCATCTATAATTCATACCCCTAGAACAAATGACGAAAGAACAGGTATGTTAGCCCTAAGATCGAGTCTGATAAAAAGTTTATATACTGGGAACGGTAAGATAAATCTTGTAAGTTTTTTTGAAAGTTATCCAACTAAAACAGTTATTTTAAACGTAAACGCTTTAAGTAAAGTAATGAATAAAGTAGAATCAATAACTGAATTATTAGAATTTTTCACTAGCAAGCCCTTAGAAAAAATCAAAAACAATTAATTTATTATGTCTATATTAAATAGAATTAAAAACAAATTTTCTTTTAACTATAGAAAAAAAAGATGGCCAGGATTAATCAATGCATATAAGCAGCATCTTCCTGTGTCATCTAAAACTCCCATTGTAACTTTGAATGAAGGGAATACTCCTCTTATTTTCAGTAATTCAATAAGTAACCTAATTGGAAACGATTCAAAAGTTTATTTAAAATATGACGGTCTTAATCCTACAGGTTCTTTCAAAGACAGAGGAATGACAATGGCAATAAGTAAAGCAAAAGAAGAAGGAAGTGAAGCAGTAATATGCGCTAGTACAGGAAATACTTCTGCAGCTGCGGCTGCTTATGCTTCAAGAGGTGGTTTAAAATCTTATGTACTCATTCCAGATGGATATGTAGCTCAAGGTAAACTTGCTCAAGCTCTAATGTATGGAGCAGAGATCGTTTCTATACAGGGCAATTTTGATAAAGCTTTAGAAATTGTTAGAGAGTTATCTTCAGAATATCCAATAAATCTTGTAAATTCTATTAATCCTTACCGTATACAAGGTCAAAAAACTGCGGCCTTTGAAATAGTAGATGACTTAGGCTTTGCACCTGACTGGCTTTGCATACCAATGGGCAATGCCGGTAACATAACAGCTTATTGGTTAGGTTTTAAAGAATATTCAAAAATAATAAAAAATTTAGAATTACCAATCATGATGGGATTCCAATCTGAGGGATCTGCACCTTTAGTAAAAAATATTATAGTTCAGAATCCCGAAACGATTGCGACAGCTATTCGAATTGGAAATCCTGTAAATAGAGATAAGGCAAAAAAGGTTAAGAAAGAAAGTAAAGGGGATTTTCAGTCTGTAACTGACGAAGAAATTATTAAAGCTTATAAGATGCTTGCAAATGAAGGTATTTTTTGTGAACCGGCAAGCGCAGCATCAGTAGCAGGACTTGTTAAAAATAAAAACAGAATAAAAAAAGAATCAATAATAGTTTGTGTTTTAACAGGTAATGGATTAAAAGATCCAGATTGTGCAATTAAGAATAATGATGCTATATTCCAAAAAAATATTGAACCTTCGTTAAAAAACATATCAAAAATCTTGGGCTACTGACCAAACCAAAAATAAAAGTGACTGTGGAAACAGTTTAAAACAAGCATAAAACTGTTGAATAACTGTCTAAAATACAACAAAAATGTTAATAGTTTTAGGGAAAATTTTTATTATTTCAAAATAATCAACATTCACGATTTTTTTTCCACCAACTTATTTTTGTTAATCATCAAATAAAACAATCTATATTGGCTTTTTTCCACAGTTTCCACAGACACTACTACTACTAGATAAATTTTTAATAAGAAAGAATATCTATTAGAAGAATAGAACATTTAAAAAATTTTTTTAAATTGCAATAATTAAGAAAATGGCTCTAGTATGTAAATAAAGTTATGAATTTAGATGGAGATTGCTTGTAATCAAAATGAATTTAATTATGCTATTCAATTAGTTAGTAAGGCAGTTGCTTCAAGGCCTACGCATCCAATCCTTGCAAATTTACTTCTCACAGCTGATCAAGGTACTAACAAAATTAGTTTAACTGGATTTGATTTGAATTTAGGAATACAAACTTCATTTGATGCAACTGTAAAAAAAAGTGGTGCAATTACTGTTCCATCAAAACTTTTATCTGAAATAGTTAATAAGTTACCAAGTGAAACTCCTGTTTCTCTTAATGTCGATGAGAGTTCTGATAATATTTTAATTAAAAGTGATAGAGGTTCTTTTAACATTAAAGGTATTCCATCAGACGATTACCCCAGCTTACCGTTTGTTGAAAGTGGTACTTCTTTGAATATTGATCCAAGTTCTTTCTTAAAAGCTTTAAAATTAACTATATTTGCTAGTAGTAGTGATGATTCAAAGCAATTACTTACGGGTGTCAATTTTACATTTAATTTAAAATATTTGGAGTCAGCTGCTACAGATGGTCATAGATTGGCTGTTGTCTTAGTTGATAATAAAGAAAATTTTGATGAAAAAGAAGATATTATTCCTAATGAAGAAAACTTATCAGTTACTATTCCAACAAGATCTTTAAGAGAAATTGAAAAGCTTGTTAGCCTTAAAAGTTCTGAAAATTCAATTAAACTTTTTTATGATAAAGGTCAAGTTGTATTTATTTCTTCTAATCAAATAATTACTACTAGAACTCTTGAAGGTTCTTATCCAAATTATGCTCAATTAATACCTGATAATTTTACGAAACTTTTTACTTTTAACACAAAAAAAATTATCGAGTCGCTTGAAAGAATAGCAGTTTTAGCAGACCAACAAAGTAGTGTTGTTAAGATTAAGCTAGAGGAAAAGGATTTAGCTTTGGTTAGTGCCGATGCTCAAGATATAGGAAACGCCAGTGAATTAGTTCCTGTATCTTTTGATTTTGATCAATTTGATATAGCTTTTAATGTAAGGTATTTATTAGAAGGTTTAAAAGTTATATCAAGTGAAAATGTGATTTTTAAATGTAATCTTGCTACTACTCCAGCTGTTTTAGTTCCAGAAGATAATATTAATTCTTTTACATATTTAGTTATGCCCGTTCAAGTTCGTTCTTAATTTGAAATTACCAAAAGAATTTTTATTAAGTGAATTATTAAGACATAATGTAAAAGGTAATGCTACTTTAAATTATGGTAACGGTGAAAATGTTTGGATGCATCCGCCTGTTCACAGAATTTTAGGTTGGTATTCACGACCTTCGAATTTCGATTTAAAAAGAAATGTATGGAAATTAAATCAAATCAGTCAAATAGTTGATAATGATATTTTCGTAAAAGGTGATCCTGCTATTTCAGATCTTGCGACATTAAATAGATTTCCTAACTTAATAGAAGCTACTTTAGTTAATTCAGAAGGCTCAAAGATAGGAGTTATAGCAGATTTCTTATTCGAAATGAAAACTGGTAACATAAAATTTTATTTAATTTCTCGTTCTAACCCAAGAATTCCAGGATCAAGTAGATGGAAATTAAACATAGAGAATATTGTTGATCAGCAACCTGGTTTAGTTTTTTGTTCTTGTCTTTCTTTAGATGATTTTCCTTTAATAAGATCAAGTATTAAACATGAATTTTTAAAAAAAGGAAAGAAAATAATTGATCGTTTTGATGATATGAAAAATACTGCAACAAATAAACTAGAAGATTGGCTTGAAGAAGATGAAGATATAAACCAAAAATCAGAATATAATCAAAATAGTTTTTATAATGAAGAGGAAGAAGTAAGATCTTTCAGAAATAAAAGAGAAGATGACCCTTGGATTTGACTAATGATAAATTCTTTAAATAACAATACTTATGATGTTAATAAATCACTTAAAGTTGAAAACTTAACCTGTGATGATTATGAAGAGATATGTAAAAGATTAGGAAGAAAACCTAACAGAACAGAATTGGGAATGTTTGGAGTAATGTGGTCTGAGCATTGTTGTTATAGAAACTCAAAACCATTATTAGCTAATTTTCCTATTACTGGAAAAAACGTATTAGTTGGTCCAGGAGAGAATGCAGGCGTTATTGACGTAGGAAACGATCAGAAACTTGTTTTTAAAATTGAAAGTCACAATCATCCTTCTGCTATTGAACCTTTTCAAGGAGCTGCAACAGGAGTAGGGGGTATTTTAAGAGATATTTTTACTATGGGTGCCAGACCTATAGCAGTTTTAAACTCTTTAAGATTTGGTAATCTTGATAAACCATCTAATATTTCTCTACTTAGAGGTGTAGTTGCGGGGATATCTCATTATGGTAATTGTGTTGGCGTACCTACTGTTGGAGGTGAAATAGATTTTGATGATAGTTATTCTGGAAACCCTTTAGTTAATGTTATGGCTTTAGGTTTATTAGAAACTGATCAAATTGTTTGTTCAGGAGCAAAAGAAATAGGTTCTCCTGTTTTATATGTAGGAAATACTACAGGAAAGGATGGAGTAGGAGGTGCCAGTTTTGCTAGTTCGGAACTAACTTCTAACTCTTTAGACAATAGACCTGCAGTACAAGTTGGTGATCCATTTATTGAAAAAAGTCTTATTGAGGCTTGTCTAGATGCTTTCAAAACAGGTGATGTACTTGCTGCTCAAGATATGGGAGCTGCGGGATTAACATGTAGTAGTGCTGAAATGGCTGCAAATGGAGGTTTAGGTATTTCGATTAACTTAGATTTAGTGCCTGCAAGAGAGAATGATATGTCTGCTTACCAATATTTGTTATCTGAATCCCAAGAGAGAATGTTGATGGTTGTTAAAGAAGAAAAGTTAAATAATCTCATTAATCAATTTAAAAAATGGGGACTTTTTGCAAATGTTATAGGTGAAGTAATATCAACAAAAGAGGTTATTATCTCTCAAAATAATCAAATAGTTGCTCAAATTCCTACTTCTGCTTTGTCTGACGAAACTCCAATTAATAAACATAATATTATTAAAGAGCCTCCTAATTATTTATTAAAGAAATGGGAATGGACAGAAGATAAATTGCCAGTTATCAGTGAAAATACAATTCTTTCTTTAAAAGACAAAAAAAAATATTCTTTTCCTGAAATTATTTTAAAACTTTTATCTAATCCTTCAATTGCTTCTAAAAGTTGGGTGTATCGACAATATGATTCTCAAGTACAGTCAAACACTGTATTTAAGCCAGGAGAGGCAGATGCAGCTTTAATAAGACTTAGACCTCAAGACGAGAAAAACAAAAATAATAAATTTTCTGGTGTTGCAGCTTCTGTAGATTGCAATAGTAGATGGGTTTTATTAGATCCATATAGAGGAAGTATTGCAGCAGTTGCAGAATCTGCAAGAAATGTAAGTTGTGTTGGTGCTGAGCCAATAGCTATAACAAATAACTTAAATTTTTCATCGCCTGATACTGAAATAGGATATTGGCAACTATCATCAGCATGTGATGGGATCTCTAAGGCTTGTATTGCTTTAGAAACTCCTGTAACAGGAGGAAATGTCTCTTTATATAACGAATCAAAAAATCAAAATAATCAGATAACTCCTATTAATCCTACTCCTGTTATTGGAATGGTAGGAGTAATAAAAAATGTAGATAAAGCTATAAGTTCAGGATGGAAGAATATAAATGATCAAATTTGGATAATTGGCTCAAACGCTTCTGAATCTTTAATTGGAGCAAGTTCTTATTTAGAGTATTTTCATGGTTTAGTGACGGGAAGACCTCCTAAAATTAATCTACAAGATGAAAAATATTGTCAAAGTTTTTTAAGAGAAGCAATTTCTAAAAATTATATTGCTTCTTCTCATGATGTAAGTGACGGGGGTTTAGCTGTCGCTTTATCAGAATGTTGTATTTTGTCTTTTAAGGGAGCAAATATTCAAATAAAAGAAAAAAATTTTCGTATTGATAATATATTTTTTAGCGAGGGAGGGTCAAGAATAATATTTTCAATCAACAAAAATGAAGAATCAAACTTTTTGAATTTTCTTAAAGTTAATAGGAAAGATTTTGGACAAAACGTATACGTAAAAAAAATTGGATTTGTTTCTGAAGAAAATCTTGATATAACCGTCCAAGGGAAAAAAATTTGCAATCTAAGGGTTGATGAATTAACCGAAAAATTTAATAATAGTATTTCTAGTTGTTTTTAAGTAATGAATATAACTATGCAATTCTTCATTAAATTAGGTAATTAAACTATGTGTGGAATTGTTGGAATTGTTTCTTCTGATGATGTAAATCAACAAATTTATGACAGTCTTTTGCTACTTCAGCATAGAGGTCAAGATTCTACCGGAATAGCTACAATGGAAAATACTGTTTTTCATATACATAAGGCTAAAGGACAAGTAAATACTGCTTACAGAACAAGAGATATGAGGAATTTAATAGGGAAAATTGGTTTAGGACATGTTAGGTATGCAACTAAAGGCTCAGCAGAAAGTGTTGAAGAAGCACAACCCTTTTATGTTAATGCTCCTTATGGAATAGTTTTAATTCATAATGGAAATCTTACTAATACAAGAGATCTAGAGAAACAATTATTTAATGTAGATAAACGTCATACAAACTCATCAAGTGATACCGAAATGTTGTTAAATATATTTGCAACTGAATTACAAGAACAGATTCATAGTCAAGACTTACAGCCAGAAATAATTTTTAATGCAGTTAAAACTCTTCACAAAAGAATTCAAGGTTCATATGCATCAATTGCATTAATTTCGGGGCATGGCTTATTAGCTTTTAGAGATCCTTTTGGTATAAGACCTTTAGTAATTGGAAAAAGAATTTCAGTTACTACTCAAAAAGAAGAGTGGATGGTAGCAAGCGAGTCTTTAGTATTAGAAAATAATGATTATCAAGTTGTCAGAGATGTTGATCCTGGTGAGGCAATTTTTATAACCCATAATGGTGAGTTCTTTTCAAGGCAATGCTCAGAAAACCCAAGGTTATTTCCTTGTGCATTTGAATATGTCTATTTAGCTAGACCCGATTCAGTGATGAATGGAATCTCCGTTTATCAGGCACGTTTGAAAATGGGAGATTATTTAGCTGAAACAATTAAACAAACAATCAAGTCTGGGGAGGTAGATGTTGTCATGCCTATTCCTGATTCTTCACGTCCTGCGGCAATGCAAGTTGCTAGGCAGTTGGGTATAGAGTATAGAGAAGGATTTTTTAAGAATAGATATGTTGGTAGAACTTTTATAATGCCCGGTCATCAAAAACGGAAACAATCTGTAAGGCAGAAGTTGAATGCGATGAGTACAGAGTTTAAAAATAAAAATGTATTAATAGTTGATGATTCTATAGTTAGAGGTACGACATCAAAACAAATAGTGCAAATGGCAAAAGATGCTGGTGCAAATAAAGTTTTTTTTACATCAGCAGCACCCCCAGTTAGATATCCTCATGTTTATGGAATTAATATGCCTAACAGGGACGAATTAATAGCTCATGACAGAACAATAATTGAAATAGCAGAAAAGCTTGAAATAGATAACCTCGTTTATCAAAGTGTTGATAACTTAAGAAAATCTATAATACATGATTCTCCCATTCAAGAATTAGAAATGAGTTGTTTTACTGGTTCTTATGTAACTGGAACGGTAAGTCAAGAGTATTTACAATGGGTAGAAAGTGAATATAACTCTTAATTTATATAATTTTCTAGTCGTGAACAATTTTCAAGATATTCATCTTTTTCTAGATTCAAAAAATCTACTTTAAGAATATTTTTGCCAGAATTAGTTGTTAATTTGTTTAAGTTTAATCTTGCAGATTTATTTTTATTTGTCTCAATATCAATATATTGATTATTAGAAAAAACTTTCATAAAATAGTCATTTTTAAGCTGAATTCGCTCATTTACATAACCTAATTTAGAATTATAAGAATCATAAATTTCATCAACTTTCAATTTAAAAAACCTCCCTTTTTTAGAAACTAAATAAAGGATATCTTTACCTTTGCTTTTACAACAAGAAACTATTTTTTCTGTAGGTAAAAGATTAACCAATAATAGTCCTAATGATTGTTTTGTACTTGGGTTTAAGTATTTATTAGATAAATCAAATTTAAAGAGCCTACCAATAGAAGTTAATACAATTAATTGTTGCCCTTCGCTGTAAATAAATGAATCAATAATATTTGTAGAATTTTTTAATTTTGCAATTGAAAATATCCTAGTACTCTTTATCATATCTTCATCAAATAATACTTTTTTAAATCTTCCATCTGAACTCAAAATGCATAAATAATTTCTTAGATTACTATCTAGATCATGAAAATTTATTATTTCTAGTGGATCTATATTTCCTAAAACTTTTTTATCCAGTTTATAGTCAGTATTTATATTTAATTTCCAATTAATCTGTAGAATTTTTCCGGAAGACGTAATTCCAATAATTTTTAAACTTTTATAGATTTTACATACAAACTTTTGAACATTTTTATTATCTATAAATTTATTTTCATGATCTAATAATTTTTTATAATTATTTATAATTATTTTTTTCAAATAAAACCTATTATCTATTGATATTTTTGTTTCTTTATTTATAAGATCTTCCAAAATTTGATTATTTATAGTATCTAACTCTTTTGCTTGATTGATATCTTTCAAGATTTTTGTTTTTCTTTTTACATGAAACTTTTTCTTTAAATGCTTCAATTCTTCAATTAAAGTTTCAAGCAATAATCTCCTGTTATTTAGTAGATTATTAAAATATTTCTTCTTCTCGAGTAATTCTTTCATGTCAATTTCTATTTGCTTCCTTTCTAAATTTGTTAATTTTTTTAGAGGCATACTTAAAACTGCATCTGCTTGTTTATTACTCAGGTTTAGTTTGGGCATTAATATTGATTTGGCTTCAGTTACATTTTCTGATTTTTGAATAATCTCAATAATATATTTTATATTTTTAGTTGCTATTGAAAAACCTTCTAAAATTGTAAGTTTTTCTGATGCAATTTTTAAAAAATAATTTGTTCTTCTTCGAATAGTTTCTTCTCTAAATTCTAGAAAATAATTTAAATAATTTCGTAAAGTAAGTTGAACAGGTTTACCATTAACTAAAGCTAAAAATATTGCACCAAAATTCGATTGTAATGCCGTTTTTTTGAACAAATTTGATATTATAATTTCAGGATTTGAATCTTTTTTTAATTCAATTACTATCCTCATACCTTCTCTATCACTTTCATCTCTAATATCAGATATACCTTCAATTTTTCCTAGATTTACTAATTCTGCAAGCTTCTCTATCCATCCAGCTTTACTTATTTGATAAGGAAGTTCCGAAATTATAAGCGCATTTCTTTTGTGCTTCCCTTTTCCCAAATTAATCTCTTCATTTTTAATTACACCCCTTATCGTTACAGATCCTTTTCCGCGTTGGTACACTTCTTTCATTGCATCATTGCTAATTAATTCTCCTCCAGTTGGAAAATCAGGTCCTAATATTATTTTTGATAATCTTAAGTCGCTTATTTCTTTATCGTTTATTAGAGCAATTAAACCATCAACTATTTCACCTAAATTGTGTGGAGGAATATTTGTTGCCATACCAACAGCAATTCCTGAGGAACCATTTAATAATAAAAAGGGTAACTGTGCTGGCAATATATCTGGTTCTTGTTGTGAAGCGTCAAAATTATCTGAGTAACTTACCGTTTCAGATCCTATTTCTTGAAGAAAACATTCATTAGCTATAGGCGCTAGACGTGTCTCTGTATATCTCATTGCAGCTGGCGGATCATTATCAACCGATCCAAAATTCCCATGACCATCAAGAGTTGGATATTTTGTAGAAAAATCTTGAACTAATCTTACCAGTGCTTCGTAGACTGCTTGATCTCCATGAGGATGGTATTTTCCTAGTACATCGCCAACCACTCTGGCACATTTTCTGAATGGCCTATCTGGAGTAAGTCCTAATTCATGCATTGCGAAAAGTATCCTTCTTTGGACTGGTTTAAGGCCATCTCTAGCATCAGGTAAAGCACGTCCTACTATCACGCTCATTGCGTATTCCAAATAGGAACGTTGCATTTCTTCTTGCAACGATATAGAAGTGAATTTTTCCTTAGTCATTTAAAAGAAATTTATAGTAAGCTTTCATAAACTAAATTAAGATTAATAGGTAAATAAATTTTTACCACCATTAATAATTGAGAAATTTATTTAATTTTTGTTTTTGCAAATAATACTTCTTGTTTCAGTTGAGGATTTTCAAAAAGTTTTTCAGTAGATATTTGTAGTTTTTCTCCCCAAAGCTGATCTTTTCTATAATTAAAATCAACATAATTTGGATCTTTATTTAAAGCTTTTCTTGCGAAAACTATTGCTTTATTAATATCCTTATTTTGTAAACATGAAGCAAGTGCCAATAGTGGTTCAGCGTTTTCCTCTAAATCAATAGCTTTTTTGAAAGTGCTAATAGAAAGATCAATTTTATTCTGTTCAAAATACGCTAACCCTTTGTTGTTAATTGCCTGCCAAAAATCTATTTTAATTTTTATTGCTTTATCAAATTCTTCTATAGCTTTTTCATAATTTTTTTCCATTAAATATATATTTCCTAATTGAAAAATTGCTTTAAAATTTTCAGGTAGGATTTTTATTCCTGATAGTAAAGTAATTTTTGCTTTATTTAGTTTTGATTGTTTTAAATATATAGTACTTTTTGCAAAATAAACTTCACCTTTTTTGGGGTTTATTTTCTGAGCATTATCTAGCGAAATCAATGCATCATCATATAATTTGTTGGCTATTTGTGTTTCAGCAAGAATAATCCATAATGTTTCATTTGTATTATTAATCTCTGTAGCTAATTTTGCTAAATGGAGACTATCTTTGACTTGTCCAAAATAGAGAAGTTGATAAGCTTGCTTTCCAAGTGATAAACCTTCTTTTTGCAAGTTTTTCGCTTCTGGGAAATAATAATATGGAATGAGAGCTTTCAAACTTTCAGCAATAAAAATATTGCTGCTTATTATTGAAAATAATAATATTTTTAAAAATGATTTTTTCATATTCTTATGTATTTTTTAGCATTGCTTGTATGTTTCTTTTCCACATCCATGGTTTTATTCTTTTTAATGTGGATCCTTGAAGTTTTTCTTTCCATTTTTTTTCATCCCAACTTAATGATTCAATATTAAGATTTTTTACCCATGATTTTGGATAAGCTTCAATACTCTTATTGAAAGGTACTTTTTTATTCCAAGGACATACATCTTGGCAAATATCGCATCCAGCAATCCATCCATTCAAATGTTTTTCTATATTTTCTGGAAAAGTTGGATTTCTATTTTCTATAGTATGGTAAGCAATACATAGTTCAGAATTAATAACAAAAGGTTCTGTTATTGCATTTGTTGGGCATTTTTCAATACATTTTTCACATGCGCCACATAAAGATTGGGATGAATTGTTAGGTGCAAAATCTTCTGAAAGAATCATAAAACCTAAGGTAAGCCATGATCCAAAATCTCTATTAATAATATTACTATTTTTGCCTATCCAACCAATACCTGCTTCTTCTGCCCATGCTTTTTCTAGAAGAGGAGATGTGTCAACGCAAATTTTCCACTTGCAATTTGGAACTTCAGTATTAATCCATTTACCTATTTTTTTTAACTTTTTATTGATAATTTTGTGATAATCTTCTCCTTGGGCAAATTTTCCAATCTTGTATTTTGCTCTTTTTTTGTGTTCTTCATGTAGATAATTAAAACCAACAGTTAAAACACTTTTCGCTCCATTTAAGAGAGATTCTATACTTTTTCTTCTTTCGGCTTCCATCCATTTCATTTCAGAATGATAATTATTTGCTAACCACCTTTCTAATGATTTAGTTCTTAATTTTAAACGTGAACTTCCTGGTATTGATGCTATTCCAGATACAGCAAAACCTTCGAATATTGCTCTTTTTTTAAGCTTATTACTGAATTCTTCTTTATTTTGAATCAAATTTTTCATGACTATATTATGAATCAAATTGCAATAAATGGTGTTATTAAACTAAGAAACTAATAAATAATTTAAATTTATTAAAAATAAATATATCCCTATGAAGGAAAACTAGCTAAATTGTTAGTAAAATGAATAAAATTAGGAACTTTAATTTTGGTTGAATCTACTCAAAGTCAAGATTCGAACCTAGGAACTAGGCTCCAACAAGATTTAAAAAATGATTTGATAGCAGGTTTGTTAGTTGTTATTCCATTGGCAACCACTATTTGGCTTTCTTCTATTGTTAGTAAATTTGTTCTTACATTAGTAACTTCAGTCCCTAAACAGTTAAATCCATTTATCACCTTAAACCCCCTTTTACAAGATTTAATTAACTTATCCTTAGGTTTAACAGTACCTTTATTGGCAATTTTGCTTATTGGCCTGATGGCAAGAAATTTTGTTGGGAGGTGGTTGTTAGAATTTGGAGAAGGAACTTTATCAAAGATCCCAGTTGCAGGGGCAGTTTATAAAACTTTAAAACAATTACTTGAAACTTTTTTAAGTAATAAATCTAATAGATTTAGAAGAGTTGTTTTAGTAGAGTATCCACGAGAGGGTTTATTTAGTGTTGGTTTTGTAACTGGGGATGTTGGCCCATCACTTCAATCAGAATTGGATGAGAAATTATTAAGTGTTTTTATACCTACTGCTCCTAACCCAACGACTGGCTGGTATACATTAGTTCCTGAATCGTCTGTTAAAGATCTTGCTATTTCAGTAGAAGATGCTTTTAAAACAATTATTTCAGTTGGTATTGTTAATCCTGATGAAAAAGATAACTCTTCAAATCCAACTTTCTCGAAATTATTTTCCCAATTAAGAGCCTCTACAAATACTCCCTCTACTTAATCGATGCATAATAGATCGCTATCACGAGAATTGTCTCTAATCTCATTAGGTCTTATTAAAGATATCGGAGATTTAGAATTAAATAAAGTTCAAATCGATGAAATTTTTGAATCAGCTTTGGATTCTTTATTAAATCACTGTAGAGATGAGTTAGATGATTGCGAAGCAGATTTAGAAAATGTATCGCATCATATTTTAGATAGTGAATTAAAAGAAGGCAGTAATTCTTCTTTTGCAGATGTTCGAGAAGAACTCAAAAAAGCTTTTTATAAAATCGAATTAGTAATGAACTCACTTTCAGTTACTTTAGATTTTCCAAAATTGATCGTTTCAAGTAATCAAAATGATATGAGAGAAGATGTAAATCATAGAATTTTAAGCATAATTAATAATTTACAGTCTATAGATTCTGACATTGACGAAGTAATGGACGGATGGAGATTAAAAAGGTTGCCTAGGATTGATCGTGATATTTTACGCTTAGCTTATGTTGATATTCATTTTTTAGACACTCCTGTTGCAGTTGCATGTGATGAGGCTGTAAATTTAGCGAATAAATATTGCGATACACAAGGTAGAAAGATGATCAACGGGGTTTTAAGGAGATTGCAAAGAGTTAAGGTGAAGTAATTATTTGATATAAATCAATAATTTTTTATAATTTAATTAAATACGATTTAAAATATTTATGATTAATAATCAATCTGATAGTTCTCGTGAATGGGCTTCGCAAGCCTATGCTTTATTAAAACAAAAACAAGAATTAAAAAAACAAGAAGATCAAGTAAAAATAGAGGAATTAAAAGCAGAAGAACTAAAAGCAGAAGAACTAAAAGCAGAAGAACTAAAAGCAGAAGAACTAAAAGTTAAGCAATTAAAGGTAGAAATTAATAAAGAGGCTTTTCCTAACTTAAAAGATGATAGTGATGTTAAATTAGGAGAATTTGACGATGATTTTACTTGGTCAGCAATGGTGTTGGCTGCGCAGGGCAAAAAAGTAAATGAAATTTCAATTGATGAAATAGATTGGTTGAGCAAACTACGAAGAGGATTAGAAGAAACAAGAAAAGGTTTTGTATCAGAATTATTAGATAAATTAGGAGATGATCCACTTACACCAGAATCTTTAGATGATTTAGAAACGCTATTAATAAGAGCTGACGTTGGCATTAATTCAACAGATAAAGTAATTAATTTACTTAGGAAAAAATTAAATGAAGAAGTTGTTGGAGGAGAAGAAGGAATAAAATTTTTAAAAGATGAATTAAGAGAAATCATTGATAAACCAATAAAAAATTCAGGAACAAATATTCTTGTACCACAAAAAGATAAGTTGAATGTTTGGTTAATCGTAGGAGTTAATGGAGTGGGCAAAACTACAACTTTGGGGAAACTTGCTTATTTATCTTCCAGAAGTAATTATAAAACCTTAATAGCTGCAGCGGATACTTTTAGAGCTGCTGCTGTAGAACAATTACAGGTATGGGGTGATAGAAGTAAAGTTGATGTTATTTCAAATCAATCAAAGAATGCAGATCCAGCAGCAGTAGTTTTTGATGCTATTAATGCGGCAATTAAACGTAAAAGTGACTTATTACTTGTAGATACTGCAGGAAGACTGCAAAATAAAAATAATCTTATGGATGAATTATCAAAAATAAAGAAAATTATCGATAAAAAAGTTCCTGATGCAATCATTGAATCTTTATTAGTTTTAGATGCTAGTCAAGGACAAAATGGATTAAAGCAAGCAAAAAGTTTTGCAAAATCTGCAAATTTAAGTGGTGCAATTATTACTAAATTAGATGGCTCTTCAAGAGGCGGAGTTTCTCTTGCCGTTTCTGCAGAAGTCAATTTGCCGATAAGATTTATCGGTGCTGGAGAGGGGATTAAAGATTTAAGACCTTTTAATAGCTTCGAGTTTGTTGAGGCATTGCTTGCTGACAGATAAAAATTTAATTAATTTTTTTTAAAAACGCATTTTTAGTGTTAAAACATACTTATGATTTCTATTTGTTTTGTCTAAAAACCAAAAAGAAAAACTCTTGTCTAAAGAAGTAATACAAGAATTTTTAGAAAACGATCATACACTTCCTCTTGATGAGAATGATAAATTTATAGAAATAATATCTTCATTATCTTATTATTTAAAATCTTTTGCAAATATTAATAGATTTCTGGATTATATATCTTTAGTTTTAAAACACACTTTTAATCAACAATTAAGTCTTGTTATTCCTTTGAATGAAAAGGGAGAAATTTGGAAAGAAAATATCAAGTTTGCTGGAGTAACAAAAAATTTAAAAATGGATAGTGAAATTAAAAGTTTTTTTAACAATTTTGATTTTTCTAAAAATTTTAAACTAAAAAAAAGTAGCTCTTTTGAAAAAGTTTTAAATAATAAATTTAAAGAATATGTAATTAAGTCTTATAAAGTTTTATCACGGGGAAAATGTAGAGGATTTGTTTATACCTTTAAACAAGATTTTTTAAATGATTCTTTAACAAATGAACGTAATCTAAACTTTATTATTAGTTGTTTAGCGATTGGTTTAGAAAATTATTCGTTAATTAAAACAAAAAAGAAGCATGAAAATGTAGATAGAGAAATTTCTATTGGAGCAGAAATCCAATCGCAACTTTTACCTGATTATTGTCCAATTATTTATGGAGTTGATTTAGCTGCACATTGCAGACCAGCACTTCAATTAGGAGGAGATTATTACGACTTTATGTCTTTAAAAACAAATATTTCTGAAAAGATGCGGGAAAAAGCTAGGTGGGCTTTAGTTATTGGAGACGTCATGGGGAAGGGCCTTCCTGCAGGTCTTTTGATGACGATGTTAAGAGGAATGCTAAGAGCAGAGGTTTTGACTGGGTTACCTCCAGATAGAATTTTGCATGATTTAAATCAGTTAGCTATTTATGATTTGGACCAATCGCATAGATTTATTACTTTATTTTATTCGGATTATGACCCCAGAACAAAAAAATTACGATTCGCAAATGCAGCACATAATCCACCTTTGCTTTGGAAAAGTTCTGAGAAAAAAATTATCAAATTAGATGCAGAAGGTTTTGTTCTTGGTTTGCAAAATGATGCTGAATATCAATGCGGTCAAATACAGCTTAATAAAAAAGATGTAATTCTTTATTACACAGATGGAGTAACTGAAACTTCTAATACCTTAGGCGAAAGATTTGATGAAGAACGACTAATTAAATCTTTCTCAAAATTATGTCAGCAATCACTTAAATCCAAAGATATTATAAGTAAAATTTATAAGATATTAGATAATTTCACTGGTAAAAATAGACAATTAGAAGATGACGCTTCCATCGTAGTCTTTCAGTTAGATTAGATTCTTTGTCACATATAAAAAAAAATGCTTTATTAGTAGTAACTAAAGTTTAATCAATATGTCTAAAGTTTGGAGTAATAGGTTTGATAGTAGTTTGAATCCTTTTATTGAAGAGTTTAATGCATCAATTAGTTTTGATAAAACATTAATTTTTGAAGATATAGAGTGTTCTATTGCTCACGCAAAAATGCTAAGTAAAACTAAGGTCTTGTCGACTGATGAGTCTTTAAAGATTATTAAAGGTTTAGAATCTATAAGAAAAGATTATTCTGAAGGTAAATTTTGCCCGGGTGCTCCATCTGAGGATATTCATTATTGTATTGAAGAAAAACTAATTAATTTAATTGGTGAAACTGGAAAAAAATTACATACTGGTAGAAGTAGAAATGATCAGGTAGGCACAGATATTAGATTATGGTTGAGGAAAAAAATTGATAATATTGATTTCTTATTAGTCGAATTACAAAATTCTTTATTTTCAATTGCTGAATCAAATATTTATACATTAATACCTGGTTATACCCATATGCAAAGAGCTCAACCTCTATCTTTGGCTCATCATTTTTTGGCGTATCTTGAAATGTTTCAAAGAGACCGTGAAAGGCTTAAAGAAGTTAGAGCTAGGGTTAATATTTCCCCATTAGGAGCAGCAGCTTTAGCGGGTACTAAAATCAAAATAGACAGAGTCTATACTGCTGAAGAATTAGGGTTTGAAAGTATTTATAAAAATAGTATTGATGCTGTAAGTGATAGAGATTTTTGTATTGAATTTGCTTCAAGTTCTGCTTTAATAATGTCGCACTTAAGTAGAATTTCAGAAGAAATAATATTGTGGGTTACTGATGAGTTTTCTTTTGCAAAATTAACTGATAAGTGCGCTACTGGAAGCAGCTTAATGCCTCAGAAGAAGAATCCAGATGTTCCCGAATTAATAAGAGGTAAAACTGGTCGGGTTTATGGACATCTTCAATCTTTATTAACAATTATAAAAGGAGTACCCTTATCATATAATAAAGATTTTCAAGAGGATAAAGAGCCAATATTTGATATGGTCGATACTATTTCTTCATGCCTAAAAGCTATGACAATTTTATTAAATGAAGGAATAGAGTTTAATGTTGAAAAGCTAATGGATACTGTTCATAATGATTTTTCTAATGCAACTGACTTGGCAGATTATTTAGTATTTAAGAAGGTTCCATTCAGAGAGGCTTATCAAGTCGTTGGAAATATTGTGAAGTATTGTTTAAGAAAAAATTTATTATTTAAAGATTTAAAATTAGAAGAATTTCAAACATTTCATAACGAATTTAAAGAAGATATTTTTGAAAATCTTAATCCTATTAACGTAGTCAAGTCTAGAAATAGTGTAGGAGGCACAGGATTTGATCAAGTGAAAATTGAGTTAAATAATTGGAAGAAAAGATTATTCACCTAAATCTCAATTAATTTTCTACAACAAAGGATGTATTGAAGTAGAATAATATAGTAATGTATATAAGCTACTTAATTAGTAGTTTTTATCTTGGTTATTATTTTAAAGTTGAGTCTCAAGTGAGTATTTTTGTTGGCAATTTGCCTTTCCGCGCAGAGCGAGAAGACATCTTAGAATTATTTACACCTTACGGTGAAGTTATGAATTGTTCTCTCCCTTTAGAGAGAGATACAGGAAGAAAAAGAGGTTTTGCTTTTGTCGAAATGGCAGATGAAGCACTTGAGACATCTGCTATTGATGGTCTTCAAGGAACTGAGCTTATGGGAAGGCCTTTAAGAATCAATAAAGCTGAACCAAGAGGTGGCGGCGGTCCTCGAAGAGGCGGCGGCGGCGGTAGAGGCGGTTATGGCGGTGGCGGTAATTATTCTGAACCTGCTTCTTCTTACGCTAATAAATCTTCTGGAGCAGAAGGTTGGGAAGATAGAAGTTATGGAAACTCTTCTGAAAATACCGAATTTGAAAATGGCAGAAGTAGAAGAAAAAGAAGTGTTGTAAGCAATTCTGAAATCTCTCAAGAAGGGAATTAAAAACCCATTGTTTGCAGCTCTGAAGCATTTTTGCTTAAGTATTCAATACTTAATTCTTCTTTAATTGATCTGTTAGAAATTTCATTTCTCCAGATTTTTGCGTTTGGTATACCTTCTACAAGATTTATAAGATGTTTACATATATTCCAAGTTTTTCCTCCATCTTTTAAATGTTTTTCAATGTAAGGTATTAATGAAAGTATTATTTCGGATGCTTTTTTGCTTTTAGTATTTTCTCCATAGATTTTTTGATCAATTTCAGACCATCTTAAGGGATATTTATAAACTGATCTTCCAATCATTACCCCATCCAAATCATTAAGTGCTTTTATGCATTGATCAATATTCGTAAAACCTCCATTTATTTCAATAACTAGATTAGGATTGTTTTTCTTTAATTTCTGAACTACATCATATCTAAGTGGGGGAATGTTTCTATTTTGTTTGGGATTTAAGCCTTTTAATATCGCTTTTCTTGCATGAACCGTAAATCTGTCTGCTCCAGCATTTGCAACTTCTTTTACGAAACTATCTAATTTATCAAAACTATCTTCATCATCAACGCCAATTCTATGTTTGATAGTAACGGGCATATTACAATTATTTTTTAGGGCTTCTATACATTTTGCTACTTTGGTAGGGTCTTTCATTAGTGAAGCACCAAAGTTTCCCGAACATACTCTTGGGCTTGGACATCCTACATTGAAATTAATTTCATCATATCCCCAATCCTGAGCCATTTTTGCTGCCTCTTCAAGCATTTTTGGGTTGTCTCCCCCAAATTGAATTGATAATGGATGTTCTTCTGAATTAAAGTCTAAAAACCGCTTTTTATTGTCTGTATAAATTAAACTATGAGCTACTATCATTTCAGTATATAAGAGCGCTTTAGAGCTTATTTTTCTAATTATCATCCTAAAGTGCTTGTCAGTACAATCCATCATTGGAGCAACACTTATTTTGTGTAGATTGTTTATAGTGTTAATCTGATAGTTTTTCATTAAATCTTATTCGATATATTTGAAAATATGAATCAATTTTTATCTAGAAGATCCTTTATTTTAATTCCTACCATGTCAATTTTGAAATTTATTCTCAAACCAAAGAAAGTATTAGCAGCATCTGCTGCTTCGGATAAAGACTGGAATTTATCAAAAGAGGAGTGGAAAAATAAACTTAGTCCAGAATCTTATTATATTTTGCGTGAAGAGGGTACCGAAAGAGCATTTAGTAGTCAGTTAAACAATGAGAAGAGGAAAGGTATTTTTTATTGTGCTGGATGTAATCAGCCTCTTTTTACCTCTAATACTAAATTTGATAGTGGCACTGGATGGCCTAGCTTTTGGGATCCAATTCAAGGTTCTGTAGCTACGAAGGTAGATTTTAAATTAATAGTTCCAAGAACAGAATATCATTGCTCTAGATGCGGAGGCCATCAAGGTCATGTTTTTAATGACGGTCCTATGCCAACAGGTAAAAGATATTGTAATAATGGACTTGCTTTGAAGTTTATAGCTGAATAACTAATTAGTGCGGCCTTCCGCAACTTGTTTTGTGCGTCAATCTCATTCACAATAGTTTTAAACAAATTTTAGAGTAATGATTGAAAAGCAATCAGATAATGTCGAAAATCTAGAAGAGAATGTTTCTGAAGAGATCAATATTAATGACGAGTCTTCTGAAATTGAAAATCAGATCAGTGAAAATAATCAGTCACCTGAGTTAAACGATGAAAAAATTGATGCAGAAGATTTAAAAAATACTATTACTAATAACGATGCAAGATTAGAGCAACTAGAAAAAGAGCACGAAACTTTAAAAAGCCAGTATGTAAGAATTGCTGCAGATTTCGATAATTTTAGAAAAAGACAGTCTCGAGACCAAGATGATTTAAAAGTTCAACTTGTCTCTAAAGCTTTAACAGCAATATTGCCTATTGTTGATAATTTTGAAAGAGCAAGACAACAACTAAAACCCGAAAGTGAGGAAGCTCAAACATTGCACAGAAGTTATCAAGGACTATATAAACAATTAGTTGAAGTTTTAAAACAGCAAGGAGTCTCCCCAATGAGGGTAGTTGCGCAACAATTTGACCCTAACTTACATGAAGCGGTTTTAAGAGAACCAAGTCAAGAGTTTAATGAGGATATAATTACTGAAGAATTGCAGCGTGGATATCATTTAGAAGGTAAGGTTTTAAGACATGCATTAGTTAAAGTTTCAATGGGTCCTGGTCAACAAAATTCACAAGAACCTGAAGAAAAGGATAAAGTTGAGGAAGATGTTGATTCAGAAAGTTCTATTTCTGAAGAAAATTAAAACCTTTTTATGAATAGTTGAGTATTATTAATGGCTGACTTTTATCAAATACTTGGCGTTACAAGAGATGCTGATGCTAATACTTTAAAAAGCGCTTATAGAAAGTTAGCAAGACAATATCATCCTGACGTTAATAAAGATCCAGGTGCTGAAGATAAATTTAAGGAGATAGGTAAGGCTTATGAGGCTTTAGCTGACCCCGAAACAAGAGCTAGATATGATCAGTTTGGAGAGGCTGGAATAGGAGGAGCAGCTGGCATGCCAGATATGGGTGATATGGGTGGTTTTGGAGACTTGTTTGAAACTTTTTTTAATGGTTTTGGTGGTCAATCTTCTCAAGGAGGTAGATCACAAAGAAGAGGGCCACAACAAGGTGATGACTTAAGGTATGACTTAAATATTGATTTTAAAGATGCTATTTTTGGACAACAAAGAGAAATAAATATACCTCATTTAGAAACTTGTGAAGTATGTAGAGGAACCGGAGCAAAAAAAGGGACAGGACCAATAACGTGTACAACATGTGGAGGAAGTGGACAGGTTAGAAGGGCCACAAGAACTCCGTTTGGTAATTTTACTCAAGTTGCTGAATGTCCAACTTGTAATGGAGTTGGCCAAATTATTGCAGATCCATGTTCAAATTGTGGTGGAAATGGTGTTAAACAAGTTAGAAAAAAGTTACGTATAAATATTCCTGCAGGAGTTGATACAGGAACTAAATTAAGAGTTTCTGGAGAAGGCAATGTTGGTTTAAAAGGTGGTCCACCAGGTGATCTTTACGTTTTTATAAAAGTTAAAAATGACCCAAATCTAAAGAGAGATGGTATTAATATTTACTCCGAAATTTCAGTGAGTTATCTACAAGCTATTCTTGGAGATTCTGTTGATATAGTCACCGTTGATGGGAAAGTCAATTTAAAAATTCCAAGCGGGACCCAACCAAATAGCACTTTATCATTAGAGAATAAAGGCGTGCCTCGATTGGGTAATCCAGTTGCTAGAGGTAATCATCAGGTTTTAGTAAAGGTCAAACTTCCAACTCGCATTACGGAAGATGAGAGAAATCTTCTTGAGAATTTAGCATCAAAATACTCTGATCAAAATTCTCATTCTAATAGTGGATTATTCAGCAAATTATTTGGAAAGGAATCTTGAAGGAAGTTTCAAAGGTATTGGATTTAGAAGCTGTTCCTTGCCCTTTGAATGTCGTGAAATGTAAATTAGCATTAGAGAAATTATCGATAAATGAAACTTTAGTAGTTCATTTAGATAAAGGAGAACCAGAAATAATGGTTAAAAGAGCATTAAAAGAAATGAAATATTGTTTTAAAACTATTGACGAAAATCAGAAAATAATAAAGTTAATAATTTTTTATGAAAGTTGATAAAAAATATAAAGGTCTTGTCACAAAAAAATTTAATGAATTTTATCTTGTTGAACTAGATAATGATGAGACCTCAGAGGTTAATCAAAAATATCTATGCAAAATCAGGAAGTCTGTAAATTTTCATAATCAATTTGTCTTTGTCGGAGATAAAGTGATTGTTTATCAAATTGACTTACAAACTAAAAGAGCAACAATTGAAAGCTTAGTCAAAAGGAATAATCTTTTAGAAAGACCATCCGTTGCTAATATTTCAAATATATATGTTATTTGCTCTGTTGAAGAGCCAAAATTGAATTTATCTCAAGTAAATAAGTTTTTAATATCTGCTGAAAAACTGGGCGTAGAGGTTTCGTTGGTTCTTACGAAATGTGATTTGATAACAGAACAAAAACGAGTTTTGTTAATTGATAAATTTCAGCAGTGGGGATATCAAGCTATTTCTTTAAATGTTAATAATCCATCAAATTTTAAAAATTTATTGAATGAGTTAAAGGAAAAAAAATGCTCAATATTTATGGGACCATCTGGTGTTGGTAAAACTACTTTATTAAATATGATTATTCCAGGACTAAATAACATAACTGCACCTGTATCAAGCAAAATAAAACGTGGAAAAAATACGACGAGAAACGTTGAGCTATTTTCTTTATCAAGTAAAAGTTATATTGTGGACACTCCTGGTTTTAATTTGCAATCACTAGAAATAAATATTCGCGAATTGCCTAATTTATATCCAGAAATTTATAAACAAGTTGTTAATGAAGGTATAACTTGCAAATTTCGCAATTGTCTACACGTCAATGATCAGGGCTGTAAGTTAAATAAAAATTTCGAAAGGTATACTTTTTATAAAGAAATGATTGAATCATCTAAGAGTCACTATTGTCTAATCCAGGAAGATTAAGATTTAAGCCGCCAGTTAAGTCATTCATTCTCTCTTTCATTGTTGAAGTTGAACTTTCATGAGCTTTAGTAATAGCTTCTAGTATATTTTTTTCTATTTCTTCTTTATTAGCAGTTGTAATCTTTTCATTTACTTCAACTCTGAGAGGGAGTTGGTTTCCACTAATCCATACTTTTATCATTTCATCATCACTTTTACCTTCTATTTCCATGCCTTCAAGTTCATCTTGTAATTTTTGAGCATTTTGTTGAATTTCTTTAGCTTTTTTAAAAGCTTCTGTTAGTTGTCCAAAATTTGGAAGTCCAAAACCTGCCATTTGATAAAAATGTTTCTTAATTAAGGATAGTCAAAACCTATCATTCTTACTTCCGGTTGAAGAAAAATCCCTTTCTTTTGTAGTACTTTTTGTTGAATTACTGTTATTAAATCTAAAATATCTTTTGAACTAGCAGAAGAATTGTTAATAATGAAATTTCCATGCATAGTTGATATTTCTGCGCCGCCTATTTTAAAACCTTTTAATCCTAATTCTTCAATTAATTTACCTGCATAAGTATTAGTTGGATTTTTAAAGACGCTTCCAAAGCTTGGTAAATCATATGGTTGCGTATTGGTCTTTTTTTTAAGATTGTTTTTTGTAGTTTCTAATAATTGTTTAATATTCCCTTTTGGCTTAAATCGTAGTTTTGCACTTATAATTAGGAGATTATTTTGCTGAAATGGACTGAATCTGTATTGAAAATTGATATCCTTTTTCTTAATTTCAAATGTCTTAAGTGTTTTAGTATCAATAACTTGAACTGATAAAAGATTATTTGCCAATGATAATTTTTTTGAACCTGCATTCATATAAATCGAACCACCTATTGTGCCTGGAATACCCACAGCCCATTCACCTCCTTGCAATCCGCTTTTCGCA
>QCTN01000004.1 GCA_003211135.1 Prochlorococcus sp. AG-673-L20 | reverse complement strand
AATCTCATCTGGGGATTCAAAAACTACGTTCTTGCCTCGAAAATTTAGCTTCTTCATGAAAAATCTAAAATTTTGAGCATTTCTTTAGATAAGCTTCTAATAACTGGTACCGATACTGAATTTCCAAACTGTTTATATATTTGAACATCAGAAACAGCAGATACATTAAATTCATCAGGGAACCCTTGAATTCGTGCACATTCCCTCGGGGTTAACTTTCTTGGATTTTTATTAATATCGCTTTGATCTATTAATATTTCACTTCCATCTTTATAGTACCTAGCGCTAATAGTATTACAAAAAGAACTTTCTTTATTAAATAAGGAATATCCAAAGCCATTTCCTTTGACTTTATGTTCTTTCCTTCTCCTAATATGACCAGCAAGTAATCTGTCAGAAATAGTATATTTTTCATCGACACAAGAATTCTCTTCAAGGATATCTCCCAACCTAGTATCTGATCTTTTTTGCTCTAAAGCAGAGAACATATCGTGAATTTTTTTATCTAAGATATTTGAATTCTTAAAATATTCTCTATTAAAACCGACGATATAAATACGTTCTCTTTTTTGGGGTACTCCAAAATTATTAGCTTTAAGAACCCTAAAATCAACAGCATAATTTAGTTTTTTACTAATGCTATTTCTTACTTCATCTGAAACTGGATAATCAGGAGAAAGCTCTTGCCTATTTTCTCCTCTTAAAATCTCTAAAATTGTTTTTAAAGTTTTACCTTTATCATGACCTTTTAATTGTTTAACATTTTCAAGAAGGAAAGCCTTAGGTTGTTTTTCAGTAAGAATTCTTTGAATCTCAAAAAACATTGTTCCTCTGGTATCTGAAAATCCTTTTCTAAGACCTGCCTGAGAGAAAGCTTGGCAAGGAAATCCTGCCAAAAGAATATCGTGTGATGGGATTTCATCAGTTGGTATTTTTGTAATATCACCATTTGGAACTTCTCCATAATTTGATGCATATGTTTTAATCGCGAACCTATCCCATTCAGAACTATATAAACATTTTCCATTTAATTGCTGGAAAGGAAGCCTAATTCCACCAATTCCTGCAAACAAGTCTATGAATGTAAAACTTGGCTTTTTAGAAGTTTCTTTAAAAGGAATAAATGTTGATAAATTCTTAATTATTTTTAGCTTCGCTTCAGTTGGAGAATGTTCTCCTCTTTCCCAACCACTTATAGTTCTATCTCCTGAATCTTTTAAATTTAATAAAAACGCAAATTCCTTTTGTGTTAATCCAAGACTTTCTCTTCTTTGTTTTATTAAATCTTTAGGTTGAATTAAGATATTTTCCATAAATACTATATGTATTTTTAGAACATATCCAAGAATATTTGCAGGGTCAACTACTAGATAGATTTTCTTTAGATTTTAATTAGAAATTTAACCAAAAGTTCTTCAAATGTATGCTTTATTAATATTGTTAAAAATAAAAATCTTCACATCTAATCCCATCCATAAGGAAAGAATTTTCTGCATCCACCTGAATCCACAAAAAATCCTTCTGTCGCATCAATAATAGTTTTCATCTCTTTTGATAATTTCTGTCTTCCATATTGTCCTTCATCTGTGAAAGGAATCGAATAATAATAACCTTGTGAAAGTGATGGCATCAATGCTCTCAATTTCCCAGGTTTTCTTTCTTCTTTTGAAGTAGCTCTTCCTAATTGATTTCCCACAAAATTCATAAAATGTCCTGTTCTTATCTCTTCTGTATTTTTTGTTCTTTCCTGATAGGTTTTTTCTTCGTTTAACAATTCAGGTGAATATGACATCGCAGTATAATATTGACCTCCGTATCCATTCCAGATACCTACATAGAAACCTAATGAAGGTTTATTTTTATAATTTAGAGTTCCTATCCCACCAGCGGAGCCAGTATATTTCAAAGTTATAGTTACATCTGGTTCCACTTCACTTGTAAGAGTGCAAATTTCTTTAGCCATTACTGGAGAAATAAAACCTAATAAAAGCGGTGCTAGTAATAAGCGTTTCATTTAATAATCTCTAGTGTTCCGTTTTTGAAGTCATCTACTGATGCAATTAAACAACCTGTGGTAGCAACTCCTTTAAACATCCAATTTGCTGCTTCTTTATGTAAAGGTGCTTGAGGTTCTTCAGATAGTACAGAACAACAGTACCAAGGGTTTAATTCCCAGAGACTATCTCTACTCCACATAATAGAAAAGAGTGAATATACTTCTTGATGATTTTCTCTCCGAGTTGATTCAGTAAATGAGCACACATAAAAATATATTTTTTTTGTGGAGTATTTTTTGTTCACATAAGTTGCGACTTTAATAGTATCTGAAGGGAAGGAACTCTCTAGATTATTAAAGTTATTTGATATACAAAAATCATCTGGATCTGGTATTTTCCCATCATTCAAAAAACTAAACGCATAACCAAAAGCCTGCACCTCGTCATACCCAGAAAATCCTATTTGATAAGTTTCTTTTTTTCCTAAATTTAATAACTGTTCCTTTTTACGTTGAAATTCTTCTTCAGTTATTATGACCTGATCTTTTTTCACATTAAGACTTGGATCCACCTCATTAAGATCTGGATCCACCTCATTAAGACCTGGATAAATTCCACTTCGAATAGCCGAATCAGGAGTTGGAACAATGCACAAGGAAAGACCAGATATTTTTCCCTCATCTACAGAAGCATATGCAACTCCAAGTAGATTAGACTTATCGCCTTGAGCCATGATAAGGCAGTCGTTATGACCATAGGCTGGGCAGACGCCTAATTCTGCGTAAACAGAACTTTTAGTTTTTTTTATTGTTTCAAGTTTCGGTCTGATGTATTCAATGAATTCATCTTTTGAGTTCATATCGGTCAAGACTTTCTGTGAAGAGTATGTGAAATCTTCTGACAAATACGATTCAAACTCAGATGAATCAAGAGTATGCATCATTTTCGCATAGATACTCAAAGCTTCCTTTTCTGTTATTTGAGAAGTTTCTTTTCCCATTAAAACCAATAAAAAAAGAGGGTTTTATCCCTCTATGTTAGATCGACTGTCAATCAATGAAATTATCCCATTACAGTAAGTGCAAAAGCAAAAAAGTGGACTGAAGATAAGTTACAGCACTCCCTAGAAATAATTTGACAGCCAAAGAAAGGCCGTCTAAATTTATTCTGCACACTTCAGAATTACTGTGCTGCAGGCAATCATGAATGGTCCAACCCGGCCCACTTTTTTTCAGCCCTTGTAGCTCAGCGGTAGAGCACTCCCTTGGTAAGGGAGAGGTCTCGGGTTCAAGTCCCGACGAGGGCACTCGTTGGATAGCTTGGTATCAATGAGATTATCACTATCGCTTAAAGAAATTCATCAGAAGTGGACGTCCGATATGTTTATTAAAAGATTGTCTTTATCTATGCCACTATCTTCGTATCGAATGCACAGAATATATCTAGCAGCGACTATGAATTATGGTCTGGGTTCTGAAGATCCTGAAGAGCTTGCCTACTACAACAAGATCAGGAAAGAAATGGATGAGATGAAAAACGATTCTGTAAAAAAAGGTATTCCTCTTTCATGGAATATAGAGAATGAGATGGATAAATGAATCTGAATACCTTTTTATTAATTGATGGGAGTCTGATGCTTATAGGACTACCTTTACTAATGATTTTTAAAGGCAAAAAGAAGACTCCCTAGGTCAATTACTTAACAGCAAAAGTTACTCCCATAACGGCAGTGATATCTTTCTTGATAGTTGAAGTGTCATAAGATCCCCAGCTGCTAACTCGAGTGGAATTTGGAACTGTTATCTGAAAAACTCCAGTGTTCACTTTCTTCAATCCACCCACTTCAGAGCCCGCCTGAAGAGCGATAGCTTCAGCCCTGACTCTTGCATCCTTCGCTGCCTTTGCAAGCATATCAACTCGTTTATCAGCAAGCTTAGAGTAAGTAAATTCAGGTCGGCTTGGCTTAACCCTTACCCCCTTCCCAAGCAATTCTGTTATCTGACTATGAGTCTTCTGGATGTTATAAACATCCCTACTTTCAATCTCAATATTCTGATAAGTAATCCATTCAGTTCTAATGATTTCATTAGTTTTTGGATGCTTGGTTTTATATTCACTTATACTCGCAGGTCCAAGATAAACATCCTGTTTTACGCTGTCCTTAATTCCATTGGCATTAAGGAATTCCATTGTCTTTTTAATGGACTGTTTATGTTTAGTAAATGAGTCAATCTGAGTGTTACCCGAGGTCTTTACCTGGACAGACCATTTAGCTATATCACTCTCAAAACTCTCAGTACTGGCACCTGTGACAGTGATAGTATTCTCAACTGTTTTAAACCCTCTCACAAGGACCGTTGAGGCGCCTATAAATCCTCCGAGAGATAAGACAGCCATTGCGAAAACAAGTGGCGGGGTGCGGCGTATAACACTCAGAGCACCGCTCGGCAGCGACCTGAGATATTTAATAATTTTCATTGTCTAAAGGTATGTGTGTAGGAACTTTTTAACAGCTGAACCGAAAGAAAATTATTTTAAAAGCCCTGATCTCAAATCCTTCAGTTCTATCTGGCCATTAAGGGAAACATCTTAGTTTGATGTGCCAATTTTGGAGTCGGTTACTAATATTGCCAGATGAAATAACGGTCCGCAAGGAGTATTTTTGTATTATTGAACTTAAAAGTAACTGGATATAACGGTTGAATCATAAATATGACCTGCACTCTCAATTAATGGTTTTACCGCTGGATCTTCAAACATAGCTTTTGACTTGCCTTCTTCACCCTGCTCAATAAGAATTACTCTGGTTGGATCATCTTTTTTTACACCTTTATATAAGCAATTAATTCCACGATCTTTGTTCATTTGTATATTTTCTTCGCTGTCATAAACTGCAGCCCATTCTTCAAAAGGGACACTTATTTTGAATGTGAAAACAGTAGTTTCAAGAGACATAAAAAAAGGAGCTAATTGCCCCTTATTGTAGATCGAATGTCAATAATTATTAGAGGTGCAAAGTGCCAACAGTTCATCCAATAATATCCTCTAATTTGTATAGAGAAATAAATTCTATCTTGTTATTTTCCCATACATTGTGATCCTCTATTCTATCAACGATTGCAACAACACGATTCACAATGTAACCTGCATCACGCAAAACATTTACTGCTTTGATTGCACTACTACCAGTTGTAGTTACATCTTCCAATACTGTAACGATAGATCCTTCAGGTGGCTTGTTACCTTCAATAACTTCTTTTGTTCCATATCCTTTGGGATTCTTTCTTACGATCAAAGCATCAATATGTTTATTTGAGTAGTATGCTTTCTGTGCGATGCCACAAACTAAAGGATCAGCACCCAGCGTAAGTCCACCAACTGCTACAGATTTATCTTCTATATGTTCAAACATCAAATGGGATATAAGTGCATTCCCCTCACAAGATAAACTCACAGGTTTACAGTTAATGTAATGCTCTGATTCTTTACCAGAAGATAAGGTGAATTTACCTTTCTTGTATGCTCTTTCTTTTATAAGATTTAGTAATGTCTTTCTATGAATTTCCATCAGGGAATTAATTGTTTAGTTGCTTTTGATAATTTACCAATCATCTCAAAAAAAAAGTCCCCTTCTGAGTCAACTGTAAGGGGTTGTAAAATATGTTGCTTATATCTATAACCTTGGATTTAATCATTAAGGCAAGGTTGTTCAGCTTTTTCCTACTTTAAATTCATGATGAAGAATGTTTAAAGTTGAAGACGTAAAAAAATAAGTGCTTTGAAATTTAACCTCCTTCAAAAAAGTAAAGGGAAGATTAATTTATTTTGAATTCCTAAATAAAAAAGGAGCCTAAAAAGGCCCCGGCGATCGAATGTCAATAACCGCAAACTAAATCAGAATCCAGATATTGCTTCATAAAAATCAGCATCTTCGAGTACTGCCTTTAATGGTTCTATTTCCTCGGCAGGACCATGCACCTGTACGTTAATATCAGCTACTTCAAAAAGCTTGGGAATCATATGTCCCATATTCTTTAGATGAAATAAAGCGGCAGCACCATCTTTATATGCCTCCCTTACAAAAGCCTTGTCTAAACCGCATGTAGTGATGTTAAAAAAAAGACAGTCAGGTTCCTTAGCTTTTGTCAGAACCAGAATTTCTTCTAAAAGAGCAATGCACTGATCCATCTTCCCATCCTTGATTGTGAAGTGAGGATGAATTGAGACTATAGTTGTATCGAGAGACATAGATTTTTAGATATTGCTCATTTCTTTCTAGCAACTCTTCATTATGAAAAAGTTAAAAATATGGATTCATGAATAAAAAAGTGGACTAAAAAAGATTTCCCTGAATCTCTGCATTATCAATTTTTACAGGATTACAAACCAACTTTGCATATTGCTCAGAATAAGCACAGTTTTTACAAGATAAATTTGGTTCTGGAATCTTATCATTATTCATCAATGAAACCATTGCATTTATTTCATCTTCAATCCAATCGGCATTCCAATCATAAGGAACTAGATATTCATCAAAATTCATTCTTTTATTAAATTCTTCATCATCTCTTTTTGCATTACAGACTAAAAAATAAGATGTCTTATGAACATCAAATCCCATTCCTTCGAGAAGATATGCATAAAAATCCATTTGGATTTTATATCCCTCATGATAAGGATCATCTAGATAATCTTGTTTATCAACTTTTCCATATTTTGCTTGAGATTTATAATCGACAACTATTAATTGCTTAGAAATTTTGTGCTGCCAGATATCATCCACTCCCCCTGTCAAAATAATGTTCGTATCCTTATGACGAAGCATCAATCCTTTATGCAAAGAATTACGCCAATCATCCATGTCGGGATGATCATAAGGAACTAAATAACTTAAATCATTATCGATAAATAATCTATGAGGAATTTGTCTTTCTCGGCAGTAATCAAATTCTTTTTTTAATAGTAAATCAGTAGTTTCATTTAAAGTCCAACCAGGTGTTCCCGGCGGATCTAATCCTTTAACTCTATCAAGGTAAAAACATCTTTTGCAGGTTAAAAAATTAGAAAACCTTCCTCTACTAATTTTAAAATCTTGTTTTTGATTAGGAGAATAAGAAGAAGATGCTCGTGTTCTTAATCCAGTAGCTTTTACAGGTTCCTTTTTACTATTTCTTTTAAGATCTATCATTAGTCAAAAACTTAAAAATATAAAAAAGAATTTTCATCCCTCTAAGTTTAGATCGACTGTCAATGATAGAGGTGTTACTTTGGGCTAAATATCTCCATAACACAGTTACATAAGGAGTAACGATTATGATTAACATTCCCTTATTTTTAGAGGGTTTATTATTTCCTTTATTAGGATTAGGTCTTTTTGTTATTTACAAGAGATCAAAAAGAAAAAAGAGAAAATTTCATGCACCACCTACACACCAACTTCCTAGCTAATTGGAAAATAAAGGTTTTAATGTAACCCAAGGAATGGTTTTACTACTTTTAAAGCCTTTAGATTTACCTCCAAATTTTGTTTTAAATTTGATTATTTACATAACAAACCCTAAAAACAATATTGGTTACGAATGAAAAAAATATTAATAAAATTTCAATGCAAATGATGATTAAACCTACGAATTAATATTTATAAAGATACCTCGTAAATAATAAATATTTTATTTTATTTTCCCATATCCTTTTATTTTAACCATTTTGAAATTTAATTGTTGATCCTCTATCCGTATATTGGAGTACCTCAAACCGAACATCTTTTTTAATCGCATGACTCGTCTATTTAGTTAGAACATATGTGTAGTTGTCATAAGAAAATGTCTACCACACCAACAAAAAAAGAAGTTTATAACTCTGAGATTAAAAAAAGATCAGAAGAAGAGCTTCTAGAGGAAGAAATCAGAAATCAGCAAACTATAGATATTTTTATTGAATCTGATAAAAACTGGTGTTGATTAAAAATTATTTTAAAGGAGCTATTAATGAACTTAAAAACCTCACCATTCTCAATTCTAAATAAAGAGAGAAGAGAATTGGATTACATAAAAGGAGTTTATAAGAGAAGAGTTCAAGCTGAAATCGATTCTTATAAAGACTCTGAGGATGAAAGTAAGAGAGATACAATCAAAACTCAGGATGTATTGATGATAGACAGGATTTCTATCTAATTATTTATTTACTTATTGATGCTGATTAATTCACTAATTACATAAAAAATTTAGAAAAGGGAAAATTTTATGAGCGGGGATTTCGAGACACATGAAATGAATCAACCAAAAATTTCATATTTAAAAGAGAGATCAGAAAATAATACAGAATGGTTAGATGAATTAATTAATAAAATTGAAGATATGAAGAACAAAATAACCGAATCTGCTTAATCTCCGAATATTGAATCTACCTTTATATATTGACAACTGAGTACAAATACTCTATAAATAAAGTGTAGCTAAAGCTACCAAATCGTCCGATCTACCACTAGATAGACCGCAGTACGACTCAAGCCAAAGGACGGGGACTTGAGCAAGTTCAGGAGCTGCATCATGGTAAACATGTATTTTAATGGCAAGTCATTTGTATATTGCAAGAGACAAGAAGAGAAGATAATAAAGCTTACTTATAGAGGATCTAGTTATTCGAGATAAAAGATCTCATATCTAATAGATATCTAATAAACAATTATTTTAGGATTTATTATGAAATTTACTAATTCTCCTTTTGCCATACTCGACAAGAATATGAATGCATTAGATTATCAAAAAAGAAACCTTATATACGAAGATTATTGGAGAAGAGGAGTAGTTTATCAGAAACTTCATAAAGAATCTGAATAAATAGTCTAAGTATTTTAGTGATTATTTCTTGATTCATATACCAATATTCTTGCTATTAATTAAGTAGATACTTTTTTATTTAATGCCATTAGATGTTTTTCTAATGAATATGTGTGTTGTAGTTTTAGGTTTACTTGTCAGAAGAGAAATCAAACTTAGGAAAGCCAGATAGATTATGAAGACACAAATTTTTAAAGAGCAGTACATTCCAAATGTCCATGCTATTTCTTTATTACTAATGCTTCTTCTATGTTTGTGGTTGCCACTAGGACTAAGATTCTTTTTAATCCTTTAGTCAGGCAAATTAGAGATGAAATTTAATTCTCAAACTTTAAGCTTGCTGTTAAACATAGCTGTCTGTATTTTGGTATTCGTTATTTAACTTTCAATTTCCTTTTAATAAATATTGTTCATAATTAGTTAACTAATCAATAAAAGCTTTATGCAAACATACATAGTTCAATGGCAGTTCCCATCAATGGAAGCTTCAATGAAAGCAACCAAAACATTTACTGATTATGTAAAAGAGGGATCTCCCTATGACAGTTTCGAAGGATTCAAAGTTTTAAATAGAGTTTTAAATCCTCAGGGAGCTAATGGTTGGGCAATAGTTCAAGCTTCTGACCATTCAAAAATTTGGCAGTGGTGTCAGCCTTGGAGTGCTGGATTTGGGAATGAAATAGAAGTCACACCTGTCCTTACTGATGAGGAGTTCGTTGCAGTCACAGATCAGATAGAAACAGCGGCGTAATAGCTATTTAATTATTTCACTAACCTTAAACCCTGCTATAACCAAATTGTGTTTTGAAGACTTTAAAAGGAACCCCAGTTCCTTTCATAGCTTCAATCACTTTATCTCCCACAGTTCCGTAAAATTCAACAGAAAAATCAGTCCCTAGCTCAGCATGAGCTTCAAGGTATACTCCTACTGCTGGATTAGCTAAATGAGCAAGTAAAGCATCATCGTTTTTATAAACTTCTGACCATACAAAACGAAGTGGGTCGTATGGATCTTGATCAAAAGTATGATGAACCATTCCAGGCTCGTCTGCTTCAACAGCCTTATCTGTCTTATCAGCAATTTCTAAATATTCGGCAACTTTATCTTCCTTAATCTTTAATTTCGCAAGAAGCATAAATGGAGTATCTGATCCAAAACTAGACATAAAAAAAGACCCTTGCGAGTCTAGGTGATGGGGATTTCTATCATGGCAAATAAAATAGAAACAAACAACCCCACCTAAAGTAAGAAATATTACAGTCAAACACCATATGTAGTGCTATTATTTTAGAAAGGCTGGGTGATGGGGATGATCTAGCTTTTAGAAAGGGCGTACTTAACGCCCTTTTTTTATGAATATAACTTATTAATAGCTTCTTTTTGCTCTTGTTTTTTTATTTCTTCAGCATCACAAACAGGACAAGTATTCTGATTAAGTGATGAGAAAAAAGCACTCTTTTTAAAACGTTTGAATATAGGAGTAAGTAGTAAACGTTTCATTTATTTATTCAACAATAATTGTCCCGCCCATTCCAAAAGATGCATGCGGAGAACAAACATAATAGTATTTACCTGCTGATACGCCCGTGGTATTCCAAGACAGTTTTCCATTTTGCGTTCCAGGAGTCCCAGAAATTGTCCCTGTGGTTACCTGATCACCACCTCCACGAGAAAATTCAGTCTTTATATAGAACGGATGACGAGATGCATCAACATCAAAAATAATTGTGTCTCCTTTATTCACTGTAACTGTAGGATCCTCCCCACTTACAGATCCATTCCTATCAGTTCCACTAAGAATATAGTTGCGATAACTCTCTGCTGATACGTCTATTTTAAATACGTCTGAATCTGCAATAGCTGGTCCTGAGAAACCAAAAAGTAAAGGTAAGAATAAAAGAGATCTCATGAATTTGAATACTTCATAATTGAATATTAAGAAAAAAAGAAGCTAATTGCCTTGCAATTCAGATTGAATTTCAATTACTAATAATTAGCTTTGCAAGTGGTAAGGGTTTCATAAAAAATGCAGCTAATAAAGATAGATTTTTTTAAGATTAAATAACTGAATTTTAAGGAGAGTTAAATGTCTATCATTACCGACAATACAGTGCTGGTACATATTTATAGCGGTTTAGAATCCCAAAATAAAATAACTTTAGGCTTACATGTTGCACTTACTGCAGAAAAAAACGATCATAAAGTAACTCTTTTTCTGGCAGGAGACGGAGTAGACATATTAAATTGCAAAAAAGCTGGAGAAATAGTTGGTCAAGGTACTGGAGATTTACACGAACATCTTGAAAATTTAAAGAATTCAAAAGTTACCATATATGTCTCAGGAATGTCAGCCAAATCAAGAGGTTACGATGAGAAGCTTCTAAATGGATATAAAGCAGAGTTTGCTATGCCTGATGTACTAATAGAAGAATCAATTAAAGCTGATAGTGTTCTTTGCTATTAAAAAAGATGGGTCTTATTCACTTAAGTTTAGATCGACCGGTAATAAGACATTTCCATTTTGATTAGTGCGATTAATTTATTTAATAAAAAGACTTGACGATTTAATTTCCATTGACTTATATTAGTAGTACACATGTATTACTTAGCAATGACTCTAGGAGGAGCTAATGTTTGGTCTAATTTTTCTTATGGTTATCGTAATGAGTCCCCAAGTGGTTGGCTTCTTAACCCCGATCGCAGCAGACTAATTTTATTTACAAGAAATAAAAAATCTGCCAGAAATAACATCAGGATTTTTGCCCATACATATTATTCAAATGATCTTGGTGAACCCACATCAATTAAATCATCAAGTCAAATGCATTTGGACGATGCCTGGGATAAATGGCATGACCTTCAATTAGAAGGTTGGACTTTTGAAGAACTTGAATTGCCTGAATCAGCATGAAAAACCTAAATCCAATTAAAAAGAAACTATCTCAAGAGGACAGAAAGATATCTGTTAAAGACCCATCAGAGTTATTAGCAGAATTTTTTAATGGAGTTGTAATTGAACTTGATAAAGAATACGCATATGACTAATGGAAGATCCACAGTCATGGGCTTACTTCGAGTACCACTCAGAACTGAAACCAAAGAGAACAAAAGTTTGCGTGTCATGCAGTCACTTCAGGTACAGCACGACAGATTCTTGTGTAATTATTCAGACCTGTCCTCTTCATCAAAGATTAATTCATGGAGAGGAGCACTTAAAGAAGGGATGTAGATTTTGGAAAAAAGATGTGAAGATATTTGCTACTGAAGCCGCTTGAGATTAATAAATAATTATTCTTCTGAGTTATATCTCAAAATAGTTGCCATTGAACTCTTGTCACTTGAGGTGAGTTCTCTGTCTTTATATTTCCATTCAAACCATGTAATACATTCGTTGAGCTTTGGATTTTCTTTGTAAGTTTTTTTCCAGTTTTGTATCCATTTGGCTAAACCATTTGCTTCATCTGTATTTAACATTATCCATCCAACCTATCTGCATAATCTCTCAAAACTTCAGCCATCTTTTGAGGTGGAATTTCTTCCTGATATTCTCTACATAAATCAAAAAATTTATCCAAGAAATCTTTCATTGAAGAGGACATAAACTAAGAAGCTGATTGCCCCTTATTTTATATTGGCTGTCAATTACTAACTAATACTTGAAATTTAAATGCCGATAATCGGAATTGAACCGATGACCTACTGTTTACGAGACAGTTGCTCTACCGCTGAGCTATATCGGCAACGAACATTACTAATACTTTATTGCACTATGTAATACAAACATAATCTAAATCTATAGTTTTAATAAGAACAGCTAGATGCAATCTATAGTCTTGGGGATCATACAAATATGACCTAAAAAGGTATGGATTTTAATGTAACTCAGGGAATGGTTTTACTTCTTCTAAAGCCGCTTAATTTTCCTGCCAATCTAGTTCTTAATCTTATAATTTTCATCACTGATCCAAAAAATAAAATCGGATATTAATATTTAGTTTTTATCTACGACTTCTCCTCCATACTCTCTAGCTATAACATCTAAACACAAAAGAATATCCTTATTTTTTAATAAATCCGTTTCACTCAAATACCTCAGAAGAGTCCTTATTTGATCAATAGTGTTTTCTTGTAATTCCTTCATTAGTTCTTAATTGCCATCTGCCAATAAGGATAGCAACCATAAGATTCTTCTCTAATTAATTGTAATTTTCTAGAATTAATTTTTATAGAAAAAGCGGTGCAAGTCATAAGCGTTTCAATATTAGCTTTATTATCAAATAACTTTCCTATAAAAAAAGGGGTTACAAAACCCCTCTCAGTCGAATGTAAGAAATCAAATTCAAGTTAAGAATTTAATGCTTCCATATCTTTGCGAGCTTGCTTTTGTCTTAGCTCAAAAACAGAAGGATTATAAGGAGTAATCTCTCCATTTTTTGTGGCAAGAAGCTGGGCTTTGTTTAGCCTTTCCGCTCTTTTGATTTTCTCTCTAATGAGTACGAGGTTATTCATGACCTTTGCAGTTAATGGAAATCCCGTTCCCTATTTCCATGTCATGCGTCCAGATATTACTAGGATGAACGTAAATTCATTTTAACATCAGGTTTTTCTAGCTGTGAGAGTAAAAATCCCTAAATATCACTAACTTTTCATCGCTGTTTATGTTAGATCAATAGTCGATAAGTTATACCTTCATTAATGGATCAATTATTTAATTAATACTATCTACCTTCCTACTTTTACGTATTCAAGATTATAGATATATCTTTCACCATCATCATTACTATCATCGTCATCATCGCCAAAAGATGAAATTAAAACGTACACTCCAGTAAGTCCTAAAATCATTGAAAGATAGAGAATTGGGTCAGTCATATTTATTCCTTGTATAAAAAGTATGGTTGATTTCTGCAGCTTTCGCGGCAGTCTCATGACAACCATGCAATTACTCTAGGAAGTCTTAATTATTCACTAAGTATTTATACGTGCCTACTCCCGAACCTTGCCGTTCCTTAACCCGTACAAAGTTCAAATCACAAATTTAATATTTCCAGCGTTACTAACAATTATCAAAAAAGATAGATGATTATTTATTACCAAACTACTTTTGTTTTACGCCAACCTTGAGAAAGTAATCTTTCATAAATTTCTCTAGCTAAATCTATCTCTACAGATACTGTTGTTGTCATCACTGGAGGTTCTTTCCCCAATACTCCAACTATTTTTCCAGAATCAATAAACATATACTCGAAGACTCCATCAATACTCTTCCCATTCTTTATAAATCTTTTCACTTCTGATCTATTGGAATTTATCAGCCAATGTTCCATTATTTATTAATAAATATATAAGCGGAATATAAATAAACCAAGAAAGCACCAATAGCAAAAAAACTTCCATAGATTAGAAAATTCCAAATCCTAAATAATTTAGGTTTTTCGTATTCTTTTTCTTCTTTTTTAGTAATCATTTACTTTCTCGCTCTTTTCTTTCTGCATTACCTTTAGCTCTTAGTACCAGAGTTATAGTGAGAGCAGTACTTAGTATTCCTGCATCTATTAATAAGTGAGGAGAAATTTTCATATAAAAATTTATTAGGCAACAATATTTCCAGAAACAGGATCAGTTACTCCTAATTCTGGAGAAAGCTGTTCCATGAATCCTCTGACTTCATCAAGATGATCAATCATTTTAGATCTTTGGGCTGCTATAGCTTCTGCACTTTCCCAGATACCAACAAAACAGTAATCATAATCTCCAGTTTTAGCAATATATCTTTGTATCATTCCTTCGAAATCCGTTTTATTAATTACTTCAAAATACTTTTCTACACAATCCTGTTTCAATTTAAATCGAACAACATTCATAAAATTTGAGGAAGACATACAAAAGATAAAGGGGTTATGCCATCAATTGTAGATCGACTTTCAATTACTAACTATTGGAGACGAGAGAAATAATCGTTTCATTTAAAATTTAAGTTTTGTTTTTACTCTATTTTTATTTTCAGAATTAAATTTAAAAAGTCCCGAGTCAGTAAATATAGTAAATTCATTGCCATATGATTCCTTGATAGATAAAACTTCATCAGACTCTAAATTTTTAACAAATACATTTCCAATAGCTTCAAAACTACCTTCAACATTTTGTATCTGAGAATCAGAGGTAACCGTATAATTCAGCTTTTCTTTTGCAAATGAAATTTCAGTATGAATAAATAGTGCCGCTGCGACTAGTAAGCGTTTTATTTACCCAACAAGTTCAATTGCATAGACAGTATCCTTACAATTATTTTTTTTATCCCATTCCTTTGCAAAAGGCGATTCCATCTCTGCACCTAATTTTTCTAAGTCAGTACAGTTCATTAATAAATGAGATTTATGGTCATTGACTTTTACAAACTCATAATCAGTGAGAAATTCTTTGCACATTTCTTCAAGAAATAAATTAGCAACATCATTTTTAAATTCCTGAAATGTACAGCTAAAAGTTGAGATGACAAGTGTGTTCATAAAAAAAAAAGCTAATCACATATTATTTTATATCGACTATCAATCAAAAGTATTGAGATTTTCACTTATTAATAGTTGTAGGGAGTCCCACAGCAGATGCCGCCACTACATAAAGAACTGCTGGTTCATTACCTATATTTTCAACGAAATGTTTGTCGCCATTATTACTCTCGATTAATGATTGCTTTGATGAAAAGTAATTAACAACATCTCCTCTAGTATGCTTCAATTCTCCTTGAGCAAGATAAACCACCATTGGCGCTGGATGAGTGTGAATTGGAGTCTTTAATCCAACAGGAATAATAACCTTGAAGAATCTAAGCTCGGCTTGCTTTCCTCTGGGGTAAGAAATCTTCTTACCTCCTAGACCCTTTGTACTTTGAATAAGAGGTATTACTTCAATCTTTTCTTGAGCTTTAGTAATTTCCAAAGGGAAGAGAACTGATGAAATTGTTATTGCTGAGATTAACAAATTTCTAAATTTTTGCATTCATTAAAGTATCTAATTGCTCCTCATTGTATATTGGCTGTCAAAAATTACATCATTTAATAAAGGTATCGCTAGTTGCAGATGGTTAAAAGTAAAAGAGCTAAAAGTTAAGTATTAACACGAAAGGTTTAATGGCAAAAGATCGAAGGGTTTTATTTCGGATAGCAGTTGCATTAAACGTGCTTATGTTACTGGTAATAATTTTTCTAGTCTTAACTTAATTGCTATTAACAGGTACTTAATTAAAGCTTTGTTAGAAGTAAGTAAGCGTTATATTATAAGCAATTCTTATAACCTTCTATTTTTGCTAATTCCTTAATACTTAAACCAATTTCTTTTAAAAGTGTTTCTCCGATATTATCCCCATTGAATTTGTTTAAAGCAGCTTTTTCGGAGAGCCTTATGCATGTATTCTTATATTTTGCTTCTTTAATTACCGGCGATAAATACAAACCTAATAAAATTAAAAAGCCTCCAAAAGTCACTACTCTTCGGTGGTTTTTCCACCATTGATAAAATTTATTAGTCATTAAAAAATAGGTTTTTATCCTTCTAATATAGATGACTGTCAATCATCTGTTTACTTTAATGAGTGTGTTTAATAACCTGACTTTATCTCTAATGATTTATGGTTAGCTTCAGTTGTATCCCTGCAACTGCCTCATGACAACCAAGTATTAATCCTAGGACTGCCATTTAAATATCATTATGAAAATTTAGTCCTCTTACCGTACTTTTTTCTTCCTTAAACCGTACAAACTGATATTCATAAATGATATGAATCATTAGTTAGAACATAGATGTAGTAAGTAGGAAAAATCATGAATAAAAGACTTCCTTATGCAATCATTCCTAAATACTTCAAGACTATTAATGATATAGATAATGGAGCAAATATAAAAGTTATTTATTGGAAACTGAAGTGTGAAGAGAACCCTTCATATCGCGGCTGCGAAATTTAAAATATTGTTATGATATTAGATCAAAATAAATTATATGAGTAATGAAAAATAAAGTTATTTCATTTATCAAAAAATACCCAATGAGCATTTTATTAGCGATTATTGCTATTAATTTATTCTCTATTGCTGGCAGTTTAAGAATAGAAGCGTACTTAAATAGGGAAAAGAATCTTTGTATTAAATATTTAAAACATCAAATAGATCGAGATATACTTATCAAAAGACTAAAAATAGTTAAACAAGCAAATCCTTCAAATCTTTGCGATTCTATTCTTAATAGTTAAAAATGGATAAGTTTACTTTGATTAATAAGGATAGATCGAGGATAAAAGTATTTGAACCATTTGAAGACATAACAAAACCATCTCCAAGTCTTGATGCAATGATGATTAGTTATGGATGTGTGTATAAGAGAAGTAGTAAACCAGTTATGAAAGGAAGTAGAGTGGAATCTATCGAAGATGCAAGAAAGGAATATAAGGAATTGTTAGAAGAAGGTTGGGAAAAAACAAATATTTTTAAAAGTTATTTGTAGACACAAAAAAATCGAACTAACCAATAAGAAACCCTTCCAGAAATTCCCACTACTGAAAGGGTTATTAAATTGAAAACACTACTATACGTAATCAATCTATTTCTCTTTGAGGTTTGGCCTCGTACTATTAATAGCAAATTAATTAGAAACAAGCTTACTTAAACTTCCCAATCAATATCATAAACATTAACTTCTTTCTCTTCTTGACCTAACTCTTCTTATTTTTATAAGTTATTTCTTAGTCATCCTAAAAGTTAAATAGGCAAAGCCACCAAGCAGTAACAAGCTAACGGCACCATAAGTAATTGCTATCCCATACATATGCGTCACTTCTTTTTACTTCTCATTTGATACTGCAAAACAGCTTTTAGGTGTTGTACTTCTTTTTCTAAAATTTCAATTCTTTTTTCTAATTCTTCGTTTGTAGCCATAAAAAAAGAGGGTTTTATGCCTCTAATATAGATCGACTGTCAATCAATTAAATTATCCCATCGAAGCAACAGCATCCGCAACCTGCTTATTTCTCTGAATGACTTCTTCATCATTTAAAACAGCAGTTATATTCCATTCGAGGCCGAATTTTGCTCTCCATACTCCGAAATGTTCGGATATTGCCAGATGATTATCAGCTTTGAAAGTGACAAAAACTTCCCCGGTTTCAGGAGCATGGAGTCTACTGATTAATTCGAACCCTTCAAAGTTATCCATCGGTGCACCGGAAGCAATATATTGCTCAAACATTTTGTAACCTTCAGCCTGAGAAATTCCATCAGGAATTAATCCATGAACGTGATAGTAAGCCATATAAAAAAATAATTATGCAACCATTACTTTAAAACCAATGACTCAGGAAACCTTTATTTTGTCTCTGAATTTAGATTTTTCAATGTTTCTTTCTAGAAACTAATCTTTTATTTTGTATAGCTTGTACCGTTTAGATATTTTTTGGCAGCTATTAATTAAATATGACCTATTTTGCTGAACCTAATAATATTGAATACGACGAATGGTTCGATGAGAATATTGAACCTCTGGACCTTATAAATTATTCAAATGAAAGGGAATTTAGTGATTCAGTACATGAGAAGTTCTATAAGATTTCAACTCAGAATTTAACTATTGGTTCCTCTAATAATTTTCACAAATAAAATAAAATATTTACTCTATTTTCAATCATAAAAAAAGACCTTTAATAAAGGTCTTTAATTAGTTCTACTAAATCAAGTGTTTCCTTGTTTCCACTGTTTAAGTAAAACCTCTCCTACACACTCTTACAATTTGCCATATATTTTCGTAAAACGGGAGGGGATGAGGAAAGTAATTTAATTGTCACATGTGCCAGTTATGACTTTCTGTTTTTATTTCATTAAAAAACACCCTAATTTAGAGATAAGGGTGCTTGATTATCAGAAATTAGTGTGTGAGGAGTTTCTGATACTATTACCATACTGGAGTAAGGTTTCAAATATCTAGAGTATTAATTACTAAAAATAGTTTTGTTAATAGTTTCTGATATAGATAATCTATAAATAAGGAGATTATCGGCGAAAAGTAAATTAACTCTTTTTCTTATTGGACTACTAATTAATTATTCTTTCAGGATTTTGAGGTCTTTAAGGACTTGCTTATATTTAGCGATTTGCTTCTATATGTATAGGTTTATTTTTATTATGCAAATTTCAATTTTTGCAAAAGCAGTTTTCTTTTTAACTCTCTATGCAATTTCTGACCTTTCCATAAAAAATCATATATTAAAAAAAACAATCCGCAGAGCTAATAGAGCTAAATCAATTTTTTAATATTTTAAATTTTATTTGACTAAATGCTTCCATTATCTTCCTTTAGATAATAGTAAATTTAAAAAAATACCTCCAAAAACTAATAAACTTCCTACTGCAAAAAAAGAGATTAAATCTAATATTGATTTATCAGTATTTACTTTTAAAAATGTAAACCCAAAAGCAACTACAGGCAATAACAATATCGCCTTAGGAATAAGTGATTGATGCCATTTTTTAAAAACGGGATCATCTTCTTCATTTAATAGTTGATAAATCTTTTCTAACTTTTGTCTATATTTCTCCATTGTTGTTTTTGCTGTTGATAATGAATTACTGAATTTTATAATTCTAACTTCTTAGAAAGTCTATGGAGTAAAAACTAAATTGTTATTTTCCCTGAAGAAAAGGGTAACCTATCGTTTGTACTTCAGAGTTAGTTTAAATGTTTTTAAAAGCTTCCCAATAGCTAAGGAATTTATAGAGTTGCAAGTATTTATTCTTCAAATTCAGCTTCAAAACTTTTCATATCCTCATAGAGAGTATTAAAAGACTTTTCAATTAGATCTTTACCTTTCCTTGTAAGTTTCAAAAGTGTTCTTCTTTTATCTTTTGGATCTTGTTCTTTAGAAACTAACCCTAATCCTGCCTTACCTAGCCTATGATATCGGCTTATGTAATCCGTCATCCTTGATGCACTAGCTTTACTCATACCGAAGTAATTTTCAATATCCTTCTTAGTACAATTTTGATAGGTTGCCACGTACCAAAATACTGCTATAGCCTGAAGCGGAACGTCCTGAGAATTATCTAACTTCATGAACATTGTGAGGACTCGTAAAAGGTTATATGATTCGTTATCTATTTTTAATAAACCCTCTAATTTTGCTTGGGTCATATCTATTTAATACCTATATATATTTCATTAACTCTAATATTAAAAGTGACTACTTGTAAATATAGATCCATAAGTGGAATGATTTGATAATATCTTCACTTTAAAATATTAATTTAGGAATAATAAAATAAGAAACATAACTCAGTCTTAATCTTTAAAAAGAATTAATATAGGCAACAAGATTATTTTTCATAAATATCGCTATCAAAACAAATAATGAAAATATGATTAGCTGAACAATCAGCCAGGCAAACAATTTATAGTTTGGATTTTTTGTAAAAAGAGAAATATTTTTTGTAATAAGGGAATTAAGATGAAAAACTTCTGGAGTTTCCTTTTTGAATTCATCTTTTTGTTTAAATGAATCTTTATTTGAAGCTTTATCTAAAGAGTCTACAAAATCTATTTGTTTTGATGAGAGATCATCATCAAAATTATCCATAGTTTTTATATAGTCGATGAATTAATAGCTTAGTTTTACTTATTCATCTTAGAAAGGTTAATTTTTAACAACTCTATGCTGAATATGTACCATCACTTTCCCTTCTGGCTTTAGCTAATACAATTTCATCGAAAACCTTTTCGATCATATATGCACTTTTTATCCCGTAGCATTTTTTATTTGAACTTTTCTCTAATTCTCTTTTACTTAAGTAACTGTATTCACAACAATTACATTTAATATCAATTTTCTTCCCTTTGTAAATATCCATAGCTCTCTCAAAAATCCATTTCTGAACTTGTAAATTTTCCCAACTGTCAAAATTAGTCCATTCCGAAATATCCTCATCAAGAGTATCAATTAATCCTTCAACATCACTCACCTCGTAAAGAAGGGCTTCTTCTCTTGACGTCTGCTTTATGCCTATTGTATTAATAAGATCAAGATTCATACAGTCAGATTACAAGATAATTTTAAAAATTAAATAAGTTCCTGAATAGCCTTGGCTGGTCTTAAAGAAGGATCTATATTTCTTAGCATTTCAAAATCCTTAAAATCAAACCCGGGGCCAACACAACAACTTGTGAATGTAAATTCTCCGGTACTGCTAGCAGCCTGCCAATATCCAGAGGGAATCATTTCAATAGGATTATTTGAATCTAACCTTATATGTATTAATTCTTTATTATCATCTAGAAAATATAAATTCAGTGGTGCCCCTTTAAGATAAATCCATATCTCATCGGAAAAATTTACTCGATGCCATTTACTACTTTCACTTTTACAAAGTAGAAAATAAATACCAGTTATATTATTTCTTTTTTGACCATCATTTCTAGTCACATGATTTTCACTCCGTATTATTTCTTTAAACCATCCTCCCTCAGGATGAGGAGATAATTTAAATTTAGTTATAATTTCAGAACTACTTTTATCTAAATTCACATTAAATAAAATCAACTTTTATTTTAACATTTTAAATTTAAAAGTAAAACTTAAAAAGAACATACAAAAAAAGTTTGCTTAATTAGAAAGAATTAAATAATGTGTAAAGCTCTCAAAAGAAACAGATTTTCCGATCTTTGCTCCAAGATATAGCGCTAAAAAGTAAAGAAATAATTTATTCATTTTTTGGAAGCTTTAACTAATTTCTTATAAAGTTTCTCTGGGATAGGCTCCATAGGGGGGGGTGATTTATTTTATTAAATTAATTATTTTTATACATATTTATTGTCACCAGATATACCGATGAAAAGTCATAAACATATGCCTTTCAAATAACTTATATAAGTTTATCTAATACAAAAAAGGCCTTAAAAAGGCATTAAGCGATTTACTTTAAATAATTGAATTTATGCACACAAAACGGAAAGATCCACAAAATTCTTACTTTCGTCTGCAAGTTCAGTCATTATCCTATTGAGCCACTCGGAAGTGCTCTCACAATAACCGACATTAACAACTGTTTTTGAGGTTGTTTTTTCTTGGTTTTTCATAAAAAATTTCTAATTTATTTTTTAAAATACCTAGAATTACAATTTATGAGAATAAGTCTTAATTACTATCACTACAAAATAGTTGCATTTAATACAAATTACATATTTAAAAATATAAAAAAAGAATAATTTCATTGACATTAACAATCAATCAAGTTTATTTAGATAAAAATTATCTGTTTCAATTGTGAATAACATCAAAATCGAAGAGTTAATGAAAGTAAGATTTGATGGAATTGCAAATAGACTAGGTCATTTAACAAAGGGAGAAAGCGAATCTTTATTGCTAGAACATCTTGAGTGGTTAGAAGGTGGGTGGGAAACAGAAGAAATTTTATTTTTAAAAAATCAAAATAAAAAATGGTGGTTTTAAAAAGATTTTAAAATAAATGATTTTAATAATTTATACTTTTTATTTAATTTTTTTATAATGGATTTCAATTTGATTGGTAATGTCCAAGAGGTCCTGGGCCTGATCCGATTTGATATGAGTTCTTCAAGGATCTTTCAATAAATAATTTTGATTTTTGAATTGACTCCATAAGGTCAAATCCTAATGCTTGATACCCACAAATTGCAGCACTTAAAGTACATCCACTACCATGCGTATTTTGAGTATTAATAAATTTATTTATAAACCACTTTTTCCCTCCATTTACATCAAGGTAAAAGTCCCTACCCTTCATATCATTCAATCCACCACCTTTTATAAGAACTGCTTTAGCGCCGAGTTTAATAATACTTTTTGCAGATTGCTCTACATCTTCCTCATTCTTAATATCCAAATTTGAAAGAAGATTAGCTTCAAAAATATTTGGAGTTACTAAATCAGCAATTGGTAAAAGTAATTTTTTATAAGCATTGATTGCAGAATCTTCAAGTAATTTAGAACCAGTTCTACTCACCATTACTGGGTCAATAATCTTTCTAATAGAAAAAGATTTCAGTTTTAAAGCCGTTGCATTAATAATACTATCGTTTAGCAACATTCCAGTTTTTAAAGATTTGATATCAAAATCTGAAAATAAAGTATCGATTTGGCTTGTTAGAGTATCCTTCTTTACGGGTTCTACACATTTTACTTGTACACTATTTTGAGCAGTAACACATGTGATCACAGAACATCCATGGACCTTAAGTGCCATAAAAGTTCGTAAATCGGCTTGAATACCTGCACCGCCTCCTGAATCACTACCACCTATTGAAAGAGCAATATTAGAATACATAATTTTCAAAATTAAAAATTTTCTTAGATTTATTAGAAATTTGAATAAGCATTAAAAAAATCTAATTCCAGTTCCATCGCTTTTTTATATAAATTCTGAGCCTGATTAATATCATATGGTTCTTGGTAATTATCAATTATTTTTTCAAGAGATTTTGCTAAATCATCAAAACTTTCATTGGAGTAAGTAAGAATCCATTCTTTATAAGGATTATTTAAAATCATATCCGATAAATTTTTTCCTATCCAAGAATATAACCGCATGCAAGGAGTCATTGCAAACATTATTTCAACTGAACTTAGTCTTGTGGAAACATCATAAAGGAAATCAGTGTATTTCTTTGTAGCAGGTTTTATACAGTTAGTAGACAAATCAATCTTCCATTCTTTTGCGTACGTCTCATGAAGTATTAATTCATCAGATACACCAACTAAGAGTTGACTTAAAGACTTAATTTGACTTTTATCTTTTGATTTAGACACAGCTAATCCATATGCCTTAGCAAAGCTCTCTAAAAAAAAATAATCTTGAGATAAATACTCTTTAAAAATATTTCTTGGTAAGTTTCCATTTCTGATCCCTTCAACAAATTTAGTTTTCAAGCTAAGCAAAGCTAGATCGGTGTTATTTTCCCATAATTTTTTTGTTATTAACATTATTTTTATTTTTTATTTTAAGTTTAGTCAGATTAGATTTTATTTATCTAAAAAGTAAATTAGAATTTTATTTAATTAAGAATTTACATAAATTTAATTATTTAGAAGAAATATCCATTTCACTCTTAATCAGTAGCTCTTCAGCATCAGAAAATATTTCTTCTGTAATTAATCCTTTTTCTTTTAATAAAGAAAGACGTTTAATACCTATTTTAATTGGCATTCCCTTACTACTTTTTGCCATTTATTATTAGTCTTGAGAAGCTCTTGGCTGATTAAATAATAATTTCTTAAGACCAAAGAAATAAATAAATATCCCTAAACCAGCAAGCATAATATCAATAAAAAAAATCTGGGTCATAAATATTTTTGTCTATGAATTATTTATAGCTGATAGGCATAATTTAAGATGTGAGTAATTCGACTTAAATGTATAAAATTTAAAACAAATAAAAAAAGAATAGGAACACTATTATGTATATTTTGAATTTTTATTTTTAAAAAAGACTAATTATTAGAATGATTTTATACATCAATTATTCTTCAACTTTAGCTATAAATATACTAAAAAGGTAAAGCTATGTGGTCAAAAATTAGACTTACGATTTATGGAGCGACTTCACTAGCAGGATTAATTTGGCCATTTTATTTTATTCTTCAATTTATAAACTTAGTAAGGAATGGGAATATTCAAGGTTCTGTAATAGATATAGGAACCGCATTTTTTGATGACGCATGGATAACTCCTACTTCTGGATTTATATCAGCTGATACAGGAGTTCTTCTCATATCAATATTTATATTTTATGTTGCAGAGGGGAAAAGATTAAAATTAAAATTATGGGGCATTTATTTTCCTCTAACTTTTTTAATCTCACTTGCTTTTTCATTTGGTGCATTTATGTTTATGCGAGAACTCGAACTTAAAAAGAAAGATTAATTTAATGAAACTAATCAGAGACTATACACTAGATTTCATAATTACACGCTGCCTTCACCTGAAAAATGTTTTGAATTAGAAGATGGAGATGAAATTTATATAAAAAGATGGATAACTAACGGCAAAATAAACGGTAAGCTTAAAGATGTTTTTGAGTGGATCGAAAAAAAATATTTAAGTAATAAAGAGGAACTAGAAAAAACCGACAAAAAAATATGAAGAGATAGTTAGGAGATTTTATATAAAAAATTGGCGTATAATTCTTTTAATGAGTGAGTATCAAATTAAATATAGATACTATACAAAAGTAATTGAATCTATTAAGGAAAAAAGTTTTTCAGGAATGGAAAATAAAGAGTTTTTAAAATTATTCCAAAAAGAATAAATTTCTTATTTGGTAACTAATTAAAATTTATTTTTTTATAATAAAGATAAATTTTATAGATGAAAGATATAAATATACTATGGTTTAAAAGAGATTTAAGAGTAAAAGATAATGAGGCTCTGGTTGAATCTTTAAAAGATAGGGATATATTACCTATTTATATAGTTGAAAAAGAACTATGGAAACAAAAAACTTATTCAGATAGACAGTGGCAGTTTTGCAAGGAGAGTCTTATAGATTTAAGAAATTCACTTGAAAAAATTGGACAACCTTTAATAATTAGAACAGGTAAAGTTATTGAAATTTTTGATGAGATATCTAATAAATTCAATTTAAAGGGTATTTATAGCCATCAAGAAACTGGTGACTATTTTACATATAAAAGAGATAAAGAAGTTAGAAAATGGGCTTCAATGAAAAAAATAATTTGGAAGGAATATTTACAATTTTCTGTTTTTAGAGGAAATCTAGATAGAAATAATTGGTCAAAAAAATGGAAAAAAAATATGGAGAAAAAATTATTATTAGAGCCTTCAAATATTAATCCTATAGAAATTGATACTGGAGCAATACCACCAGATAATTTCTTTTGCTTTAAAGATGAGTTATGTGAAGGAAGATTAAAGGGAGGGAGGGAAAATGGTCTAAAAAGAATGGATTATTTTTTCAGTAAAAAATTAAATTCTTATTCAAAAGACATTTCAAGCCCCGAGAAATCTTTCGATAGTTGTTCGAGATTATCTCCTTATTTAAGTTGGGGCTGTATATCTTTAAAAGAGATTTTTTATAAAGCAAGTTTAATTAAAGAAACTAATTCTAAAATGCTAAAAAGTAGATTAACTTGGCATTGTCATTTTATTCAAAAACTTGAAAGTGAACCAGAATTAGAATTTAAAGAATTTCATCCATATTTCCAAAAAATCAGAAAAAAAGATAATGATTTTCTCAAATTATGGAGTGAAGGGAAAACTGGTTTTCCTTTCTTAGATGCCTGTATGAGATCTTTAAATTTTAATGGCTGGCTTAATTTCAGAATGCGTGCAATGTTGATGTCTTTTGCAAGCTATAACTTATGGATACCATGGCAAGATTCTGGTTCAGTATTGGCATCCAAATTTATTGACTATGAGCCTGGAATTCATTGGAATCAATGCCAAATGCAATCAGGTACAACCTCTATAAATACAAATAGAATTTATAATCCTATTAAGCAAGGGAAAGATCATGATCCAAAAGGGAATTTTATTAGAAAATGGGTACCGGAGATAAAACATTATCCTGATAACTTTATACATGAACCTTGGTTGATGGAAAATTTCAATTCAACTGAGTATTCAAATTCTAAATATGCAAAACCAATAATCGACCTCTCAAAAACAACTAAGATTGCCAGAAAAAAGATTCAAGAAATAACTCAAATAGATGGTTATTGGGATATTTCAAAAGAAGTATATTTAAAACACGGCTCTAGAAGAACATCATTAATTAAGAAAAAAAATCATCCTAAAAAGATCAATATAAAACCAAAAGGTGATCTTCAATATGAATTAAATCTTGAATTATAAATTTAATTTATTCAAAAAATTAAAACCTTAAAAGTTGTCAAAAAATTTGTTTTTAAAAAGAATTCAAGTTAAATAAGTTACAACTAGAAATCCACGTTCATCAGTATCAACCTTTAATGTAGAGAGGTTATTTATTGTAAGCATGAAGAAACCTACAATCGAGCTTAAATCAACAGAATTTACTGAAGTTATAGAAATTGAACGAACAGTTACCCCCGACAAAGAGAAAAGAGTTGACCACGTTTTTGTTAGAAGAAGAAAAATTTGTAAGCGCCATCCTGAAGGATTTGCAACAGAAGAGTATGCAAGATTTGATATTGAATGGCCAGAAGAAGTAAAGGAAGAAATCAAAGAAGATATTAAAGAAGAAATCAAAGTGAACTCATAGTAGTAATGTCCGATAGATTTGAATGGGACGATACTAATAGCTCAGGAATTTGGTGGAGTACTAATGTAAGCATTAGAGATGAATGTATTCTGCTGAAAGAGGATACAGAATGTGAAGACTCTGATATCGTTGAGTTACTAAGAAGTATTGCTAAAAATATCGAAGATAATGGTCTATAACGCTTGATAAATTTAATTTTAATAAAATTTGCCTAAAAACTTTCTAATCTTTCAACTGAATCTAATAATTTTAATGTGATGCCTTTTTCGCTCATTGAATGACCAGCGTCATCTACGATAATTAACTCTGAATTTATTAATTTTCTACTAAGGTCCCAAGCACTCCTTACAGGACAAACTACGTCATATCTACCTTGAATTATTTTAGTTGGGATGGATTCTATAATATTTATATTTTTCAAAATAAAATCTTCTTCTAAGAAGATCTTATTTATAAAATAATGACATTCTATTCTAGCAAAAGCATCCGAAAAGGAATTAATTTTACTTTTACCAACATCAATATCTCTTTTTATAAGATGGCTTGTAGAAAGTTCCCAATTTGTCCAGGCAGCGGCAGCTTTTGATCTAAGTTCAATATCTGGGGAGGTTAGATATTTGTAAAAAGAAGCTATCAAGTCAACCCTTTCATCCTTAGGAATTACTTCAATATATTTTTCAAACTCTTCAGGAAATATCTCACTTGCGCCATATTGATAAAACCATAAGAGTTCAAATTTTCTACATAAAAATATTCCTCTTAAGGTCATACTTAAGACTCTTGATGGATTTTTAATTGAATAAATTAAAGCTAAAGTAGATCCCCATGAACCCCCAAACAAATGCCAAGAATCTATTTTCAAATTTAATCTTAATTTTTCAATATCATTTACTAAGTCGCCTGTTGTATTTTCTCTTAATTCTGAAAAAGGTCTTGAAGAACCACAGCCTCTTTGATCAAATTGAATAATATCAAATTTTTCAGGATTAAAATATCGCCTATATCTTGGCTGACTTCCTCCTCCAGGGCCACCATGAATTACTAATATCTTTTTACCTTTTGGATTTCCAGATCTTTCCCAATAAATAGAATGAATCTTACTTACTTGTAAAAAACCCTTTTCTCTTGGTTCGATGGATGGGAATAAATTTTTCTCTTTCATTTTACAAATATAATTTATTTCAAATTGCAATTTAATATTAACTAATAATAAACATTTAAAATTATATAAATCAGTAAAAAAGAGGCCTGTGATAACAGTCCTCTTTTAAATTCTTATTTCCTACTTTCAGGATTTATAATACATATTATAAAGTTCATTTATTCATGAACTTAAAATACGTGGATCAGGGGATACTTCTCGATAAATTTAGTTCTTTTTTGTCGCTGGTAATTATAAAGCGAAGTCTTATCAGACTAATTGATTGAACTTTATTTTTCGATTAATCCCATTGTCAGGAATACACTTCCTATATTTGTAAATTTGCTAAATTTCAGGCGGACTATCAATCATTTAGATTGCCTCCTAACTCAACATTCATAAATTACTCCTATATCTATTTCAAGTAAATCCGTAAATATGCTGATTTACTTTTTTATCGATTTATACGAGAATTCTAATACCTTGTTTGTTCTATGTTATTTAAGTAGATTTTAAAGCAATACTTTTAATATTAAAAAGTATATATAGATCCTAACTATAAGAACCAGTAAATGATTTTAAATACAAATAGCATTCTCTTGTATTTAGGTTTTTTATCTTTTGTTCTAATATTATTTTCATTATTTTATGAAATATATATTTTTAATAAAGCACCTTTTTTAAAAAATTATGTTTATTCAAAGCCACTTAATGAGAGCTTATCAATTTTAATACCGGCTTATAATGAAGAGATAAATATTGTCAATTGCCTAAAAGCATTAAGTGAAATAAAAAAACCCTGCCAAACTTTTAAAATTTTAGTTGTTGATGATTCAAGTACAGATGATACCTATAATGAGGCTATAAAATGCAAAGATAAATATTTTCAAAAAAGTGATGATATAGAAATTATTTCGTCTGGGGATAGACCAAGTGACAAAAATTGGGTGGGTAAAAATTGGGCTTGCTATAAAGGATCAAAACAATTAACTACTGATTGGATTTTATTCATAGATGCGGACGTCTTAATTGGTAAAAATTGTATTTTTAATGCATTATTAAAATCTTGTACAGATGATATTGATTTATTATCTTTAGCTCCAAAAATAAATTGTAATTGCTTAGCAGAGTGGATGGTCCAACCAATAATGACTAGTCTTCTTATGCTAGGTTTCCCAATTTTTAAAACTAATGATTCATCAAATAAAAATTCTTTTGCCGCAGGTCCATTTATGCTATTTAAAAAAAAATCTTATGATCTAATTGGCGGACATCTAGAAACATATAATGAAGTCGTTGAAGATTTAGCATTAGCCGAAAAAATAAAATCAAATAATTTAAATTTAAATTTTTCGATAGCAATAAACGATATCTCTCTTAATATGTATAAAAATTTAAATTCATTAATAGAAGGATGGAGTAAAAACTGGTTCCTAGGCCTTGAAAAAAATATTTTAAAATCACTAAGTGCATCAATATTTGTATTTTTCTTATATTCATTTCCTTTGATTTTATTTCTGATATCACTAATAAAAATTAATTTTACTGATTACACAAAGATATATTTACTAACTTTTCTAATTTCTTTTATATCTATTATTAGTTATGGATTAAAAAGGCTAATATTTAAGAATAAATTTAATATCCCTAACAATTACTGGTACCTCAATAGCATAGGCGGACTTATTGTCATTTATATAAGTTTTTTATCTATTTATAGAACAATTACTGGAAATGGATGGACTTGGAAGGGGAGAAATTTATATGAAAAATTAGATTAATAAAATTTTCAACTTTCTTCAGTTTCATAAATTAAAATACTTTCAATTATCATACGATCACTATCTGTTAATTCATAATTTTCTATTTTCCATTCTGTAAACTTTATACAATCATCAAGAGATGGATTTTCGTTTCTACATTTTCGCCACTCTCTAATCCAATCTGATAGAGCATAAGTAATTTTTGTTGTAAGCATTTTTACCAATCTGGATAAATTAGATCTTCTCCAATTTGCTCCTCATAAAATTCTCCTTTTTTTAAACCTCTTTCGTATTGATCAATAATTTTCTGATAGGAGTTTATAGAGGGTATTAAATCTCCAACATAGCTTTGTTCCATTAATTTCTTATAAATATTTTCATTAATCACTATATATAGAAATCACAGAAATTATGAATAACAAATTATTTCCCCATCGCTCTTCTTAATTTTGCAGCTTCATCTAAACCCTCCATTATTGTAAAGGTAGAATTCTCAGTTGCTTTTCTTCTCAAATTTGAAAATTCTCTATATTCTTCAGATTCAAAAGCTTCAACTGCTGCCCTCATTGAAGGAAATTCACAAATAACAGCTAAATTAGAATCCTCAGTTCGTTCCTTTCCTAATGGTTCTGTATCTTTTGCAAATACTTCCCCACCAACTTCTTTTAGCCATGGTGCAACTTTATTTACATACTCATCAAATAATTCCTGATTAATTATTTTTGCTGTTGATATCCAATAGCCTTTTGCTCCTTTTTTATCCATAAAAATAATATTTAAACTAAATTTAAATATAATTTACAGTTTAGTATTGTTATTTATGAAAATTTTTATTAATGTAATATGTTTTTTTTTAAATAATTTAATATAAAACCAAATACGCTTAACTTTTAAAAAGAGCACTAGTTATTAATTATCTATATCTAATATGGATTTCATCAATAAGAACAAAATACTTACAGTTATGGCTGCAATAGCAATTTTATCCTTCGTTTTAGAAAAAACTGGGATTATTCACCCTTGAAAATTATTTAAATTAGAAATTTCTAGATAACAAAATTGAACTTAATGAAATAAATAAACCACAAGAATTGCTGCAACAATGAGTATTGGAGATAATGCTGTAAACATTAAAGTCTTGAAATTAAGTTCCATTTACATTTAAATAAATATACAAACTAAGTAAAGAATACTTTTAAGTATTGGCAATAAGTAGAATTTACATTGTTTAGATATGCAAAAAAAATGAATAAAAAAAGATACCAAGAAGAATATGAAGAAGGTTCTAATTTACTTTGGCCTAGCGAAGAAGAAGATAAAATTACCAGAAAATTTTATAGAGATTTATCGCACCTATCTAAAAAAGAAATTCATAATAAAAATAAAAATTCGAATTTGTTACAAAAAATTTTTAGAGTCTTAACTGGAAAGGCAGGTTCGTCAAAAAATATAGATGAGTCGATAAGAAAATTTTAGCTTAATTAATTTATTAAATAAAAAATATGCATAATTCAAACAAGAAAAGCAAAAAACAAACAAACAGTATTTTTCTACATAAAACTAAAATTTTTTCAACTATAATCTTCGTCCCATTTCTTTACTTATTAGGTTGGATATTCTCGCAGTCATTTTTATTCTTAAGTTTAAGCAAAGAAGCTTTATCCTTAATAGGAACAATATTTACATTCTTATTATTTATTTCCTTAATGCCTGCATGGTTTAATTTTCGATGGCAAATAAGAAATAGTTGGGAAACACTTGGTTTAAATAATAAAACTTTTTTGAATAATATCTTATCTTTTTCTCAAGGGATTATTTTTGCTTTAATATTACTAATTTTAATTTTGATACCATTACTCAAAAGTAATTACATTACTTTTTCAGGAGGATTGTCCTCAGACATAATATTAAATGGGATTTTACTTACTTTTGGCATTGGGGTCGCTGAGGAAATAATTTTTAGGGGATGGCTTTTAGAAGACTTAAAACTTCAATTTGGAATAAAAGTTGCCTTAATTAGTCAATCTATAGTTTTTAGCCTTGCTCATATTGGATTCAAAATGCCATTTTGGAATACATTAGGCATTTTGTTAGGTTTATTCACTTTAGGAATCCTTTGTTCAATTATAAGATTAAAAGATGAGGGATCATTATGGGGTGCTATTGGTCTTCATGGAGGACTTGTCGGTATTTGGTTTGTTTTGAATAATGGATTAATAAATATATCTAAAGAAGCGCCTAACTGGTTAGTTGGTTATGGTGCAGCCAATACAAATCCATTAGGTGGTTTATATGGTATTTCATTATTAATAATTTCCTGCATTTTTTACTTTTTAAAATTTAAGAGTCAGATATTAAAATTTATAAAGTAAATAGAAATCGTTTTTGAATTTATATTAATTTCGCTAAAGTCAACAATGAGTTGAGACTTTCTAATCTTTTTTGAGCTTGAATTATCATTCTTTTGGAATCTGGAACACAATCAGCCTGTAATGATAATGCATAAGAATATTCTTCATTAGTGATAGCTATGCATTTTTCAATCTTTGATTTTGAATCTGAATCAATCATATTAAGACTATCTATTAATTTTGTACCCACAATTTGCAAAAGGAGTTGATTAAAAGCTTGTTCAGATAAATTATTATTCAAATTTGTTTTTTTCAAATGCTAAGCATTGTCCAAACAAATTGCTATTGAAAATTAATAAATTAACTTATATATTCCTATAAAAAATCCTTTAATTTTATAGAGATATTAATTTTTCTTTTAAATAGATATAAATACTGATGGCTTTTTATAAAAAAGTTGTCAAATTTAAATAAAGTTTAAATATAAAATTATGAACTTAGAGCCAGGATTTCAATTCATTATTTTTTTATTTTTGTTTGGATCTACTAATTATTTGATGATGCTAAAAAGATATGAAAATGACCTTAAGAAAAAAAATATTATACAAAAGAATAGAATTGCAGAGTTATATCCTAAAGGGACTTTTATAAGCGTATAAATAAAATATATTCATATTTTAGTTTTTTAAATTTAGCAACTGATTTTGGAAAAACTTTTAAAATTAAAAAAATTCTTTTTTTGGGAAATAAATTTATTTTTCTAAATTTAAAATTATTTTTAAAGCAAAATTTATTTACCATTTAGGATTAGTTTTTTGCCATCCTTCATTTATTAATTTTTTCCAAAATAATCTTGCATCTTGGATCTTCATTTCTTTTCTTATTTTCATTAAAGGTGGATTTTCACCATGACTACCCATGACAATACCTTCTTCAATAAGCATAAATTCGATCAAATCCTCTTTATTCTCGTTTTTTTTATAAAAACGAATTACTCCAACAGAGTTAGAATCAATTAACCAAAAATCATATTCTTTTTTCATTTATTTGGACGTTTAATGAAAAGAAATCAAATCAAAGATATCAATAAAATAATCCAATTTGGACATTGAAAGTTAGAAAATATTTTGATCAAAATTAATTTAAATAATTTAATATTTTCTCTGTCGATTCTTCTTTAATTCTCCCCGTTTTTTTTTTGAGTCAAGCCTTCTATTTTGAGAGGCTTTGGATGGTTTCGTTGCTTTTCTAACTTTGGATGAATTTTTTAATGAATTTCTAATTACTGAGCTAATTCTTATAATAGCTATTTGTCTATTAAGTAATTGATTCCTTTCTTCCTGGACGGCTAAACAAATACAGTTATTGACTAATTTAGTTTTCAATTTTTTCGTTAAAACTTTCTTTTGATAATCATTTAAGACTTTTGATTCTTCGATATTAAAAATAATTTCTACTCTGGTATTAGTTTTATTTACTTTTTGACCTCCCGGGCCAGATGATCTAGAAAAACGCCATTTTAATTCTCTTGAAGGAATTACTAATCTGGAAGTAATAATTAAATCCATTTGTATTTCTTAAATATCCTCAGCTCATTTCCGAATATACTTGTACATTACATTACCAATTAAAAATAGATCGGTAAATACTGGCCGGTTTAGTTAGGTAAACCGAAATTCGGTGTATTTGCCGTATAATTTTCTTCGGTTTGTATCCTTACAAGATTCTAATATTTGTAAGATATTTGATTTGTACTTAATTCAAAGGTCACTATGTATTCAATGTTTGATCTTCTTTTTGAAACTCCTTCATATCGTCCAGTATATGTTATTTCTGATACCGAGATGAAAGAACTCAAGAAAAACCATCATCAAGAAGAACTTGATGAAATCACAACCCAAAGAAAAAGACTTGAAGATGCTTTTAAATCACAATTAAAACATCTTGAAGAAAGGGAAAAAGAAGTCAAGAATGAGCTTAAATTACTTTCCGGAACTAAAGGAAAAGCATAGTTTTTTTTCAAAAAAATTATTACTAAAAGACGGTTACTTTTAACCGTCTTTTTTCATAATTAATTTATAAATTTCTTTAACCACGAATTCATAAAATCTTTTCCATAATAAAGTTATGAAAGATAAGCAAGAAAAAATTAGAATGTTTTTGCCTTTTAGTTGGGTAGTTTGCGCAGTCATATCTTTTGCTTACATAAATTCTCATTTAATTAACACTTAGTTAAATGGATAAATTATCAAAAGAACAAGTATTAGCTTCTTCAAGCGGATGGGTCGCATCCCTACTAAATTTCTTACCAGGAGTTGGAACTGGTTATCTATATCAGAGAAGATGGTTACCATATTTCATTACTACTGGAGTAGTAACTGCATGGTTTGTTATAGGAATAATTTTGCAAGGTGATAAAGAACCAAGTCAAACAGAACAATTAATAGGTATATCAGGCTTATTTCTTATATCAATAATAACAGTAGTAGAAGCTAACTTGGCTTTTAAGAAAGCTGTAAAAATAACTTCTATTAAAAAAGAAGAAGAAAAGACTCCGATTAAAAAAGGATGGTTTAGATAGATTCTACTAACTGTAGAAGAATAAAATTTCTTTTTCTTTGAGGCCTTCCCAACCAGAATCAATTAATAATTGATCTAAAGTTTCTCTATCAAAATGCTTAGAACCTGTTTTAACACATCTATTTCTCATTGACTTTTTGACTCCGCTTCTTTCTCTTTTGTTTTCTTGGCTCATAATCCTGTTGTAAAGCTCAAGCATTTTTGAGGGGATTGGAGTACCATCTAGGTCAATACCATTTTCAATTGCTTCATCAACTGCTTGCATCCCTATTTTTTTCATAAAGTTTGATTTATTAATAGAAAACATCCTATAAGAAAAGATATTAATTTCTAAGGGTTTGAATAATTAATTTACTGATTTTGAATTTCCTTTAACACTCTTATTGCCTCTTTTATATGTTCTGGGCCATTCAACAAATCTCTAAAGATATGTTTAACAAACCCATTTCTATCAATAACATAGGTAACTCTTCCATCTAATAAGCCGAGTACTTTTGGTACTTTGAAAGCTTTTCTTAGTGAATCATTTTTATCACATAACAAAGGATATTGTAATTTATTTTTGTTGGCAAATGCCAAGTGGCTTGAAGAACTACCATTACTTACCCCCCAAACTTGAGCACCAAGGACTTTAAAAAGGTCATACTTATCTCTAAATCCGCAAACCTCTATAGTGCATCCAGGGGTGTCGTCCTTTGGATAGAAAAACAAAACTAAAGGAGTTTTTAATCCATTATTTGACCTTTTAGTACCATTCTGATCTAGTAAAGAAAATTGTGGTACTTTATCTCCAACCTGCAAAATAGTTTATGTAAAACTCCATCTTAGAAGCAATAATTATTTTTCTGTGACAAAAAAACAAAGTTTTGGATAAATTTTTCAAACATTGTTCTAAAAGATACTAAAAGATTCCTCTAATTTACTAATGTTATTGAATATATATAGTCTTATGGAATTTGCCATATATACTTTTTTATTTCTCATTCTTTTTTTGGGAATACTTTTTAATTTAAAAATTACTAACAATAAGAGAGTAAATGAAATAAAAGAAAAATTAAAAAATTATAATTGGAATAAAAAAATTTAGATCTCTAAAAATAATTTTTAGAATTTTATATTTTCATTTGGGGTAAACACAGAACAGTAATTACTTACAACATTTTTTAAGTCAATTTCGGAAGAATTCTTAGATTTTAATTTTAGTTTTTCTATAGCTTGTTTAGCATCAATCTCTCCAAGACGGTATCTGGCACAAGTATCCAATACTTTAAACATTTTTGTAGTAACTCCCTTTGATGGAGGTATAAAGGCAAACAAGAAAAAAGCTGATAATAAGATTTTCATTATATTTAAAAAAAAAGTTAATTACATTTTTGTAATTTAGTTTGGTTTATGCAAAGCTAATTTTTAAAAGAATGAGAAAGCCAAAAATAATTTGGATTCAATGTGATTACTTATTTAAAAAATTTGTACTTACTGATAACTTATAGTTATTAATTTATCATTTCCATCTTATACAGTTTTGATATAAAGTTAGTCTTATCTAAAAAATAGATTTTGAAATTAATAAAAAGAATAATTAAAAGACATAAAATACTTATTAAGTGGTACCAAGAAAGATTAAAATTAAGTGATTACCAACTACTTTGGTTAGTTTTTTTTAAGGGAGTAATAATTACAATTATTTTTTATAAACTTCTTTGAAGAGTAACAAAGCGAGTTTATAAAATGATATTTTCAAATCATTAGATTATATTAATAATAGATTTTAATAATGGATTAAATAGAATTCTATCATGAATATCTTTGGGGTAGGTTTACCAGAAGTAACAGTAATTTTAATTCTAGCTCTATTAATTTTTGGTCCCAAGAAATTACCAGAATTAGGAAAACAACTTGGCAAAACATTAAAAAGCTTAAAAAAAGCATCGAATGAATTTCAAAACGAGATAGATCAAGTAATTAATGAGCCAGAAAGCGAAAATTTACCAAAATCTCCTCAGAAAAAATTTACCAATGATCTCGATCAAGTTACTAAAGACCCAGAGGTAAAGGATTTATCAGAATCAGATAATAATGAAAAATGAGATAATTAAAAGGCCAATTACCCCTTTAGAAGAATTTGAAATAGCATTGAATAAAGCAGAACTTTCAGATGAAGATTATGAATTAATTGACTACATCAGATACACCAGTGTATTTACACAACCAAGTCTTGTTAAAGATTTAAAAAGGCCATCCAAACCGCCCCTTCTTACAAATCTATGCCAAATATGCAGGAAAATTGGATCTGAGATGCCTGAGCACTTTCAAAAAGTAATTGATTGGTCAATCCGAATGAGTGAACACAATACAAGATGGGATGGCCATCTAATTTGTGCAGAGGCATTAAATGTAGATAATATTCCAATAAGTCCTTCCCATGGAACATCTTTATTTGATGTTCTTGTAGTACACAAAGAATTATTTCTGGGATTTGACTAGCTAAAAATATTAATCATCTAGAGGAATTGAATCGGTATCAATTACGTCTTTGGATTCTTCATATTTGCTTCTTTTAGTATCAATCCAGTTATTAATAGATGCCACGACTGGAAGGGAACCTCTATAAATAAAAATTGAAGTTGGTAAAGCACTCAATAATCCAACTAAAGGGTTTTTGAAAAGTAGTCTTCCTGCTTTGATATTAAATAAAATTATAAGAATTGAAGGAACTAAAACTTTAATTACTGTTTTTAAAGCCTCAACCCAACCGACACGATATATCCACCATATCAAGACTATCCCAACTACATATAAAAATAAGTAAGTCATACGTTTAATATAGTATTTATTTAGTTTTATTGGTCTTTACAAAAAACAATTTAATTTTTTTCTAAGGCTTTAATATAAAATTATGCAAAAAAGTTAAAATGAGTTTCTCTGAAATAAGAAAATTTTTAAAACAAATGCAGTCAGAAGATAATTTAAGAAAAGAGGTTACTTCTTCTGCAACTGCAGATGATGTGGCACTTATTGCTCAAAGACTTGGATATAGTTTCTCTGGTGATGATCTTTTAAGATTTAATGGCCAAAAAGTGGATAAAGTTACCGTCAGAAAAGTTGATCACCCTGGTGAATATCACTAAAGGATCAAGACTTAATCCAAATTGCGAGTCCTCCTCCTCTTCCTCTAGCACACATCCAATTTTTTTCTTTACTTATAGCTATTAGAGAGAAAAAAGGCATTTGCTTTTCTTCTGGTTTTTTTAAAGGTTTATTAACTAAGGTAAAAATTCCAATATTTATTATTAAGTTCTCGAAGAAAAAGGGCAATAGAGGCCTCGCACCTTTTAATGATGCTTGCCCACAGAAAATAATCGATAATATCCCAAAACTAACTGAATTTTTTATCTGGTAATCAACTATATTATTTTGAGAATTAGTTTTCTTTAATTCTAATTTTGCTGATAATACTTGAAGAATGGAACTAGATATATTATCTATTTCTTTTGAGCCTTTCTTCCATACGGAATTAAATTTCCAAGTTCCTATTAAATCTTCATATCCAATACCACTTCCATCTTTTTTAGAAATACTCTCTAGATTTTTTATTTCTGTGTATTGTGGTATTTTTTTTGCTTCAAGAGTCATTTTAAATATTATTTTTTATTCATCATAAAAAGGTTTCAAAAAAAAATAAAATAAAATTTCTTCTTTATTTCAAAATATTTCTAAGAAAATAGAGCACAGACACACATTCGTAACGAATTTCAACTATTATCTTTACATAAGTTAATTTAAAAAATGGATTTCATTTCTAAAAGACAAGGTCATATTCCACTCAAGGCTGTTCCTTATATATTTTTCCTTGCAGTTGTTCTTAGTATCACAACAACAACAAATACTTTTGTTTAAGCTTTAAGATTTTTCTTAGGGTTTAATTTTTGATGAATAAATACGACGTAATAATTATAGGTAGTGGTATAGGAGGCTTATGTTGCGGTTCTATATTGGCCCTAGCAGGTAAAAAAGTTCTAATAGCTGAAGCTCATTCTCAACCAGGAGGTGTTGCTCATAGCTTTAATATGAGAGGTTATAAGTTTGAATCTGGTCCTTCATTATGGAGTGGTATCGGCAAATGGCCTACGACCAATCCTTTAGGGCAAATACTTAGATTACTTGACGAAAAGGTTGAACTTATTAAATATCAAGGATGGTATGTCAATGTTCCTGAAGGCGAATTCAATTTGGAAGTAGGACAAGAACCATTTAAAGAAAGAATTAGATTATTAAGAGGTGAAAAGTCTGTTAAAGAGTGGGATTCATTTGTATCAGGGATAAGACCTCTTAGTCAAATAGTAAGCGAAATCCCACTCCTCTCTAGTTCACCTGAAACAATTAATTTTTTAGAGATTATAAAATTAGCATCTAAATTCTTACCTAATATAAAATCATTACCAAAGCTAAATGGTGGTTTTGGGGATATTATCGACAGTCACCTAAATGATCCTTTCCTTAGAAACTGGGTTGATTTGCTTAGTTTTTTAATAAGTGGGATGCCAATGCATGATACAAATTCTGCTGCGATGGCTACATTATTTGATGAATGGTTTAAACCTGAATCGTATTTAGAATATCCGAAGGGAGGAAGTGAAAGTATAGTAAAGGTACTAGTTGATGCTTTCAAAAAAAATGGCGGTGAACTAATTCTTTCTTCTAAAGTAAAAGCTGTAAATTTTAGTAAAAATATTGCCTCAGGTGTAACTTTAGAAAATGGTTCCAATTTTATTTCGAACTTTGTCGTAATGAATACTGATGCTTGGACTTCCAGAAAATTAGTTCCACAAGAATTCCAAAAAAAATGGCGCCCAAAGGCTAAAGATATTAATAAATGCGGTTCTTTTCTTCATATTCATTTAGGTTTTGATGCCTCTGGTCTACAAAATTTACCAATTCATGCAATACACGTTGATAACTGGGAGAGAGGAATTACTGCAGAAAGAAATGTAGCAGTTTTCTCAATTCCTTCTGTATTAGATAAGAGTATGGCACCAAAAGGTAAACACGTCCTGCATGGGTATACACCTGCCAATGAACCATGGGAAATTTGGAAGAATTTAAACTCTAATGAGTTAGCTTACAAAGAACTTAAAGAGGAAAGATGTTCAATATTTCTCAAATCTTTGAGAAAAATAATACCTGATATAGATAATAGAATTGAGATCAAATTGCTTGGCACTCCTTTAACGCATAAAAAGTATACCAATACTTATTGTGGTAGCTACGGCCCAGCATTATCGGCTGCTCAAGGACTATTCCCTGGATGTAAAACACCTGTTAAAAATTTGCTTACTTGTGGAGCAAGTACTTTCCCCGGTATTGGTATACCTGCCGTCTCAGCAAGTGGAGCATATGCTGCTGAAAAAATTATCGGGAAGAAGGAATATAAAAATCTTCTTAAAACGATAGATCTTTAAAACATCCACAAAAATAAAAAAAGATCTTTAGTTAAGAAATAAGAAGAAAAAAAGTATTTTTTTTTGATGATGATATTCTTTATTTGAATATAACTTTTACTTATAGTTTTTATATGTTTTTCTTATCTATTCCCCAGGCTTGGCACTTAGCTGGTACTTGGTCAGAGCAGCTACCAAATGATTCAAATCTAATAGGAATGAGTCAAACAGAGTTAATGATGACTTTGCATTCTATCTTTGTACCACTTTTACTAGTAATTTCATATTTTCTATTTCTCAAAATCTCTAAAAACGAATCAAAAAAAGTTAAAGGATAATTTCTTTTAGAAGAAGTTTTATTTTGCCGAACTTCTTCTAAAAACTTTTCTTCCAGTAGAAGTATCAACTGAAGAAGAATTACTTTCTTCTTTAGTATTGGAATTAGCGTCAACATTTTCTATATCGCTTTTATCCATTTCGGCACAAACACCCACTACCATTGCTGCTTGCAGTTGATCTGGTAAATCGCCTATGGTTAATAAAGCTTTTAAAACTAGCTGAAGGCGAGTTTCCCTATCTATTTCTGGCCTTAGCTTTTTAACAGTATTCCAAAGTTCTTGAGTAACTTCTTTCAAAAGTTCGCGATTTACAGACAATTTTAAAACCTTTTTCTATTTATATTAATCTAACAAAGAATAGCGATTCTTAGAATATTTTTCGTAAAACTGAATATTAGTTGAAATTTTTAATTACTAGAAGGCAAGCTGTATTTGTTTTGGAAGCTTATTATTTTCTTGAATATTTTTAGTAGATTTTACATTTTTACAATTACTAAAAACCTTTTTTTTAATTTTTATTGGAGCACTAGAGAATCTACAATTAGCTCTTGAAAGTAAATTCCACTCTTTTGGATTAAATGTAGCGTAGGGCGAAGAAGATAAAATTTTCATTTTTATAATACATATGTACTAATAATAGTACAGAAATACTCTTACGCAACTAATTAATTCTGTAAGTCTTTATTTTGATAAAATAAAATTAAAATTATTTATCTTTCTTAATTCTCTCATAAGATTTTCATATATTTCTTGGTATCATCAAAGACAAATTAATCTTTAATTTAAGCAATTCATAACCAATACCCTTAAAAACCCTTTTACATAGAGAAATTTCTTGAAATTAATATTGACAAGTTATTTTGCCATAAAGCTCCTATAAAAAATTAAGTTATTTATTATCTAATGCTTTTAAGTACTCAAAAAAGATTAAAAATTCAGGAAATAGTTAGAAGAATATCTTTAGATAAAGAAATTACGTTAAAAGAAAGAATATACGTTGAAAAATACGCAAAACACAGCTCGACAATATCACTTTGGTTAAAAAAAGCAAATAGTATCAGAAGACATGGAGTACAAAATAAAGGTAGTATTAATCGTCTAATTCAATCGCTTGGAATTGATGGATTAGATCGAGACAATCATTTCAATCCAAATAAAGATGATATTTCAGACTGGTTTGGTGGCTCACCTGACTGGATTAAAAGGAGCTAGAAAATCATTTAATCTCTAATTTATCCATGCATTAGAGAATAAACAAAAACTAACAACTGAGATAATCCCCCAAAAAAACCAAGGAAGGAACTTTATGGGAAATAAGTATTTGTTAGAAAATGTATTCATAAAATAATCTAATATCTAACTAGATTATTTGTAATTTTGAATTTTGAAAATAGGTTTAATTGCTCTAATCACTCAAAATGAATGCTATGAATATTAAAAACGTAAATAATGTACTATCTATATTAAAAAAACTAATAAAGTTCATTTGAAGCTCAAAAAAATTAAGCAGCTATCTTTTCATTATTAACTTCAAAATCAATTTTTTGGATATTTTGTTCTTTTGAATTATCCCAATACTTAATTAGTCTTTCTAACTCATTAATTCTTTTTTTAGCATTGGCAATCTTTTCAGTTGAAGTCATGTAAAAAATTTAGCTATTTAAAATATGCATTAAAAAAAAATTTTTTCAATACTTAATTTTGATTTGCTTAAACTTTAAAAATATTAATTATTAGTTAAAAGTTTAAACTCCTAGTATTTAAGTAATTATACTTATTAATAGTTATTAAGGTTTTTATGAAAAATTTGAATTCATTAATTCTAAATAATACGGTTAAAATTCTTGACTTTGTTTATTCTGATAGACATTTACAGAGATTTTGGGTATTAGAAGTTATTGCAAGGTCTCCTTATTTTGCTTTTCTTTCTGTTCTTCATTTCAAAGAATCACTTGGAATAAAAAATGACATCACAATGTTTTTGATGAAAGAACATTTTTACCAAGCTATTAATGAAACGGAGCACCTAAAAGAAATGGAGAAAAGAGGAGGAGACAAGTTTTGGATCGACAGGTTTTTAGCAAGACACCTTGTACTCGTCTATTACTGGATCATGGTTATTTATTATTTCTGTTCTCCAACAAATGCTTATGACGTAAATATCAAAATTGAAGAGCATGCATTTAATACTTATACAAAATACCTTAAAGACCACCCTGAAGATCAAAAAATAAAAGAAATTGCGCAAGACGAACTTAACCACGTTGAAGAACTTAATGAAGCATTAGCGATGATAACTCAAGCCTAAATTAAGATTGAAAAATCTAAAAACAATACTGCAAATATTATTGAGGAAGAAATCAAGCTGATTCCGATAATCAATGAGACAAAACCTTTTCGCCTTGGTAATTTATAAAAAAGTAACCCAATTGCTATTGCGATTATTACAGGAAAAAATATTACGATTTTTTCAGTTAAAGAATTTAGATGGAGTACTAAATTTGTACTTTCAAAGAGCTTTAGATAATTAGATAAAAATACTTCGCCTTCGATTTTTAAAAAATATAAGAATGAACTTATCAGAGCAGAACTCAATAAAGAGAAGACTGCAAGAGCACTAACTGGTTTAGTAAGTCTATTTATTGTTCTATTGAAACTTACTAGCAGAATTAATATAAGTAAAGCCATACCCATTGGTATCAAGGGGATCAAGATAGAAATGTTTATGGGATTTTCCACGAAAGAATTTTGAATTTATTTTTAATTTTATAATATTTAAAGACTTAATTTAACTACTAAAGTTTTATATGAAATTTTAATGTAAATAGTACCTATTGCTTTCTGTGTCAGTTGATACGAAAATTAAATTACTAACGATAAAGCTATGCTTACGATTTCTGAAATTCTTCTTGCAAGTGCAATTTTTATTGGAATAGTATATTGGGAGGTTCAATTTCTATACAACAAAACTACTGCTGCTAAATGATTTCTCGGCAAATTACATGATAAAAATAAAATTTAAATAAAATTTAAGAATTCAAACAAACAAAAAAAGCTTTAAATATGAGAGAATAAACACATTGACTTTAATGGGCATAATGAGCGAAGTTCAAACTCAAAACAGCGATTCTACTCAGCAGCAACAGCAACAGCAACAGCAACAGCAATCATACCAAGACAGTAATATTTATTTTGCGGAAACAGAACAAATTTATTTAAAAATGAAAGAAGGGTGGCTTTAGTCTCCACCTTTATTTAAAAACTTTTCTTAACGAGCACTAATAAATCTTGGGTCAAATAAAATAATTTTTGGAAACAATAGATACTTTTTTTTTAATATAAGCAGCTAAATTTAATAGAGATTTAACAAAAAATTGTTTAAGAAATTAAAACAGTTAGAAAAATTAAACGGAAGAATTGCTATGGGAGGTTTAGTTTATTTATTATTTACAAAATTAGTCTCTAGTCATGTAGATATCCTTGATCAATTGAAATCTATTTTAATTTAAAAGATCAGTTACTATTTTTTTCATTCATATTCCTATTAATCTAATCATCATTTATAGATATAAAAATTTTCAATAGCTTCATAATTATTTCTATTTTAAATAGTTTGACTTTTTTATTTATAAATCATATTTTTACATGATTAAGAAAATAAATACTACCCATAGACTAAGACCAGAGATATAGACTTTATAGTATATTTGTACTACAAAGAATATAGAATTATGGCCTCTTCGGAAACTTATGAATTTCTTTTAGTTAAACCTGGTGATCATGTAGTAATTAGAGATGAAAAGTCTCCAGGGAATATACAGAACGGTCACTATGAATATTGGATTGGGCAAGTTATTAACTGTATAGGAGGAGCAAGAAATCCAAATTCATGGACCTTATTTCAAGTGGCAAACATTGATAATGGAGAGATTATAATAATCAATGCAGATACTGTAGAAAAGATATTAAAAACAGCTGAGAATTAACCTTCTCAAAACCTATAAAGCAATAACTCTATAAAGTTTCTAGTTATGTAAGACACATAGAATAAAAAAATTACGTATTAGAGAAATGACTAGCCCAACTCTAAACAAGCAAGCCCATATACTTGATTCATTGAGCATGAAGGTTGAGTACCTTTATACATTCGATAAGTTTGTGAAATTTCTTTAAAACCCATACTAGATAAAAGATAATTCGCATAAGGATTGAGATTCGAGCAGTCCAAGAAGATTTGAGCTTCTAGATTCCTAACTAATTTTCTAATAAGTAATTCTGCCAAAGGAGGGGTATCAGCCAGAAGAGGCCCAATTCGCCAACCTTGATTATTACCTTGAAGCATACAAGGTCTAATCCTCCCAAAGCCATGGCACATGCCATTATTATCAACAAGCGCACTAACATTTCCAAAAGAATTCTTCAGCCAATCATTCAAGAAATGTGGCCTAGGACTAGGTTCTCGCTGAGAATCATATATTAAAACAGCTTCAGAGGAAATCTGATTACCGGGAACAACACTAAAAGTATTGTTTTCATCTTTATAAAAATTACCATTTGGCAAATCTTGAATGCCCTCTAATTTCCATCTATTTGTTATGGAGGATTTTTTAAAACCCCATGTTTGATAATCATCTAATCTGTTTGGAGCTGCTTCTAAACCAATACAATCAACTTTTTTTAAATAATCTAATGCATGTTTCCATAATCTAACTCCATAACCCATATTTCGGAATTCTTTTTTTACGATGAATAACCCTATAAATCCATAAGAAGAATTATATTTAACACAAGCTATAGAACCTATAGGATCATTATCAAGACACCCAACCCATATCCCTTTTTTATCGGTATTTTTATAAATTGAGATGTCATCAAAGCCAGGAGCAAATCCCTCTAACTTTGCCCAATCAGTAACTTTCTGGATCTCATCATTAGATATTAGTCTTATTGAAAAATTTTTCTTCATTGACAATATCTTAACTTAATAAAATAACACTTTTAATATTTTAGGAAGTTAATTTAATCAAGAATAAGGAAAAATATATTCTCGTTTCAAAAAATAAAAATAATAAATCCACTCAATATTCCTGCTATATGTCCAAATAAGCTTATGGTTGGCAAAAAAGAATAAACAATCCCTAAAGACAAAAAAACAATCATTAATCTATAAATTTCATTGTTCTTTTTCAAGTCAATAAAAATATTAAAAATATATTCCTTCCCATAATGAGAGGATAACAATATAAAGGAAAATGTCCCAAATATAATTCCACTAAAACCAACCAACAAATGATTAGGATTGTAAAATAAAAAATTATCTACTACAAATAAAAAAAAAGTCTGAATTGGAATTAATAAAACAATTAGATAAAGGAAAAGAAATATATTCTTCAACTTCAAATTTATAAAACAGTATCTAACTACAATTATCCCAAATATATTAGATAATAAATGATTAAAATCTTTATGAACAAAACTATAGCTTAATATCCGATAAGGTTGATTAGTAAGATAACTAGACCAATAGGAAAGGTCTGATACCAAATATAAATCCTTTAAATTAATAATTATAAATAATAAAAAACATAAAAAGGAAGGAATAATAAATTGTGCTTCTTGTTTTTTTATGTTCAAGATATGATTAAATATTAACTATTATTTATAAAAAATAATAAGCCCTTATTTGTTTAAATAATTTATCGATATTTAATATTATTAATCTGATATATTAACTATCATATGAAAAATTTTCTTGATGAATATTTTAGATAAATCGTATAAATCAAATATTGATGAATTAAAAAATAAAGTAATTACCGGTCAAACAGAGAGCATTAGTTGGAGGATCCAGCAGATTAATAAGGTTTCTCAACTTTTAGATGAGAATAAAAAAGAAATCATAAAAGCTATTTTCCTTGATCTAGGTAAATCAGAACTCGAAGCTCTTTCAGAAATACTCTTAATTAAAGAAGAAATTTCCTTAATTAAGAAGAATCTTAGATTATGGATGCGACCAAAAAAGGTAAAAACGCCAATATATCTATTCCCATCATTCTCAAAAGTAATCTACGAACCTCTGGGTTGTGTCCTAATTTTAGGGCCATATAATTATCCTTTATTGTATCTATTAAAGCCCCTCGTAAATATTTTTTCTTCTGGCAATACTGCAGTAATAAAACCATCAGAAAAATGTTCTTCTACATCTAAACTAATCAAAAAATTAACTGATAAATATTTCCAAAAAGATATTTTATTAACGATTGAGGGAGATTATAAAGAGTCAATAAAACTGGTAAAACAAAATTTCGATCATATTTTTTTTACAGGAAGTACTGAAACTGGGAAATCTATTATGAGATCAGCTTCAACAAACTTAACTCCATTAACTCTGGAACTTAGTGGAACAAATCCAGTAATTATTTTCAAAAATGCAAATTTAGAAATTGCAGCAAAAAGAATTGTATGGGGTAAATTTTTCAATTCAGGCCAATCATGTATGGCACCTAATCATATATTTGTAGAAAAAGAAATTGAAAATCAATTAGTTGAGGAGTTAAAGAAATTTATCACTATTTTTTATGGCGAAGATCCAATAATCTCAAAAAACTTATCTAGATTGCAAAAAAAACAATTTTCCACAACTTCAGAACTTCTCAAAAGATACAAAAAAGAGAAACGTATTTTATTTGGAGGAACTTGTAGTAAAAAAAGAATGAAAATATCACCCACAATTTTAAAAGTAAAATTACAAGATGAAAATATTATTCAAAAAGAATTATTTAGCTCCCTTCTTCCAGTTATTGGGATCAGGAATAAAGATTCGGCATTAAAAAAAATTAATCAAGCTTCAAAACCCCTAGCAATATATATTTTTGGAGGAAATAAAAAAATCCATGATCATATTTCAAAAGTTACAAGCTCTGGCACTGTTTGTATTAACGATGTTATGTTACCTGTGCTTATTCCAAATTTGCCATTTGGAGGAGTAGGAAATAGTGGGATGGGTAAATTTCATGGAGAGGAAGGATTTAAGAATTTTTCAAATCAAAAATCAATAACTTATAAAGGCTTTTTATTTGATTTAGATTTGAGATACCCCCCTTATGATCAAGTAATGAAAATTATAAAATTTATTTTTAAGATTTAAATTAATTAATTTGGTTTCAAAAGTCTAGCGATATTTAATACACACATTATCTTTAAGAAAATAGATAAATTAATGAAATTAACGTTTATTTTATTTGCCTTCATTTTTAATTTTTTCAATCCTAATTTTACAAAGGCCGAAGAAATTATTGATTTATCAAATAATCAAATAGAAAAAACTACCAACGTAGATACAACTAATAATGAAGTACCATATCTTAAAAAAATTCATATCGTAAAAGTGGGCGATACGATTACAAGTATCTCAAATCTTTATTCAATAAAAAAAGATTCTATTATCAAATTAAATAATTTAAAAGATGAAAATTATATTTATGTAGGCCAAAATCTAAAAATTTCTGATCCTAGTCAAGAAAGTAAAAATAATAACTATCATATCGTCCAAAAAGGTGAGAGTCTTACAGAAATCTCTACTAAATATGGTTTAAACTTAAAAGAAATTATTGAAATTAACAATCTTAAGAATCCAAATTCATTAGAAGTTGGTTCAAAATTAATTTTAAGAAAAAACAATATCAATAATCAAAAAGTTACTACTTCAATTAAAGATGAAAAGGTTATTCAATTTTTAAGTAAAAAGAATAAAAAGTATGGACCTTTAACAACTCAACAAACAGAATTAGAAGAAGTAAGTGGAAGAAAAATTTTGAATGCTCTAAATCAAAATAATAAAAAAGTTATTATCTCTATAAAGTGTGAAACAAAAGATTTAGACGTAAGAATTCCCGGAAGAAAATGGAGAGGGTGGATTCCTGCAAAAGAAGAATTTGAAAAAAATCTAATAAATGATTTCTGCTAATCATTTTAATTAATATCTGTGAATAATTTTTCTATAGATATCCCTTTTGAGGTATTGTCTTATTAGTTAAATTTAAATTAATGGCAATTTCAAGAGGTGATCTTGTAAGAGTTAAAAGACCAGAGTCATACTGGTACAATGAAATTGGTAAAGTTGCTTCAGTCGATACAACCGGAATAAAGTATAACTGTGTTGTAAGATTTGATAAGGTGAATTATGCGGGAATAAGCGGAACTGAAGGAGGAGCAAATACTAATAATTTTGCAGAAAGTGAATTAGAGAAAGCCTAGAGATTTGCCTGAGTTACCAGAAGTTGAGACTGTTAGAAGAGGTTTAGAACAAAAACTCAAGAATTTTATTATCAAAAGAGTTGAAATCTGTAGAGATTCTACTGTTGCGTATCCAATCGATAAAAAAGCCTTTATTGAAGGTCTTCAAAACTCACTTATAGATAAATGGGATAGAAGAGGAAAATATTTAATCGCGGAACTAAAGAAAACTAAGAGTAATAATATTGATGCAAATGAAATATTATTTGTAAATAATGGAGTTCTCGTTGTTCATTTAAGAATGACTGGTTATTTCACTTATAATGATATTATTACTCACCCTTGTAAACATACAAGAATAAGGCTTTTTGACAATAACAAAAATGAGCTTAGATATATTGATGTAAGAAGTTTTGGGCAAATGTGGTGGGTTAGAGATGGATTGTCGCCAAATAATATTATTAAAGGATTAGGAACATTAGGGCCTGAGCCATTTTCTAAAAATTTTAACATCCGTTATCTGAGAAAAGTAATTTTAAATAAAACAAGATCTATAAAATCTATTTTATTAGATCAAACAATCGTTGCTGGTATAGGGAATATATATGCAGATGAAAGTCTTTATTCAGCTGGTATATCGCCTTTTAGAGAGGCTAAAACAATTAAAGAAAATGAATTAAAAAAACTTAAAATAGCAATCGTCGAAGTATTAAAAAAAAGTATTGGTGCAGGAGGAACTACCTTCAGTGACTTTAGAGACTTAGAAGGAGAAAATGGTAATTTTGGATTACAAACTAATGTTTATAGAAGAACTGGTAAGCAATGTCGTCAATGCAAAAATTTAATTGAGAGACAAAAGATCTCAGGAAGAAGTACACATTGGTGCCGTAAATGTCAGAAATAAAAAAGGGTTTACTTTAAAAAAGCAAACCCTTTAAAATATTTTACCTGGCATTGAGCTATTTTCTCAAGGGGCTACCCCCTAAATATTTTCGCCGCTGATGCGTTTCACAACCGAGTTCGAGATGGATCGGAGTGGTTCCACATCGCCATGAACACCAGGATAGTATGAACCTTGAGAACTGCATAGAAAATTATATAAATTTAAAGACAATAAATTAAGTTTATTTGGTCAAGCCCTCGGTCTATTAGTACTCCTCCGCTGCACTTGTTACCAAGCTTCCACGTAGAGCCTATCAACGGGTGTTCTTCCCGTGACCTTACTGGCTTAAGCCATGGCAATACTCATCTTGAGGTGGGCTTCCCACTTAGATGCTTTCAGCGGTTATCCACTCCGCACATGGCTACCCAGCGTTTACCGTTGGCACGATAACTGGCACACCAGAGGTGCGTTCCTCCCGGTCCTCTCGTACTAGGGAGAAATCCTCTCAATATTCCTGCGCATACACCGGATATGGACCGAACTGTCTCACGACGTTCTGAACCCAGCTCGCGTACCGCTTTAATGGGCGAACAGCCCAACCCTTGGGACCGACTTCAGCCCCAGGTTGCGATGAGCCGACATCGAGGTGCCAAACCTCCCCGTCGATGTGAACTCTTGGGGGAGATCAGCCTGTTATCCCTAGAGTAACTTTTATCCGTTGAGCGACGGCCCTTCCACGCAGAACCGTCGGATCACTAAAACCGACTTTCGTCCCTGTTCGACTTGTAGGTCTCACAGTCAAGCTCCCTTCTGCTTTTGCACTCAACGACTGATTTCCAACCAGCCTGAGGGAACCTTTGTGCGCCTCCGTTACCTTTTAGGAGGCGACCGCCCCAGTCAAACTGCCCATCAGATACTGTCCGCTTCCCGGATAACGGGTAAACGTTAGAACCCTAGCTCTAATAGAGTGGTATCTCACCGATGACTCAATAATGCCCACAAGCACTATTTCAATGTCTCCCACCTATTCTGCGCAATCAGAGCCCGAGCACAATATCAAACTACAGTAAAGCTTCATAGGGTCTTTCTGTCCGGGTGTATGTAGTCCGCATCTTCACAGACAATTCTATTTCGCCGAGCCTCTCTCCGAGACAGCGCGCAAATCGTTACACCTTTCGTGCGGGTCGGAACTTACCCGACAAGGAATTTCGCTACCTTAGGACCGTTATAGTTACGGCCGCCGTTCACCGGGGCTTCAGTCGCTAGCTTTGCTAAAAGCTAACCAGCTTCCTTAACCTTCCGGCACTGGGCAGGTGTCAGCCCCCATACATCGTCTTGCGACTTAGCGGAGACCTGTGTTTTTGGTAAACAGTCGCTTGCGCCTCTTCACTGCGACCAGCTCTCGCTGGCACCCCTTCTCCCGAAGTTACGGGGCCATTTTGCCGAGTTCCTTAGAGAGAGTTATCTCGCGCCCCTCGGTATTCTCTACCACCCCACCTGTGTCGGTTTCGGGTACTGGCATTTATGTCTTAACGGGTATAGGGCTTTTCTTGGAAGCATGACATCACCAACTTCGCTGCCGTAGCAGCTCGTACTCACGCCTCAGCTCAAGATGTTTTCTCCATCTCTCAAAGCCTTGAACGCTTGAACCAGTAACCAACATCTGGCCTGGCTAGCCTTCTCCGTCCCCCTTCCCAAAACATAACTGGTACAGGAATATTGACCTGTTATCCATCGACTACGCCTTTCGGCCTCGCCTTAGGTCCAGACTAACCCTCCGCGGACGAGCCTGCCGGAGGAACCCTTAGGGTTTCGGGGCATGGGATTCTCACCCATGTTTTCGCTACTCAAGCCGACATTCTCACTTCTATGCCGTCCACATCCGCTTACGCTAATGCTTCACCCAACATAGAACGCTCCCCTACCATAAATAAATTTATCCGCAGCTTCGGTACAACGCTTAGCCCCATTCATTTTCGGCGCAGGATCGCTCGACCAGTGAGCTATTACGCACTCCTTTGAGGATGGCTGCTTCTAGGCAAACCTCCTGGTTGTCTGGGCAATCCCACCTCCTTTATCACTTAGCGTTAATTTTGGGACCTTAGCTGGCGGTCTGGGCTGTTTCCCTCTTGACTATGGAGCTTATCCCCCACAGTCTGACTGCCTAGTTACACACAGGGTATTCAGAGTTCATATCGATTTGGTACCGCTTTCGCAGCCCGCACCGAAATGGTTGCTTTACCCCCCTGCTGGAGCACTAGACGCTACGCCTCAACGTATTTCGGGGAGAACCAGCTAGCTCCTGGTTCGATTGGCATTTCACCCCTAACCACAGCTCATCCGCTGAATTTTCAACTTCAGTCGGTTCGGACCTCCACTTGGTATCACCCAAGCTTCATCCTGGCCATGGTTAGATCACCAGGGTTCGGGTCTATAAACACTGACAAACGCCCTATTAAGACTCGCTTTCGCTGTGGCTCCACCATTTCCGGTTTAACCCGCCAGTGCCTATAAGTCGCCGGCTCATTCTTCAACAGGCACACGGTCACCCGATTAGTCGGGCTCCCATTGCTTGTAAGCTCACGGTTTCATGTTCTATTTCACTCCCCTCCCGGGGTTCTTTTCACCTTTCCCTCGCGGTACTGTTTCACTATCGGTCACACAGTAGTACTTAGCCTTACGAGGTGGTCCTCGCAGATTCACACGGAATTCCACGTGCTCCGTGCTACTCGGGATACAGCTAGGTCAACTCAACTTTCAATTACGGGGCTTTCACCCTCTATGGCACGCCATTCAAACGTTTCTTCTAGAATTGTTGATCCATGTTGCTGTCCCACAACCCCGATAGTCAAGACTATCGGTTTGGGCTGTTCCCCGTTCGCTCGCCGCTACTGAGGGAGTCGTTATTTACTTTCTCTTCCTCCAGCTACTAAGATGTTTCAGTTCGCTGGGTTAGCTCGCACCAACCTATATATTCAGTTGGTCGTTCAAGGGGTTGCCCCATTCGGAAATTCCCGGATCAAAGTGTGCTTCCAACTCCCCGAGACTTATCGCAGGTAACCACGTCCTTCATCGCCTCTGTGTGCCTAGGTATCCTCCGTGAGCCCTTTGTAGCTTGACCAATAACTTCAATAATGAAGCATCAGCTTAATAGAATTGTTATTTAATGCATTCGCATAAATAATAAATCTGCATCATTAAAGATGCTTATTGTCTTCAAAAATAATCTATGCAGTTGTCAAGGTTCTCTGAAAAACAATGAATAAAATTCAATGAGTCCAGCATCTTATTTATTAAATTAAATAGGAGGCTAGATTCGCTCAGAGCAAATTAGGACACGTCTCAAAACAAATTCCCTCATTTACAATATGTAAGAGGTGGTATTCAGTGGAGGTAAGCGGACTCGAACCGCTGACATCCTGCTTGCAAAGCAGGCGCTCTACCAACTGAGCTATACCCCCAACATAGAGATATGGGCCATCCTGGACTTGAACCAGGGACCTCACCCTTATCAGGGGTGCGCTCTAACCACCTGAGCTAATGGCCCAGGAAAAAGTGATGGGTGTGACCTAGAAAAAACTTAGAAACTAAAATTCTTAGAGATTAAGAATCTGAGATACCGATCGACCTAAGGTGACAAAATTAATATTTACATTTTGTTGTCTCCCTGTTAGGAGGTGATCCAGCCGCACCTTCCGGTACGGCTACCTTGTTACGACTTCACCCCAGTCATTAGCCCCACCTTCGGCGTCCTCCTCCACAAGGGTTAGAGTAACGACTTCGGGCATGGCCAACTTCCATGGTGTGACGGGCGGTGTGTACAAGGCCCGGGAACGTATTCACCGCAGTATGCTGACCTGCGATTACTAGCGATTCCTACTTCACGTAGGCGAGTTGCAGCCTACGATCTGAACTGAGCCACGGTTTATGGGATTTGCTAGCTCTCGCGAGTTTGCTGCCCTTTGTCCGTAGCATTGTAGTACGTGTGTAGCCCAGGGTGTAAGGGGCATGATGACTTGACGTCATCCACACCTTCCTCCGGTTTATCACCGGCGGTCTTTCTAGAGTGCCCAACTAAATGCTGGCAACTAAAAACGTGGGTTGCGCTCGTTGCGGGACTTAACCCAACATCTCACGACACGAGCTGACGACAGCCATGCACCACCTGTCACTGAATTCCCGAAGGCACCCTCAAATTTCTAAGAGGTTCTCAGGATGTCAAACCCTGGTAAGGTTCTTCGCGTTGCATCGAATTAAACCACATACTCCACCGCTTGTGCGGGCCCCCGTCAATTCCTTTGAGTTTCACACTTGCGTGCGTACTCCCCAGGCGGAACACTTAACGCGTTAGCTACGACACCGAAGGGGTCGATTCCCCCGACACCTAGTGTTCATCGTTTACGGCCAGGACTACAGGGGTATCTAATCCCTTTCGCTCCCCTGGCTTTCGTCCATGAGCGTCAGTAATGGCCCAGCAGAGCGCCTTCGCCACTGGTGTTCTTCCCGATATCTACGCATTTCACCGCTACACCGGGAATTCCCTCTGCCCCTACCATACTCAAGCCGATCAGTTTCCACTGCCATGATGGAGTTAAGCTCCACGCTTTAACAGCAGACTTGAAAAGCCGCCTGCGGACGCTTTACGCCCAATAATTCCGGATAACGCTTGCCACTCCCGTATTACCGCGGCTGCTGGCACGGAATTAGCCGTGGCTTATTCCTCAAGTACCGTCATATCTTCTTCCTTGAGAAAAGAGGTTTACAGCCCAGAGGCCTTCGTCCCTCACGCGGCGTTGCTCCGTCAGGCTTTCGCCCATTGCGGAAAATTCCCCACTGCTGCCTCCCGTAGGAGTCTGGGCCGTGTCTCAGTCCCAGTGTGGCTGATCATCCTCTCAGACCAGCTACTGATCGAAGCCTTGGTGAGCCATTACCTCACCAACAAGCTAATCAGACGCGAGCTCATCCTCAGGCGAAATTCATTTCACCTTTCGGCATATGGGGTATTAGCGGTCGTTTCCAACCGTTATCCCCCTCCTGAGGGCAGATTCTCACGCGTTACTCACCCGTCCGCCACTAACCCGAAGGTTCGTTCGACTTGCATGTGTTAAGCACGCCGCCAGCGTTCATCCTGAGCCAGGATCAAACTCTCCGTTGTGTTCAAATCCTTTTGTAGAAATAATCTACTCAATATGAATTGCGTTCTCCAAATAAAAATAAGATTGACTTAGGTTATTCAGATTCAGCCTCCTTAGATAATTAAGGATTACTTTGAGTGCACATTAAAAATATTTCAAAGTGACTTTCCAAGATCTCAGATCCGTTAGTTTTCAAAAAACTAAAAGTTAGCAATTGAAAACAATTTATATATTCTTGACGGGACCTCACACCTTTATTGCAAATACATCTCAAAATTATCAAAACTAAACTTGATAAAATCTTGACGCAATAAAAGCATCAGTTCCTAAGTTTTAAATTTTCTAGGTGCAGAGTTAAACAACAAGTGATTAACTCATTTCGAAGGGAAACCCTTCTACTGGCTGAAAATAATGATCGAAATCAAATCTCCAAAAAATTCATTAATTTACCAAAAATCAGATTTAAGATAAATGTTTGAAAAATGCAAAAAAATTATTTTTGCCCAGAAGAAAATACTAAACCATCCGACTGTAATTATGCAACCTTTTATACAAAATTTTTTTATTAATTTTTATTTTGTTCAAAGTCCGCTTAAAGAACTAGGCTTAAATAAGAGGATTCAACTGAAATGGCAGAAAGATTTAGTCAAAAAAATTTAAGAGTTCGTCCAAGTTCAGATGAAGACAAAATTGTAACAAATGCAAAAGAACATTTTGAAAAGACCTTAGTTGAAATTTCAGGGGAGTTGGTTGGCAGTGTTGCGGCACTAGAACACCCTACAAAAAACCTCAAGTTAAATTACGGTGAAATTTTTCTAAGAGATAATGTTCCAGTAATGATTTATCTAATCACCCAAAAAAGGTACGATATTGTAAAAAAGTTTTTAAATGTTTGTCTTGAGTTGCAAAGCACTAATTATCAAACAAGGGGCGTATTTCCTACAAGTTTTGTAGAAGAGAAAGGAAAATTAATTGGCGACTATGGTCAGAGATCAATAGGAAGAATTACTTCTGCTGATGCAAGTTTATGGTGGCCAATATTATGCTGGTTTTATGTTAACAAGAGTGGAGATCATTCATTTGGTAAAAGCCAAAGTGTTCAGAGAGGGATTCAACTTTTACTAGATTTAGTTTTACATCCAACATTTGAGGGGACACCTGTTCTTTTCGTTCCAGACTGTGCATTTATGATTGATAGACCAATGGATGTATGGGGGGCACCTTTGGAGGTGGAGGTATTACTTCATGGATGTTTAAAAAGTTGCATAAATCTAATGGAATTAAGCCGTGAAGATCATGTTAGTAGATTATTAGACCAAAGACTTATTCTTACCAGTCAATGGGTTGAGGATTTAAGAAGTTTTCTTTTAAAACATTATTGGGTTACAAGCCAAACAATGCAAGTTTTAAGAAGAAGGCCAACGGAACAATACGGCGATGACCAACATTTCAATGAATTTAATGTTCAACCTCAGGTAGTACCTTCATGGCTACAAGATTGGTTAGAGAACAGAGGTGGATATTTGATAGGAAACATTAGGACTGGGAGACCTGACTTTAGATTTTATAGCTTAGGTAACTCTTTAGCATGTATGTTTGGAGTTCTCCCATCTGAGGAACAAAGAGCACTTTTTAGACTAGTTCTACACAACAGAAAACATCTGATGGCCCAAATGCCAATGAGAATATGTCACCCTCACATGGATGTAGAGGAGTGGCAGAATAAAACAGGATCAGATCCTAAAAACTGGCCTTGGAGTTATCACAACGGAGGTCATTGGCCAAGCTTACTTTGGTATTTTGGAGCTTCTGTTCTATTACATCAAAAAAAATTTCCTACTGAAGATGTGATTTTAATGGAAGAGATGAGATCTTTGATAGAAGAATCCTATTGGTGCCAACTTAATCAATTACCAAAACAAGAGTGGGCAGAATATTTTGACGGACCTACTGGGACATGGGTTGGACAGCAGTCTAGGACTTATCAGACCTGGACAATTGTTGGTTTTTTATTGATGCATCACTTTCTAAGAGAAGATAATAATGACTTAGATATGTTCAATATTTGAAGACGTTTAAAACAATCCTAAAGTAAGTGATTTATCTATAGGTAAGCAAGCACCAATTCCTAAGTATATAGTTAAAAAAGTTCCAAAAAGGAAGACTGACATCGCAACTGGTCTTCTAAAAGGATTAGAGAATTTATTTACGTTTTCAATAAAAGGCAAAATCATTAACCCAAGTGGAATTAATGTTTGAAGAGCAATACCAAGTAACTTATTGGGAACAACTCTAAGAATTTGAAATACAGGATAGAGATACCACTCAGGCAGAATTTCTAGAGGAGTAGCAAATGGATTAGCTTTATCTCCTAACATTGCAGGATCTAAGACGGCAAGCCCAACTACGCAAGCGATAGTTCCGAGTATTACAACTGGGAAAATATATAAAAGGTCGTTTGGCCAAGCAGGCTCACCATAATAATTATGACCCATGCCCTTAGCTAACTTAGCTCTTAATTTTGGATCAGATAAATCGGGTTTTTTTAAAGTGGACATATAGAATAGTTCAAAATGATCGGTTTTTAAAATTATAAGGCTTTACAACGGCCCTGAAATACCTTGTTTACGAATCATAAGAAAATGCATAAGCATAAAAACAGCTAAAGACCAAGGTAGAACAAAAGTGTGGAGGCTATAAAATCTAGTTAGAGTAGATTGACCAACACTTTCTCCTCCCCGTAGAAGTTCAACCATAAAATCACCAATAATCGGTATTGCGGCAGGAACACCTGAAACTATTTTAACGGCCCAGTATCCAACCTGATCCCATGGAAGTGAATAACCAGTAACTCCGAAAGCAACAGTTATAACTGCCATGACAACGCCCGTTACCCATGTTAATTCTCTTGGTCTTTTAAATCCTCCGGTAAGGTATACCCTAAAAACATGAAGAATTAGCATTAATACCATCATAGACGCACTCCATCTATGTACAGATCTAATTAACCAACCAAAACTAACATCAGTCATTAAGTAGCTAACAGAATTATAAGCTTGGGTAACAGTCGGCTTATAATAAAAAGTCATTGCAAAACCTGTTGCAAATTGAATTAAGAAGCATACTAAAGTTATGCCTCCTAAACAGTAAAAAATATTTACGTGAGGGGGTACGTACTTGGAAGTTACGTCGTCAGTTATGTCTTGAATTTCAAGTCTCTCTTGAAACCAGTCATAAACAGAGGAGGAATCAGACATCCAAAAAAAATAGCTTTGATATAAAGAGCTTACTTAAAATTCACTTACTTGGTGTTAACACTTAACCCAATGAATTCATCTTTTAACAAATTTTTAATATTCAAAAAATGGATCATAATCATGATGATCTGTTTTTTTTCTACCAATTTTTTGTATATTCCAAGCGTTAATGCGCTTAGTGATAGCAAGCAATTTGTACTTGACGCTTGGACGTTAGTAAATGAGGGCTATTATGATCCAGAAAGGCTTGATGAAATCCAATGGAAGAGGATTAGACAAAAAACATTACAGAAACAAATTGAAACAAGTGATGAGGCTTATTCTGCAATTGAAGATATGTTGAAACCTCTTGAAGATCCTTTTACAAGAATATTAAGGCCAAAAGATTATGAACTTCTGAAAACAAGTAATTTTGGAAGTGAAATAAATGGCGTAGGACTTCAATTAGGAGAAGATGAAATGACTAAAGAAATAAAAGTTATTTCAACATTAGCAGGATCTCCTGCTGAAGAAGCAGGGATAATTAGTGGAGACAAAATAGATAAGGTCGATGGAATATCTTGTTCCGAGTTAGGTCTAGCAAATACTGCATCAAAACTTAGAGGAGAATCCGGAACAAAGGTTCTTGTTCAAATTAAATCTATGTCCGATGAGACTAAAGAAATTGATCTAGAAAGAAGATCAGTTGACCTTAGACCAGTGAGAACAAAGAGATTGAGAGATGACTCTCATACCATTGGATATTTAAGAATAACCCAATTTAGTGAAAGTGTTCCAAGAAAAATTGAAGAGGCTCTACAGGAACTCAAAGATAAAGAAGTTGAGGGGGTAATACTTGATTTAAGAAACAACTCCGGCGGGTTGGTAAGTTCTGGAATCGCAGTAGCAGATTCATTTCTAAGCGAACAACCTATCGTAGAAACAAAAGATAGAAATGGCATTAAGGATGCAATAATTTCTCAGAAAAATACTTTTTTTGATGGCCCGATGGTAACTTTAGTAAACAAAGGTACTGCAAGCGCTAGTGAAATCCTTGCAGGATCCCTGCAGGATAATAAGCGATCAACTTTAATGGGTAAAAAAACTTATGGGAAAGGACTCATTCAGTCTTTGAAAAGTTTAGGAGATGAAAGTGGTATAGCTATTACTGTTGCTAGTTATTTAACACCTCAGGGTAATAACATACAGGGCAAGGGAATAACTCCTGATAAAATTGTAGATTTCCCAGAGGCTATAGAATACGGTAATTCTGAGGATAAATGGGTGAAAAATGCAGAGATATACTTAAACGCTTTGTTTGATGAAAATGAAGGTGAAGAAAAAGTAATTAAATCAGAAATCAAAGACATTGAAAAGTAAAAAAAGATTTATATATTTTCTTAAGTTATGAATAATAAAAGAATTTTTCATGATCCAATACATAAAGAAATAATCATTGATTCAGATAAACCAGAAGAATTAATGATTATGCAGCTGATTGATACTTTGGCATTTCAGAGATTGAGAAGAATAAAACAATTAGGTGCGGCCTCACTACTTTTCCATGGAGCAGAATCAAGCAGATTCACACATTCAATTGGTGTATTTTGTGTTGCGAGAAAGATTTATAAAAAACTAATTGAAATAAAACCCGAGTTTAAAAAAAATAAATTCATACTTTTTGGTGCTGCTCTTTTACATGATTTAGGTCATGGTCCCTTAAGTCACACAAGTGAGGTTATATTTGGTCATGATCATGAGTTATGGTCTAAAAATTTAGTTAAAAACTATTCACCTATCTCTTTGATTCTTAAGAGTTTTGGGACGGAATTACCTAATCAAATTGGAGATTTATTTACAACTAAAAACCTATTCTCAAGACCATTAAAAACATTAATTAGTAGTGAAATAGACTGTGATAGACTTGATTATTTGCTTCGTGATAGTTACAACACTGGAACAAAATATGGATTAGTAGACTTAGAAAGAATTATTTCAGCACTTACTTTTTCTCCTGATGGGAATATCGCCATCAAACCAAAAGGAGTAATAGCTATTGAACATTTTTTAGTTCTAAGGAACATGATGTATAGAACTATTTACAACCACAGAATCAATGAAATTTCTACTTGGATTTTGCAAAAAATTATTCAAATTATCAAAACAAATTCTGCGAAAAAAGACTTATGGATAGATGAAAGCATGCGTAGATGGATATTTTCTCCAAACCAACTAGAGATTAAGGACTTCCTTGCGAATGATGACATAGTTTTTTATTTCCATTTAATGAAATGGAAAGATGAATCTTTTGAACCTTTAGGGACTCTTTGTAATATGTTTATTGATAGAAACTTACTAAAAGCATCAGATATAAGTTTTCTCACAAAATTAAAAAGACTTGAAATATTAGCTTTTGCTAGAAAAAAATGTAAATTAAATAATTATGATTCAGAAATATTTTGCGGAATTAAAGAAAGATCTTTTAAAGGTTTTAAGTCTGATGATTCTCTAAAAATATGGGATGGCACTTATCAAAACCTATTAGAAAATCAATCAGACTTAATAAACACATTGATGTCTTCTAATAATACTTCACTAATAATTTATCCAGGTGAGTTTAGAAAAGATATAGAAGATCAAATCGCAATAGAAAGAGCTAATGTATAAATGCAATTAATTTTAAAAACTATTGCCAATGAACTTATAAAATCATTTTATTTCAAAAAATTTGAGCTTAATCAAAATTTTTGCGACAAATTAATTGATATCGAAGCCCCAGCTACAGCAAATCTAATTACAGAAAATGAAAAAATCAATTCATGCGAATTAGCAAAATTAAAAACTATACTTGAAAAATATAATATTAGATTTTCAAATATTTATTCAAATGAAAGAGAAACAGTCTTAAGTGGAAAGTCTTTAAAAATTAACTCAACGTTTTTAAATATCAAACATCTTAAAAATCAATTCCCTCTAGATCTTTCATATCTACAAAAGGACATCATTCACAAAGGTACAGTTAGATCAGGTGATCGAATATCTTCAAATGGTGATCTTTTTATTATTGGTGATGTTAATCCGGGAGCTATTATTTCTGCAAATAATAACGTTTATGTGTGGGGGAAATTATTTGGTATCGCATTCGCTGGTAAAAATGGAAATAAAAATGCTTCTATTGCCTCACTTTATCTAAACCCTCTGCAATTAAGAATCTGTGAAATTGTAGCTATAGGTCCAAAAGAGAAACCGAAAGATCAATATCCCGAAGTTGCAATTTTGGAGGACAATAAAATAATTATCAAACCTTATTTTCTAAATAAAAACTTGTAATAAGTATATATTTTGAAATAAATTAATTAATAATTAATAAATTTAAGGATTACTTAACTTTTATAAAATTTTTACCTTTTAAATCTAGCTTATTATTTATTAAATTATTTATTTTTTGTGTCGAAGAATACTCGCACTATTTTAATCTGTTCCGGTAAAGGCGGAGTTGGTAAAACAACCTTAACGGCAAATCTTGGCATTGCCCTATCAAATAGTGGAGCTTCGACAGCTGTGCTAGATGCTGATTTTGGATTAAGGAATTTAGATCTCCTCTTAGGTTTAGAAAATCGTATTATTTATACAGCTCAAGATGTTCTCGATAAGAATTGTCGTCTTGATCAAGCATTAGTTAGACACAAGAAGGAGCCTAATTTAGCTCTATTACCAGCTGGTGATCCTAGGATGATTGATTGGATGAAGCCTGAAGACATGAAACAAATTAGTAAATTACTTAGTGAGAAGTTTGATTACGTTTTGGTAGATTGTCCTGCGGGAGTTGAAGATGGTTTTAAAAATGCTCTCTCAGCTTGCAATGAAGCAATAGTAGTTACAAATCCTGAATTATCTGCCGTTCGGGATGCAGATAGAGTCATAGGGATTTTAAATGCTTCTGATATAAAGCCAATACAGTTAGTAATTAATAGAGTTCGCCCTAATATGATGGCTAATCAAGAAATGCTCTCTATTGAAGATGTTCAAAGTATCCTTTCATTGCCGTTACTAGGTATTGTTTTAGAGGATGAACAAGTAATAATAAGTACAAACAGAGGGGAGCCCCTTACTCTTTCTGATAGTAAATCTCCTGCTAAAAAATGCTACCTAAATGTATCTCAAAGGCTCGTAGGGAAAGATATTCCTATTATCGATCCAAAGAATGAAGGTAAAAGCTTTAAAGATAAATTCATGAGATTAATGCAAACAAAGATTTTTTAAAAAATGATGACTCTAAGAGACCTTATAAACAAATTGCTAGGCCGAGAAACCGCCAGTGCCAATACTGCCAGAGAAAGATTGCAATTAGTTTTAGCTCATGACAGAGTTGATATGAGCTCATTAACAACTGATCTTTTGGATAAGATGAGAAAAGAAATACTTGATGTCGTTGCTAAATATGTTGAGATTGATTTTGAGGAAGTAGCTGTAAGCCTTGAAACAGAAGATAGAATGACCGCATTAGTTGCAAATCTTCCTATAAAAAGAACTCTTACAGGAGAAATTGAATTTAAAAAAAATGATGATACCAATAAAAATAAATAAAAGTTTAAAAAAAACAAATTAATAAATTATCAAATAATACCTGGCTGTATGTAAAATAAATTTATGCCGGCTTAGCTCAGCGGTAGAGCAGCGCTTTTGTAAAGCGAAGGTCATCAGTTCAAATCTGTTAGCCGGCATTATTACAATTCCATATTTGATCCCTCTTTTTTTGTCGAAAATATAAAAATAAAAACGGATAATAGAAAAATTAGCAAAAATTTTATTTCAAATAGATCAGTTAAAAATGAGGTTAAAGGGTTAAAAATCCAGTAAGTAAAAATTTGTGTTACTGAAATAAAAAATATAAGAAGAAGCATCACTTTATACCCGAAATTGAGACCTCTCCTTCTCTTATTAATTTCCACTTACCATATTTCACCCAAGAAATTATAGTACTTGCCTTACTACTACATTTTTCCCAGGGAATTGGTCCTAAAATATTTACATCAGGCAAATTAATCGAAATTTCTTTTACACTTGTAGCGTTAGGCATACCTGATAGATTTGCACTTGAGGTTAGTAATGGACCACTTTCCTTTAAAAGCAAATTAGCCATTTTTGAATTGGGTATTCGTAAACCCAAAGTAAAGTTACTAGTGGATGAAAAAGACCTTCTTTTTTCAGAGCTAGGAATAATAATTGTTAAGGGTCCTGGCCAATAACGAGAAGCAATATATTTGAAATCATCTAATGCCGATTCATGAACAAAATCATCGAATTTATAATTTTTAGCTCCCATTAAAATTAAAGGTTTGTTAATGTTTCTTTTTTTAATCTTATAAATTGTTTCTGAAAACTTTGGTAAGCATCCTATCGCAGGCAAAGTATCTGTCTGAAAAACTATAGGTAAACCATTAGTTAGTTTTTCTAAAGCTAACTTTTGATCTATGATATTCATTAAATTTATTAACCAATAATTTATTTATATCTTCCTATTGTAAATCTTCCAATCCCAGAAAAATCTTTTAATACTTTTACAGAAGTAAATCTATTTTCAAGAAATAATTGTTTGACTCTATCACCTTGATCAAAATGATTCTCAATCAATAACCACCCTTTATGTTTTAAATATATCGGCGCTTTTTGAACTATTTCATTGATATGATCTAGGCCTTCTTTACCTCCCAAAAGAGCATTTTTAGGTTCAAAATTCTTTACTTCCATTGGTAATACTTCATAAGTATCTTGCGGAATATAGGGAGGATTAGCTACAGCTAAATCTATTTCACCTTTGTAATTCGCAAGAGGATCCCACCAATTACCATTATAAAATTTTAAATTAGATTGATCAGAGTGATTCCCAAAATTTCTCGATGCAATATCGATAGCATTTTTATCAATATCAGTTGCAATTCCATTCCAATTTGGATTTGCCAACGCTAAAGCTATGCCAATTGCACCTGAACCAGTCCCTAGATCTACAAAGTTTATTGTTTCTTCCTTATTTTTGAGTATCCCAGCAATTATTTCAATAATAAGTTCTGTTTCTGGTCGGGGGATAAGAACTTTATTTGAAACTTCTAATTTAAGATCCCTCCAAAAAGAAATTCCACTTAAATATTGTATGGGTATAGAGGTACTAAGGTGTTTATCCCAAAAAAACTCGAGAATATCTAAGTTTAGTTTTAAATTTAGATTCTCTTCAGATTTTATTTTAAGTAAATTTAATTCTTTATTTGATAATCCAGCTAATGAGTCAATCAAAAGATTGAGAGAATTATTATCTCCTCCTTTTGATATTTGTTTTTTTTTCCACAATGAAAATTTTTCAGCAGAAATTACAGACATTAAATGATTAACTTAGCCTTTTGGGCCAAGTTTACCTTTACTTGAATCTGAATAAAAGCTTGATTTTTCTCCATCTTGGGTCGAAATAAATAAACCTATAAGAAAGATTGTTGGTACTCCTACAAAAAGAAGACTTGCTACGAAACCAAAATTTGTTGTTTCCATTTAAAAGACAAATTCAATAATAATAATAAGACTATAGACATTTAAATAGGAATTAAGTGAAAAAAATCAAAAAGTCGACCAACTCATTAACAGTCTTAAACAATTCATCTAGGTAATTTTTTGTTTTCAGCAGATTCTTTCAAATCCTTCAAATTTGAAGGAGGAGATTGAGGCTTTGTAAGAATGATTGCAGATGAATTTATAATCGTTTGACATGCCAGTCTCCAATTTTCAGGTCTATTTTTGAGTTTATCTTCCTCGACTTCAGTTAGCGGACTAAGAGAATTTTTATTTCCTCCTTCAACTGAAACAAAACAAGTACTGCATTGTCCGACTCCACCGCAATTTCCTAAAATACCCTTTAATCCATAAAGCTGTAATTTCTCTTTGATTACTATCTCTCTTAAATTTTCGCCAGGTTTACATTTGATATCAATTCCTTCTCGGATGAATCTGATAGTTGTCATTTTTTTTGTTATTTTTAACTATTTTGGCGCTTTACTTTGAGAATTGTGACCAAAATATTAACATATTTTAGTTAAAAATACCTTGAAAATATAGTGGTGCAGAGTTATTTGACCAGTTTTACTAACAAAATTAATTTATTTACAAAACTCTCTCAAAGACCAAAAAACCCCTACTATCATGATGTTTAGCTGTTTATTCAGCATCGTTACAAGAATTTTTAACCGATGGGATTGCCTTGGTATCGAGTTCACACAGTAGTTATTAACGACCCAGGTCGACTACTAGCTGTTCATCTCATGCATACTGCATTATTAGCCGGCTGGGCCGGTTCGATGGCTTTATATGAATTAGCCATTTTTGATCCTTCAGACGCTGTTCTCAATCCAATGTGGAGACAGGGAATGTACGTCATGCCATTTATGGCACGATTAGGAATCACAAGTAGTTGGAACGGATGGGATATTACCGGAGCTACCGGAGTAGATCCAGGATTCTGGAGTTTTGAAGGTGTAGCCGCTGCCCACATTGTTTTTAGTGGACTTTTAATGCTTGCTTCAATCTGGCATTGGACATATTGGGATTTAGATTTATGGGAAGATGAAAGAACAGGAGAACCTGCCCTCGATCTTCCAAGAATATTTGGGATCCATCTCCTTTTAGCAGGAATTACATGCTTTGGATTCGGAGCCTTTCATTGTGCGAATGTTGGGATTTGGGTTTCAGACCCTTATGGTTTGACTGGTCATGTCGAACCTGTTAATCCATCTTGGGGAGCAGATGGGTTTAATCCGTTCAACCCAGGTGGAATAGTTGCGAATCATATTGCGGCAGGTCTTCTTGGTATTATTGGTGGAATATTTCATATTACTAATAGACCGGGAGAAAGACTTTATAGAGCATTAAAGCTTGGAAGTTTGGAAGGAGTATTAGCTAGTGCATTAGCTGCTGTTCTTTTTGTATCGTTTGTTGTCGCAGGAACAATGTGGTATGGATCAGCCACCACCCCTGTTGAATTATTTGGTCCAACAAGATATCAATGGGATTCAGGTTATTTTAAAACTGAAATAAATAGGAGAGTTCAGACAGCTATCGATAATGGAGCGACTAGGGAAGAAGCATATGCTTCAATTCCAGAGAAGCTTGCATTCTACGATTATGTAGGAAACAGTCCTGCAAAAGGAGGATTATTTAGGGTTGGAGCTCTTGTAAATGGAGATGGTTTACCAACAGGTTGGCAGGGGCATATTGCTTTCCAAGATAAAGAGGGTAATGACTTAGAAGTTAGAAGAATTCCAAACTTCTTCGAAAACTTCCCAGTTATTTTGGAAGATAAAGAAGGAAATGTAAGAGCTGATATACCCTTTAGAAGAGCTGAAGCAAAGTATTCATTTGAACAGACTGGCATTACAGCTACTATTTACGGAGGTGATCTTAGTGGGCAAACATTTACAGATCCTGCTGTAGTAAAAAGACTAGCTCGAAAAGCACAGCTTGGTGAAGCATTCAAATTTGATAGAGAAACTTATAAATCTGATGGTGTATTCCGAAGTTCCCCAAGAGCTTGGTTTACTTACGCACATTTATGTTTCGGGTTATTATTCTTATTTGGTCATTGGTGGCATGCTTCAAGAACTCTTTACAGAGATTCATTTGCTGGAATTGACGCCGAGATAGGAGATCAAGTTGAGTTTGGTCTCTTTAAGAAACTTGGTGACGAAACTACTCGAAGAATCCCAGGAAGGGTTTAAATTAAACTTTATTATTTTTTCTCATGGAAGCTTTTGCTTACGTTCTTATTTTAACTCTCGCAGTTGTAACTTTATTTTTCGCGGTCGCGTTTAGAGATCCACCTAAATTCGATAGAAAATGAAGATAAAAAATCCCTCCCTTAATAAGGAGGGATTTTTTTTTGCTACTTTTCATAATCGTGATATTAATCTACTATTAGAGTTGAAGATTGTATTAATTCACTATATGCAGTGTCCAACCTGTCAAAATACAGATAGCAGAGTTTTAGAATCAAGATCTGCTGATACTGGGAAAAGTGTCAGAAGAAGAAGAGAGTGTTTAAATTGCAGCTTTAGATTTACCACTTATGAAAGAGTTGAGACAATGCCAATTTCTGTCCTTAAAAAGGACGGGAGCAGAGAATTATTTAATAAAGATAAATTAGTTACTGGGATATCTAGAGCATGCGAAAAAACAACATTTTCGAGAGAAGCGATTATTAATTTTGTTGACTCAATTGAATCGCAAATCGTACAAGACTCAAATAAAGATATTAAATCATCTCACATTGGAGAGTTAATTCTTAAAGGGTTAAGGAAAGAAAACGAAGTTGCTTACATAAGATATGCCTCAGTTTATAGGAAGTTTAATGGGGTAAAAGACTTTGTTTCCACTCTTGAATCTCTAAAAGGTAGTTCGAAAAATGAATTAGCTTCAATTTTATAAATTCAGCCTAATAAAGTGTAGAATATAACTTACAAATAATTTGCTCTTTAGTTCGCAGGCTAAAAGCATTTCTTTATAACCACCCTAGCTAGGTGGTCTGCGTTTTAACAAATGATCGAAAATCCTTCCCAAACAGTAAAAGAAATTTCAGACGAAAAAGTAATTCAAAATTCAACTGTAAATGAGAACGCTTCAGAAACTTCAAAAGTGGAAGATTTATCATTTGACCCTAAAGATATTCCCTCTGCAGACTCTTCTTCAAGTAGACGTAATAGTGATTTAGAAACAGCAGGATTTACTCAAGAAGAGTTTGCATCCCTATTAGGAAAATATGATTACAACTTTAAACCGGGTGATCTCGTAAAAGGTACAGTTTTTGCTTTAGAGCCTAAAGGAGCAATGATAGATATTGGAGCTAAGACTGCAGCTTTTATGCCTATGCAAGAAGTTTCTATAAATAGAGTTGAAGGACTAAGTGATGTTTTGCAACCTTCAGAAAGTAGAGAATTTTTCATAATGAGTGAGGAGAATGAAGATGGCCAGTTAGCTTTATCAATTAGGAGGATAGAATATCAAAGAGCATGGGAGAGAGTAAGACAATTACAAAAAGAGGATGCAACTATATATTCTGAAGTTTTTGCAACTAACAGAGGTGGGGCTTTAGTCAGAGTTGAAGGATTGAGAGGCTTTATCCCTGGATCTCATATTAGTGCCAGAAAAATAAAAGAAGATTTAGAAGGGGAATATTTACCTTTGAAATTTCTTGAGGTAGATGAAGAAAGAAATAGATTAGTTTTAAGTCATAGAAGGGCTTTAGTTGAGAAAAAAATGAATAGACTTGAAGTCGGAGAAGTTGTTGTAGGTTCCGTAAAGGGAATAAAACCTTATGGAGCGTTTATTGATATCGGGGGTGTGAGTGGTCTTCTGCATATTTCTGAAATTAGTCATGAACACATTGAAACACCTCATAATGTTTTAAATGTAAATGATCAGATGAAAGTAATGATAATAGACTTAGATTCCGAGAGAGGAAGAATTTCTTTGTCAACCAAAGCTCTAGAACCTGAACCAGGTGATATGCTAACTGACCCACAAAAAGTTTTTAATAAAGCTGAAGAAATGGCTGCAAAATATAAGCAAATGTTACTTGAGCAAACTGATGAGAATGAAGAGCAAACAACAGAGATTACAGAAAGCGTATAAACTCCTTTTTTTATAAATTAACAAACAAATTAATTCTAGATTAGAGAAACTATAGTAATTTCAACTTAATAACTATTGATTATTAATTAGGATTTAATTTAGGATTAGTACTATACCTTTATTATTTATAAATGAGTGATTTTATCTTTACTTCTGAATCTGTAACTGAAGGTCATCCTGACAAGATATGTGATCAAATAAGTGACGCTGTTTTAGATGCTTTATTGACTGAAGACCCAGAAAGTAGAGTAGCCTGCGAAACAGTAGTCAATACAGGTCTTTGCTTACTTACTGGTGAAATAACTTCTAGAGCAAAACTTGACTACATAAAACTTGTCAGGAGAGTAATTAGAGAAATTGGATATGAAGGTTCAAAAGCTGGTGGTTTTGACTCAAATAGCTGTGCCGTTTTAGTGGCTCTTGACGAGCAATCACCTGATATTTCCCAAGGAGTAAATGAAGCAGATGATGTTAACGAGGATCTAGAAAACAATACGGGGGCTGGTGATCAGGGCATAATGTTTGGCTATGCATGTGATGAAACACCTGAATTAATGCCATTACCAATTAGCTTGGCTCATAGATTAGCAATACAACTTGCAAAAGTAAGACATGAAAAAATTCTTGATTATCTTCTACCTGATGGAAAAACTCAAGTAAGTATTGATTACAAAAAAGGAGTCCCAGTTTCAATAAACACCATTTTAATTTCAACTCAGCATACTGCTGAGATTAATGGACTTACAAATGAAGAAGAAATTCGTCAAAAGATAAAAGAAGATTTATGGATCAACGTTGTATTACCAGCAACAGAAGATTTAGAAATCAAACCAACAAGTCAAATGACAAAATTCCTTGTAAACCCCACAGGTAAATTTGTTGTAGGAGGACCTCAAGGCGATGCAGGACTTACTGGCAGAAAAATAATTGTAGATACTTATGGAGGATATGCAAGGCATGGAGGTGGTGCATTCTCTGGTAAAGATCCTACTAAAGTTGACAGGTCAGCTGCATATGCAGCACGATATGTTGCTAAAAGTATTGTTAAAGCAAAATTAGCAAAAAAGGCAGAAGTACAATTAAGCTATGCCATTGGAGTTGCCAAACCAATTTCAATTCTTGTTGAAACTTTTGGTACTGGTATTATTTCTCAAAATAATTTGAAAGAACTAATTAAAAACAACTTTGATTTAAGGCCTGCAGCAATAATAAAAGAATTTGATTTAAGAAATTTACCAAAAAAAATGGGCGGGGAATTTTTCAGAAAAACTGCATCTTATGGACACTTTGGTAGAAATGATCTAGAACTTCCTTGGGAAAGTGTTGAAGAAAAATCAGCCCAATTAGTAGAGGCCTCCAAAATTCTTTTGTAAATATTTATGCTAGATGACTTTTTTGGGGGGTTAGATTTTGGGACTAGTGGTGCAAGAATATCAATAATTAATTTGAAAAAGGAACTAAAATATTCTAATTCAGTTCCGTATCAATATGGATTTAAAAATCCCAACTCTTGGATAAATTCTTGTGAAAAACTTATAAATAACTTACCTCTGGATATAAAAAATAATATTGTAAATTTAGCAATATCTGGCACTTCTGGAACTTTAACCGCTTGTAATTTAAGAGGGGATCCGATAGGAGAAGCAATACCTTATGACCAAGCATGTAATGAAAATAAAATCCTTATTGAATCGATAACGGTTGGAGAAGATCATTTACAAACCCCATACGGTAGTCTGGCTAAAGCATTAAAACTTTTAGATAAATTTGGTGAAAATATTCTTTTGAGACATCAATCTGACTTTATAACTGGCTGGTTTTTGAAAGATTGGACATATGGTGAAGAAGGGAATAATATCAAACTCGGATGGGATTTAATAAAAGAATCTTGGCCAAAAAGTTATCTCAATACTTCATGGCAAAAATGCTTACCTACAATAGTTAAAAGTGGAAAAATTTTAGGTCAAATCGATACTGACTTAGCAGAAAGGTTTAAATTAAATAAGAATATAATTTTAGTCTCGGGAACAACTGATTCAAATGCAGCCTTTTTAGCTGCAGGTTTGGGAAAAGAAGAAGGTCTAACAGTTTTAGGAACCACAATCGTAGTTAAAAAAATTCATAAGACCCCAATAAAAGAAAAGGGAATTACAACCCATCGAGTAAATGAAGACTGGATATGTGGAGGGGCATCAAACGCTGGCTGTGGAATTTTATCTCAATTTTTTTCTGATTCAGAAATAAAAGAACTTAGCAGACAAATAAATACCTCAAAAAAAACTTCCCTAAATCTTTTGCCACTCAATAGTAGAGGTGAGAGATTTCCTGTAAATAATCCTTTTTTAGAGCCAATTCTTAGCCCTAGACCAGTAAGCGACTCTCTTTATTTACAAGCATTATTCGAGGGGTTAGCAAGAATTGAATTGAAAGGATGGGAAAAGCTATATGAGCTTACCGGTTCATTTCCAAAAAGAATAGTTACTACTGGTGGAGGTTCAAAAAATCCTCAATGGAGAGCAATAAGAGAACGAATTATTAATATCCCAATAGCTTCATGTAAAAAAACGACTTCATTTGGAACAGCTTTATTAGCAATTAATACAAATCAATAGATTTTCTTTGTTAAATTTTAATCAAGATATAAAAATTTAATGAAAGGGGTTTCACAAACTACACATCTTAATTTAAAGTATATAAGTTAGAGCCGGGATAGCTCAGTTGGTAGAGCAGGCGACTGAAAATCGCCGTGTCCCCAGTTCAAATCTGGGTCCTGGCACCTTTATAAACCTGTCTTTGACGGGTTTTTTTTATGAATATTTATATATTTATAAATTTAAATTTTTATTTATTATCTCTACATACTTGACCAATCACACCCAAAATTAGTTCGTCTCCATTTGGATCTTGCCAATCAGCAAGATTATTTAAACGACTATTTTCCTCATCTGTGAAAACATCAACATCTCTAAAAGATTTCTCAAAACAGTTTATGTCCATTGTATAAAGAATATCTTGTGTTATTTCACTTTTAGTTTTTGGAATGAATTTGCTCAATACTCTAACAGAACCATCTTTATTCCTTTTTATACTTTTTCTATCCCATAATTGACCTCCATACTCACTGTTTGGAACCTCAATCCATTCATGAGAAAAAGCATTAACTTTTTGTATTGGGAAAGACAACATAAGAATAAATAAATATAAATGAAGGAAATATTTAAATAGTTTCAACAATACATTTTTAAAAGTAAACATAATTTTTCTAAATTTGAGAATAGTAACGTCTAAAAAACAAAAAAAGATAATTTCTAGACTTTGAAAATGATAAGATTTACTATAACCAAAAGAGCTCCTATTCTTAAGTGACTATTTTAAAAAACTAGCTTTCAAAAACTTTGTTACTTGAATTAAAATTTATTTTTACAAGCCTTAGAGTTTCATTTTCTGCATTTTATAATCCCAATCTACAAAAATTTTTTAATTTCCCATAAATTGATTCCAAATACTCAATATTTTCTATAGAAACCATGAATCTCTTCAAAAAACAAAAAATAATCAAGCCTTCATATATAAAAATCTTTTTAATAGTAGTATTAATATTTGGAATAGTTGGGATCTTAACTAATTTCCTCAATGCCAATAAAGAATCAATACAAACATTAGTTCAAGCAGCCGGGATTTGGGGACCTGGAATGCTTTTTGTCGCCAGAGGGATTAGTATAATCATTCCAGCTTTACCAAGTTCCATCTTCTCTGTTATTGCAGGGGGAGCATTAGGTTTTAAGAGTGGATATTTGACAATCGTTCTAGCTGACTTTATATGTTGTCAAATTGCCTTTTTCATTGCGAGGAGGTATGGCAGATTACCTGTTAGAAAAATAGTTGGGGGAAAAGCGATGGAACGTATTGAAAGTTTCAATCAAAATCAACTTGAAGAAAATTTCTTTTTAATGACAGGTTTGCTTATGACAGGACTTTTCGATTTTCTAAGTTATTCAATAGGTTTAGGAGGTACACGCTGGAGAACTTTCACTCCTGCATTAATTATCAGCCTCTTAATAAGTGACTCAATTCTGGTTGCTGTTGGAGCAGGAATAAGCGAGGGGAAAAACTTATTACTTGGAGGAGCACTTTTAGGAATGTTCGCGTTAGCTACTATCTCTGGTTTAACAAAAGGGAAAAAACCCACATGGTTTATTAATTGGTTTGGCAATGTCGGAAATTACCGATCTCGCTTCTTGTACTCTTTAAATAAAGGTAAATCGCATACGAAATAAGAAAGGTTGAAATTAATATCCAAATAAGATATAACATTTTTGCAAACAAAAACGTTATACATAACAATTTATGTAAGAATAGAATCTGTTGATTTTTAAGATTATTTAGATGACTCCATTTAGACCAACATCATACGATCGTCCTGGAGAACAAATATCAACGACACCTTCTGGATTAAAAGTTACTTCCGCCAAGAGATTAATGATAGATTCAATGGTTAGAATGATTCAAAAAGCTACCAATCATTCCGTAGAAGATAAACTTGACGAAGAATATAATAACAATTAATGAATTTATTAAAAAAAGTTTAGGTGAGTGGAAATCTATAAGAAGCACTCATTCTTTAGCTTTTCAAGAAGTTGAAAATTCAATAAGTAAAATTTCAATAAAAGACATAGAAATTAAAAATAAAAAAGTAGTTGAACTTTTAGAAAAACACGGCTTATCAAAAGAGCCTTGCATAATTGCTATAAAAATAAGTTGGCAGTCAATAAGCGATTGGGAGGAAGATGAGAAAAAAGAGGAGGATCAAACTATTTTGTTATTTTTGCAAAGGGAGAAAAATTCAGGTATCGTTTTGCGAAATAAAGGTTACACTGAATCGATTATCTCATCTTCAGAATATTTGATTGATGAAAATGAGAACTTAAATATTAAAACTAATTACAGTTCAACAGTTTCTGAAGAAAGAATTTGTTTTTTATCAAATCATATTAGATCCAGATATTCAGTAATCAGAAATCATGAAAACAATACCGTAATACAAACATCACACACATCAGAGATAAGAAATATGTCTATCTTAAAAGATTGATTATTCTTTCAAATTGAAACTCTGTATTAGAAATCAAATCAGGAAGAAATTCTTTTTCTCCTTTCATTGTATTCACAGTAAATTTCAAATCAGAAATAGTCGAATCTCTCATCAGTTCAAAAACCCGAATTGCATTTTTTAGAGGTACACCAAGGGCTAAATAAGTATTTTTAAGGTCCTTTAAACAGTTTTTAGATAAAACTGATTCATCATTAGAAATTAAAAGATAAGAAACAATCCTTAAAATTATTTCTCCATCTCTTAGACAAACAGACATCTTATTTGTGGTATTTATAGATATTTTTGTATTAACTGAATCTTGATTTTCACAAATCATTGCGGTTACAGCATCAGCGGCAATTGCGTGAGAATTATTTGTTATTGAATTTATTGCATCTAATCTTGAGTTTGCAGTATTAATAAATTCTTTTATATCTTCAATATTTTTATTGCTTATATTTTCTAATTCTCTATCAGTTGATAAAATTTGATTATTATTTGAAACTGACATTCTTAGATCTAAAAACTTGAAATTTCTATTTATTTATAATAGATCAGAGAAAATTAAAATAATCAAATCTTAAAATAAACGAAATGGTTCTTAATCAAAAACCACATTTTGAAGTGATCTTCAAAATACTGTAAATAAAAAAAAATTTTCGCTAAGATATAAATATTATTGCTTAAGATTTTGGATAAACAAGAATTGAAATTATCAAAAAAACTTGTTTCTTCTTATAAAAAAAGATTAGAAAAAGAAATCCTTGAGAGAAGTATCAAATTAAAAATGCCTCAGAATAAGTTCGAAGAAATAATCAACAATAATAATGAACTAATAAATTTAAAAAAAGCATTAGAAGAACTAGAGACTAAACCTCAATCTTCAGATTAAAGTAAGGTTAAAAATTTTAATAATACAACCCACAAAAAGTGAATCAAACTAACAACTTCCTTTTTAAATCCTTAAATAATGCACAACTAAAAGCTGTAAATCATATCAATGGGCCATTGCTAGTTGTAGCAGGTGCAGGTAGTGGGAAAACTAAAGCTCTTACTCATAGAATTGCTAATCTCATTGAAAATAATTCTGTAGATCCTTATAACATTCTCGCAGTAACTTTTACAAATAAAGCTGCTAAAGAAATGAAAGCAAGACTTCAAGTACTACTTGCACAAGAATTAGCTTTAAATCAATTTGGGCAGCCTTGGTCAACCCTCAAGGAATTTGATCAGAATCAATTAAGAACAAATATTGATCAAGAGAGACTGAGAGACTTATGGATAGGAACTTTTCATGCATTATTTTCAAGACTTTTAAGATACGATATAGAAAAGTATCAAGATCCTGAAGGCTTAACCTGGACACGGCAATTTTCTATTTATGACGAGACAGATTCTCAGACCCTAGTAAAAGAAATTATTAGTCAAGATATGAGTCTTGATCCAAAAAGATTTGATCCTAAGAAAATTAAGAGGGCTATTAGTAACGCAAAAAATCAATGTTTTACCGCTAATGACCTTGAAAAAAAAGCTGATAATCATTTTGATAAAATAATTGCAGATGCTTACAGAAGATATAGAATTTCTCTCTCAAAAAATAATGCTTTGGACTTTGATGATCTTTTATTACTTCCTGTGTTTTTATTAAGGCAAAATGATTTAGTTAGGGATTACTGGCATAGAAGATTCCAGCATGTATTAGTTGATGAATATCAAGATACAAATAGGACACAATATGAACTAATAAAATTAATTACGGCTGGAAATACTGAAACAAAGAAATTTTGCGAATGGAATGATAGATCAATTTTTGTTGTTGGAGATGCGGATCAAAGTATTTATAGTTTTAGGGCAGCAGATTTCAGAATATTAATTGGATTTCAAGAAGACTTCAAAAATTTATCTAATGATGACCAGAAAGCCTCTCTAGTTAAATTAGAAGAAAACTATAGATCCTCATCAAATATTCTTACCGCTGCAAACTCTTTGATTGAAAATAATACTGAAAGAATTGATAAAGTTTTAAGGCCTACAAGGGAGGAAGGAGAACTTTTAAAGTTGCTTAGCTGCGATGATGAGATATCTGAAGCTGAGGCAATAACAACAAAATTAAGATCTCTCAATAATTACAATAATCAACCAATCTGGAAAAATTTTGCAATCCTCTATAGGACTAGGGCTCAATCTAGAGTATTAGAAGAATCTCTAGTAAGATGGAGAATTCCATATACAATCTTTGGCGGATTACGTTTTTATGACAGAAGAGAAGTTAAAGATGCAGTTGCCTATTTAAAAGTATTAGTAAATTCTTCAGATAATGTAAGTCTTTTAAGAATTATAAATGTACCGAGAAGAGGAATAGGAAAAACAACTATTCAAAAGCTTAATGAGCTATCAAATAAGTTGAACATTCCTTTATGGGAGGTCATAAATGACAAACAAAGCTTAGATGAGACTATAGGCAGATCATCAAAGGGCATTAATAAATTCACAGAGCTTATGAACGATCTTCTTTGCTATGTAGAGAACTCGGGGCCTGCTCAAATTCTTCAATTAATTCTAGAAAAAAGCGGTTACTTAAGTGATTTATTAACAAGTGGTTCGGAGGAATCTGAAGATAGAAGAAATAATCTTCAGGAATTAATAAATGCTGCTACTCAATTTGAAGAAGAGACCGAGAACCCAGATGTAGAGGGATTCTTGTCAACAGCAGCTTTAACAACAGACAATGATACAAAAAAAAATCATCCTAACTCTGTCACTTTAATGACTCTCCATAACAGTAAAGGATTAGAATTTCAAAATGTATTTATAACTGGACTAGAACAAGGTTTATTTCCAAGCCACAGGTCAATTGATACTCCTTCTCTTCTTGAAGAAGAAAGAAGATTATGCTATGTAGGTATAACAAGAGCTAAAGAGAGAGTTTTCTTATCACACGCAAGAGAGAGAAGATTGTGGGGAGGCATGCGAGAAGCAACAATTCCTTCAATATTTCTCTCAGAAATACCAGAGGAACTAATTGACGGGGAATTACCTCAATCAGGTGGTGCTTCTATCAGAAGGGATCGTCATCTTGACCGTTTAACAAGAGTGGATAGAAACGATTCAAATGAATTTATTAATAGACCTATAAATGCAGTAAGAAAACTATATTCAGGACCCAGTAAAGGAAAAAGTTGGTTGATAGGA
>QCTN01000003.1 GCA_003211135.1 Prochlorococcus sp. AG-673-L20 | reverse complement strand
GAAAGAGTAGATATTCTTAAAAAAGAAATTGATAATTTTATTTTCTATCTTGTGATTGCTGGAACAGAAACATCACAAATTCAAGGTATATCTGCAGCAGGAATTAATTCAAAAGCTAGAAGGAAAACGGCACTAGCAGATGCTGAGTTTCTTCTATTTGGAGCCTCCATAGATCACAAATATAAATTACCCTTTTTAAATGCAGGAGTTACTCCTGCATTAATAAGCTATGTTTGTTCAAAGCTTATAAGTGCAAGCCCAATAGTTGTTCCTATAGGAATAAATGAAAAACCTTACTTTAACCATTTAATTGTGGAGGATCATGCAATTGGCCCAGCTAATTGCATAACCACAGGTAACTCTATGAATAGAAAAAGAGTTTTGAGCCTTTACTCAAAAGGATTAGAAATTGGAAAATCTGCTAAACAGCCTATATTTATTTCAGAATCTGTACCAGGTGGAACAACAACAGCTCAGGCAGTAATGGAAGCTTTTGGGTTAAATGTAAGTAATTTAATAGGAAGCAGTTTGATTAATGCGCCCAGGAGCTTAAAAACAAAAGTAATTAAAGCTGGTCTTTTAAACTCTAATCTTAATAATAATTTCGACTCTATAGATGTTATTTCTTCAGTTGGTGATCCATTTCAAGCCTTTTCAATGGGACTATTGATTGGAGCAAGATTAGTAAAGCAATCTGTTGTCTTATCTGGAGGTAGCCAAATGTTGGCAGTAATTTTACTTGCTTTAGAACATATTAATTTCAAAGAAAAACAAGCATTCATTGATTTTGTTTTTATAGCTACAACTGGATGGTTAGTTAAAGATAATTCATTGAGTGATCTATTAGATTTAATCACAAAGAAACATAATGTAAATTTAATAGGAATGGCAAGTCCCCTGAATTTCAAATCGTCTCAATATAAAGAATTAAGTGATTATGAAATAGGTCATGTTAAGGAGGGAGTTGGTGCTGGTGGTATGTCAATATTTGCTTATCTTAAGGGTTATACTAATGAAGAAATAGTATCAATGTGTCAAATTAATCTAAAAAGGATGAAGGAGTTAGGTCAAATTTCTTTAGAGAAGTTTTAGAAAATGTCTGCAAAATATTTTACTAGAAGGCAGTTTTTACAATTTGGTGGAGGTGCTTTTTCAATTTTTTTTCTTTTAAAGTATTTTCGTAATCTGACTGGAAAAGTAAGAATTTCTTTTCAAAGTTCTTTTTTGCCCACCGCCTTTAAAAAAACTCTACCTAAAAAATGGACAAAAAAGAATATTAATTTTGGACAATTAAACTTTGTGGAAAATAAGAATAAATTATCTGATTCTGACTTTCTCTTAATAAATGATGGCTGGATTAATAGTATAGATTTGAATAATTTTGAAAATATAAACAATTCATCTTTATCAGATAAGTTGGATAAAAGATCTATAAATTATCTAAATTTTTTTGATGAAAATAATAGGAACAAAGTGTTTCCTACAGGCGTAATCCCTTATGCAATAGTCATAAAAAATAATAAAGATTTAATTTATGCTGCTTATAATTCTTGGGATTTTCTTTTAACAAAAAAATTAACTGGAAAAATTATTTTGCCTAAAAGTCCAAGAATTATAATGTCTATTGCTGCAGCAATAGAAGATATAAATTCTCTTGGGAAACTTAAAATGCAAGCAATGATGTATGAAGATAAAAATACTCTAAATTGGTTAATTAATTCTGAAGCTTGTGTGGCAATTGTTCCATATACTCTTTGTTATCAATATCCCAAAATTGATTCAAGAATTTCATTAGTTTTTCCTAATCAAGGAGTTCCTCTAATGTGGAATTTTATACTTTCCAAATTAAAATATAACACTGAATTATTGGTGGATTGGGTTAATGATTTAGAAAAAAATAGAAATATTGATAAGTTATCTAAACAAGGCTGGTATCTCCCATTTAAAAATGAATACTCTCAAAGTAAATTCAAAAATACCGCTAGTTCTAAAACTTCTAGTTTAGGTCCTTCAAAAGAATGTTGGGAAAACAGTTGGCCTTTTGCACCACTCGATAGTCAAAGGAAAATATATTATGAAAAGTTGTGGAACCAATCTTTAACTCCATAATCGTTTTTTAGGCTTTTCAATTAATAAGTTGTGAGTTTCTTTTAATAAAACTGGAATATTTAACTTGCTAGGACATTTTGGAATGCATTCATTGCAGTCTAAGCAAAAAGAGGCATCTTTTTCTTCCCACCAGTGCCCTGCCTTGCCTATTAAATTATATCTTTCTTTTGCAAATTCTAATTGGCCATATCCTAAAGATATGTTTCTCAAACGAAGTATTTCAGGAATAGGAATTTCACTTGGGCATGGGAGGCAAGATCTGCATTGCTCACATTTTGAAGACTTTAACTCTTCATTTGCAAACTTTTCGATATTTTCTAATGCACTAATTTCAGAAGATGTAAGTTTTTGACTTGAGTTTATAAGCTTTTTTGCAATATTAAAATCTTCAAATTTTGAAGCTCCTAAAGATAGAGTCGTGATTCCCTTTGAAAGTAAAAATCTATAAGCTAGCTCCAAAGGATGGTATGGTGCAGATGCTTTTAATAAAGTTTCGCTTGGATCATATAATCTCCCACCCTTATCAGCAGGTGATATAGCTAATACGCCCATTTGCTTTTTTAAAGCTAGTTGGGCAAGGCTTATTTTTGATTGATCTAAAAAATGTAAATGAAGATTGCAAAAATTAAATACTTCACAGTTAATTGCATTTTCAATAAGTTTATAACTTCCATGAGAACTGAACCCAACTTGATCAACCAAGCCCTCCTTAATTACCCATTTTAAAAACTTCCCCCCTTCTCCATTTAGAACCCAATCTAAATGCTCCTCTAAGTTTATTCCATGGATCGCAAGATTATGTATTTTCTCTAGTTTTAAATTTTTGAGTGAATTTTCGAAATTATTTTTTAGATAATTTAAGTCTCCTTTAGGTAATACTTTGGTAGTAATTATCCATTCTTTACGAAATATATTTTCGCAAATTTCTAACTCTTTTAATGATTCCCCGATCAGCTTTTCAGCGTTACCGTAAGCAGCGGCAGTTTCTAAATGATTAATGCCTGTTTGATGAGCACATTTTATAAGGTAGTACATTTTATCAAGATTCTCTGTCGCTCTCATTGTGCCTAAAGTAAACAAACTTACATCGCACGCTTTTCCAAATGATCTTTTCTTAGAATGAATTATCATCTTTATATGATTAATAACGACTTAATAACTCTTTAATTTATTTATAGTAGAAAATGTTTTAAAGTAAATTAAAGTTAATATTAATTTTTCAAATAATCTTTATTTTAATTTATGTTTACAGGAATAATTCAGTCAATAGGAAAACTTAAAAAAGAAAAAAACTTCTTAATTATTGAAATTATCGATCAGTCTTTTGATATGCAAATAGGAGATAGTATTGCTGTTGATGGAATTTGTTTAACAGTAAAAGAGATTTCAAATAATCAATTTAAGGTAGATGTAAGTGAAGAAACTTTAAAAAAAACCACTTTAGGAGAAAAATCTAGTATTAATCAAATAGTCAATTTGGAACCTGCTCTACGTATATCGGATCGTCTTGGTGGTCATATAGTTAGTGGACATATTGATGGTTTGGGAAAAGTTGAAAATATAGAAAAACTTGAAAAATCTTGGCTTTTATCAATTAAATGGCAAAATAAAAGATTTTCCAAATATATTGTAGATAAAGGAAGTATATGCGTTAACGGCATTAGCCTCACAATTGCAAAATCTAAGAATCAAGGGGAAATTTTTACGATCGCAATTATTCCACATACTTGGGATAATACAAATCTCAAAAATTTGGCAATTGGCGAAAGTGTAAACCTTGAAGGAGATGCATTAATAAAATATGTAGAAAAACTACTTAAATTTAATAAGAATATAGATTCAAAAAACTTTTCTCAAGAAATCTCCTCAAATTGGCTTAAAGAGAACGGCTGGAATAAATAATATTTTTAATTTAATATTGTAAGGGAGATGATTTTAGAATCTTTTTTAAGATCAATTTTATATTCTTGACCTGGCTCTAATCCTAATTTCTTTGTATAAACATGACCTATTAATAAGTTTCCATTGCCATGAACTTTTGTTTTGAATTCTGCTTGCCTCCCTCTTGTAGATCTGTTTCCTGCCCTGCCAGGACCACTATTACTTAACTTATAACCCTTCGCTTCAATAAGTGCTCTATAAAAACTTTTTCTTAAGATTCTTCCACTTGGACCTACATAGCCACAGCCTCTTGCTATTTCTTCCTCAGTTTTCTTACTGAGTAATTTAGATTTCTCGAGAAGTTCTTTTCCTACAAGCATTATATGATCTTTTCTTATTATATATTCTTACTAATAATGAGAATTGTGGCAATACAAGTTAATAAAAAATAGATTTTTATTCAATAAATCCTTTATTACAAGAGGTACAAAATGATAAATAAAATAACCCATATTCCATCTACGAAATGCCAATATAATTCAACAGCTTCTAATGGAAACATATTTTGATTATTAATTCTTCCTTCCTTTGGTCTTGTTTGCCAAGAAATAATTAATATCATTAACGTCCCTAAAGTTACATGTAAACCATGAAAGCCTGTTAAGGCGTAAAAAGTACTCGCAAATAAATTATCCGTTAGTCCGAACGGCAAATTAAAATATTCAAATAATTGACATATTAAAAAGGATATTCCAAGTAGAGCAGTGACTATTAACCATTTCTGAGTATCAGAATTTTTATTTTTAAGAAGAGCTTTTCCTGCTTTATGGAAAGTCGCACTACTTACAAGCAATAAAATTGTATTTAAAGTAGGTATAGGAAGTTCTAATTCATAAATAGCCCCATCTGGTAAAGGATTAACTGCTTTATATGTGAGGTAGGCAGCAAAGAAACCAGCAAAAGTCATCCCATCTGCTATTAAAAAAGTTATTAATCCAAACATCCTAAAGTCTTCATGATGTTCACTTACCTCACTTTCATTTTTTTTAATGTCTTTTGAACTATCTAGAGTTGTCATGATTTTTTGATTAATTTTCTTGGGATATTGGTTTTCCATAACCATAAGGTTCTTCAACTAAAGGTGCTTCTCCTACCCAATTCTCAACAGGTGGAGGAGATGATGTTAACCATTCAGGAGTTAAAGCATTCCACGGATTATCTCCAGAATCCTTTCCATTTTTAATGCTTAAAAATACATTAACTAAAAATGGGATGGTGCTTATAGCCATTAAAAGAGCTCCAACGCTACTAATTTGATTAACAAATTGAAATTGAGGATCATATTCCGCCACTCTTCTGGGCATTCCATTAAGACCAAGCCAATGTTGAGGAGCGAAGCATAGGTTAAAGCCAATGAAAGTTATGGCAAAATGGAGTATTCCAAGTCTCTCACTCATTAACTTCCCTGTTACCTTTGGGAACCAATGATATATAGATGAGAAGATAATAAAAACTGTCCCTCCATAGACTATGTAATGGAAGTGAGCAACTACGAAATATGTATCATGTACATGAATATCAAAAGGTACCTGAGCAAGAGCAACTCCTGTAATACCACCAAATACAAAATTTATAATAAATCCACATGAGAATAACATTGCACTATTGATAGATATTTTTCCACCCCACAAGGTCGCAACCCAATTAAAAAATTTAATTCCAGTAGGAACTGCTATAAATGCTGTCGCAATAGTAAAGAATAATCTCATCCAAGGAGGGGTACCACTTGTAAACATATGATGAGCCCAAACAACTAGACCTAGCACAACTATTCCCATTATTGAAAATACCATTGTGGTATATCCAAAAAGTGGCTTTCTTGAATGAACTGGAAGAATTTCACTAACTAAGCCGAAAGCAGGAAGAACCATTATGTAAACAGCTGGATGAGAATAAAACCAAAATAAATGTTGGTAAACAACTACGTTTCCACCTAAAACAGGGTTAAAGAAACCTGTATGAGCAACAATATCAAAGCTAAGCAATATTAATGTTCCAGCTAAAACTGGAGTGGACAAAACTACTAATAGACTTGTTCCTAGCATCGCCCAACAATACATAGGCAATTGCATTAGCTTTAATCCTGGTCTTCTTAATTTAATAATTGTTGCAATGAAATTTATGCCTCCAAATATAGAGCTACCTCCGAGCAACAAAACACTCATTATCCAAATTATTTGTCCTGATTGAGGGGTGGTTATACTCAAAGGTGGATAAGCTGTCCATCCTGCCTGTGCTGCGCCTTCAACAAAATAACTCGCTACTAACATCAAACCGGAAGGAGGTATAAGCCAAAAAGCTACAGCATTCAATCTTGGGAATGCCATATCTCTAGCTCCAACATAAAAAGGAATTAAATAATTCCCAAATGCCCCATTCACCACAGGTACAATCCACAAAAAAATCATTATTGTTCCATGTAATGTTAAAACTTGGTTATATACATCTCTTGGCATAAAGTCGGACATTGGGCTTGCTAATTCAATTCTTATTGCACTCGCCAAAGTTCCTCCAATTAAGTAAAAAAGAAACCCACATACAAGATATTGAATACCAATTACTTTATGATCTAGACTAAAACTTAAGTATCTAAGCCATCCTTTAGGTTGAAGACTTTTGGTATTGGGATCCTGTGAATCAATTGAAATCGTCATAGGCTGACCTCCGTTTTTGTGTTTTTGTTAAACCAATCTTTGTAGTCAGATTCTTCTTCAACTATTATTGAAGCTCTCATACCTCCATGATAAGGACCACATAATTCTGCACATATTATTGGATATTTCCCAACTTTAGTAGGAGTGAAATTTAATATCGTAGGCTGGCCTGGAATAATATCTTGTTTTATTCTGAACTCTGGCACCCAAAAAGCATGAATAACATCTTTTGATTCCATCTTCATAGAAACTTTATGATCAACTGGAACATGAAGCTCCCCTGAAATAAATTCCCCTTTCGGATAATTAAATAAAAAGGCAAATTGCATAGCTGAAACTTCAACAGATAAATTATTGCTAGCAAATTCATTACTTGAGGCCTGGCTGATTCCAGCCCATATCTTTTCTGTGTTGGAGGTCATCATTTCATGGCTATGATTTAGTTCTTTCATACCTCCCATTCGATCGTAAATGTTGTAGCTATATAAACCTATTATTAAAACAATGATAGATGGGATAATTGTCCATACAATTTCTAGGCTTAAATTACCTTCTAAAGCTATCCCATCTCCATATTGATCTTTCCTTTTCCTGAATTTAAATAAACTATATATAACTGCTATGGTCATTCCTATGAAAATTATTAATCCAATGATAAAAAGAATTTTAAAAAGTTCATCATATATGGGCGCATTTATACTTGCTTCAACAGGAAGTAAGTTAACATTAAATCCGATCCAAAAAGATATACCAAATACAGCGGAAATTATAAGTATTAAATAAAAGTTTTTATTAAACAATTGAGGTAAAAAGATTCTATTTATATTTTCAACATATTCATTTTTTCTAATTTTGCATTGTTTGTTAATGGAATATTATTGAAATTCATAACTTCTTAAGATTTAAAAAATAAAAGAAGTATTATCAATAACTTTTTACAGGTTTATGTCAGGGAAAAAAGATTAAAAAAACAAATAAACTTTAAAAATAAAACATTTACTTTTAATTAATGTTTGATATTTGAATCTAAATTAATATGCAAAAAGAAGAGCTTTGAATAATTTGTTTAAAAACGAAATATATCAATCAAAATACAAGTCAGTTTTTCTGAAATTGGGAACACATTGCGTTTTGGCCTTAATAGTTTTAATAGTTATTGGAGGAGCTACTAGGGTTATGGAGGCCGGTCTTGCATGCCCTGATTGGCCTTTATGTTATGGGACTTTTCTACCTCTTAATCATATGAATCTAAGAGTTTTTCTAGAATGGTTCCATCGTTTGGATGCTTTCCTAGTAGGGCTGTTAATTCTTTCTAAATTCATACTTTCAATAATTTGGAGAAAAGATCTTCCAAATTGGTTACCAAAAACTTATTCATTATTAGTATTCTTAGTAATTGTTCAAGGCTCTATTGGAGCATTAACAGTAATTAATTTACTTAATTCCTACTCAGTTACTGCTCATCTTTTGACAGCTTTTTTACTCCTAATAACAACAATAACAATCAATCAGAATCTCGAAAATAATGCGGTTAATAAATCATTAACTTGGTGGAAGATATTTTTATTTTTCCCCCTAATACTGACTTTAGTTCAATCTTTTATTGGAGTAAGGCTTTCATCAACTTGGTCTGCAAATCTCTGCTTATCTTTTAATAAACAATGTTTAATTTTAGATACTCATAAATTATTTGCTATCCCAATTTCTATTTCTATTTTATTTATTTTGGCTATCTCAATATATAAACAAGATTTGTTCCAGAATAATTGGAGATACCTTTGCTCACTTTTTTTTCTTTTAATTTCCCAAGTTGTTCTTGGAGTATTGAGCCTTAAAACTAATTTAAGTGAACCTATTTTTGTTATTGGTCATCAGCTAAATGCTTCTTTATTAATTGCGACCCTAACATCATTGATTTTTAGAAATCCTTATCTAAATAAAAAAAACAATCAACCATTTAATTCAGTAATAGTAGGTTTAAACTCATGAAAAGTAATTTAGAAAACTTTAATTTCCAGACTTCAATTCGAGAACAAGTTGTACCTTCAAGAAAAAAAGTAATACTACCTCCTTGGCTTGAAGTTGCCAAACCTAGGTTGATTCCATTATTACTGGCTACAACTTTAGGAGGAATGGCATTAACGGAAGAATGGCCTTTATCCTCTCCTAAGCTTATATGTACTTTAGGAGGAGGGGCCTTGGCAGCCGCAGCAGCAGGAGCACTTAATTGTTTGTGGGAAATGGACTTGGACAAGAGGATGAAAAGGACAAGTAATAGAGCTTTACCCTCAGGTAAGTTAACATTTAATACTGTTTTTTTAGGAGCAGTATCTTGTACATTGGCAGCTGCAATGCTTTTGATAAGTGGCGTAAATTATTTAGCCGCCGGTTTAACATTGTTGGGATTATGTAGTTATGTAATTTTATATACGATAATTCTTAAACCAAGAACAACTCAAAATATTGTTTTTGGTGGTGTTGCAGGAGCTATACCTCCTTTAGTAGGAGCTTCAGCAGCCACGGGTCATATAGGACTTAGTGGTTGGTGGTTATTTGGTTTGGTAATGCTGTGGACCCCAGCACATTTTTGGGCTCTTGCAATTTTATTAAAAGATGATTATGCGTCTGTAGGGATACCTATGCTCCCTTCCGTTAAGGGTTCAGCGTTTACCGTCAAAGCTATTTCTCGCTACGGATGGGCAACTGTTTTTATGAGTATTCTCGGTTTTTTTGCTTTACCTGAGGGAGGACTTCTTTATTTAATAATGCTTTTACCTTTTAATGGAAGACTTTTACAATTAATAAATAGATTAAAAAGTTCACCAGATGATTTAGAAAAAGCTAAAGGACTATTCAGATGGTCAATACTTTATATGTTTGGTATTTGTCTTTTGCTATTGATTTCAAGAACTCAACTTTCTGTGGATTTTGAACATCAGTCTATGCAAATGTTCTTATCATTAAAGGCATACTTTAATTATTAGATTAATGTAAATATTAGAGGATAAATTCTAGCTTGATGAATTATATACAAATTACGGATCTTTCAAAATCATATTCTGATATACAGGCATTAAAAGATTTATCAATGGAAATTAATGCTGGCACATTATTTGGAATCTTAGGTCCAAATGGTGCAGGTAAGTCTACTCTCATAAAAATACTAGCTACTTTAGTAGAACCAGATGGTGGTGAGGTTTTTGTAAACAATATCAATTTAATTAAAAATCCAAGAAAAATTAGAGAATTAATTGGTTATGTGGCTCAAGATATTGCTCTCGATAAAATCCTAACAGGGCGAGAATTATTAGATTTTCAGTCGGATTTATATCATATGAATAAAAAGGAAAAATACGAAAGAATAAAATTATTAATAAATCAATTAGAGATGAATGATTGGATTGATAGAAAATGCGGAACATATTCAGGAGGAATGAAAAGAAGAATAGATTTAGCTGCAAGCCTTTTACATTTGCCCAAAGTTTTAATATTAGATGAACCAACGGTAGGTTTGGATATTGAAAGTAGAAATATAATTTGGCAACTTTTGAAAGATTTGAAGAATGATGGAATGACTATTATTTTAAGTAGTCATTATCTTGATGAAATAGATAAATTAGCAGATAGTTTGGTAATAATTGATGATGGGAAAGTTATAGCTCAAGGAACACCTTCTCAACTTAAAAATAAATTAGGAGGAGATAGGATTACTTTAAAAGTAAGAGAATTTAGTACTCATGAAGAGTCTAAAAAAATAAGAGAAATTTTATCTTCAATCGATGGAATCAGTCAGATTATCATAAATAAGGCGCAAGGTTATTCAATTAATTTTGTAGTAGATAAGGAAAAGGATTTGCTCACAAAACTAAAAGTAGAATTAGCTTTTTCAAAGTTTGAAATTTTTTCTCTTGCTCAAAGTCAACCTAGCTTGGATGATGTTTATCTACAGGCGACTGGCAAAACATTATTAGATGCAGAAATTTCCATGACTGGTAAAAGAGATCTAAAAAAAGAATCGAAGCAATCAATGAGATAAAAATAATAAATTTTTTGATAACTAATTATAATAATGATTAAAAGTTTTTAAATAATGGAATTAAAACAATATAATTTATTTTTTTTATATCAAGAAACTGTTGCTTTAACCAAAAGGTTATTTATCCAATTAAAAAGAAGACCTTCTACTATTTTAGCGGGCATATTGCAACCTATAATTTGGCTCTTCTTATTTGGAGCTCTTTTCTCAAAGGCTCCTGAAGGTTTTCTACCAGGAGTAGATTCTTATGGAAATTTTTTGGGAGCAGGACTAATTGTTTTTACTGCTTTTAGTGGAGCGTTGAATTCAGGCTTGCCTTTAATGTTTGATAGAGAGTTTGGCTTTTTAAATAGGTTACTTGTCGCACCTCTAGCGAGTAGATTGTCGATTGTTTTATCCTCATTCTTTTACATAACTATTCTGAGTTTTGTTCAAAGTATTGTGATAATGATTGTTTCATTTGCTTTGGGTTATGGATGGCCTGACTTTTATGGGTTAGGAATTGTTTTTACAACATTAATACTATTAGTACTCTTTGTGACATCAATAAGCCTCTGCTTGGCTTTTGTTTTACCTGGTCATATTGAATTAATTGCTCTTATATTTGTAATAAATTTGCCTCTTCTTTTTGCAAGTACTGCATTAGCACCCATTTCGTTTATGCCAAATTGGTTAGGGTGGCTAGCCTCCTTAAATCCATTAACTTTTGCGATTGAACCTATCAGGATTGCTTATACTCAAACTATGAATTTAGATTTGGTGGCTTTACACGCACCATATGGTGACTTAACTTGTAAGAGTTGTATCTCAATTTTATTTTCTTTAACAGTTTTTTCTTTAATTATTATAAGGCCATTGTTAAATAGAAAATTAAATTAATAAATTTATGTTTTTAAAAGATCATCTAAAAGATATTTACCAAAAAGCATCTTTTGATAAAAATCATTTGATGTTAGAAAATATAATTAATGTATGGGCACATAGGTTTGGACCGGAATCTTTAAATGAATTATTTGTAAAAAATCAAGATCAATTAAAATTAATAGAAGATGATCAGGCAGAGACAAGTCAGAATCAAATCAATTTGGAATTATTAAAAAATGTTCAATACGAAGAAGAGATAGAATTTAAACTTAAAGAAACAAAAAAATCTATTAATACTGAAATTATTGATAAAGATATTTATGGGTCTTATAAAAATGAGAGTGAATATAAAGATACAGAAGAATTGCCACTACCTGATATAAAAAACTTGAGAAAATGGATTAATAACGAGAAAAAAGCCAGCTAAGTTTTTACATCATTCCTGGCATACCCATGCCGCCCATTCCTGGCATACCCATGCCGCCCATTCCTGGCATACCCATACCACCCATTCCGCCCATTGGATCTGCCCCTGGTCCTCCAGGTGCTGCCTCTGGTTCTGGGATATCAGCAACTGCAACTTCCGTAGTAATTATCATTGCTGCAATTGATACTGAATCTTGAAGAGCCAATCGAATAACTTTAGTAGGATCTAATATTCCTGATTCGTTTAAATTCTCATATTCTCCATTATTAGCATTAAAACCCTTACCTAATCTTTTTATATCAGCGATAACAACATCCCCATTAAAACCAGCATTTTTTGCAATTTGTTTTGTAGGTTCTAAAAGTGCATTTGTAATAATATCAATACCTGTAGTCAAATCATCTGAGATTTCCTTACGTGAATTAGAAAGTTCATTTGATATTTCAATTAACGTTTGTCCTCCTCCTGAAACTACTCCTTCCTCAATAGCAGCTTTTGTAGCATTGAGTGAATCCTCTATTCTTAATTTTTTATACTTCATCTCTGTTTCCGTCGCAGCCCCAACTTTAATAAGAGCTACTCCTCCAGCAAGTTTTGCTATTCTCTCGTTAATCTTATCTTTATCGTATTCCGATTCAGTTATTTCTACTTCCCTTTTTAATTTCTCAACTCTTGCTTGGACAAGGTCTTTGGTATCGTCGAAAGCTACGATTGTTGTTTTATCCTTTGAGATTGTTATTTTTTTTGCTTTTCCAAGATCATTAAGAGTAACTTCTTCTAATTTCATTGATTGATCTTCGCTAATTAATTTAGCTCCTGTAAGAATTGAGATATCTTCTAAAGCAGCTTTTCTCCTTTCTCCAAATGATGGAGCTCGAACAGCCGAAACATTCAATACCCCACTATTTTTATTTAATACAAGAGTTGTTAGAGCTTCCCCCTCAATATCTTCAGCTAGAATTAAAAATGTAGAAGCAGATTTTTGAACCTCTTCGAGGATAGGTACCAAGTTGGTTAGTGTTGATATTTTTTGATCAGTGATTAGGATCTTTGGATTTTCAAGTTCACAAATTTGTCTTTCTTGATCTGTTACAAAATAAGGTGAGCTATAACCTCTATCAAAAGACATTCCCTCTGTGATATCTAGCTCTGTCTCTAGGGATTGTGATTCTTCTACTGTTATAACTCCATCTGAAGTTACAATATCCATTGCTTTTGAAATTATTGAACCAATTTCTTCATCTCCTCCTGCACTTACCGTCGCAACTTTTTTAATATCGGAGCCATTTATTTTGATACTCTTTGATTTTAATTTCTCTAAAACAAAATCTAATCCTTTTTCCATTCCTTTTTTTAGCTCAATAGGACTAGCTCCCGCAGCTATATTTTTTAAACCTTCTTGAACCATTATTTGAGTCAAGATTGTTGCTGTTGTTGTTCCATCACCAGCACTCTCTTTAGTTTTTGATGCTACTTGTTCTATTAACTTTGCCCCTAAATTAGAGATGGGATTCTCAAGGTTGATTTCTTTCGCAACCGTAGATCCATCTCTTACTATGTCTGGAGAACCAAATTTTCTTTCTATTACAACATTCTTTGCTTTTGGACCAATAGTAACTTTAACAGCATTTGCGACAGTATTTATTCCTTTTTCAAGCGCTTCTCTAGATTCGTTCGAAAAGCTTAATTGTTTTGACATGTTTATTTAAATCTTTATATCTTTATTCTAATGTCCCATGGAATTATATTTAAGGGATACTTAATTAAGTGGGGAAAGCCGAATTTCTCTTAAATAGCTATCCAAATTAATTAAATTATGAGTATCTTGAAGTTATGGACAAAACAGGGAATCTTATTTTTACTTTAACTGCCACACTTGCAGTTGCAATGACTCTTATATATTTTCCTCTTAGATTTTTCTTGACTTTAACTGCTAGAAGTCGAAGATTAAAACTTCTACAAAAGATTAGAAGATTAAGGGATGAGTTGGTTCAACCATATGAAAGTACATAATTAAATACTCATGCCCCCATCAATACTTATTGTTTGTCCTGTTATATAACTGCCAGCATTACTAGAGACTAAGAAAGAAACTAAGTTTGCTATTTGTGAACAACTACCTAGTTTGCCTAATGGTATAGCTTTGATAATTTCTTCGTTATTTAGTTTTTCAGTCATTTCTGTTTCTATAAAACCTGGAGCTATAGCATTAACATTTATCCCTCTTGAAGCAAATTCTTTTGCACAGGTTTTTGTAAAGCCAATAACACCTGCTTTAGCGGCAGAATAATTTGCTTGTCCAGGATTTCCAATTATTCCAACAATAGATGAAATATTAATTATCTTTCCGCTTCTTTTTTTTATCATAAATTTTGAAGCATATTTTGTACAAAGAAAAACCCCTTTTAAGTTTGTATTTAGAACGTCATCCCATTGTTCTGATTTCATTCGCATTAAGAGCCCATCTCTTGTTATGCCAGCATTATTTACAAGAATATCTATAGCACCATTTATCTTTATGATTTCTTCAAAAGCTCTACTAACAGATTCTTCTTTTGAAACATCAAATTTTAATTTATGAACTTTGCCTCCAGAATCTCTAATTAGATTTACAACTTCTTCAGCTTTTTCATCAGACGAAGAATAATTTATTATGACTTCTGCTCCTAAATTACTAAGTTCTAAGGCAATTTCCTTACCAATGCCCCTGCTAGCCCCTGTAATTAAAGCAACTTTACCTGTTAAAGATTCTGTATTTGACATTGTGAAATTTTTATAATTTAAAATCGTAGTACTATTTGTGCAAACATATTACTTTTATTTATAATTATCTAGAAAATATAAACTCAAATTATTGTGCATGTATTAATACCCGCGGCAGGCAGTGGTAGCAGAATGAAAGCTGGAAGAAATAAATTACTTATTGAATTAGAAGGGGAATCTCTTATTTTTTGGACTATAAAATCTGTATTATCTGCAAGTTTAGTCAGCTGGGTAGGAATAATAGGGCAGCCGAATGACAAACAAGAATTATTAAAATCAGTAAAAAATTTTTCTAATAAAATTAAATGGATAAATGGTGGAGATACTAGGCAAAAGTCTGTCTTTAATGGTTTAAATTCTCTTCCATCAACTGCTGAGAAAGTTTTAATTCATGATGGTGCTAGATGCTTAATTAGTTCCGACTTAATAAACAAATGTGCTATAGAATTAGAACAAAATGATGCAGTTGTTCTAGCTACCAAGGTTACCGACACAATAAAGATTGTTGATAATAGAGGTTATATAAAGGAAACACCAAATAGACAAAATTTATGGGCAGCTCAAACGCCTCAGGGTTTTTTAGTAAAGAGATTAAGAAAAGCTCATAAAATGGCAATTGAGAAAAATTGGACGGTTACAGATGATGCCTCACTCTTTGAAATGTTAAATTGGCAAGTAAAAATAATTGAGGGAAATTCTGCAAATATAAAAGTCACATCACCACTAGATCTGAAAATAGCAAAAGTATTTTTAAAAGATTTTTAATTAGAAGGGATATGAATAATAAGTTTTCCATCGTTCCCATTTAATATTGCTTCACAACCTAAAGGGATGCATGCATTACCAGATAAATGTCCAATAGGGAGGTCAAAAAGAATAGGAATGTCAAATTCTTGAAGCCTCTCAAGTATTAATTTTTTGAGTAAGCCGTTCCATTCAGGCGTACACACTTCATCTGAAAAACTTCCGAATCCAATACCTGAAATCCCATTCAATTTGTTTGTCATTCTCAAATAAGTTAACATTCGATCAATTTTATAAATGTCTTCGTTTATATCCTCAAATATTATTATTTTCCCTTTTAATTCAGGGAAATGATCAGTACCAATTAGAAAAGATGCAATCGTTAGATTAGAAACAACAATTTCTCCTTTTGCGATGCCTTTTTTTAAAGGTAAACCCTTAATATCATCAACATATCCCTCAAAAAGTAAATTTCTTAGTCTTTTTAAACTCCATTCAGGTTCTTTAAAAAGAGTAGTAATCATCGGTCCATGAATCGAGCCAAAAGATCCTTTTGAATATTTTGATAACAACAGTGAACAGGTATCAGAGAATCCAATCATCAAACCATTACCCCAATTTGGATTTTTTTCTAAAAGTCTTGCGGAACCCCATCCACCTTTAGCAAAAATGATGACTTTCTTATTTTGAGCTTTTTCAAGTTCTTTAAATCTTGTTTGATCATCTCCAGCAAAATACCCAAACTTTCTTGAGAGGATATTATTGTGAACAATCTTCAATCCCCATGTTTTTAAAATATCTATGCCCTTTATAAAATCCTCTTCATTATCTATAAAAGAGCTTGGAGCTAAAATGTGAATCTCATCTCCTTTTTTTAATTTAACTAGCATTCTTTTTATAAGTTATGAGGCCATTATGAATCCCAACAATATTAAGCCTCCATATATAGATTGGTTTTTAAAATGATCACCAATTTTTTTAATGGATTGTTTACTTTCAGGAAATATTTTCAAAATATCTTTTTGCATTAAAAATCCTGTTATTAACCAAATTGGCCAAAAAATAAAAGCTAGTTGATTGATGAAAGCACATATTGCAAGAAAACTGGAAGTTAAAAAATAACAAATTTGAATAGTTTTTTTTGTATTTGAAGCAAGGTTAACTGCGGAACTGTTTACTCCAATTTGAATATCATATTTTTTATCAGCCAAAGCATATACAGTATCAAAACCAAAAGTCCAAAAAATTGTAGCCAGCCAGCAAAATAATAAAACAATACTATTGATATTACCTTCGTTCGCAGCCCAAGGTATTACAACTGAGAATCCCCAGCATATTGATAAGATAAATTGCGGATATTTAAACCATCTCTTTGCAGAAGGGTAAATTAAAATTAAAGGTAAAGCAAAAAAAGCAAGTGAAAGAGAAAGTAGTCTTCCATTCTCTGGGAGCGATAAGGTTAAAAAGAAACTACATATAATCAAAAATATAAGTATTAAGTATGCTGTTTTAGTACTGATCTTATTTGCAGCAAGAGGTCTGTTTTTGGTCCTTAAGACTTTTTGATCTATTCTTTTATCCCAAATATCATTAGCAACACAACCTAATCCACTAACTAATAATCCACCGATTGTGATTTTCAACAACATATAAATGCTTGGATTTGATTCGGGAGTTAGATATAAACTCCATCCAGCAGGAATAAGTAGAATAAGTCTCCCTGTAGGCTTATTCCACCTTAATAGTTCAAAAAGGATACTTATTTCAGAATTTAGGTCTTTCTTTATCACAGGATCTTTATTTCATAACTTTAAATAATCTAACTAGAAAATAGGCAAATCTATAATTTAATAATCAATCTTAAGTATATTAATTACGGTATTTAGAATCTCTATTTTTTAGAGAATAAAAATGATACAGAAAAAAAAATTAAGCAATCTGCAAGAAAAAGATATTTCTGTTGCCTCAATTGATATTGGAACAAACTCCACTCATCTCTTAATAGCTGACATTAATTCAGATCTCAAATCCTTTTCAATAAAATTTACTGATAAATCCACAACACGTCTAGGGGAAAGAGATGAAGAGGGAAATCTTACTGAGGAATCAATTCAAAGAGTTTTAAAGACCCTAAAGCGTTTTAAAGAGTACTGCAAAAGTAATGGTGTTAATCAAATAGTAACTGCTGCAACGAGTGCTGTTAGGGAGGCTCCAAATGGTCGAGACTTTTTAAATAGGGTTCAAAGTGATGTAGATATTCAAATAGAACTTATAAGCGGATCTGAAGAGGCTAGATTAATTTATCTTGGCGTTTTGTCTGGGATGGTTTTGGAAGATAAGTCGTACGTAATTATTGATATAGGTGGAGGTTCTACAGAATTAATACTTGCAGATCAAAAAGACGCGATAGCACTTACAAGTTCTAGAGTTGGAGCTGTTAGGCTCAAAAATGATTTTTTTCTTGATAGTGAACCCATCAATAGAGAAAGATCTAATTTTTTGAGAACTTTTATTCAAGGTTCCCTAGAACCATCGATTGAAAAAATTAAAAGGAGATTACAAAGAGGAAAGGCTGTCTCAATGATTGCCACAAGTGGAACTGCAATCTCACTAGGAAATTTAATTTTATCTGACCTTGGGCAGCCAAAACAAAAGATGCATGGTTATAAATTTAAAAAAGAAAATTTAGAGATTGTCTTGGAAAAATTAATTAAAATGCCAACTTCTGAAATAAAGAAAATCCCTTCACTCAGTGAAAGAAGATCAGAAATAATAATTCCAGGTGCATTGATTCTAGAAACCTCAATGGAGATGTTGAATTTTAATCAGTTGACAATAAGTGAGAGGGCCCTAAGGGAAGGATTAGTAGTTGATTGGATGCTTCGCCAAGGAATAATAAAAAATGAATTTAATATTCAAAGTAATATTAGGAAAACTACCATAATTCATCAGGCTAGAAAGTTTGGTGTTGATAAAGAAAGATCTGAGAAAGTTACTAATATCGCATTTCAAATCTATGATCAAACTAAAAATATTTTTCATGGCGATACTGATTCAAAAGCAAAAGATCTCCTTTGGGCAGCCTGTAACCTTTATGATTGTGGGAAATATGTAAATATAAGTTCTTACCATAAACATTCTTGGTATTTAATTAAAAACTGCGAATTATTGGGATATTCTCAATCCGAGACAAATACTATTGCTTCAATAGTTAGATATCACAGAAAGACTTTACCAAAAAAAAGACATGAATCTTGGCAAAGTTTAATCTCAAAAGAAGATAAAACATTAGTACTTGAAATGTCTTTAATTTTAAGATTAGCGGCCTCTCTGGATCAAAGACCTGAAAATGTATTATCTTCGATAAAAATTAAATTACTAAATAATATTATTGCAATTGAACTAATACCTTTAAACTCAAATCAAGATCTTCTTCTCGAAAAATGGAGCTTAGAATTATGTAGTAAGGTGGTGAAAGAATTAAAAAATTTAGATTTGAAAGTTGTTTAATTTTTATTTATAAGTTCTTCTTTTGGAAGTTGTTTTTGGAATGATTCTGAAAAAATATTAAAAATCAAAGATGAAGCTAATAGTCCTAATATTCCTGAAATTAAAATAAAGATAATAACATCAATGGAATAATTATTCTTAACTTTTCGGTCATTTTTCGCTTTTTTTGAGACTTCTTGAACAATTTCTTCGATGTCTACTTCTTTTCGTTCGGTTTTGAATTCGCTCATTATAAAATCTGTATCAACTTTCAGCTTTTCAGAAATCCTACGAACCATTGCTTTTATAAAAACTTTTTCCGGTAAATGATCTTCATTACCCTCCTCTATAGCCTGAAGTTGGTGAGATCCAATTTTTAAATCAGAGGCTAATTCTTCAATTGATTTATTTCTGCTTAATCTTGCTTCTTTAATGAAATTGCCAATTCTTTTTAAAGATGAATTATTTTTTGGATTGTTGTCTGAATTATTAGATTTTATTTCGTCCAAAGCAATTAATTTTTCCCCAATTATAGTGTTATATATCTATCTATCAACTCTATTCGATTATTTGCCCCTAAAGAGATGATTATAAGATGGATTATAAAGATTAGACCTATTTGCAATAGTATTAATTGCAGGACTAACAATATAAATAGTAGTTCTAATAAGTTCTTTCTCAAGAGTAAATTTTTCCATATCCTTCAATTCAATTAAAGATGTCCAACCATCATCCCAAGATACTCTATAACCAACAATTACTTTAGTTTCTGGAGGATAATATTCTAATAAAGTTTTTTGAGAACTTTTTATGTGTCTAGCACTCAAATAAAGACATAGAGAGGATTTGTGCTTGGCAAGATCTTTAAGTGATTCTTTTTCAGGCATGCCAGTTCGGCCTCCTGCTCTTGTTAGAATAATAGTCTGAGTTATATCTGGAATAGTAAGCTCGGCCTGATGATAGGCTGCAGCGACCTGAAAAGCACTTATCCCAGGAATTACTTCAGTCTCGATATCTTGATGTTTTAATATTTCTATTTGTTCTTTAACTGCACCATACAGGCATGGATCTCCATCATGTAATCTAATAACAGTTTTTCCTTCATTAAATCTTCTTATCATTATTGAAGTGATTTTTTCTAGAGTAAGCGTACTAGTTTTTATTTTTTCAGAACCTTCAAGTGATAAATTTATAATTTTTTTAGGAATTAAAGAATTAGCCCAAAATATAACGTCTGCAGATTCTATTTTTTTTAACGCTTTTATTGTTAATAAATCAGGATCGCCTGGACCAACTCCAATAAATGAGATCTTTCTATCCATTATTTCTTGCTTTGTTTTTATATGATTTTAATCTTAAAAAAAATATTCCAATTAATCCAGAGGAAAATAAAAAAATACTTATAAACTGGGCCATGCGTAACCCTCCATCACAAAAGGGTGGAAGTCCCCCAATACATAAAGGATCAATTCTTAAACCCTCAATCCAGAATCTTCCAAAACTATAGCCAATTAAATAAATGCAACTAATAAAGCCTGGCCTCACTGAGTTTTTGTTGTTCTGTTTGTAAAAAATTGTAATCAATAATATAAAAATTAAAAAATTCCATAATGATTCATAGATAAATGTTGGATGGAAAAACTGGTAATTTATAAACTCTATTGGCCTATTCTGTATTGGTATAAATAACTTCCAAGGTAAATTTGTAGGTATTCCAAAAGCTTCGTTATTGAAGAAATTCCCCCATCTACCAATGGATTGGCCAAGAATAATAGATGGAATTAATATATCTAAAAAGGTCTTTAAATGAATATTTTTAGATTTACAGAAAAATAAAATACACAAAAATCCTCCAATTAAGCCTCCATGGATTGCTATGCCCCCTTGCCAAATTGCAAGAAAAGAGGGGATTTGAATTACATTATTAAAAAGTTCAAAAGAAGTAATAAAGTTATTACCACTATATTGTCTCCATTCGAAAATTACATAGTACGCTCTAGCTCCAATTATTGAAGATATTATTAAAGAGGGTAAAATATCACTTATATTTTGAGGATTAATATTTCTTGATTTTGCAAGCTTTTTAGAAATAAAAAGTCCTATTACTACTGATATGGAAATTAGCAGACCATACCATCTAATAGTTAGAAAACCTAAATTTAAAAATGTGTCTCCAGGGGATTGAATAAAAGCTTGATATGTAAGCATTTAATGGCTAATTAAACACCCTCAGCAGCTTGTACTTTCTCAACCTGCTTCTTCTTGAGTACTAGCAGTATTTGAGTTAGGCCTACACCAATAAAAAATGCAATTAAGCCTATTATTCTATAAGGGCTTTGTAGCACTACTTCAGCATCTAGTTGTCCAAAACCTCCCACATTAGGGTCATTAGTGAGAGGATCACCTGCACTTATTTGGTCTTGTTCTTTCACGATCAGTTCAGGACCAACAGGAATAGCCTCGGTAACTATGTCCCCGTTCTCATTCTCAATATTAATTTGATAACTACCGTCTTCAATAGTTTCTATTGAATTGATAGTGCCTGCAGAAGAAGAAGTGAATATTACATTGTTACTCTTGTCACCAGTCGGATAAACTTGCCCTCTTCCTCTATTTCCTCCTATGTGCAACGAGTACTTTCCATAGTGATACTCTTTATTGGTAGCTGGATTAGGGGAAAGGACGGGAAAAACGATTTCTTTATTTGTATCTCCTGGTAATGGCCCGACAAGAATTATATTGTCTTTTTCTTCGCTGTAATTAGTAAAGTAAACTCCCTCGGTTTCTTCTTTTATTTCATCAGTCCATCTTTCCTGAGGAGCTAATTTAAAGCCATCAGGAAGCATAACTACAGCCCCAACTTGTAAAGGAACCTCTGAACCGTCAGCACCTATTTCCTTTATGTCATCTTTATAAGGAATTTTGACTACAGCTTTGAAAACACTATCAGCCCCAACAGCTTGAGGGACCTCTGCAATAGTTGGCATTTGTGCTAGATGGCAATTTGCGCAGACTATTTTTCCTGTAGCTTCTCTGGGAGATTCGTAATTTTGCTGCGCCCAAAATGGATAAGCAAAAGAGGATCTTGGGAAAATCACAATGCTAGAAATCAAAATCAGTGTGCAGAGAAAGAAAGTTGTTTTTTTCATTATTTGTTTTTTAAAATTAATCATTCTCTTAGGCCCACCATGGATTTTCATTAGTTCTAAAATCTGTCTCTGTCCACTGTTTTACAAGTACAGCATCATCATCTACATCAACATGCGCCAAGGCCAAAGATAATGGCGCAGGTCCTCTTACTACTTTCCCATTTGTGTCATATTGACTACCATGACAAGGACATATGAATTTATTGGCACCGCTATCCCATGGAACAACGCATCCTAAATGGGTACAAATGGCATTTAGTCCGAATTCTCCTATATCTCCTTCACTATTAACAATTAAGTAAGTTGGATCTCCTTTAAGACCCTGCACTAAACTTCTATCTCCTGCTTGATGACTTGCTAGCCAACCGGTCTTTGTGACTGGATTACCTAATTCATCTTTTGCAGAAGTTCCACCGCCGCCACCACCAGCTCTTAGGGGCATAAAATAATTTGCTACAGGATATAAAGCTCCTAATGCGACACCAGTTGCTGTACCAAATGTAAGAAGATTCATAAATTGCCTTCGACCCATGGAGGGGACGTCATTGGAACTTAATTGAGTCATTCGATACTTGAGGCTGTTATTTATTATTTATTATGAATCAGATTGCACGATTTCTGTTGCAAATAGATAGGACTTTTAATAATTTAAAGTATAAGTTTTTATGAGATTGTTTATTATTAAATTATGAAACCTTTGGTAGTAGATGAGATTATCCATTACTTGATTCATCGATGGGGTAAAAAATATGACTTTAGACTTTTTAAGAGAGGAAAATATTTATATTTTCAAATGATGTGGGGTTTTTTAGGACAAGAATCTTTTCCATTAAATGAAGTGGAATATAAAAAATCAATATCAGATAAAATTGAAATATTAAATAGATGCGGCTATTCAGATGAAGTAAGGGAATGGCTCAAAAATGTAAATTCAAGACCAAGATTAGGAAGAGCTGTAAGCCTTCAACTAAACATTAATGAGAGGATGAAAGAGTTTTTGATTTAAGGCTTTCAGATATGTAAGTTAGCCCAGCTCCAACAAAAAATAGAAATATTATCGAAATTGAGAGCAATGACATAGTTAAAGGATCTGTTGAAGGTGTAATTACTGCGGATAAGATTGCCGAGGAAATTACTACTATTTTCCAATTTGATAGCATTTTTTCTGTAGAAATAATTCCAAGTGAACCAAGAATAAATTGCAAAACTGGTAGTTGAAATGCTACTGCAGTACTTGACATTAACAATAAAACAAAATCAAAGTATCTCTCTATGGACCATGTTGGTTCAACTATATCAGCTCCAAAATTTATAAAGAAATTTATTGCCGCAGGAACTAATATCCACCATGAAAAAAGCAAGCCAAGAAAAAATAATAAACCTGATCCAAAAACAGCCGGTAAAATTAGGTTTTTTTCTTTTTTAGTTAAACCTGGTGAAATAAATAATATTAATTGATAAAAAATGTATGGAATAGAGACGATTATTCCGCTATATCCCGCTACTTTTATGGCAACAAATAAAAATTCACCAGGAGCAAGTTGTAATAAACGTATATCATTAGCAGGAATCTCTAAAAAAGAAATTAAAGGCTTAATTATTAAAAAACTAAAAAAAAATGCAAATTAATATCGAATAAATAGAATTTAGTACTCTTTGCCTTAGCTCCTCTAAATGATCAGTAAAACTCATCGCATCATAATTATTATTTTTACTATCTTCTTTCCTCTTCATTATTGAGCTTATTTTATATTTTTAAAATAGTTAATCATTTATTTTATTTATAAAAAGCGTAATTTTTGATTATTAGTAGCTAAGTACTATTTACTATATTTTGGATTCGTCGGATCAGGTAGTAAAAATGGAGGAGCATCATTTAAAGAAGATTCTCCATATGTTTCATATTCTCTATAACCACCCATTTTCCCATTTGTTTTCATCAAAGCACTTACGAAAGCAAGTAATAGAAAAACAGTTGGGGCCCCAATAATTAATGCTGCTCCGAATAAATAACCTACAATAAATTCTGGGAAACTATGATTACCTAAAAATTCATGAGTTCCAAGTAGAAAATCTAACATTTAAAAAAACATTTTTTTCATTATAGGCTAAATTACTCTTTTAAGATTTTTTTTAATGTAATCTTTTCCTCTTGTAGGATTACCCCAAAGAATTTCTACATTATTGAATGAAACGCAACCAGGCCCTCCTTTTGTGATTTTTTGGAGGTCTTTTATATTTACAAGACTTATTGGGACTTTAATATTCATTTTTGCTTTACTAAATAAAGCTGCTAAATCTGCAGATATTTGAATATCTTCATCCGATGGATTTTGAGATGATGACTTTAAAACAACATGACTTCCAGGTGATTCTTGTGCATGGAACCAAAGATCCCCTTTTTTTGAAAACTTAAAACTTATTAGATCATTTTGCCTCATATTTCTTCCTATTTGAACTGTTAATCCTTTTGGGGTATTAATTTCTATTGGAGATGACTCTAATCCAGGTGAGTCTCTTTTTTGTTCTCTTATATTTTTGATTCTTACATTAAACTCTCGACAAATTTCAGCTTTAATTTCTTCCAGTAAATTGATTCTAATTTTCGGACTTTCATTTTTTAGAGAATTTAAGTTATCCAAAAGAGCGCTAAATTCTTCTAATCTATCAAGTTTTTTTTTATAAATATCAATCCTTTCTTTAATTAAATTTTGTGCTCTTTTAAGTTTTTTTGACTTTTTATAAAGCTTTTGGCCTTTGATAATATCTTGTTTTTTTATTTCATGAGTCATGTATATTTTATCAGCCTTTTCTTTATATATTTGATAGTTTTCGGAGTTAATTAAAAGATCAGATTGTAAATTTATATTCTTTTTCTCAAGAGTTGTTTGTTTAAAAATTATCCCATCAATTTTTTTTATTAATGCGTCAATTTTCCTTTTTTTTAAATAAAAATCATAATAGTTTTCTAATCCATTAATTTGATCAATATTATTTTTATTATTTATTTCATTCTTTAAAAACCAAACTGAATAAAAGAAATTGTCAAAAATTGAGAAATTAAAATTATTATTATTAAACCTTTCAATCCATATTTTCCAACTTTGGTATATCTTTTTTAAGTTGGTTTCACTTATGAAATCAATATTTTTATTCATTATTTCTGCACTGCCCAGATTACTAAAAGTCTCAAGTTGCTTTGTTAAAATTGGACTTACACCTTGATAAGTATTAATTAGACAGTATTTAAGTGATTCAGGAACTGAAGAAATAGATTCCTTCCATGTTTCATAAGACTCGTTTGGACTAGGCTCCTTTTTCATATTTTTGGGAGGCTCTGAATAGATAGAGCCTGTAGAAACAGTACGAAAGCTAGATTGATTAGAGTTTATTTGTTTGCCAACTGCAATTATTTTTTGATTATTGTCTAAGTAAAAAATATTACTGTGTTTGCCCATTAATTCAAAAATTAAGTATTTATTAATTTCATCTCCAGGCTTTTTTGCAAATCCAAATTTAATAACTCTCTCAAATTTATCTTGTTCTAGGTTAACTAGAGCCATATACTTTAATCCATATCTTAATTGCTTTGAGAGGGTACTTTCTGCTCCTATTTTTTCAGGCCTATTTATTTTAAGTATTCGAGCAGAATCACTATCCCAAGATACTTCAATCCAAGTTTGGCTATTTATTCCTCTTAAACAGAATTGAATTATATTAGGTTCGGGTTGTTGAGCAGTTTCAAACCTTGACGGTAAAACTTCTTCTGATAAATCATGCAATACAGATTTTATAGATGTAACATCCATTATCTGCGGGACACCCTTTTGCATTATTTCTAGTAATTATTCACCAGCATTTATCTTACTGTAAAAATTTTAATATGAAAAATTTTAAAAAACTAATAATTATCACTGGCCCTAGTGGAGTTGGAAAAGGTACCGTTGTTAAAGAACTTTTAGATAGAAACAAAGATATTTGGCTTTCTATCTCTGCAACAACAAGAAATCCTAGAATTGGAGAGAAAGATGGTGAGAATTATTACTTTATAAGTGATGAAAAGTTTAAAGATATGATTGATAAAAAAGATTTTCTTGAATGGGCTCAATTCGCAGGAAACTACTATGGAACCCCTTTATCTACTGTTAATAAAAAGATTGAAAAGGGATTTATTGTGTTGCTTGAAATTGAAGTTGAAGGTGCAAAACAAATTAAAGAAAAGTTCCCAGAAGCTTTATCAATATTTCTTCTCCCTCCTAGCAAAGCAGAATTAGAAAAAAGAATAAGAAATAGAGGTACTGAAAACGAGGATGCAATAAATAGAAGACTTAGCAGAGCTAACTTCGAAATTGCAAACTCAGATGAATTTGATTTTGTATTAACAAATCATGATGTTGATGAGACAGTAAAAAGAGTTCTCAAAATAATTGAGTCTTGAAAGTTCTTTTTAAAATCTCAGCTCATCGGATGAAATAATAAATCAGGAAAAAATCTATTAAATTCAATAATTATTCCAGCAGTTAAGCTCAGCCAAACTGCTGCTACTACTGGTGCTGACCTGATAAATTTTGTATTAAAGATTTTAAGCATTTGATTTTTAGAATTGTGTGGAATGATGTTTTATCTAGGGCCATTAAGTGTAATATTATTATCTTTCTCTCTTAAATCACCGTTTCTTCCTTGCTTATTAGCTAAGAAGGGCCATTGAGCACCTTTAATGAGGCATTTTCTCGCTAAGTCTAAATCAATAATAATTTCAAGGTCTGCTGGATTTTTAGTCTTTTTGGATTCAATCAAGTACTCTCTCCCAGACCATCCTATAATTCCTGCAATATAGATAAATAATACACCAGGAATAAGTAAGTCCCCTTCATGACCTCTATTTAAGAGTGCTCCCCATGGTTCAAGTGGTGGACCAATTATTAAATGAGGCAATCCATCATCACCGCAAGCTGCTTTGCCATATCTTTCAAATCTTGTGATATCTTTTTGGGTTTTAGCAGTACTTGCTCGTTCAATAAATTTAGGATTCTCTGAACATGTTGTTAGAGCTGAGGCTGTAAATTCTGTGCTTGCTCTATCTGCATTTAATGCCGGTCCATTAGCCGCTAAAGCAATTGGGGTTATTCCAAGAAACAGAAAAACCGAAGTTATGATTGAAAAAAAGAATTTCATAAGTTGCAATCTTTAATTCCTTTTGATGTTTTAATTAAGAAATTATTACTAAAATAAAACAGTATCGAATCAAATATGCATAAAGTTCTAGCTATTGAAACAAGTTGTGATGAGACGTCTGTCTCCATTGTTTCTAATAGTGGCGATACTTATAAAATACATTCAAATATTGTCGCATCACAAATCGAAGATCATTCTAAATGGGGAGGTGTGGTACCAGAACTTGCGGCGAGAAAACATTTAGAGTTGCTTCCTGTTGTCCTTGAACAAGCTTTAGAAGAATCAAAAATCAGTATTAAAGAAATTGATGTTATTGCCTCAACTGTCACGCCAGGATTAGTAGGCTGTTTAAGAGTCGGTTCTATAACTGCAAGATCACTCTGTACTTTATACTCGAAACCTTTTTTGGGGATACATCACTTAGAGGGGCATCTGTCGTCAATATTATTTTCAAAGAATTATCCCAAGCCTCCTTTTTTAACCTTACTTGTTAGTGGTGGGCATACTGAATTAATTAAAGTTGGTGAGAGAAGAGAAATGCAAAGACTTGGAAGAAGTTATGATGACGCTGCTGGTGAAGCGTTCGATAAAGTAGGAAGATTATTGGGACTTAGTTACCCTGGAGGTCCTGCAATTGCGAAAATTGCCAAGAAGGGTAATCCCTCAAAATTTAATTTACCTAAATGCAAGATTTCTAATAAGGAAGGGGGTTTTTTGAAATATGATTTCTCTTTTAGTGGTTTAAAAACGGCTGTATTAAGATTAGTTGAAAAGATAAATTTAAATGGGGATGAAATACCAATTCCAGATATTGCTGCAAGTTTTGAGAGGGTTGTTGCAGAGGTCCTGGTAGAGAGGACAATAAAATGTGCAAATGATTATGGACTAGATAATATCGTCGTTGTAGGTGGAGTTGCGGCTAACGATACGTTAAGAAAAATGATGATTAGTGAAGCATGTAAAAAATCTATTAAAGTTCATTTAGCTCCAATAAATCTTTGTACAGATAATGCGGCGATGATTGGAGCCGCTGCCTTATTTAGACTCAAATTTAAGGCACATGAAAGTTCTCTTAAATTGGGTATTTCAGGAAGACTTCCTATTGACCAAGCAAACACTCTTTATGAAAAAAAACCTCCTTTTTAGTATTAATGAAAAAAGAATCTAAAATAGAGCTTAAAGAAACAAAAAAGTTTGTTGATAAAAAAGAGCTTAATTTATGGAAAAGAGGCTTCACTCCTCAAGCAGAAATTTGGAACGGAAGAATGGCGACGATAGGAATCGGAATAATATTAATTGTTATCGCTTTGATTAGTAAATTTTCATCTTTATGATACTTAATTAAAAAATTTTGTTCTTATTCTTCATGAAGGGCTTTAATTAGATTTAATTAATAAATATCGTATATAGTGGACTTAAAATAGGATTATTGATTTAATCAAATTAATTAATATTTTATAAAAAGAAACTTTTATGACTCCTGAAAGGCTTGGCTTACTATGGGGTATAACTGTTTTTGCAGGGGCATGTGCACGTCTAATCTCTTCGATATCTGGATTTCCAAGTGTCGTAATTTTATTACTTTCCGGATTATTCATTGGCCGCTCAGGTTTGGGGCTTGTTGAGCCACTTGATCTTGGGCAGGGACTTGAGACTATAGTTGGACTTTTAGTTTGTTTGGTTTTATTTGAAGGCGGGTTAAATTTAAAATTACCTGAAGGAAATATTAGAAATACTGTTTTAAAAATTTCGTTAATAAGATTATTTATTTCATTATCAGCAGGAATATTTGTAGCTCATTGGTTAGCTGGACTATCATGGCCGGTGGCGGGAGTATATAGTGCGATAGTTCTTGCTACAGGACCGACAGTAGTTTCACCCTTGGTAGAACAAATAAAATTAGTTTCTCCACTATCTGAGGTCCTAAAAGCTGAAGGATTGGTTCTTGAACCTATCGGAGCAGTTCTCGCTTTATTACTATTAGAACTGATATTGGGAGATCTTCATGGGATTAAGGAGGTGTTTATTGCCCTAATGCAGAGATTAGGAGGAGGGGTTTTGATAGGTATAAGCTCTGGATGGTTGCTATCTGAAATTTTAAAGAAAATAAAAAATGAAGCATCATTTGGAATTGAGCTTCAGGTCACATTGGGATTTATTTTTCTTGTGTATGGAATTTGTGAATATATTTTACCTGAATCAGGTTTACCCGCATCTGTTGCTGCAGGATTTATTGTAGGGAAAAGAGAAATTATTGATAAAGAAAAATTAGATAATTTAATTGGAGAATTAGCTCAACTATCCATAACAGTTCTCTTCCCTCTTCTAGCCTCTGATGTCTCATGGGGAGAATTGAGTCCACTAGGATGGGGGGGTATTATTTGCGTATTAATGTTGATGATTATTGTACGTCCAATTTCCATATCTTTGGCAACTATGGGAGGAGAATTAGATGTAAAACAAAGGGTGTTTTTATCTTGGCTAGCGCCGAGAGGGATAGTTACTGCTGCTGTCGCCTCTCTTTTTTCAATAAGACTTGAGCAGGCAGGAGTACTTGGTGCGGGTCGGCTCCAAGGCTTGGTATTTCTAACGATATTAATGACAGTAGGTATTCAAGGACTTACGGCAAGACCTTTAGCGAATTTTCTGAATTTAATAAACAAGGAAATATAGTTAAATAAAACATCTTTCAATCAGAGTGATATCAATTTTGTTCTCAGAGAATAATTCCCAACTTTTAATTAAATCTGGTCCAATTAGACACCCAAAAAAAGCTACTCTCAATGATTTCATTAAAATCCCCTTTTTGATGGAGTGGTTAACAGTAATTTTATTGATTATTTCTTGAGCATTATCCTTACTAACCTTAGTTATATTTCCTTCTTTTAAATAAAAAAGGATGTACTTTAACGATTCTTTTGCCTCTTTCTTATTTTTCAAGAATTCCTCCCCCTCTTTTTTCATTTTTGACAAGATAAAAAAGGGTTTTGATTGATCAATTGCATCCTTTAATAGAATCATTGAGTCTTGAATTAAAGATGTCAATTTCAAATCCCATTCGGTAGAAGGAGATTTCCAACCCATTTCATTCCAGTACTGCTTAATAAATCTACTTAATTGTGTTAATTCCATTTTCTTTATGTATTGAGAATTAATCCAATTAAGTTTTTCCCAATTAAATTTGGCACCAGCTTTATTTACATCTGATAAATTAAAAACTTTAGATATCTCTGATAAGGAGAGAATTTCACTCTCAGGGGATTTTATAGACCATCCTAAAAATGCCATATAATTGGCTAAAGCCTCAGGTAAGTATCCCATCTCTTTAAATTCATCGATGGAAGTTACAGAATCACGTTTAGAAAGCTTTTTACCTTCGCTATTCAAAATAAGAGGGGTATGTGAAAAAATTGGTAATTTAAAATCTAAAGCTCTATAAATCAAGATTTGTTTTGCAGTATTTGAGATATGATCTTCACCTCTTACAACATGAGTAATATTCATGAAATTATCATCTACTACAACAGCAATATTATAGAGAGGATCTCCTATCTCATAACCTAAAGCTCTTCTTGATAAAACTAAATCTCCACCGAGATCCTTGCCTTGCCACTTAATTTCGCCTCTAATCTGATCTTCCCATTTAATTTCTGTTTCCTCATCAATTTTAAACCTTATTACAGATGATTTTCCTTGAGATATAAATTCTTTAATTTCATTACTCGTTAGATTTCTATGTCTATTATCGTGTTTGGGTGGTAAACCACTTACTTTTTGTTTTTCTCTAAGGTCAAGAATCTCACTTTCTGAAGTGAAACATCTATATGCAGCTCCACTTTCTAAAAGTCTTTTGATATAGTTTTTGTGAACAGAAACTCGTTTACTTTGCTTAATAGGCTCTTCATCCCAATTAAGTCCTAGCCAATTTAATCCATTTAATATATTTGTTGTATATTCAGATTTAGATCGTGCAGTATCTGTATCTTCAATTCGAATCAGAAATTTTCCATTTGTTTTTCTAGCATATAACCAATTAAATAAAGCTGTTCTTGCTGTACCAATGTGTAATGAGCCAGTTGGACTTGGTGCTAACCTTAAACGTTTTTCCAATTTCTTTTAGAAAAGAACGGGACCGACGGGATTCGAACCCGCAACTTCCGCCGTGACAGGGCGGTGCTCTAACCAGTTGAACTACGGTCCCAGAATTTTTGTTCTAATTTAATTAGATAACTGAGTTTAAAATTATCAGATCATAATACTTGATTAATGTTGTTGTAATAAAAAAAATTCATAAATTTGAGGATTTAAAGAAATAATTTAGCTTCTTTTTAAGAAGGAAACTTTTTAATTTTCTTTAAGGCCTATAGCCTGCTGGTTCAATTAATCGAACTTGATTGCCTCGAGCTGTAAATTCTCTGCCTTGATCGCTTTGAACAACAACTCTGCCTCCAGATTTTACTCTGATGACTCTTGCACGAACCCATCCCAGAGCAGCTGATTCGAGGACTTTAACCACGTCCCCAGGTTGAAGATCTAACTCCATCTAAATGAAAAAAAAAATTTACAGAATGTTGATCCAAACGCGCCGTGGAGGACTTGAACCCCCGACATCAGGTTTTGGAGACCTGCGTTCTACCAACTGAACTAACGACGCAATAAAAGGATTATAAGCGCCTTTATGACCATTAGGTTGAAATTACTTTACAACCTTATCGATCAAAGCGTTGTTTTACGCGAGTAGCTTTTCCTACCCTATCCCTTAGATAGAATAGCTTAGCTCTTCTTACTTTACCTCTACGTTCTACTTTTAGAGACGCCACTTGAGGACTATGTAGCATAAATACTCTTTCAACTCCAATGCCTTGAAAAATCCTTCTAACTGTAATGGTCTGATTTAGCCCGCCATGTCTCTTCGCAATCACAACTCCTTCGTAAGGTTGAACCCTTTCTTTGTTACCTTCTGTAATTTTTACTCCAACTTTTACCGTATCTCCAACATATATTTCGGGTAATTGTTTTTTTAATTGTTCTCTTTCAAATTCAGTTATCAAATTTGATGAACTTGAATTAGTTTTTGCTTCGGAAATCATTTCTTTACCTTGATTCTCAGCAGTTAATTCATTGGCCCTGTCAGATTTATTAATGATTTCTGACTCAGTTTCTTGTTTCTCTTTTGCCATTTTACGCTCAATAACTCTACAAGGATATTATTTTAACCTTTCGACTCGCCTTTAGTAACCTTTTTAGGAAATGAAATTTTTTTTGAAAACATTTGAAACCCTGTTATTAGCATCCAAATAAGTCCTAAAGAATTTAAGATTACGTATATTAATTCTCCATTATCTCCAAGCCACTCTCCTTCGTGTAGAGACATTAACCAGTGAACTTCATCTCTTGAGTAGCCTAATAAATCTTTCGAGATCCTATAAAATGTACCTGTTAAAGCCGAAATGAATAATGGGAGGAAAACCCAAGGTGCCAATGATTTATGAAATTGCCTAGAATTGGTAATAAATTTCATTTTCTGTTTTTCTTACTGATAGATTTAAGGTGGCCATGCAGACTATGGCTATTTTGATGATATTTACCTAATACTATTATTTATTCCAATGAAACATTTTGCAGATCTTTTATTAAATAAAAATAATTCTAAATCAAATGATCAAGTTCCTTTTATCCAAAAAAGAAGAGGGATCGAGATAAAGTCTTTAAGAGAAATAAATTTGATGAAGAAATCGAGCAGGATTGTTGGGACAGTCTTGAGAGAAATAAATGATCTCATAAAACCCGGAATGAGTACAAAAGATTTGGATGATTTTGCAGAAAAAAGGATAAGAGAGATGGGTGCTGTGCCAAGTTTTAAGGGTTATCATGGATTCCCATCAAGTATTTGTTCAAGCATTAATAATGAAGTTGTTCATGGTATTCCGAACAAAAATAAAATAATTAAGGATGGAGATCTTGTTAAAATTGATACTGGGGCTTATCTAGATGGCTTTCATGGAGATAGTTGTATTTCTATTTGTGTGGGTGAAGTAAGTGAACAAGCCCAAAAACTATGTGATGTAGCCCTTCAAGCTTTGTTTGCTGGTCTTTCGAAAATTAAATCAGGTAATACTCTGCTTGATATCGCTGGTGCAATTGAAGATATTGTTATATCAAATGGATTCAGTGTTGTTGAGGATTATACAGGTCATGGAGTAGGACGAAACCTTCATGAAGAACCATCCGTTTTTAATTTTCGAACTAACGAATTACCTAATGTTGTTCTTCGGGAAGGTATGACATTAGCTGTAGAACCTATTGTTAATCAAGGCACTAAGTTTTGCAAAACTTTAAATGACAAATGGACAGTAATAACAAAAGATGGGAATTTATCAGCACAATGGGAACATACAATCGTTGTAATGAAAGATGGTATAGAAATTTTGACAGATAGAGATTTTTAGTTATTAATCTTTGATAATTTTAAAAATTTACAATATAAAAAAAAATAAATTTCTTTAATAGGAAATAGAATATAGGAAAGAGGGTTAGGGCTAACGATTATTAAAGAGATATTTAAATTCGCAAAATTGTAAATGTTATTAGATACAAATTCTGCACTCATAATCCCGATAGGGTTTAATTCTGACTTGAAAGGCCCTAAGATAATTTTTTTAATTTTTAATTTTTTCTTTTCATGATTGTCGAGAAGATTTTTTTTAAAAGAAACTAGTTGACCTATAAGCGATTTACTTATTTCGTAGGAAGGATTTAAAGCTGGCAATATTTCTGCTTCAGAGGTATTTATCCAAACTTCCTTTGCAATTGGTGAGTTGTTTCTGAAGGCAATTTCTTCAAATAAATTTAGAAATTTTAATTTACTTAAAGCATTTATTTCTATTGAACTTTCATAATTCGAATTTTCTTTGCTTTTGTCATAGATTCCATGGTTCAGAATTAGGATATCAATTTTTTTTAGGTGCTCTTTTAATAAAAATTCTTTTCCGCATTGCCATTTAATCCACTCATTGGGAGAGTCGTTGTTTATTTCGTGATTATTCTTACTATGAGTAAATCCTATAACTTTATATCCTTTTTTACGAAATAATTTTGTTAATTCTACACCTAAAGCACCTGAAGCACCAGTAATACCAATAGTTTTTAATTCACTCATTATTCTATTGAATTTTGTATGACTCTGTTAATAGTTCTAAATACTATAAATTATTTTACTTTGCACTAAGTTTTTTAATCTATTTGATTAAAAGTATTAAATAAAGAATTGTATAGTTCTTAAAAAAATATTATCTTAAATCTATGGATAAATTAAATCGTTCATTATGAGTCAGGTATTGTTAATTGGTTCCTGCGAGCCATTTAGTGGTAAGTCAGCGTTAGTACTGGGAATATCAAAAAAACTTCTAGAACAAGGAAAAAAAATACGTATAGGAAAACCATTGGCAACTTGTATTGAACTTACTAATCTTCCTTCAATGGCTTATGAAGGGTTAATAGATGATGATGTTAAATTTATTGGTTCCACATTAAATCTTTCAGAAGAAAACTTAATTCCTTCAGTAGGATTGTTAGATAATATATCTGCTGAGAAAAGAATTACTAATAAAGACTTAAATCCAGGTAAAGGGTTTAAACAAATAGAGGAATTAGTAAATGATAATTTTGATGGGTTAAATATTCTTGAAGCTGCAGGTAGCCTCAATGAAGGAATGATTTATGGTTTGAGTCTTCCGCAACTTGCAAAACATTTAAACGCAAAAGTCCTTATAGTTAATCTATGGGAAGATAGTAAAAGTGTAGATGCTTTACTAGACGCAAAAAAACAATTAGGAGATCATTTTGCAGGAGTCGTGCTGAATGCTGTTGTTCCTGAGCAAATAGAAAAAATAAAAAATAAAATAATACCCTCTCTCCAAGAGATGAACATAAAAGTATTTGGGGTAATGCCCAAATCCCCTTTACTCAGAAGTGTTACTGTAGGGGAACTTATAAGAAGATTAGATGCAAAAGTAATTTGCTGTCCTGAAAAAGAACAATTACTCGTTGAAACATTAAGTATTGGGGCTATGGGAGTCAATTCTGCAATGGAATTTTTTAGAAGAAGGAGAAATATGGCTGTCGTAACAGGAGCCGAAAGAACTGATATTCAACTTGCAGCTTTAGAAGCTTCTACCCAATGTTTAATTCTTACTGGTTTGGGTGAACCTCTTTTACAACTGATCCATAGGGCAGAAGAGTTAGAAGTGCCAATTTTAAAAGTAGACTTAGATACTCTTGCTTCAGTAGAAATTATTGAACAAGCTTTTGGTCATGTCAGGATACATGAATCAATTAAGGCATCATATGCTTTTCAATTAGTTGAGGAACATGTAAATCTAAAAAATATTCTTGAAACTATAGATTTTTCCTGCAATTTTTCAGATAAATGCTAATTTCAAATGTAGTAACCGTTTTATTTTGAGCCGTTCTTTAGACCTCCCCTCAACAGAAGGTGTTGATACCTTAGCTCAGGAACTTGCAAAACTTCAGGATAATGGGAAAAGAAAGATTGCTTTTCTGGGAAGTCGACATGTACCTGTAGTTGATATTCACTTGATCGAACTAATCGCGAGATCATTAGCGGAAGAGGGGCATAATATCCTTACCTCAGGATCTCAGGGAGTTAATGCTGCAGTAATAAGAGCTGTCTTAGATATTGATCCCTCTTTATTGACTGTTCTTTTACCACAGAGTTTAGATAAGCAATTACCTGAAATTAAAAATCAATTAGAGAGCGTTATGCATTTGGTTGAGAAAAGTGAGAATGATGAGTTACCTTTGCCAATGGCAAGTAGTCTTTGTAATCAAGAAATCATTAATAGATGTGATCAATTAATTTGTTTCGCGTTTCACGATAGTGAAACTTTATTAAATAGTTGTAGATGTGCTGAAGAAATGGGTAAGGTTGTTAGTTTGTTATTTTTTGATTAAATTAACTCTTTTTATTTTTTTTTAAGTTTATTTGAGTAATAATTAAATTAATTTAAATATAAATAATGGCGGAAAATTTTTCATTTGATGTGGTCTCTGATTTTGATAGACAAGAATTAGTTAATGCTCTGGATCAAGTTAAGAGAGAGATTTCTCAAAGATATGATCTTAAAGGAACAGATACCTCCTTAGATTTAGAAAAAGACAATATTTTTATAACTACAAATAGTGAATTAACTCTAAATTCCGTGATTGATATTATTAGACAAAAAGCAATAAAAAGAAAACTCTCTTTAAAAATTTTCGATTTCAACATTGTTGAAGTAGTAAGCGGAAATAAAGTTAAGCAAACTATTAATTTAAAGAAAGGGCTTAGTCAGGAAATTGCGAAAAAAATAAGTAAAGATATTAGAGACGAAATTAAAAAGATCAATGTAAGTATTAACGGAGAAACATTAAGAGTAATGAGCAAAAGCAAGAATGATCTTCAATTAGCAATTAAGTTACTTGAAAATTTGGAGGAGACCTATAAAATTCCACTACAGGCTAATAATTATCGATAATATGTTATCAGTTGGGACATTATAATAATGGATTATTCAGAATCTCTTGTTGATTCATTATGCCTAAAAATAAAAGAATACCCACGTTTTTCATTAACAGAAATTGAGAAATTTTGCTGGATGGCTGCACATGAGCATAAGCATGGAGTCTTGCCTTCTGAATACGATATAAGAGAAATAGATGAAGATCTTTATTTGCAATTATTGCAGAAATTTAAATCAAAATAATTTTTATCATTTGTTAATTTAGTAAAACAATTATTAAAAAAATATTTTAATTAAATACCCAATCAATGCATTAATTAATTTCTTTAAATATGATTAATGAAAATCAAACTTAAATGTCTACATCTTTCAAAAACGTCACTCCAACGGGACCAGGAGGAACTGCAACACTATTAATTGTATTATCTTTTACTGGATTTCTTTTGTTAACACAATCTCTATTTGTTGTGCCTTCTGGACAAGTAGCTGTAGTAACCACCTTAGGGAAAGTAAGTGGTGGTTCAAGAAGAGCAGGTTTGAATTTTAAAGTCCCTTTCGTTCAGTCGGTCTTTCCATTTGATATAAAAACTCAAGTCCAACCTGAGAAATTTGAAACCTTAACAAAAGATCTTCAAGTTATTAGAGCAACAGCCACTGTTAAATATTCGGTTAAGCCAGATGAAGCAGGCAGAATTTTTGCGACAATCGCTAGCAGAAATAGTGATGTTTATCAAAAGATAGTTCAGCCTTCTTTACTTAAAGCTTTAAAATCTGTATTTTCGCAGTATGAACTAGAAACAATAGCAACTGAATTTAATGTTATTTCTGAAAAAGTCGCTGACACTGTGGCTGAGGAATTGAATTCTTTTGATTATGTAGATGTAAAAAGCTTAGATCTTACCGGTTTAGAAATAGCTGAGGAATACAGAGCGGCTATTGAACAGAAACAAATAGCTGGTCAGCTACTTTTAAGAGCTAAAACAGAAGTAGAAATTGCAGCACAGGAAGCCTTAAGATATGAGACCCTTAATAAAGGTTTAAATGATCAGGTACTTTTTAAACTATTCCTAGATAAATGGGATGGTAGTACACAAGTGGTTCCAGGACTTCCTGGATCTAGTGGATCAATGCCACCTGTAATTGTTGGAGGAAATAATAGATAAAATTAATTTTTTATAACGCTGAAGGATTGATCGAAAGCTTCTATCGTTCTATCAATTTCTTCTTCACTATGAGCTAATGAAGTAAATCCAGCTTCAAATGGACTTGGAGCTAAATATATTCCTCGATTGAGCATCTCCCTATGTAGTCTTCCAAAGAGTTCTGAATTATTTGTTTTAGCTTCTTCGAAATTTCTTACCGGTCCATCACATAAGAAAAATCCGAACATTGCACTAATGCTCCCACCATTTATTGCGATACCATTATTTTCAGCAGATTGCATAATTCCTTCAATTAATCTAGAGGTTGTTGACTCAAGCTTCTCATAAGACCCTTCTTGTTTAAGTAACTCAAGAGTTTTAATACCCGCTGTCATTGCTAGAGGATTTCCACTTAAAGTTCCTGCTTGATATACAGGCCCGGATGGCGCAATCATTGACATAATTTCTTTTTTTCCTCCATATGCTCCTACGGGTAAACCTCCTCCAATCACTTTGCCAAGGGTTGTTAAATCAGGCGTAACTCCAAATTTTTCTTGAGCCCCTCCGTAGCTAATTCTGAAACCAGTCATAACTTCATCAAAAACTAGTAATGATCCATTCTCAGTTGTGAGTTCTCTCAATCCTTCAAGGAAACCAGGTTCAGGAGTAATAAATCCTGCATTACCAACTATAGGCTCAAGAATTACTCCTGATATTGCATCTGGATTCTCAGAAAATAATTTTTTTACAGCTTCAAGATCGTTATAAGGAGCAGTTAGGGTGTTTGCTGTTGTAGTTCTTGGAACCCCTGGGGAATCTGGTAATCCTAAAGTAGCTACTCCAGAACCGGCTTTTACCAAAAACATATCAGCATGGCCGTGATAGCACCCATCAAATTTTATTACTTTATCTCTCCCTGTAAATGCTCTCATTAGCCTTAAAACTGCCATACAGGCTTCCGTTCCACTGTTTACAAATCTAACCATCTCTACCGATGGAACAGCGTCTATTACCATTTTGGCAAGTTTATTCTCTAATACACAAGGTGCTCCAAAACTAGTACCTTTTTCAATTGCTTCTTGCAATGCTGTAATTACTTCAGGATGGGCGTGACCACAAATCGCTGGACCCCAACTACCTATGTAATCTATATATCTATTCCCATCAACATCCCAAGCATAAGGACCCTTTACTCTATCAAAAACAATTGGCTGACCACCAACAGACTTAAATGCTCTTACTGGGGAACTAACACCTCCAGGCATTAATTCTAAAGCTGAAGAGAAAACTTCTTCAGAATGAGTAGTATTTAATATGTCAGTCAAAATTTAAATTAAAGTAGTTTTGAGAAAATTTCATTATGTTCTAACTTAGAAATAAGTAAAAATTTTGTCAATTAGATTGAAATTCTACATTATGATATTTTTATTGCGATACTTTGGAATGTAAATAATTAAATTTAATGTGAATTTAAGATAAAGTTAGAATATTTCTAAATTTTTGTTTAATATAAAGCGTTTTGAGGTTTATAAGTAATTAAGATCTTTTTGAAATTATATTTCGAAAAGATCATCATCACCATCAAAGTAATCTTCATTTTGATTATCGATCTCAATATTAATTAATACTGGAGCATGATCACTAGGTTGTATATTTTCTCTTTGACTCCTCTCTATTACACAGCTTTTGAGTTTTGATGAAAGGTTTTTACTTATATAAATATGGTCTATTCTCCAACCTTTATTTAGTTCATACGCATTATTACGGTAATCCCACCAACTCCAATGCCCAGTATTCTTCTCGAAAATCCGAAAAGAATCAATAAATCTTCCTTTAAGAACATTATTGAGTGCTTCTCTTTCCATCTTTGAAGCCATTATACCCCCTTCATATTTTTGAGGGGCATGAATATCAATTGCGTTTGGAGCTATATTAAAGTCACCTAAAAAACAAACTAAATCATCATCGTTTACTTGCTCATCTAAGAATGCTGATAGATGATTTAACCATTTAATTTTATAATCAAATTTGTCAGAATCTATTGAAGAACCGTTTGGCACATAAACATTAATTATTTTTAACCCATTGATATCTGCAGAAATCAACCTTTTTTGCTCATTAAATTTCTTAGAAATATCCCCCCCTTCATTCTCGTTAATAAATCCTTTATTTACATTTTCAAACTTAAACTTACTTAATATTGCAACACCATTATAAGATTTTTGGCCATGGATAATAACTGCATAACCTAATTCTTCAAAATGCGATAAAGGAAAAGCATCATCTCGAACTTTAGTTTCTTGCAGACAAAGTATATCTGGGTTTACCTCATTAATCCAATTAGTAATTTGAGAAAGCCTTGTTCTTACAGAGTTTACATTCCAAGTTGCTATTAACAATTTATTCCCAAATTATGTAAAATTAAAATAGCAAATAATAATAAAGTTTAAATTGTTTTGAAATTAAACAAAATGAAATTCATATTAAATAAAAAAATATCAAGTTTAGGCAAATTTTTCATTTTATTTATCTTATTAATCAATATTAAATCATCCATATTAAGTGCAGAGGAATCATACTTGAATGAAATTGAAATAGATAGCTCTACAAAATTTGATACCAATAGCTCAGCTTTACCTACTAACCCTTTTGAAATAGTTGAAATGCTTAGAAGGGCTAATAGTATGAATGATGCTACTAATCCATCTGATGCTATAGATGATGCATTAAAATTATTTAATAAGATTGAAGAAAAAGAAAGTCTTTAATTAAATAAAATTCTTACTAAAAACATTTCTCAAAAATAAACAAATATGATTAAAAATCCTATCCAAGAAGTTACAAATAAATTACAGTACAGGGCGATAGGTATCGTTAAAGGTATTTATAAACCAAATAATATTGATCAAATAAATCGAGGAACATTAACTGATAAGGAAGGAAAAATAATTGAAACAGTTATTCTTGGTAAGGCTATAGCTCTGATAAAAAAATATATCAATTTAGAGAAGGATTATTTTTGGATTGTTTATCCACGAAATAAAAATATTAATAATCTACATTTGCAAGTAGCAGGTATTTGGGACCCTTATCAGTTAAATCAAGTTGATAGAAAAATTTCCGAAAAGGATCCTAATGAATTATTAGAAGAATTAAATTTAAATAATAATTATTTTTCTATAAGAGGAGAATTGGTTTATGTAAATACACAAAAGAAAGAGATTGTTATAAAAATTTGTTCTTCTCCTCCTTCAAAGATATCAAAATATTCAACTTTTAAAATTATTATTGAAGGAGAGATCTCTCTTCAATTTCTGAATAACTTTATAAGCCTCGATGTAATTAGGGATGGAAGTACACTGAGAATGGTTAAGTACGAAATTATTGAAAAAATAAAATCTAAGAAAGTGTAGTATTGATTATTATTGACAAGTTTTTATCTCTTGAATTCTTATTATTCAAAAACTAAAAGGATATGGAAGAAATATTAATTGAGTGTTCTCCTGGAGTCTCTGGGGATATGTTATTGGGTGCTTTTTATGATTTGGGGGTACCAAAATATGAAATTGAAAAAACACTTGCATGTTTTGGATTAGAAAATTTATATTATTTAAACTTCAGAGAATCTCAAAATTGTTCAATTCGAGGAATACAGGTTGATGTCGAGAAAGTTGATCAAACTACTAAAAGAGATTGGAAAGGTATTAAAGATTTAATTCTGAAGGCTCAATTAGAAGAACAATTAAAAAAAAGAATTTATGAAGTTTTCGAGTCTTTAGCTATAGCAGAAGGAAGAGTTCATGGTATTAACCCAGAAAAAGTCCATTTTCATGAGATCGGGGCAATCGATTCCTTAGTAGATATTATTGGAGTCTGCACTTCAATTGAATATTTAAAGCCAAAGAAGGTTTTTTGTAATGAACCTACTTTAGGTAGAGGTTTTATTCAGGCTGATCATGGCAAATTATCAATACCATCTCCTGCGGTAATAGAGTTATTAAGAAAAAAAAATTTTAAGGTGATCTCAAGTATTGATTCTATAGAGGGCGAATTATCCACTCCAACAGGAATAGCTTTACTTTCTAATTTAGTTAAATCTTTCCAAATTCCTTATAAATATTCTATTGATTCCTATGGAGTAGGTCTTGGGAATTTAAATCTTCCATGCCCAAATTTGGTCAGGGTTTTAAAAATTAATACTAGTGATGAGAATTTGATAGATCAAAAAATTAGTCCAAGATATGAGGAGATTTGTGTTCAAGAGGCATGGATTGATGATCAAACGTCTGAAGAACTAGCTAATTTAATTGAGAAATTTAGAAAAGAAGGAGCTTATGATGTTTCTTCTCAGACAATTAATATGAAAAAAAACCGAATAGGTTTTTCTATCCAAGTTATCTTGCCTATTAAAAAGCAGGAGTATTTTAGGAAATTATGGTTTGAATTTTCTACTACTATAGGTTTGAGAGAAAGAAAACAAGCGAGGTGGGTTTTACTGAGAAGAAAGGGAGAGTGTCTAACAACTTTTGGAAAAATTAAATTTAAACAATCAATGAAACCTAACGGAACTATTTATATGAAACCAGAGAATGATGAAATTTACAGATTGCAAATTGAGAATAATAAAACAGCTGAAGAAGTAAGAAATATCATAAGAGAATCTCGCAAGGAATTTAAACCTTTTGAAGATTGGAAATAAGATTAATATGCAAAAAATTTATTTTATAAATCTTTTAAAGAATATTAACTTTGTAATCCTGAAGAAACTTTTTTTTCTTTTGAGTATATCTTATTTCTCTTTTTATTTTTTTAAAAATTTTGATCAAATTTCATTAAATATTGATTTTGCTAGAAATGGAAATTATATATTTTTATCATTTTTATTTTGTGTATTTAGTATTTATTTTAATGCACTAGCTTGGAAAAATATAGTTGCTTGGTTTGGTAAAACCAAGATTAAAAAAAGTTTAATCTCCTTTTATGTTCTGACGAATATTCTTAAATATGTTCCAGGAGGTATTTGGCATTTCTTTGAAAGATATAACTTTATAAAAGATATTAGTAATCCTCAATTAGCTTTTTATTCGACACTAATAGAGCCTTATTTTATGTTGTGTGCATCTTTCTTATTGGCTTCAGTTGGTATAATTTTTTCCCCATTTTATTTTTTATTACTCCTACCATTGATATTTCTGAATAGAAAATTGATTTTTTATATTTTGGAAAGGTTAGAAACCTTAAAAGGTAAAACCATTAAATCTTTAAAAATTAAGAATGAAAAGTATCGATTTGAGGAAAGAATAAAAATAATTTCTTTCTTCCCTACGGGAGCTTTTTTGATTGAGATTCTTTTTGTATTGTCAAAATTTATTGGATTTATTATTTGCTTTTATATAGTTAATTTAGACAATCAACATAGTATTTTTTATTTATTGGTAATTTTTTGTTTGTCCTGGGCTATTGGATTAATAGTACCTACAGCCCCAGGAGGGGTGGGGGTATTTGAGGCTTGTTTTCTTTTTTTTTGTGGAAAAAATATTCCACACAATATAATTCTTCCAAGTTTAATTTATTTTAGATTGATATCTACCTCGGCAGATTTATTTTTAGGTCTTCCATTCTTATTAAGAAAATTTTTAAATAAAATTTAGTTCTTTTTTTCTAAGCTTGGAATTAATGTACTTGATGCAATTAGCCCCAAGACTGTTATAAAGAATGCAGGTAATAAGGCTTCTGCCATTCGCTCATCTCCAGCATATTGATATATCCTTACAGATAAGGTATCAAAGTCGAAAGGTCTAAGAATAAATGTAATTGGTAACTCCTTAATGGTGTCTACAAATACTAAAAGTGATCCAACTAAGATTGGACCTTTTAATAGTGGAATATGTATCTTCTTGATAACACCAAACCAATTAGAGCCTAGTCCCTTTGCAGCCTCATCAAGGGTTGGAGATATTCTTTCAAATCCAGAATCAAGAGAACCTTTTGAAATAGTTAAAAATCGAACTACGTAACCCCAGATCAGAAGGAATATAGCAATAAAATAGAACTTTGAATTGGAAATACTTATTAATGATATAGCTAATACAGTTCCTGGGATTGCATATCCAATACTTGCTGGGAATGTTATTAATCTCATAAGTAAATTCTTATTCTGACGATTAGATAGCGTTAATATTAAAGAGAAAATTAACGCTACTAATGCAGCAATTATTCCAAGGCTAATAGTTCTAAAAGTAAGAGATATTAATTCTGTTGTGAATCCTTTATTTAACTGATCAATATTTAATAGAAACCAAGAAAATGGAATTCCAATAGCAAATAATGGTGGTAATGAAGTAAATAAATATGCTATGTAAGACCTATTTCCTTTTAACTCAAATCCCAGAGAACTTAATGAGGCAGGATTTTCACTCCAACGCTTTGTCTTCCTTCTTGAAAGTTTTTCAAACAAAATTAAAGTAAAAACTATTATTAAAGCAACTAATGATAATCCAATGGCGCTCTTAGGATTACCTTCAATGATCCAATTTTCAGTAATACCTTTAGAAATACTTGGAATATTTAATAACTCAACTGTCCCTAAATCATTCATAACTTCCATACACATAAGGCTGATTCCAGTTATTAATGATGGGAATGCCATTGGAAGAGCAATTTTAAAAAAGCTGCCCCATGGTCCAACCCCTAATCCTCTACTAGCATTAATTTGATTAACTCCAAATTTATTAAAACTTTCGTTAGCGAGTAAGAAAACATAAGGGTAAGTAGTAATTGAGAGTATAAGAACTCCCCACCAGAAACCACTTATTTGGTAACCTAAAATACTTCCTAAATCCTGTAATACTGCAGTTAACAAATATGCAGGAGTTGCTAGTGGAATTAGTTGAAAAATTCGAAGAGTTTTCCTTAATCTAAATTCGCAATTTGATAGTAACCAGCCATTTAAGATCCCTAAACCACCTCCTAAAAAACTAGTAAGTGCTAAAAGTTTTAATGTTCCAAGTATTTCTTTTCTTCCAGAAATACCTAAAGAAAAATTACCACCTAAAATAAAATCTATTCCTTCAATTAAGAAATTAAAAATCGGTATTATAAGTGTAAATGCAACTATTAAAGAAGCAATATTTAAAGGCTTTAAATCTGATATTAAATTCTTTGTTTGTTTAATAAAAATTTTTCTAATATTAGATAGTACTTTATTATGCTTCTTCTACATAACTAAATCTACAACAATCAAGCTGATTCTTAATAGTTTGATGATCTAAATCTTTTCCTATTAGAACAATTTTATTTGATTTTTCATTTTCCCATTCACAGTCATCAAGAGAAAAACGTTTACCAGATAAATGAAAAATATGTTTTCTTTCGCTTTCCATAAACCATAAAATACCTTTAGCTCTAAATACATTTTGTGAGATTTGATTATCTAAGAAGTTTTGAAACTTCCTTAAAGAAAATGGTTCATTCGTCTCAAAAGAAACAGATGTAAATCCTTCTATATTATTTATTAAATCATGCGAATGGGAAGAGTGATCATGCGAATGGGAAGAGTGATCATGCGAATGGGAAGAGTGATCATGCGAATCTTGATTACTAATCATTTTCTCTTTAAATTGAAAAGTATCTGTTTCGAAAAGTCCAACACTCATTATTGTTTGCAAACCAACTTCACTATTAATCGATCTCAAAATTCTTGGTTCTTTTTTTATCCCATTAATGTGTTGTTCTATCTTTTTCAAATGTGTATCAGTTACTAAATCACATTTATTTAGTAGTAAAATATCACCATATAAAATTTGTGAGTAGGCAACACTAGAGTTTTTTAAATCAAAATCAAAGTTATCTGCATCAATAATAGTAATAATCGAATCTAATCTTACTTTTTCTCTAAGATCACCCCCTGCAAAAGTCATTGCTACAGGTAGTGGATCTGCAAGTCCAGTAGTCTCAACAATTAAATAATCTATTTTTTCAGGTCTATCTAATATCTTAGAAACAGTGCTTAATAATTCTCCGTTTATTGTGCAACAAATGCATCCGTTATTTAATTCGATCATATCTTCAGCAGTTTTTATAATTAATTCATTATCAATACCTATCTCTCCAAATTCATTAACTAAAACAGCCGTTTTAATTCCAACTTGATTTTTTAAAATGTGATTTAAAAGTGTAGTTTTACCTGAACCCAAGAATCCGCTAATAATAGTAATAGGGAGTAAATTTTCTGCCATTTTGATGGTTATTTTGAAACTAATATAGTTTTATGAATTGTAAATTATTTTTCGAAAATATCATTAATTTCTGAAGCGATTGTTTGATCTAAATTAGTAATTCCGCCTAAATCATGAGTACTTAGTTTAATTATTACTTTTGAATAGACATTTTCCCAATTTGGATGATGGTTATGTTTCTCGCAAATTAAAGCAATCTTTGTCATAAAGGAGAAGGCTTCTATAAAATTACTAAAATTAAATTCTCTTTCAATATGATTTGTCATAATTCTCCATCCTCCTATTTTTGCAGATAGTTCTTTTAATTCCTCATTTTCTAAAAGGTATGGCTTCATAACTATTTATTATGACTGTTTACTATTATAGAGACTTGATTTTTTTTCCCCAATAATATGAACACTTATACTTCTTTTTTTTGTACTAAATCGATGTTCCCATAAATAAATTGCTTGCCAAGTGCCAAGTATGAGTCTCCCTTTTTGAAAGCTTAAAGACAAATTAGTATTTGTTAAAGCAGTTTTAATATGAGCTGGCATATCGTCCTCTCCCTCTTGAAAATGTTCATAATATATCTCCTCTCTTTCTTTTGATAACGAGGTATAAGAGTTGTACGGAACTATAGATTTAATGAACTTTTCTAGATCTTTAAGAACATTTGGATCTGCATTTTCATTAATAGTCAAACTACAACTTGTGTGTAGTGAGGTTAAGCAAAAAATTCCTGAATCAAAATTACTGTTTTGTATGAACAAATTTAAATCATCAGTAATATCAGTAAAACCCTCCCCGTTGGTTATAAAGTTTAATTTTGAGAAAATTTGTTCCATAAATATTTAAAGTCCTAATAAGCAATATCCTATTATGAATATAGTTTGAAAATTTTATACTTAGAAAAATATTTTTGTCTTAAAATAATAGATAATTAAGTTAAATATTTTTGTCTGAAAAAGAATGGAATAAGCTTGGAGCTTATTTAAAAGAAACTCAAATATTAGGGTCTATACAGAGTACTCTGTATTGGGATCAAAATACAGGTATGCCCAATAAAGGAGCGTCATGGAGATCTGAACAACTTACGTATATCGCAAAAATACTGCATAAGAGAAATTCCTCTGAAGAGTTTTCAGATTTAATTAAAGCTGCTCAGGATGAGTTTAGAGATGGCTTAGAGAAATCATTAAATCAAGAAATTATTCGAAGTAAAAAAAGAAACCTTGAATTATTAATCAAGGAATTTAATAGGCAAAAAAATTTAGATCCTAAACTAGTTGAAGCACTTGCTAAAGCTAAATCAAAAGGTTATGAAAGTTGGCAAGAAGCCAAAAGAAAATCAGATTTTGAGATTTTCTTACCAATTTTTAAAAATTTGATCGAATTACGTATTGAAGAGACAAAACAAATATCAGATAAATACACACCTTGGGAAACTTTAGCTCAGCCTTTTGAGCCGGATTTAACTCTGGAGTGGTTAAATAAAATTTTCCAGCCACTTAAAGAAGCTATCCCATCTCTAATAAGTGATCTCAATAAATCAGAAAAGTACCACTGGGATTTAAGTCCTAAATCTCAGCAAAATTTATGTTCTAAATTACTTGATGAGTTTGGGAGAGATGAAGATCTAGTAGTTGTTGCAAAATCTCCCCATCCTTTTTCTATTACTTTAGGCCCAGATGACTATAGGATTACTACTAGAGTTGTAGAAGGGGAACCCTTATCAAGTTTTCTAGCTACTGCGCATGAGTGGGGACATTCGATTTATGAGCAGGGTTTGCCATCTCAGAGTCATCAATGGTTTGCGTGGCCTTTGGGTCAAGCAACATCAATGGGTGTTCATGAAAGCCAATCTTTATTTTGGGAAAATAGGATAGTTAAATCAAAATCTTTTTCTAAAAGGTTTTTCAAACATTTTGTTTCTGAGGGTTGTTCTTTAAATAATCATTTAGAACTATGGAAATCTATTAACCATTTGAAACCTGGTTTAAATAGAGTTGAGGCAGATGAATTAAGCTATGGGTTGCATATTTTAATTAGAACTGAACTTGAAATAGATTTAATTGAAGGAGGTCTAGAAGCGAAAGATGTACCATTAGAATGGAACAAAAGATATGAGGAACTTTTAGGTATTAGACCATCAAATGATGCTGAGGGTTGTTTGCAAGATGTTCATTGGAGTGAAGGAGCATTTGGATATTTCCCTTCGTACTTATTAGGTCATCTTATAAGTGCACAAATTTCTTCGCAAATGGAAAAGGAAATAGGATTAATTGATAATTTAGTTGAAGATGGAGAATATGAAAAAATAATTTTATGGTTAAAAAATAATATTCACAACTATGGAAGATCTGTTAACTCTATGAAACTAGTGAAAAATGTAACTGGAGAAGAACTAACATCAAAGTACTTTGTTAATCATTTGAGATCGAAAATAAAAGATATCTGCTAAAAATTTACGTTTTAGAATTTGATTGAGTGTGAGGATGTAGGATAAATAAAAATAATTTTTCGATGGCAAACCTTAATCAACCCCCAAGTAAAGTTACCCCAAATTTATTGCATATCTTAGATGCTTTTACAGACAATACAAAATCAATCGTTAATACAATTGTTGAGTTAAATTCTAATACTATAAATAAGTATGAGTTAATTACTGAAACGGGACATTTGAAACTTGATAGAGTTGGTTATTCATCACTCGCATACCCTTTTGCTTATGGATGTATTCCAAGAACTTGGGATGAGGATGGTGATCCTCTTGATATTGAAATAGTTGGTGTTACAGAACCACTAGTGCCAGGTTCAATCGTAGAGTCAAGGATAATTGGAGTGATGAAATTTGATGATGGAGGAGAAGTTGATGACAAAGTAATTGCTGTCCTATCAGATGATAAGAGAATGGATCATATTCATACTTTTGAGGATCTTGGGGCACATTGGCTTAATGAAACCAAGTATTATTGGGAACATTATAAAGATCTAAAAAAACCAGGGACATGTACTGTTAATGGCTTTTTTGGAATTGAAGAAGCAATTAAAGTAATTCAAGATTGTGAATCTAGATACCAAAAAGAAATTGAACCTAAATTAGTTGATTAACAAAAATTACTTCTCTCTAAATTGTTCAAATATTTCCGAAAGAATTTTATCAGCCCCCTGTAGTTTTAGCTTTTCAGCTAATTTCTTACCAACTTCCTCTGGATATTTAATATTTCCTATCGATTCATCTTTAATAAGTCTTTTCCCATCAATAGATGCGACCATTCCTGTAAGGGCTATTTCATCATTTTGAATACTACTATTAACACCTATAGGAACTTGACATCCCCCTTCTAGTTCTCTTAAAAAAGATCTTTCTGCTAAACATCTTTGGCTCGAGACCTTATCTTCTAGGACACTTATAATTTTAAGAACTTCTTTATCATCAGATTTACATTCAATTCCTAAAGCACCTTGGCCAACGGCATGGAGGGAAATCTCATTAGGAATAATTTGGTGAATTCTTGATTCAAATCCTAATCTTTTTAAACCCGCTGCAGCTAGGATAATACAGTCAAATTCTCCTGAATCTAGTTTTTCTATTCTTGTAATAACGTTCCCCCTAATATCTTTGAAATCAAGATGCGGAAATTTATATCTTAATTGAGCAAGTCTCCTTAGGGAACTTGTTCCAACGATTGAACCTGGAGGTAAACTTTCTAATTGATAAATTTTATTTTTTTTGTTAACTACTAAAGCATCTGAAGGGTCTTCTCTTTTTGTAATACATCCCAATGTAAGTCCAATAGGTAAATTTGTAGGCAAATCTTTCAAGGAATGCACTGCAATATCTGCATGTCCTACAAGCATTTGAGCTTCTAGTTCTTTTGTGAAAAGTCCTTTATCTCCTATTTTGGCTAGGGCGACATCCAGAATTTTGTCACCTTGAGTTGCCATGGCTTCTATCGATACTTCCAAGTCAGGAATATTTTTTTCTAGTTGCTCTTTAACCCATAATGTTTGAACCATAGCTAATTTACTTCTTCTACTAGCTATCTTTAATTTAAATTTAGTCATTAAATATTGGTTTGATTAGTTTAAGATAAATTCGCATTTATTTTAAGATAATATTTGCTAACTTTTCAAAGCCGAAAAATTATATTTAACTTTTTTATTTAATATATTCCTTTAAAACGCCATTTCTGTTTGGATGTCTAAGCTTTCTCAGAGCTTTTGCTTCTATTTGTCTAATTCTCTCTCTTGTAACATCAAAAATTTGTCCTATCTCTTCAAGAGTCTTCATCCTTCCATCATCTATTCCATATCGCAGTCTTAGAACATCTCTTTCTCTTGGGCTCAGAGTCGCCAAAACCCCTTCTAAATCTTCTCTCAATAAAGTTTTAGATACATCTTGCTCTGGATTCTCAATATCAGCCTCTATAAAGTCTCCAAGCCTTGAATCCTCTTCTTTACCTATTGGCGTTTCTAACGAAATGGGAAGCTGAGCACTTTTAGCTATAAATCTTAATTTTTCAATTGTCATTTCCATACTCTCAGCTATTTCTTCTTCGCTAGGTTTTCTTCCAAACTCTTGACTAAGAACTTTTGTTGTTTTTTTTATTCTAGAAATTGTTTCATATAAGTGAACAGGCAATCTAATCGTTCTACTTTGATCTGCTATCGCTCGTGTTATCGCTTGACGAATCCACCAAGTAGCATAAGTAGAAAATTTATAACCTTTTTCATGATCAAATTTTTCTGCAGCTCTGATTAAACCTAAGCTTCCTTCTTGTATTAAATCTTGAAAAGATAGCCCTCTATTCATATATTTCTTAGCAATAGAGACTACTAATCTTAAATTAGATTGAACCATCTTCTCTTTAGCTCTTCTCCCTAAAAGAAGTCTTCTTCTGAATTTAGAGAGAGGCATATCGGTTAATTCAGCCCATTCTCTAACTGAAGGAAAATGTCCTTTCTCAGACTCGTATTGTGTAGCTAACTCTTCAAGTTGGAGTAGATCAGCTATTTTTCTAGCAAGTTCAATTTCTTCATCAGGTCTTAATAATCTAATTCTTCCAATTTCCTGAAGATAAACTCTTATAGAATCTTCTGTGTATATTCCCTTTGGTCCAAGCTTTACGTTACCAATAGCTTTGGCCTCTTCATCAGAACCATTAAATTCATCATTATTTTCAATACTGCCTTCATCATTAAGTGGCTTTTGTTTCGATTTTTGAATAGGATCTTGATTCTTGATACTTTTTTCTTCTCGATCGTTTTTAAAATTTGAATCAATTTTTTTATTAATTTTTTTCTTGGAACTAGGATTAGAACTTTTTGATTCTGTTGCGGCTGGACACATAGTGGACTCCTTTCTACGGTGAATTTAACTAGGCAAAAATTTAATTAAGACGAATTTATACACTTAGTAGTAAAAGCTTGCCTTAAAGATTAGAAGAACTAACTCACAAAAATTGTGTTTAGATAAAGTTTTTTTTAAATTGTTGAAAAATTTAAATAGTGTTATAGATTACCTAAAGTAAAAAGTCTTAGGATTTCTCAGACTGGCAGATCAATTTTTGAATTTTAATTCAATGATCAAAGCTTCATGTCTCCCTTAAAAACAGAATACTTAAAATATGCAAAAGCACTTTGTGTAATGTTCAACAATCCAATACTAAGAAAAAGTTTTGATGCCGGCAAGTAATAATTTATCAAATACCTTTTATACGTTTGACGTCCTGCTTGATATAGGTAGTCATACCAATACTTTTTCTTATTTAGATGGTGATAATCTCGGAGTAGAAATTGGAGATATTGTTTCAGTAAGACTTAAGGGAAGACTCTTGAATGGACTAACTATTTCTAAAAGTCCTTTTTTAAAGACAGATAAAAATAAAAAAGATTTTGATGAAGAATCTAATTTTGAATATTTATCTATACAAAGCATTGTCCAAAAAAAAGTGATTCAAGATTGGTGGAGAGAATGGTTGGAGGATCTAGCTTTGTTTTATAGGGTCAGTAGTTTAAAAATGTTTAAAACAGCTTTCCCCCCTGGATGGATTGGTAAACATAAAAAATTATCTCAAAACTTTAAATATCAAATATGGATTGAATCTCAAATAGATTTGGGATTCAATAATGATGACTTAACAAAGAGAGAACTTTCATTAATAGATATTTTGCGTCTTAAAGGGAAATGGCAAAGCGAATTATTAAGGATTGGTTTTAATTCCACAATTATAAATTCAATGGTTAGTAAAAAACTACTAATAAAGACTAAAAGAAAAAAAATAGTTAGTACTAAATTAAGTTCCTTTAAAAATGATTGTATTAAATTAAAAAGACCAAATCTTACTCAGGAACAAAAAAAAATATATAAGGAAATGCAAGAGATGCAACCGGGAGATGCCTGTTTGCTATGGGGAGAAACAGGTTCAGGAAAAACAGAAATTTATATGAGAATGGCGGAAGATCAACTACTTAATAAAAACAGCTGTTTAATACTGGCTCCAGAAATTGGCTTAATTCCTCAACTTATTGATAGATTCAGTACAAGATTTCAAAATGAGGTTTTTGAATATCACAGTAATTGTTCTTCGAGGCATAGAACTTTAGTTTGGAAAAAGATAATAGATGAAGATGAACCTCTTATAGTTATCGGGACAAGGTCCGCAGTATTCCTTCCTATTCAGAATTTAGGCTTAATAATTATGGATGAAGAACATGACGTTTCATATAAGCAAGACAGCCCAATGCCTTGTTACGATGCGAGGGATGTCGCTCTTGAAAGAGTAAAAAGAAATCCAGCAAAGCTAATTTTCGGAAGTGCAACTCCATCAATGAGAACTTGGAAAAGAGTTGTTTTTGAAAAAAAGTTAAAGATGCTGAGAATGAAAGAAAGAATATCTCTTACTGAAATACCGGAAATTAAAGTTGTTGATATGCGTTGTGAATTTAAAAAGGGAAATACAAAAATCTTTTGTGGCGAATTATTAGAATTAATTTCTCAGCTTAAAGAGAATCAGGAACAAGCAATAGTTTTGATTCCTAGAAGAGGTTATAACGGTTTTCTAAGTTGTAGAAATTGTGGATTTATAGTAAATTGCCGAAATTGTGATGTACCTTTATCTATTCATGTAGGCTCAAAAGGTAAAAAGTGGCTTAGCTGTCACTGGTGTGATCATAAAGCAAAACTTATCAACACTTGTCCAGATTGCGAATCAAATGCCTTTAAGCCTTTTGGTATTGGGACTCAAAGGGTTATTGAGTTCTTGAATAATGAATTTCCTGAACTGAGGGTACTTCGTTTTGATAGAGACACCACCTCAGGTAAAGATGGTCATAGAAATATTCTTTCAAAGTTTTCTAATGGGAATGCAGATATTCTTGTAGGGACTCAAATGTTAGCAAAAGGTATTGATATCCCCAATGTTACTCTTTCAGTGGTTATTGCCGCAGATGGATTACTTCACCGACCAGATATTTCAGCAGAAGAAAAATCATTACAATTATTTCTACAATTAGCAGGCAGAGCAGGCAGAGCTAAAAAATCAGGAAAGGTTATCTTTCAAACCTATAAACCAAGTCATCCTGTGCTTTCATATCTCAAAAATAGAAATTACGAGGGATTTTTATCCGAAAGCTCTAAATTAAGAAAAGACGCAAAACTATTTCCTTTTTGTAAAGTATGCCTTTTAAAGGTTTCTGGGAAAAACTTCGAACTTACGGAAATAACTGCGGCTAAGCTAGCGAAATATATGATAAGTTTTTGTAAAGATAATAAATGGACTGTAATTGGTCCTGCTCCAAGTTTAATTGCAAAGGTTGGTAATAAATTTAGGTGGCAAATATTAATACATGGCCCTGAAAATTCGGAATTCCCTTTGCCTGATAGGTCTAATCTTTGGCAAAAAATTCCTAAAAATGTGTTTTTATCAATTGATTTGAATCCGGTAGAGTTATAGCTAACTAGATGGAAGTTCTGGAAAGTTAGATCCTATTTGGTATCTATAAAACCTTAAAAAATAAGCAATTGATATCAACAATAAAATAAGTAAAAATCCTAATAATAATTTGTTCCAATTCCAAAATGAGAACTCCAGACTATTTAATTCTCCTGGGATTAATTCCCACTTTATAAAATTATTAGATACTTCTACATTGGAATTTCCTAGGTTTCTTACTCTAACTTTATTTGGGTTAACAATATTGAGAGTTAGTTCTAAATCTTGTACATATAAAAGATTTTGAAGATCAAAATCTACTCTGAAGTTATATTTTTTTAAAAAGAAAAAATTATTTTCAATACTGTCAATTTTTAGATCAGTTGACTCTCCTAAAACTTCACCGGCTATTTTTTGTATTTTATAAAGAGTTTCTTGAGCACTTCCCATACTTAGATTTTTATTTTTAAATGAAAAATCCAATTCTCCTGTTGAAATTTCTCCATCAGGAAAAATTTCTTTGATTTTTTGTTCGACATTTATTTGCCAAGGAAATTTTTTAATATATTTGCTTTCAATTTCGAAATTATTATTAATTGAGTCAATCTCACTAATATCTATAGTGTCTTCAACTTTAACGCACCCGCTTAACAGTGGAATTAGTAATAATAATAATAGAGAAATGATAAATATAAATCCTTTCTTAAATGGCTTTGTTTGACCAGTTGGAATATTTGATGTATCTATAAACTTTTTTTCTTTCTTCTGATTATTAGGTTTTAGAGAGGAAAGAGATGTTTTGTTTAAGGCGGGATTACTTTCAATAGTAATATTCCAATTCTCAGGTTTTTTAATTTCAGGAGAATCGATAATTTCCATTAAATATTTTGCATTTTCTCGCACTTTATAATCACGAGATTTTAAAAGTTCTTTGCAAAATATTTTTGCTTCTTCCTTTTTATTGATGCCCGATAGGGCTGTAATTATTATGGTTCGTAAATTAACTCCTTCTTTACTAGAGGGAGGGTAAGATTCGATTATTGGGTATAAATATTTAATACAGAAATTATATTCACCTTTAATAAGAGCTAACTCTGCTTTTTCAACAATTTGCTTGTATGAATCCATTCTCAAGCATTAATCATTGTTCCAATACCTAAATTTGTGAAAATTTCTAGAAGTAATGAATGTTCAATCCTTCCATCAATTATATGGGCAGCTTTTACTCCTTGAGCCAAAGCTCTAATACAACATTCCGTTTTTGGTAACATGCCATTTGAAACAATATTTTTTTCAATAAATTTTCTGGCCTCTTTTAGATTGATTTGTTTTACGAGACTATTTGGGTTGTCTCTTTCTCTTAGTATCCCTGGAGTATCAGTTAAAAGAATAAGTTTTTCTGCATTTATTGCAGCGGCAACTTCGCCCGCTACGAAATCAGCATTGATGTTATGAGAAATACCATCTGCTGTAGAACCAATACTCGATATAACAGGAATATATCCTTTCGCAATAAGAGGGTCTAATAACTCAGGGTTTATTTGTGTGACCTCTCCTACTAATCCATGTCTTCCATCTCCTAATTCTCTTGACTGAATTAAGTTGCCATCGAGTCCTGAAATCCCTACAGCTAATGAGCCTGTTTTATTGATCCCCCTGACAATCTGTTTATTTACTCTTCCCATAAGCACCATCTCAACTATTTCCATTGTTTTCTCATCGGTAACTCTTAACCCATTATCAAATTTTGGCGAGATTTCTAATTTGTTTAGCCACCGATTAATTTCGGGACCCCCCCCATGTATAACGACTGGGCAAACACCAACACTTGATAGAAGAGCAATATCTCTGAAGAAAGCTTTTTTTAATTTTTCATCTTCCATAATTGAACCGCCATACTTAACAACAATTTTTCTACCTGAAAAACTTTGTATGTATGGAAGTGCCTCGCTTAATATTGATACTCTTAGGGAATCATCCATCATGAAAAGAATATTTAATAAAAGAAAATCAAATCGAATTCCTTTTTATTATCGTTGATAATAAATTCTGATTCAAGACCTTTGACGAAAAACCTGTTTAATCTCTCTTGTTTCTCTATCCATTGTTCAAAGGGGACATCATTGATTTCAAAATGCATCTTAAAACCATTCTTTTCTTCTTTTGTTATTTCTTCAATCTCTTTAAGTTGGGGAGGATTATCTTCATTCCATAAATTTAAGGCCTCTAATGAAGATTCAAGATGCGCTTTTATTCCATACCTCCATCTGGTTACATCTCTAACTAATTCGGTTAATTCTTTGGGCCTATTAAATTTATTGGTCTTAAAATCATTTCTATTTACTAATGTAACTGGAGGTATTTCAGAAGTTTTCAAACCAAGTCCAATTAGTAAAATAGGGACTCCATAAAAAAACGTAGGCACGCTTAGATTTACTGACTCAGTAAAATAAGCTGTCATCCCAGTAAAAGCCAAAACACCTCCTGCGACTGTTATTATGTTTGCAGGAGATAGGTATTTCTTCATTTTGTTTTATTAGAAAAGTTATTGAATATTATGCAAGATCATAATTCTACAAATCAAGAAGATTTAATTTTAAAACTTGATCAAGATAGAGCATGGTTGTTAGAGAATCTTGATAAAGGCAAATGGTCAGAGATTAGGAATGAACTGGCTGATCTTGAAAGAAAAATAAGCAAACTTATTATACGTGTTCAAGAATCAAATATTGAGACTTAATTTTAAAAGGGTATTTCGTCAACTTCAGGGACTAAAGGAGATGTATTCCATTGTAAATTTTCGGTATTTCCCGATTTTTCTTCAGGAGAATTGCTATTGTTGCTATGTGAAGTGTTAGTTTCTTTTTTCTCTAAGTTTATTTGTACTCCCGGACTTATATTATGAATTCTAGAAGCTGTCAGTTCAGGTTGCTTTTCCTTAGTGCCATCTTTTCTGGTTACCGAGTTCATTTTTAGACGTCCCTCAATAACTATGTTTTGACCTTCTTTTAATTCTCCCACCATTTCTTGCGCAATAGTACCCCAACCTAAAACTTTTAATTCTCTAAATGGATCTTCATCGCGTAATCCTTTGAAATTAACGGTCATTTCAGCAATGGGTGTTTTATTCTCTTTGGTGTATCTCATCTGAGGAGCACTATTTATTACGGCTTGAATTAAACAATGATTCATTAACTTTCTATTTAATTACAGTTATCTTGATGCACTATTCAGAAAATTGCCACGAAAATGTTTGGATCCTTTCAGGAACTTCAGACGGACCAGTAATAGTTAACAAACTATTAAAACTAAATTATGTAGTATTTGTAAGTGTTGTCACGCATAAAGCAAGTAAATCTTATGTTGAAAATTCAAAGTTACACATCATTACAGGAAAATTAAATGGTTCAAGTGAAATCATCAACTTTATTGAAAAAAATAAAATTAATTATGTAATAGATGCAACTCATCCATTTGCTTTAGTTATTTCTCAAAACCTAGATGAAGCATGTAAAAAAATCAAAAAGCCTCTTTTGGCTTTTGAGAGAAAATCGGAAATAAAACCATTTAAAAACTTTTACTATATAAAGGATTTAAAAAATATAAACACGGAAGTTTTAGTAAATAAAAATATTCTTTTAGCAATAGGATCTAGATTACTAAATGAGACGGCAAGTTATTATTCAAAATGTGGTGCAAATGTATTTACAAGAGTAATTCCAACATATGACAGCATATCCAAAGCTTTTTCCTCATGTATAAAAAATTCAAACATAGCAATACTCGAACCTAGTAAAAACAAAGGAAACATTTTAGAAAAAAAACTATGTGATCATTGGAAGATAGATTATATACTTTGCAGAGATTCTGGAAGTTATGCACAAATGAATTGGGAGGAAATTGTTTATAAAAGTGATATGAAGTTATTTTTAGTAAAAAGGCCAAAACTAAAATTTAAAAACTCGCTTATATTTTTTGATTATGATAAGTTGATAAGTCAATTAAATTGTAAAAACATCACTTTAGGATGAAGAAAGTTTTACTTTTGGTAGCAACTGAATGTAATAAAAAAGCAGCTAAAAAAATAGCTAAATTATTACTCAAAAAAAAGCTTGCAGCATGTGTCTCATTAAAAGAAATTCATTCCATTTATGAGTGGAAAGGAAAAATTGAGGAGGTTAATGAGTTGGAAATTATAATAAAAAGTAAACCAGAATTGAAAAATGCTTTGGTAGTTTTCTTACAAAAGCAAATATCTTATGATGTACCTCAAATTATTTATAAAAAGTTTAATTCTGAAAAAAAATATTCTAATTGGGTAAATAAATCTTGTTCAAATCAGGTGTGTACGTAATAACTTTTGTAGATTAATATTAGATCTAGAACCTAACTGAGTAATTATATGACCAGCGCATATTGAGCCTATTTCTCCGCACTTTTTTAAAGAATAATTATTAATTAGTCCATGAATAAATCCACCAGCATAAAGATCTCCTGCGCCGGTTGTATCAATTATTTTACCTAATAGTTTTGGTTTTATTTCTACAGACTTGCCTTTATTGACAACTAAAGAACCTTTACTTCCTAAAGTGATTATTACTAATTCACAAATTGAAGAAATAGATTCTTGGCATCTTTGTAAATCATTTTCTTGAAATAGACTCAAAACTTCTGATTCATTACAAAAAACTATATCAATGTAGTTTTCAATTAATTCTAAGAAACTTTCTCGATGCCTATCTACACAAAAAGAGTCCGATAATGAAAGTATTATTTTTGTATCGGATTCTTTGGCAAGCTTTGCAGCTTGAAGAAAGGCATTTTTGGCTAAATCACTATCCCATAAGTATCCTTCCAAGTATAAATATTTGCTATTTGCTATTAACTTATAATTTACATCTTTAGGTTCAAATTCAATTGAAGCCCCCAAATATGTGCACATTGTTCTTTGTGCATCTGGAGTTATAAAAATTATTGAATGTGCACTTGAGGGCCCTTTATCTATTGGCGGGGTGTTAAAAATAGTATTACTTCTTTTAATATCAGTAGAGAAGAAATTTCCAAAATTGTCATTCTTTACTCTTCCAATAAATTGAACATTATTATCTAATTCAGCTAAGCATACGACAGTATTAGCAGACGACCCCCCTGATATTTTTTTAATTACTGTGCAATTTTTTAATAAAGCTTCAGATTCATTAGAATTGATGAGATTCATAGATCCCTTTTTGAGGGTATTTATCTCTAAAAATTCATCATCCACATTAACAATAATATCAACTATTGCATTTCCTAATCCAATAAGGTCTATATCTTTTTTTAAAACAAAAAGGTTGTTTTTTTCTATCATTGAGATCAGATTTCTTAATTATCTTAGGAGAGCTCTTTTAGGACCATGGATTGGGTCTTCAATTACTATAGTTTGATCTCTGTTTGCGCCTAATGAAACAATCGCAATTGGCACTTCCATTAATTCAGCAAGAAATCTGAGGTAATTCATAGCATTTTCAGGCAGATCAGATAGTTTTCTGCAATTAGCAGTCGAGCATTGCCATCCTTTTAATTTTCTAAAAATTGGTTTACATTTTTTTAGGTCATCAGAATTTGTGGGGAAATAATCTATTTCTTTACCATCTAATTCATATGCAATACAGACTTGAATTTCATCTAACTCATCTAGCACATCTAGTTTTGTTACTGCCAAACAATCAAGACCATTTACATAAACAGCGTATTTGCCGATAATTCCATCAAACCAACCACATCTTCTTCTTCTTCCAGTTGTGGTTCCAAATTCACTCCCTCTATCACAAAGTTGATCGTTAATACTTCCTTGTAATTCTGTTGGGAATGGCCCCTCTCCAACTCTCGTAGTGTATGCTTTCGCTACTCCTATCACCCTGTCTATTAAAGTTGGCCCAACTCCAGCACCAATACAAGCACCTCCTGATATAGGATTTGACGAGGTCACATAAGGATATGTTCCATGATCCAAGTCAAGTAATGTTCCCTGCGCTCCTTCAAAAAGGATATTTTTTTTATTTTTTGCAGCCGCATGAATAGTTCTTGTACAGTCAACTACATGCTTTGACAGTCTCTGTCCATAATTAAGATATTCTTCAATTATTTCATCTTTAATAAGAGGAGCAATGCCATATATTTTTTCTAGAAGTCCATTTTTTTCTTTCAGCGGGATCTCAATAACATCTCTTAATCTATCTTCATTAAGCAAATCTCTTATCCTTATACCATTCCTTTGTGATTTATCAGCATACGTTGGACCAATCCCTCTTCCTGTTGTTCCAATTTTATTTGATCCTCTATCAGCTTCCATTGCTTCATCTAATAAACGATGATAGGGCATGGTGACATGAGAGGTTGATGAGATTTTTAATCCTGAAATATCTATCCCATTCTCAATCAACATATCTATTTCTTTGAGCAATATCTTTGGGTCTACAACTGTGCCAGATCCAATTAAACAGATTGTTTCTTTATAAAGTATTCCAGATGGAATTAAATGTAATTTTAAAACCTTATCATCGACTACAATCGTATGTCCTGCATTTACCCCCCCTTGATAACGAACAACAACATCTGCCGAACGACTTAATAAATCGGTTATTTTACCTTTTCCTTCGTCACCCCATTGAGCTCCGATTACAACAACATTAGCCAATTTTAGAAGTTCATTATTTTTGTACGAATATATAATATATTCAAAATTATTGAATTACTTTAAAAAAGTAAATCATTTGTATTAACTTTCTCTGAGAACCATTTTTTCGGCAAGAGTAAATTCTTTTGTTAAACGCTCTTTAAGTTTATCTGGGAGAGGCCTAGTTGCAAAGTTTTTGTAATGACCTGCCATAGCATTTAATGCTGTCTGCATTGTTGTAAATGATTGAGTTTTATTAACCATGCCTCTGTTTCTGTATCTAGAAATATAGTCAGTTATTAGAGCAAGTGATTCATCTCTAACCTCATCCTTATCAGGAGAATCTTTTGGAGTTTCAACTGCAATTTGTAGAGTTTTAACAACTGAGATTGTATCTTTAGCATAGTCACCTGTCATAGAGGTCTTTGCTGCATATGATGGAGAATTAAATAGTGTAAAAAAAACAGATAAACAAATGGCAAATGATATTGCTTTTACAAAAAATCTAGAAAATAATTCTGTCATCTCTTTAACTAACATAACTTAACTCCGAATAAATTTTAGCTTTAAGAATTTTTATTGTACATTACTTTTGATTCGGAAATAAATTTCTCTAATAAATTTTTAGATGCAATTTTAATTTTACTTTTTCTTGATCGGGAGATGAATTCTACTTCTTTATTAATTGAATCTCTGCCAATAATTATTTGGAAAGGAATTCCAATTAAATCTGCATCTTTAAATTTCACTCCTGCTCTATAATCTCGGTCGTCAAGGAGAACATCGATTTGGTTGCTTCTAAAATCTTCATAAATCTCTTCAGTAAGTGCTTTTTGAATGGGATCTTTCAAATTAGTAGGAATAATTAAAATCTCAAAAGGTGAAATTTGAATTGGCCAAGAAATACCATTTTCATCATAATTCTGTTCAATTGCTGCTTGAGCTATTCTTGTTACTCCTATTCCATAACAACCCATCCATAAATTTTTCAATTGTCCATCCTTATCAGAAAACTTTGCATTTAATTTTTCACTATATTTTTGGCCTAATTGAAAAATATGTCCAATTTCTATACCTCTTTTTTCTTTTAACTCTTCATTACTTTCCAGTTTGATGCGATCTCCTTTTTTTGCATTCCTTATATCTGAGATTAAGAACTTTTTCTCAATAAATGAAAACTTTCGAAAAACTTTGTGGAAATTAACTTTATTACCACCACTCACAAAACTTGAAAGATTACTAGCAGAGTAGTCGGCGATTCTTATCCAACTTTTATCCCAACTGGAATTAATTTTTATTGTTTCATCATTTATGTCTGGACCAATAAAACCTAATGGAAAATTATTTAGATTTTTATTAATAATTGCATTGTCTTCGACTATTTTTATGTGAATCAAGTTTGAATTATATTTTTTGTTGATCAAATTAAAAAGCTTGACTTCATTAATATTCTGATCTCCTCTTATACATGAGAGAATTGGGACTTCAGATTTATCTTCAAATTTTGCAAGGAATATAACGACTTTAATTATTTGACTTGCGTCTAAATTATTATTTTGACAAATCTCAACTATCGATTTTTGATTAGGGGTTTCTATCCATTCATCATGGGACTTTATTAAAGGAATCTCTTTTGATGGTAAAGAAACGGCTTTTTCAATATTTGCTGCATATGAGCCACTCTCAGTAAATAAAATAGAATCTTCCCCAGCTTCTGCTGTTACCATAAATTCTTTAGATGCTGCTCCTCCAATTGCTCCACTATCGGCATCCACACCGACTGTATCTAATCCGCAATTTTTAAAAATATTTTCATAAGCTTTTTCCATTTTTTCATAAAAAGAAGATAAATCTTCTTTTGATGAGTGAAAAGAATAAGCATCCTTCATTATAAATTCTCTACTTCTCATTAATCCAAATCTAGGTCTTATCTCATCTCTAAATTTTGTTTGTATTTGGTAAAAACATAAAGGTAACTGTTTATATGAATTTATCATTTCTGATGCAATGCTTGTAATGACTTCTTCATGTGTAGGTGCCAAGCCAAATTCTTTTCCTTGCCTATCCTTTAAATTAAACATTATGCCTTCCCCAGCGGTATAACCTTCCCATCTCTCACTTCTTTTCCATAACTCTGCTGGGTGGAGTTGGGGTAAAAGTAATTTCGAACAATGATTATTATTAAGTTCTTTTTCAATTATGGTAGATATTTTTTCAATAACTCTGAGCATTAATGGCATGTATGCATAAATGCCACTATTGACTCTGCGAATATAACCGCCTTTTAAAAGTAATTGATGAGAAATAATTTCTGCTTCAGAAGGAGTGTCACGAAGCGTCCCCAGAGGAAATGAGGTGGTGACGCGCATAAAAAAATTTTTAAATCTAATTGATTTTATCAATTAAGATGTAAAAAAAATTTAAAGTGTCTTGAGTCCCTGAAGGCAGGTAGTTTAGATTTATCCTTTCTGCTAGTTTCTGCAATAATAAAACTTAAAACTTTTAAGTAAATTCATAAACCTGAATGACATTTTTAATAAAGTTATGGAAAATATAGATTCTAATATTTCTAGTTCAGAAGAATTAGTTGGTATTGATGAAGTTCAGAAATTCCTTAACCGATCAAGAGCCTCTGTTTACAGATACACAAATACTGATCTAAGAAATTTAAATCCTAGCTTCAATCCGAGAAAATTAAATCCTGAATATAGAACTGATCAGAAAGAACCATTACGTTTTCACCCTAATGAAATTGCCAGATTTGCTAAGGATATTTTAAGAATTAAAGAAGTTACTGTCGAAGTTTTTAATTCTCCATCTTCAGCTACACAAAATACGCTTTCTCAAATTCTTGAAGAATTAAAAAGTATTAAATCTTTTTTAGAAAAAAATTAAATTAAGATTTAATTTTAACTAATTTTTGATTTATGTACTTTTTGATTGTAAAATATTTTTGTTAGGTTTATTACTCAACTTTTAACAAGTAAATCTCTTGAGATCCACAAATTCAAAGCAGTTTGTCAAAAGTAAATTAAGTGAAAAATCTTCTCTTATTACTATTTCAAGTGAATTGGAAAGAGATGATGATGACCCCTTAAATATGAAGAGTTTATCAATTTCATTTCTTGGGATCATAATAGCTTCCCTGACAATTTTATTACCTTCAATTAGTATTTTGCTTGGTAGGCCTTTATCTCAAGGAAATCAGATTACTTCCTTTCACTTAATTAAAAAAGATGGATCTTAGTTTGATACCTCCATCTCCAATGAAGGGTGTAGTTAATTTAGTGGTTGAAATACCAGCTGGAAGTAGGAATAAATATGAATATTGTTCTCAAGCTGGAATTATGGCACTTGATAGAATTTTACATTCTTCTGTACGCTACCCATTTGACTATGGCTTTATCCCAAACACCCTTGCTGATGATGGAGCTCCGCTAGATGCGATGGTAATCATGGATGAGCCAACATTCGCAGGTTGTCTAATAAAAGCAAGACCCATAGGGGTCTTAGATATGCATGACTGTGGGCAATATGATGGGAAACTTTTATGTGTTCCTATATCTAATCCTAGGCAAGAAAATATAATTAGTATTAATCAAATAGCTCCTAATCAATTAGAAGAGGTTGCAGAATTTTTTAGAACAAGTAAAGGCTTAGATGGAAGGACGGTTCAAATAAATGGTTGGAGAGATTTTGAAGTAGTTGAACAACTTTTAAGAAAATGTACACCAAAAAAAAAGAAATCTTTTAAAGTTTTAAAAAAATCATCGAAAGTTAAATAAATTGAAAAGAGTAATTTTTTATAGCTACCCAAAATGCTCTACATGTAGAAAAGCATCGAATTGGCTTGAACTAAATAATATTAATTATCAATTAATAGATATTGTTAAAGAACCACCTTCGAAAAAATTTTTGGAATTGGCTTTAATACAATTTTCATTAGATATCAAAAAGATATTTAATACAAGAGGTAAGAGTTATAAGTTAATCGATATTGATATTCTTGAATTAACAAAAAAGGAAATTTTGGAATTATTGTCAAATGATGGAAAATTAATTAAAAGACCATTTTTAGTAATTAACGAAAGTAAATTAGTACTTGGATTCAATGAATCTGAATATATCTCGAAACTCAAATAAATCTTTTTCTTATAATTTTTTAAACTTTATGAATTTCTCTTTTAAAAATATACTTCATGAATGGGGTCCATTACTTGTCTTAGCTTTTTTTGTTTCTTCTTGCAGATCTTTTTTGGCAGAACCTCGTTATATCCCCTCTGGTTCAATGCTTCCTGAATTACAAATAAACGATAGATTAATTATTGAAAAAATTTCCTTAAAAAACTCATTACCTCAAAGAGGAGATATTGTTGTCTTTAAATCGCCTTTCTCTTTTGATGAAAAACTTATTGCATCAAGATCTAATCCATTACCGAATAAAAGTTATTGTTTTTTTATGGGTTTCCCTCCAATGTCATTCATCCCTGGATTAAGAGATCAGGCTTGTGATGCGTATATAAAAAGAGTAGTGGCCTTGCCTGGAGAATTAGTCAGTGTCAATATTAAAGGCGAAGTGATAATTAATAATAAAAAGATTTTTGAGCCATACGTTATTAATTTCTGTTCCGAATCCTTATTTAATAATTGCGGAGAGTTTAAAAGTGCGAAAGTACCGAAAGATCATTTTTTGGTTTTAGGTGACAACAGATCAAATAGCTGGGATGGAAGATATTGGCCTGGAGGTAAATTTCTTCATAAAAAGGAAATAATTGGAAAAGCCTACTTTAGGTTTTGGCCTTTAAAGAGTTTTGGGCTTTTTAAAAATCAAGCCCTACATGAATCACTTTCCCTTTAATTAATTCATTTTTCTTTGGGAAATTTGAAGGAGAATCATAACCCAAATTGATTTGATTATTTAGCCATTTTGTCTCAGGGTCAAATATAAGCCATCTTTTACTACCTATAGATAATTTCTCTTGCATTATTCCTAATAGATCAGAGGGATTAAAACTTAAATATTTCCAAAGCTTTGGTATTGGCCAATCTCTTTTGGAAATAAATTCTTCCCATAATAACGGTAAAACTAATTCAAAAGAGCTTATCCCTACAGGTCTATCATTTATTGGAATAAATGTATTTTCATCGTTTAATGCAGTCGAGTTCACTGCAATTGCTTGAATTAAATCATTTTCTAAACCTTTTATTAATAATTCTCTATTTTCTTGAGAACCTAAAGGTGGATCTACTTTCCACCCAAGATCATCTAACTCAAGATTATTTGTATCTGCTATTAAGCTCCACCAACTTATTGTTGATGAAATCGGAATTACCTGCTTTTCTATTTGTTTAAGAGAATTTGAATCTGAAATATTTTTAATTACTATATTTTTATCTGGGAAAATATTCTTGATTTCTAAGATATTTTTAACTTCTGAAACTTCATTATTATTGTCAATAATGAAGAATCCTGATTGTAGTGATTTTATGTCCTTATTTATCATTCCTTTGTGTTGTGAGTTTTCTTTTGTTAACGAAAATAATATCGGTGATAACTTAACTGTATCTAAAGAAAGACCTTTAAAAATGATTGACGTATTAAAAAAGTTGCTAGTAGAAAGACCTATTGAACCTGATTTTAAAAGTTCATCATGAGGAGATAGATTTTTACCCTTATCTTCCAAACTAAAACTTCCCCAAAAATAAATATTTAAATCAAATTCATTATTTTTCTGAAAGGGTATTTTTTCGGGACTATCTCTCCAGTTGTTACTATTTGGAAGAAAGGCAATTGTTCCGAAACCTGATTTCTTTGCTCTGAACTTTAAATTTTCTAGATTATCATCAAACCCTGTTAAGGGATCTTTTAAAAATGAGTGACTATCTACCAGCATTGGAGCCAATATTTTATTACCAGATTGAGAAATTTTAATATTCTTCTTTAACGCCTCCTCCTTTGCCTTATTACCAAATGCTTCTATTTTTCCATCGATAATTAGTAGATTATCTTTGATCACTGTCGCATTGGAGCCCATCAAAATATTTATGTTTTCAAAAAAAAAGTTTTTTCTCATTTTTAAAGAGCCCCTGATGCCGTTGAGTCCAATATCCCTCCAAGATGTGTCGTAATATTCAGAGCGCTAATTACATTGTCTTTTTGAGGATCATTAAAGATATCAATAATAGTTATACCTCCATTACCTTGTTTTATCATCCAGATATTGGAAAAATCAATTCCTAATAAGTTACAAATAAGGGTTTTATTGACTGCATCATGTGCTACTAACAAGGTCAAATCTTTATTCTTTTGAGTTAAACATATTTCTTCCCAAGCCTTAACCGATCTTTCAGATACATCTTTAATACTCTCACCCTCTGGCATTAATACCTCTTCAGGTTTTTCATGCCAATTTTTAAGTAATTCTGGCCATTGTTTCTTAATTTCATTTTCTAATTTACCTTCCCATAATCCATGGCTTATTTCTACTAATTCTTTAATCTTTTTTATTTCTAAACCTGATTTCTTTTGAAGAATTATTTGTGCTGTTTCATATGGTCTGTCCATTGAACTCGAAAAAGCTTTGTTGAAGTTAATTTCTTCTAAATATTTAGAGGCTTTTCCCGCCTGATCTTTCCCATTATTATTTAAAGGAATATTTATTTGCCCTTGGAATCGACCTTCTTTATTCCAGTTGGTTTCACCATGTCTAACTAAAAATATTCTTGAGTCTCCAATCTGATCAGGAATTCTTTTTTCTATATGAGAAGTTTGATTTAAACATTCAATTTGTGTTTTATATGAATTTCTTTGCTTCACTATATTAAGGATTGAAAAAGAGGCATTATCTAACTTTATTTTTCTAAAACCTTTTTTAGGTCTCCCAATTAATAATAAAATTAAACATCTTAGAATTGCATTATGACCAATTATCAAAATGTTTGCCTCTTCTTTTTCTAAATAGATTTTTAGAATACTTTTAATAAATTCATTTGCCTGCTCATATAATTCCCTTATTGGTTGATATGTTGAATTGTGAATACTCACTAAATTTAAATTTTCAGGATCATTTTTCCAAAGAAGATATTGTTCTGGATACTTGTTTTTTATTTCATTAATAGTTAAACCAGACCATGAACTAAGATCAACCTCTAATAAATTTTTGTCGTAAATAATATTATTTTCTCCTTTTAAGTTTTTCTGAATTGTCTTTGCCGTCTCTGCTGCTCTTACAAGTGGAGATGAATATATATTGTCGAAATTAATGCCAGATAAAGCCTCCCCCGATTTATGTGCCTGTTCGTAACCCTTATCGGTTAAATATGAATTATCTGTCCTGCCCTGAACTAAACCTTTTTCATTAAAACTGCTAAGCCCATGCCTTACTAAAACTAATCTAACGCTCATTATATAAATTTGAGATTATAGTATTTTTATCATCTCATGACGTGATAAAAATAGGTATATGATTATTAGAAATTTCAATGAAACTAAATTAAGTTTTATATTTTATTATTAAATACATGAATAAAAATATTTCTAAGACAAAACTACTTATAGCTTTTATTTCTCTCATCATAACTTTTTTTGTGTGGCAACAAGGGCTTCGAGATAGTCTTAGCCGACCATCGGTTAGCTTTGATATTAGTCAAAAAGAAAAAGAAATTGCGGAATTAGCTTTGCCTTCAATACCAATTAATTTAAGAAACCTTCTTATTATTAACGATCCAATTGAAGATATTAAGAATTCCCTTTCTGAGATTTCTTATGATGAATTAACAGAAAGGAATAAATTAATTTGGATACTTTCTTCCAAGAAAAATGATATAAATTTTAAAGAAAAGTATTCTAATAGCTTTGATAATAAAAACTATAAATTAGTAGTAGCAAATTTAACTAAAAGTAATCTAGATAATTCATATAAGCCTGATTATGATTTACTTGATTCATTTAAAGACGACAGATTTCTATACCACTTGTTGAGCAAAAGATTTTCTTTTGATGAGAGTCAATTAATAACAAATACACTTTCAAAAAAAATGTTTTTAAAAATAATAGCTATTAGATTAATACCTCTATTTACAATAATCTTTGGCTCTTTACTAGTTTTAAGAACATCATGGAGTGTTTTGGCTTCAAGAAAAATTGAGTGGAAAGAATTTAAATCCTTAGATTTAGATTTGTTAGATATGGTTTTGTTGATATCAGGAGGATTCGTCGTTTTAGGAGAAGTTATTTCGCCCTTATTTTCAATCACTTTAGTTGAATTAGTGGCTTCTAATCTATCAATCGAATTAACACAATCATTAAAAATATTTTTTGGCTATCTTTTTATGGCAATTCCCCCTCTCTTGATTATTTATTATCAAATAAAATCTTTTGAAAATAAATTTATTTTCAAAAAAGATTATTTTCAATTCAATTTTTTACCGATAAAAGATTCATTTCTACAGGGATTTAAGGGGTTTTTAATGATAATTCCTTTTGTTTTGCTGGTGTCATTTATTATGAATCTTTTAGTTGATAACGATAATGGGAGTAATCCTTTACTTGAGATAGTTTTAAATAGCAATAATTATATTTCATGTGTACTTTTATTTTTAACAACTACATTTTTAGCCCCAATATTTGAGGAGGTTATTTTCAGAGGCGTTTTACTACCAATCTTATCAAGAGAATTCGGAATAATTCTAGGTATTACAATCTCTGCTTTTATTTTTGCCTTGGCTCATTTGAGTATCAGTGAAATGATCCCATTGTTTACCTTAGGTATCGGATTGGGAACTACAAGACTTATTTCAGGAAGACTATCATCTTCTGTTATTATGCATTCTCTATGGAATGGAATGACCTTTTTGAATTTGTTTCTTTTGAGAACATAAAGATTTAGATATATTACTTGCGCATTAATTTAATAAATGTTTATTTGATTCATAATACTTTTTATATTTATAAAAATACTAAGAGATGAATATAAATAAGAATGAAAATTCTTTAAAAAATTATTTTTATGGTGCTAATAAAATAAATTCAAAGAAAATAAAATTATTTAATTTAAAATTTATCCACAGAATATTCAATAGCGTAAATATATCTTTATTAATTTTGATTTTTATCTTCTCTTTTATTTCTTTTAATAGTCAGAGAAAATGGACAGGTATATATAAAAATTTAACCAAAACAAGAGTAAAAAATAATAATCTCATAGATTATATTTCTAAGACTGAAGAATTTTATATTAATAAAATTGAGTCCCTTAATACTTTTAAAAAAACAACTCCAAAAGATTTAATTTACCTTGATAAGCAAATTACTAATAAGAAAAGGAATTACTTAAATAAAAAAATAAAATATATTAAAGATGGATTAAAAGATAGTAAATATCAAATAGGATATTAATGAAAAAACGTAAGAAAATTGTTCACCTAATCCCGCTGGAAGCTCGAAGGTTTAAGGTAACTTATATATTTTGTATATTATTAATTTTTGGGCTATTTGGAAGGTTAGTAAATTTGCAAGTTTTTAGTGCCTCTGACTTACAAAAAAAAGCGAGATTAATACAATTCACTAAGATTAGTTCTCTAAGTAAGAGAAGATCAATTGTAGATAGAAATAACAGACTGATTGCTTACGATAAACCTCTCTACAAATTATGGGCTCATCCTAAATATTTTAACTTTCCTGGTGATTCAACTAATAGATTAAGAACTATTGTTGAAGTGGTTAATAAATTAACGCCAATTTTAAATGTAAAAGATGAATTTCTTCTATCAAAATTTGAAAATAAAATGACAGGGATTGAATTGCTGGATGAAATAACAGAGAATCAAGCAAAAAAGATTAAAAATCTACATATTAGTGGTCTGGATCTCGTTAAATATTCTCAAAGATATTATCCTCAACGTAATTTGTATTCAAATCTTATTGGATTTGTTAATCATGAGAATAAAGGTTCAGCGGGTTTAGAACTGCATTTGGATAATCAAATCAAAGTACTTAATAAAAGTAATTTGATAAAGAAAGGAGGAGATGGAACCCCTCTCCCAGACAATTCGGGCCCAACAGACTTTATTAATGACTACAAGAGTTTAGGTTTAACAATAGATTCAAGATTACAGAAAGCTACTTTTAACGCTTTAAGAAAACATGTAATTAACTGGAATGCAAAGAAAGGCTTTGCGATAGTAATGAATGTAAATAGTGGAGAGATCTTATCGTTAGCATCAATTCCATCTTATGATCCAAATAAATATTGGGATTATGATTCCGAAGTCTTCAGAGGTTGGTATTCGCAAGATTTATTCGAACCTGGTTCAACTTTTAAACCAATAAATCTAGCTTTAGCATTGGAAGAAAAAGTAATCAAAAAAGATGGTTTGGTTGAAGATAATGGGAAGGTTAATGTTGGAGGATGGAGCCTTTCGAATTGGGATAAAAAAGGAAATGGCTATATAGATTATCCAAAAGTCTTACAAGTTTCAAGTAATGTAGGGATGGTAAAAATAATGCAAAACTTACCGCCTAAAACTTATTGGAATTGGCTTAATAAATTAGGGATTAGTAAAAGTCTGGAGACGGATTTATTTGAATCTACAGCTGGTCAATTAAAGTCAAAGGATATATTTGTAAGTCAGTCAATTGAGCCAGCAGTAGCATCTTTTGGAAAGGGATTTTCTATTTCTCCTTTAAAATTGGCTCAACTTCACGCTATTTTAGCTAATGGGGGGAGTGAAGTAATTCCTCATGTTACCTTAAATTTTAAAGATAATCTTAAAAATAATTCTCCAAAAGAAATCTTTTCTGAGGAGGTATCAAGAACCGTTCTTGAATGGATGGAAAGTGTTGTTGATAATGGCAGTGGAAATGGAGCAAAAATTGAAGGATACAGAATTGGAGGTAAAACCGGAACTTCTCTAAAAGCATATAAAGGAAAATATTCTCATAAAAAAGTTTGTAGTTTTGTCGCTACTTTTCCTGTTAATAGTCCAAAGTATGTTGTCCTTGTGGTTATTGACGAACCTTCTAAAGCATACGCTTATGGTTCAACAGTTGCTGTGCCAATTGCAAAAGAAATTATCGAAAGCCTAATTGTTATTGAAAAAATACCGCCACAAATTGAAGAAAAGAGAAAGATTGTTAAAAAACCCTGAAATAATTATGGTTTTTTAGTTAATTAGTTCATTATTTAATGATTTCGTTTGGAATTGAAGCTAACCTAAAAGGAAATATGGTTATCTAGACATGAAATCAATTTTAGAGCAATTATCTTCTATTACTGTTGTTGTTGCTGATACTGGAGATTTAGATGCAATTAAAAAATTTCAACCTAGAGATGCCACTACTAATCCATCACTAATATTGGCTGCGGCTAAGAATCCTGATTACATAAAATTAATAGATCAAGCTTTGGAAAGTTCAAGAAAATCCCTAGCGGATGGCTTTTCTGAAAGTGAATTAATTAAAGAGACTATTGATCAGGTATCAGTATATTTTGGCAAGGAGATTCTTAAACTTATTTCAGGAAGAGTATCTACAGAAGTTGATGCAAGACTAAGTTTTGATACTGAAGCAACAGTTAGAAAAGCAAGAAAGTTAATAAATCATTATAAAAGTTTTGGAATAGATAAAGAAAGAATTTTGATTAAGATCGCTTCAACTTGGGAAGGAATTCAGGCAGCTGAAATTTTAGAAAAAGAAGGTATTAAATGCAATTTAACTTTACTTTTTAACTTCTGCCAAGCTGTAACCTGTGCTAATGCAAAAATTACCTTAATCTCCCCTTTCGTGGGGCGAATATTGGATTGGCATAAAGCAAAAACTGGCAAAGATAATTTTTCAGGGTGTGAAGATCCAGGGGTTATATCAGTAACCAAAATTTATAATTATTTTAAAGAAAAAGGATTTAAAACTGAAGTAATGGGTGCAAGCTTTAGAAATGTAGATGAAATAAAAGAATTAGCAGGATGTGACCTTTTAACTATTGCGCCAAAATTTTTAGATGAACTTAATAGAGAGGAGGGAGAATTAATTAAAAAATTAGATGAAGATACTCAAATCAAGAATTCTATTGACTACAAATTTGATGAGAAAGACTTTAGATTAAGTATGTTAGAGGATCAAATGGCAAGTGAAAAGCTTAGCGAAGGAATAACAGGCTTCAGCAAAGCAATAGAAGAATTAGAAGAGTTGTTATTAAAAAGACTCTCAGAAATTAATAATCAAAAATTAATTTCGGCAACTTAGATTTCATTTTATTAATATAAAATTAATCTTTACTTTTGGTTAAAAGTCTCTTTATAACTCTCATAGCGATATCTTCATAATTCATTTGACCAGATAATATTTGAGCAATTCTTTTAGGGGCTGTTTTTCGTTTGACACCTAGTTGATAGCCGGTTTTTGGGAATCTATAAAAGATTTGAGCAATTCTCTTCCCCCATGCCATGGATTTCCCCCATTCATTATTGATACTTATTGAGTAATTATTTAAATTATTATTATTTCTAGACAAACATTGGTCAATACTTTCTGCAGCAAAATGACTACTAATTAGAGAAGGTCTAATACCTTCGGCCAAAAACGGATCGCAAAGTGAGGCTGCATCTCCCACCGCAATCACCCTTTCCCCATTGATCTTGTTTAGACCATTCCAAATTCTTAGCTTTTTATGAACCACCTTAAAAGATGAATCTTCAAATCCGAAACTTTTTATTACTTTCTTATTGAGGTCTTTATTTTCTAGAAGTTTATTGTTTATAAAAGTTCCTAAGCCAATATTTACACTATCTTTTAATGGAAATGCCCAAGCAAATCCATACTTAACAAATCCAAACTCAAATCTAACTGAATCTTTAGGAATATTACCTAATCCTTTTAACCTCAAGGCGATAGTATTAGCAAATTTTGGCTTTCTTGGACCTAAGTTGAAATATCCAGCCCATTTAGATTGTGAACCGTCGGCAATAACAAGAAATTTAGATTTATATGTAACTTTATTACTGCATTTTATTAACCAAGTCTTATTTTGTTGCGTTATTTTTTCGGCCTGTGCTGGTCTTACTATCTCACTGCCATATTTTAGAGCATCATTAAGTATTAATTTATCTAATATTTCTCTTCTAATTATCCAAAAAGGTGATTCACCACTAAGGTCGGCAACAACATTGTCAGATGACTTCCATCTGAATTCAACATTCCTAATTTTAGATTCTATTGATTGATCTATATCTAACGGAAGATATTTTTTCATTGAGGATGCCATTCCACCTGCGCACGGCTTAATATTTTCTGATTCCTCCTTCTCTATAATTAACACGGAGTAACCTTTTTTTGATAAATTAAGCGCTGTAGAAGATCCTGAGAGACCTCCTCCCACAATTATAGTGTCGAATTCCTTCAAACTTTTAGAATTTCTTTCTCCTTTTCAGATAATTTAGTTTCTATTAAAGAAATATATTTGTCAGTAAATTTTTGTATTTCTAATTGATTATCTCTTGATAAATCTTTTGATATTAAACCTTCCTTTTCATCTTTCTTCTCTTTGTCAACAGCATCCCTTCTAATATTTCTTAGAGCTACTTTACCCTCCTCTGCATATTTTGAAGCTAACTTGCAAAACTCTTTTCTTCTTTCCTCAGTTAATGGTGGGACATTTATTCTTATCACCTTCCCATCATTATTGGGGGTGATACCTAAATCACTAACTGAGATTGCTTTTTCAATAGTTTGTAAGGAAGAAATATCAAATGGTTGTATTGAAATTGTTTGTGAATCGATAGTTGCTATTGAGGCAAGTGATTTAATGGGAGTTTCTGCTCCATAATACTCAACACTAATTCTGTCTAATAATGATGTGTTAGCTCTCCCCGTCCTAATAGTATTAAAGTTTCTTTGAGTGGCTTCAACACTTTTGTTCATACTCGATTGAATTTCTTGTTCTTTCATGATTAGAAATAATTAACTTAAATGAGTTTTAACTTATTAAAGAGCCTATAGACTCTCCGGCAACAGCTCTTGAAATATTCCCTTTTTTAAAAATATCAAAAACCATAATTGGAATATTATTATCTTTGCATAGAGCAATGGCAGTACTGTCCATTACAGCGATTTCATCACTTAGAACTTGTTGGTAAGTTAGAGATGAGTATTTTTTTGCTTCTTCAAATTTATGGGGATCACGATCATAAACTCCGTCAACTTTTGTCGCCTTCATGACAACTTCAGCATTTATTTCGGCGGCTCTCAAAGCAGCAGTAGTATCAGTAGTGAAAAATGGATTTCCACAACCACCTCCGAAAACTACAACTCTTCCTTTCTCTAGATGTCTCATAGCTCTTCTTCTAATATAAGGTTCGGCAATTTCTTGCATCTCTATCGCGGTTTGTACTCTAGTTTCAACCCCAACTCTCTCTAATCCATCTTGAAGGGAAATTGCATTCATCACCGTTGCTAACATTCCGACATAATCAGCTGTTGCTCTGTCCATACCATCAGCAGAACCTTTTAGTCCTCTAAATATGTTGCCACCACCAACAACAATTGCAAGCTGAACTTTATTTGCAATTACCCTTTCAACATCTTCAGCTATTGATTGAACTATCGCAGGGTCTATGCCATAAGGTTTATCTCCCATTAGTGCTTCACCACTAAGCTTTAAAAGTACTCTTTTGTAAGTCATTCAATAATCATACTTTTATGACCTTAGCAAGTAAATATACAGAATTTCTTTTTTAGGATGATAATGCTTGCGTCTTTAAACAATTCTCAATCGAAAAACAGAAAACAAAAAAATTTCTTTGAAATTCTAAAACTCCACACACGCTTGAGCTTTTATGCCTTGTTCTTTAAAAGGATGCCTAATTAATTTCATCTCGGTTACCAGATCAGCTTGATTAATGATTAATTCGGAAGCTCCTCTTCCAGTTAAAACTATGTGATTTTTTCTTTTATTTAGACTTTTTATAAACTTAATTATTTCTTCTGGAGAAAGATAACCAAGTTTAGTTGCGATATTAATTTCATCAAGGATTATAAGTTTATATGATTCATCTGTAATAAATCTTTTAGCTATTTGCCAAGCTTCTTTAACTAATTTTTCATCCCTTTCTCTATCTTGTGTTTCCCAAGTAAATCCCTCTCCTAATGCACGCCAATAAATATTCGATGATAAATTTTTAAGGGCTTTTTCTTCACCAGTAGTCCAACCGCCTTTAATAAATTGAATAATAGCCACTTTATGACCATGTCCAATAGTTCTTAAAGCCATTCCTAAAGAGGCAGTTGTTTTCCCTTTACCATTTCCAGTGAAAACAATTAATAAACCTTTTTTTGTTTTTCTTACTTGTAATCTTTTTGATTGAACTTCTTTTCTTTTTTGCATTCTTTTCTTATAAAGACTCTCATCAGTTTCAGGAGATAACTTTCCTCCTATCCCAAGTTCTTTAGCCTGAATATCAAGACTAGTTATATTTCTTGAAAAGGGTTGTTTCTCATCAGCCATAAAATAACTTTTAACTCAGATTATAGTGTTTTAAAAACTTCACGTTTTTTATATTTTGAAAGTGCATTATTTACCGCTTGTTGTTGATCTCTTTTTGTTATCCAGTGATGGTAAGTTTGGGTATGTAGGCTAACGGAATGTCCCATCATTCTTGCTGCAACTGTATCAGGTAGATCATAGAAAATCGTCCTAACTGCCCACGCATGTCTTAAGTCATAAGGTTTGATTTTAAGGGAATAACGTTTAAATTGATCAGTTATTTTTTTTCCAATATTTTGCAAAGTTGTAACTCTAAGATCTCTATTAATTTTTGGAAGTAATTCTGGTTGTTTGCCTAATTTATAAAGTTCAAATTTATCTATCCATTTAGGATGAAAGGGCCAAACCTGATGTTCTCCTGTTTTAGTAGTAGGCAAAACTCTAATAATTTTGTCTCCATGATTAGTTAAGGAGCTTAAGTCACAAAAAAATACTTCATGATTTCTTAAACCATATGTAGCCATAAGCCCGAAAACATATTTCCATGATTTGTTTGGAATGTTTTCCCATAGATTTTCAATGATCTCGTCAGTAGGAAGGTCCCTAAAGCTTGCTTTCTTTAGACCATATCCTTTAGCCATTAATTTCCAATCTTCAGGAAGTTTATATTCTAAAAATTTTGCTAAAACACTAAGGGATGTCGCGCATTGTTTTCTGCTTCTGCTCCCTTCTTTATAGGTTTTTAATGTAGTTATAAAAATATTATCTAAATTTTCAGTATTCGTACCATTTTGAATGGATATCATTCTCTTAAGGTAAGGCTTATAAGAGCTTCTCCAAGTTGTTTTCCTAGTGCTTGTTAAATATTCGTTTTTATTCTCCCTAAAAAAATATTTCTCAAAATCATTAAGTCTGGTTAAAAATTTAAATTCTTCTTTTATTTCCCTCTTATCAGAAACTTTTACCCAATTGATCCAATCAAATTGATTTAATTCTAATTGCAAAGTTATCAATTGTAATTTTTTCTTAGCTTCTTCTAAGCCATTAAAATCCGCTTTGAGTCCAAGAGATATTCGTTGAACCGTAAAATTATTTTTATTATTTTTTGAAGGTAACGAACCTCTAATGTTTAATTTCTCCCCTCTTTTTTCAATTCTAAGTTTGCTTCCTTCAGTAGCAAATTTATCATTGACATTATTAATTTCCTGAATTACGTTCATTAACTTATATAATTACATTTATAATGACGTTTCCAATGTTTATTTTCAATCTCCATAAAATTTAAATGGAAAAAATAGGCGTCTTATTAATGAATCTTGGGGGCCCTGAAAGGATTACTGATGTTGGTCCATTTTTATATAATTTATTTTCTGATCCTGAAATAATTAGGCTTCCTGTCCCAGCATTTCAGAAACCTTTAGCATGGTTAATAAGTACACTTAGAAGTACTACTTCACAACAAGCTTACCTTTCAATAGGTGGCGGATCTCCTATTAGAAGGATTACAGAACAACAAGCTAGAGAATTACAAAGCAAATTAAGAGATAAAGGTTTAAATGTCACAACTTATATAGCTATGAGATACTGGCATCCTTTCACAGAATCAGCCATCGCTGATATGAAAGCAGATGGAGTAGATCAAATTGTCGTATTACCTCTGTACCCACACTTTTCTATAAGTACAAGTGGTTCGAGCTTTCGAGAATTAAAAAAATTAAGAGACTCAGATTCTGAGTTTAAAAAAATCCCAATGAGATGTATAAGAAATTGGTTTAGTCAATCAGGCTACTTAAAATCTATGGTTGAGCTAATTTCGGAACAGATTTCACTTTGTGAATCGCCTGATAGTGCACATATCTTTTTTACCGCTCATGGTGTTCCAAAAAGTTATGTAGAGGAAGCAGGAGATCCATATAAAGAACAAATTGAGGATTGTTCACTATTAATTATCGATGAACTTGAAAAATATTTAGGTCATACCAATTCTTACACCTTGTCTTATCAAAGTAGGGTAGGCCCAGTTGAATGGTTAAAACCTTACACAGAAGAAGTATTGACAGATCTTGGGAAAGCTAAAGTAAATGATTTGATTGTAGTCCCCATAAGTTTCGTAGGAGAACATATTGAAACTTTACAGGAAATTGACATTGAATATAAAGAAATTGCTGAGAAAGCAGGTATTGTTAATTTCAGGAGGGTGAAAGCCTTAAATACACACCCTACTTTTATTGAGGGTCTTAGTGATCTAGTTGTTTCTTGCCTAGATGGACCGATTGTTAATATAGAGAAAGCTTCTGAGTTGCCTGAGAAAGTTAAACTTTACCCTCAGGAAAAATGGCAATGGGGTTGGAATAATAGTTCAGAAGTCTGGAACGGAAGGGTTGCTATGATCGTCTTCCTTATACTTTTTATTGAACTTATCTCAGGCTCTGGACCTCTTCATAAATTAGGTATTTTATGAATTACATATTACTTAAAAAAATAAAACAACATAAGGGTTATTTATTTTCTAAGTAATTTCTGACATTACGTTTATAAAATGGGCAAAATTATTTAATTAAGTTTAGTATTTAAATAGATTTATTTTCATTAGTGACCCTTACTTCGACACCTTTATCAAAAGGTGATTCAGAAAAAAATTACCCCATATGGATCACAGGTGCAGAAGCATTAATGGATTCACTAAAAGTCCATGGTGTAAAAGTCATTTTTGGTTATCCAGGAGGCGCTATACTCCCTATTTATGATGCAGTACATAAAGCAGAAAATGATGGATGGTTAAAACACTACATGGTTAGACATGAGCAGGGAGGCTCCCATGCTGCAGATGGATATGCCAGGTCAACAGGTGAGGTAGGGGTCTGTTTCGGAACTTCAGGTCCAGGGGCTACCAATTTAGTAACTGGTATTGCAACAGCTCAAATGGATTCAGTTCCATTGGTAGTAGTTACTGGCCAAGTTCCAAGGCCTGCAATAGGAACGGATGCTTTTCAAGAGACTGACATTTTTGGAATTACACTCCCTATCGTTAAACACTCATGGGTAGTAAGAGATCCTTCTGATATTGCAAAAGTAGTCTCAGAGGCGTTTTTTATTGCTTCTTCTGGAAGGCCTGGCCCAGTTTTAATTGATATACCAAAAGATGTAGGGCAAGAATTTTTTAATTATGAAAGAATTTTACCTGGTGAGATTATTCCTAAGGGTTTTAAAAGGAATGGAGAAATAAACGGCTCTGATATCAACCAGGCTATTAAATTGATTCAAGAATCTTCAAGACCTTTGTTATATGTAGGTGGTGGAGCAATATCTTCAGGTGCTCATGAAGAAGTAGAAACCTTAGCTAATAATTATCAAATTCCAGTAACAACTACATTAATGGGAAAAGGGGTCTTTGACGAAAGGGATGACTTATCAGTAGGAATGTTGGGAATGCATGGAACAGCATATGCAAACTTTGCAGTCACGGAATGTGATCTTTTGATTGCTGTAGGAGCGAGATTTGATGATAGGGTTACAGGGAAATTAGATACATTCGCTCCATCTGCAAAGGTTATTCATATTGATATAGATCCTGCAGAAGTTAATAAAAATAGACGTGTTGATGTTGCTATTGTTTCGGATGTGGCTAAAGCTCTTTCAAAAATCAATGAAAAATCTTTTATAAATAAAACCTGTAATACAAAAAATTGGCTAGAAAAAATTAATTTTTGGAAAAATAAGCATCCTTTATTTGTTCCTCCGCAGGAAGGGGAAATTTATCCTCAAGAAGTCCTTTTGAAAGTAAGGGAATTTTCTCCTGAAGCCTACATCACAACTGATGTAGGTCAACATCAAATGTGGGCTGCTCAGTATCTAAGGAATGCTCCGAGAAGATGGATTAGTAGTGCTGGTTTAGGAACAATGGGCTTTGGATTGCCTGCAGCCATGGGAGTAAAGGCTGCTCTGCCCAATAAGGAAGTTATCTGCATAGCTGGAGATGCAAGTGTTTTGATGAATATACAAGAATTAGGTACTCTATCTCAATATGGTTTAAATATTAAATTAGTGATCATAAATAATCGCTGGCAGGGTATGGTAAGACAGTGGCAAGAAAGCTTTTATGATGAAAGGTACTCTTCTTCTGATATGAGTTGTGGAGAACCCGATTTCGTTAAACTCGCAGAATCCTTTGGAGTAAAAGGGTTCTTAATTTCAGAGAGGAAACAACTATTAAATGAGTTTAAATCTGCTTTAGATTTTGATGGACCAGCCTTAATTAATGTTCGAGTAAGAAGAGGTGAAAATTGTTATCCAATGGTTCCTCCAGGTAAAAGTAATGCTCAAATGGTTGGTTACGTTAACAGTAAAAGCTGATTTTTGTACAAATATTCAAACTTTAGATGATTAACCAAATTAAATTAGATACTTAAATTGAATAAAATAACTTCGTTTTTAATTATTTTTTTTCTTGTTGTTTTATATCCAATTAGAACTTATTCTGCCGAAATTCTTCAGATAAATAATTCGAATAGTATTTTAGTAGGAGATCAAAATAGAGATCTTGCAATCAAATTATTTTGTGTCGAAATTAACAACGAAGATGATGAAAAAATTGCTTTAAATCTACTTAAAAAAGAATTTCCGAGAGGAAGTAAAGTAAAAATAAAACCTATTGGTTTCAAAGAAAATATATTAATAGCTAAGGTTTACGATATTAATGAAACAAAAGAAATGTCAGAGATATTAATTGCAAAAAATTTATCAAAAGAGACCTGTCAAAATTAAAGTTGGCTAAGAACTTATAAAATTCCATTGACGTGAATATGTTTTAGATCTTCTCCAGGAATAAAAGTTATGATTTGATTCATATGTGCATAAGTTAGAGATATCAATATTTGTATTTGATATATTTTCTTTTAAAAGCTGAATATGAGCATATTTTTTTAGGTTTAAAGGAATTGAATCGTTCCTTTTTAATTTTTCTAAATCTTTATAATTTAATATATTCCCCTTAGAATCTGAGAATGAAATTTGTTCATTTGAAGCAACTTTCTTATGAAAATCTTGTAAAGTTTCTTTATCTATTAGATAATGTTCTTTTGATATAGATGGCCCTATAGCTACAAGGATATCTTCTTTTAAACAACCTTTATAATAAAAGATTTTGATAAGATTTTTTATTATATTATTTTCTAACCCCTTTCTTCCACAATGCAATGCAGCAACAATTCTTTTTGTTTTGTCAGCAAATAAAATCGGCATACAATCTGCGGTGTATATCCATAAATTTTGATTATGTTTATCGCAAACTATTCCATCAGCCTCAACTCTCTCCTTCTCTTGAGTCTTTGATCCGAAAATTATTTGATTACTGTGAATTTGATTTAAAATGCAATTCTTATTATTTAAATTAAGACGATTTGATAAAAGTGATAGATTGATTTCAGAACTTGTTTTGTTAAAAAAACCATGTTTAAAGTTATTTTTTAGAAGAGTAGGAGATAAATAATATTTTAGTTTTTTGTCTTTTATCGATATATCATTTTCTTGAAAATATTTTTGGCTAAAAGACATGATATTGGCTTTATGAAATCAATTCAACATCTTTCAAAATCCAAAAACCTGCGAACTTTTCAACAAAAGGAGTTGATTGTATGGATATAAACTGATAACCATAAGAATCTTTTTTAGCCTGAGTGAATTTATCATTTAATTCCTTGGCATCTTTTTCTTGTAAATCTGTTACTAACCATTTGTCATCTTCTGAGGCTTCAAGTATGAGTTGGTTCTGTTTTATAAGCAGCTTAACCGGCTCTAAACTACTAAACCAAGCGGCAAGAGCAAGTGACCTGTTTTTACTAAAAAGTCTAAGGCCAGGTACTAAGTTCTCATTTTTTATTGAATTCTGGATCGGGAAAATATCTCCAAATTCAATAGGCCAATTTTGAGCCAATTTTAATTCCCCTACAGCTATTTCCGAGATTGTTAATGCATCACCTCTTACAGCCTCAGGCAAAGGTTTAGGATCATTAAGAGTACTAGATGTGAAGGTTGGAGCTAATACTCCTCTTACATATCCATTCTCTAGAGGGTAAACCTCTTTTTCGAGAAATTCAATTCTTTCAAATAATTCATAAGTTCTTCTGCTAACAAGAGCTTCAATCCCTGTATTCTCAATAGATTTCTTGATTATTGATTTCATTGATGCTCTCCAAAATCTTATTTTTAAAGGATTTGCCCAGCCTTCGCTTTCAGCATCAATAAGAGCTTCATTTAAAGCTCTTGTAAGCCATATTGAATTGACTTCGTTTGCGGGACAAATTTTATTCCATAAAAAAATTTCTTCTGTTTCAAAGTTTTTTGAAGATGAAATAATTAATTCCCATCTTTTTTTACCATTTTTTTCGATGATTGGCCTCGAATAAAAGTCCAACTCCCAATTTGATATTTTAAGGTCTTTATTCGAAACTTTTTTTTCATTGATGGTCATTTTTCTAAAACTTTTTCATCGAAAAGTGTCTTAGTTTTTAGAGATCTTTCAGAGGCTTCAATCATAACTTTTTCTTTATCAATGATTAATTCTCCGGGAGAGTTTTCTAACAATGCAGTATTTAAACCAATTCTTCCTCTCTCTAGATCAATTTCTGTTATGAGTGCTTTTATAAGCTCACCCTCCACAAAGATTTCTCTTAAATTACGGATAGATCCATTTGTTATCGAGGATTGATGAAGAAGCCCGCTTGCTCCTCCTAAATCAACAAAGAAGCCATAAGGTTTTATAGCTAAAATTTCACCCTCAATTAATTGTCCTAATTTTAGATCTGCAAATTTAGAAACTAATAGTGCTTTTTTTTCTGATAAAACAAGTTTCCGTGTTTCTGAATTTACTTCTAAAAATGCAACTTTTAATGTTTTACTTACTAAAGATTGATAATCTTGACCATCTTCGAGCTGTGATCGTGGAATAAAGCCTCTTAATCCATCAACATCACAAGTAAGTCCTCCTCTATTAAAACCGTTTATTGTGACTTGAATTAATTCTCCATTTTTCGCAGAACTTGCAACTTTTTCCCAACTTTGTCTAAGAATTAATGCTCGAGCACTTACTGTGACCATACCATCAGCATTTTGTTCTTTTATTACTAAAACTTCCATTTCTAAACCAATGGGGAATTTTTCTTTGAAATTGGTAATCACACCTAATCCAGATTCTTTTTTTTGCATGAAACCAGGTGCTTTACCCCCAATATCTATATACAAACCATCACTTTCTAGTGCTATTACTTTCCCCTTTATTGTCTCTCCTGTTGCGCCTATCGGCTCATTTTCATTTAAGGCTTCTAAAAAAGCACTTTCGTCAAAATCAAATTCATCAACTTTTCTTTCAGGGATGAAATTTTCGTTTTCATCTTGTAAATTTAAAGGTTTTGCTAACTCTTGGTAACTTATATTTTCAAAGTTATTATTATTGGAATAACTTTCTTTAACCTCACTTTTTGGGGCTTCAATAATTTTAGGCTTTACAGCATTGATGTCAGTTTTGACTTCTTTTGAAGAACTTTGATGATCATCAACTACTTCTTCCTTATTACCAATAGTATCTTTTTTGCTTATGTGAAGAACCTGAAGTGGCTTCTTGACATTGTTTTTGTCGCCCTTAATTTTCTTATTATTTTGGGCATCTTTATCACTAACTCCCTTCATAGGTAAAATAAGAGTAATTTAATATTAACTTATTCTAAATGTTAGTACTCACAATTAAAAATAATGAACTTTAAATCAATACCAAGCGAATTTGAGTATTTATCATGGCCTGAAGTAAAAAATATTTCAAAAGATATAAGATCAACAATTATCTGGCCATTTGGAGCAGTAGAACAACATGGCCCTCATTTACCGCTGGCTACAGATAGTATTTTTGTTGATGAGATAATTTGCGAAGTTTTAAGATTAATTCCGTCTGACATACCTATAAAAAAACTTCCAACTCAATATATAGGTTTTTCTCCTGAGCATAAGGGATTTGATGGAACTATATCTCTTTCTTCGAATTTAATAACCTCATTGATAAAAGAAGTTGGAGTTCAATTAGCGGATATGGGGTTTAAAAGATTGATATTAATAAATGCACATGGAGGACAAATTTCTTTACTTAATACAGCAGCAAGAGAATTACGGAGTGTTGCTCCCAAGCTTTCAATATTCCCTTGCTTTTTATGGAGTGGAGTTCATGGGTTAAGTGAACTGTTAACAAAAAATGAAATTGAGAATGGATTACATGCATCCTTAGCGGAAACTAGTTTGATGATGGCTTTAAAATCTGAACTTGTGGGAGATGAAAGACCTTGTGAAGGTGGTGAAACGGTAATCCCAGAGGGTTGGAGTTTGGAGGGAAATGCCCCAACTGCTTGGTTTACAGAAGATTTAAGTAAATCTGGAGTTATAGGGGATAGTAAAGGTTCAAATAAAGAGCTAGGAAATAGTATAAAGAGCTTATTAATCAATCATTGGTTTAAATTAATTATGAATCTTATGGAATCAGACTGGCCTAATTTAAATTAAATAATCAATATTAATTGATAAGATCGTTTAACAATTGAAACTATTTTCATCATATTTAAATAATCTCACTATAATTGTGTAAAACTTAAGCATAATGAGCTAAAGATTACTGACATGCAAACAATCGAATCAAATAAAAAAACTAGTTTAGAAAATTCAATCGATGAAAATTCTATTGACTTGCCTGACTTTACTACTGATTCTTACAAGGACGCCTACAGTAGAATAAATGCAATAGTTATTGAAGGTGAACAAGAGGCTCATGATAATTACATTTCCTTAGCAACATTAATTCCTAACGAATTAGAAGAACTAACTAAACTAGCGAAAATGGAGCTTAAGCACAAAAGAGGCTTTACTGCATGCGGAAGAAATCTTGGTGTTCAAGCTGACATGATTTTTGCTAAAGAATTCTTTTCCAAATTACACGGTAATTTTCAAGTTGCTTTATCAAATGGCAAGACAACTACATGTCTCTTGATACAGGCAATTTTAATTGAAGCTTTTGCTATCTCTGCCTATCATGTCTATATAAGAGTTGCTGATCCTTTTGCAAAAAAAATTACTCAAGGTGTTGTTAAAGATGAATATCTTCATTTAAATTATGGACAAGAATGGTTAAAAGAAAATTTAGCAACTTGTAAAGAAGAACTAATGGAGGCGAATAAGGTTAATCTTCCATTAATAAAGAAAATGCTAGATCAAGTCGCTGAAGACGCTTCAGTACTTGCTATGGATAGGGAAGAATTAATGGAAGAATTCATGATTGCCTATCAAGATACACTCCTTGAAATAGGTTTAGATAATAGAGAAATTGCAAGAATGGCAATGGCAGCAATAGTTTAATTTATTTATCAATTTAATAAGTCTATTTAAAAATATTTTTTATCTATTTAGTTAATAGCTCTGTGCTATTGTTCATATTTATATATAGATTCCATTAATAAGGTAATCAATGTTTGGGCTAATAGGTCATTCAACTAGTTTTGAAGATGCAAAAAGAAAAGCTTCATTATTGGGCTTTGATCATATTGCCGATGGTGATTTAGATGTCTGGTGCACAGCCCCACCTCAATTAGTTGAAAATGTAGAGGTTAAAAGTGCTACAGGTATATCAATTGAGGGTTCTTATATTGATTCATGTTTCGTTCCTGAAATGCTTTCAAGATTTAAAACAGCAAGAAGAAAAGTATTAAATGCGATGGAATTAGCTCAAAAAAAAGGTATTAATATTACTGCTTTGGGAGGATTCACTTCTATTATCTTTGAAAATTTTAATCTCCTACAACATAAGCAGATTAGGAATACATCACTAGAGTGGGAAAGATTTACAACTGGAAATACTCATACTGCGTGGGTTATTTGCAGACAATTAGAGATGAATGCTCCTAAAATAGGAATTGATCTTAAGAGTGCAACAGTTGCTGTAGTTGGTGCTACGGGTGATATAGGTAGTGCTGTTTGTCGATGGTTAATAAATAAAACAGGTATTGGTGAACTTCTTTTGGTAGCAAGGCAAAAGGAACCTTTGGATTCTTTGCAAAAGGAATTAGATGGTGGAACTATCAAAAATCTAGGGGAAGCATTACCTGAAGCTGATATTGTTGTATGGGTAGCAAGTATGCCAAAGACTATGGAAATCGATGCCAAAAATCTTAAACAGCCTTGTTTAATGATTGATGGAGGGTATCCAAAGAATCTAGATGAAAAATTTCGAGGCAATAATATACATGTTGTGAAAGGAGGTATAGTAAGATTTTTCAATGATATAGGTTGGAATATGATGGAACTAGCAGAAATGCAAAACCCCCAGAGAGAAATGTTTGCATGTTTTGCAGAAGCTATGATTTTAGAATTTGAAAAATGTCATACAAACTTTAGCTGGGGACGAAATAATATATCTCTCGAGAAAATGGAGTTTATTGGAGCTGCTTCTGTAAAGCATGGCTTCTCTGCAATTGGCCTAGATAAGCATCCAAAAGTACTAGCCGTTTGAATTATGCCAAGACGTTATCTTCTTGATTTTGAAAAACCTCTTGTAGAGCTTGAGAAGCAAATAGAGCAAATTAGAGAATTAGCAAGAGATTCAGAAGTAGATGTTAGTCAACAGTTACTACAACTAGAAACTCTTGCTACAAGAAGAAGAGAGGAAATTTTTAGATCTCTAACTCCTGCTCAGAAAATACAAGTAGCTAGACATCCACAAAGACCAAGTACTTTGGATTTTATTCAAATGTTTTGTGATGATTGGATTGAATTACACGGAGATAGGAATGGAGGAGATGATATGGCTTTAATTGGAGGTTTAGGTTCGGTAAATAATCAACCTGTGCTTTTATTGGGTCATCAGAAAGGAAGAGATACGAAGGAAAATGTAATTAGAAACTTTGGTATGGCAAAACCTGGAGGGTATAGAAAAGCTTTAAGGTTAATGCAGCATGCTGATAGATTTTCATTACCTATTCTTACTTTTATTGATACTCCTGGTGCATATGCTGGCCTCTCTGCAGAAGAACAAGGACAAGGAGAAGCTATTGCTAGAAATCTAAGAGAAATGTTTGGTTTTCAAGTCCCAATAATTGCTACTATTATAGGTGAAGGAGGGTCTGGAGGAGCTCTTGGGATTGGAGTGGCTGACAGGCTATTGATGTTTGAACATAGTGTTTATACTGTGGCCAGTCCCGAAGCTTGTGCTTCAATTCTTTGGAGAGATGCTGCAAAAGCTTCTGAAGCCGCAACAGCTTTAAAAATAACTGGGAAAGATCTTCTTGAATTAGGTGTGATAGATGAAGTATTATCAGAACCCGCAGGTGGCAATAACTGGGCCCCTATAGATGCTGGAAATACTTTAAAAGGTGCTATTGAAAAGCATCTTAATGAATTATTGGTCCTGAGTAAGGAGGAACTTTTAGAACAAAGATATTCAAAATTCAGAGTTTTAGGGAAATTTATTGAATCAAATAACATTGAAGAAATTCAAGAACAATTACCTCAAATAACATAAAAAGTTGAAATTAGCATACATTACAGGAGCCACTAAAGGGATTGGGAGAGCTACAGCTGTTACTTTCGCCAATGCTGGTTGGGACTTAATTTTACTCGCAAGAGATTTAGAGATGTTGGAAATGCTTAGAGATGAGCTATCAGATACGGAGGCAAAAATTAATCTTGTAAAGTGCAATTTATTTGATGAAAATGAAATAGATAATTCAATTAATGAATCAATAAAAAAATATGGATGCCCTTCCATTTTAATAAATAATGCTGGATGTGCTTTTAATGGGAATTTAGTTGAAATGCCTCTAAGAAAATGGCAAGAAATAATTCAAATTAACCTCACAAGTGTTTTTCAGATATGTAGTTTAATTGTCCCAAAAATGAGAAAAAATGGTGGCTTGATTATTAATGTTAGTAGTCATGCCTCTTATAATGCTTTCCCTCAGTGGGGTGCTTATTGTGTATCAAAATCTGCTCTGGCTATGTTTACAAAGTGTCTTAGAGAAGAAGAGAGATCTAACTCGATTAGAGCCTGTACAATTACTTTAGGTTCAGTTAATACACCTCTTTGGGACTCGGAATCAATTAACTCAGATTTTGATAGATCATCTATGCTTTCTTCAACTAACGTCTCAAATACAATTTTATATATTGCTGAACAACCTGAATCACAATTAATTGAAGATATAACTCTTATGCCTGCAGGAGGTGCTTTTTGACCCTAATTAATCAAGTTGCAATAACGATAAAGTGATTTTTTTTTAGGTATTGACGAACCCGATTAAACATAAGAATGTGATATAGTGTATAGGCAACATAGGCTCAAGAAAGTTACAGTAAATCAAGTTTGCATACTATTTCCTGTTTAGAATTTTATGACTTCTACATTACCCAACGATAATATTAAAAATATTGATGAAAAGATTTCTAATAAATTAATCTCCGAAATAATAAGAGATCGTATTAAAAGCAAAGGTACAAGATTCAGCGCAAATGATAATATCGCTGACTTTATTAATCCTGGTGAGCTAAAAGTTCTAGAAAAGGAGGTTGCTTCTAGAATTAAAGATTTACTTAAGTCTTTAGTTATTGATGTGGATAATGACCACAATACTCAGGAGACGGCAGAAAGAGTCTCAAAAATGTACCTAAACGAGGTTTTTAAAGGTAGATATCATGAACAGCCAAAGGTTACAAGTTTTCCAAATGACAAAAACCTTGATGAAATTTATACTGTCGGACCAATAACAGTGAGATCTGCTTGCTCTCATCATTTAGTTCCAATTTTAGGAGAATGTTGGATAGGAATTAAACCAGGAAGTAAAGTTATAGGGCTTTCTAAATTTGCTAGAGTAGCTGATTGGGTATTCTCTAGACCTCATATACAAGAAGAAGCAGTAATGATTCTTGCAGACGAAATAGAAAAACTATGTGAACCCAAGGGACTAGGTATAATAGTCAAAGCTCAACACTACTGTATGAAATGGAGAGGAGTTAAAGAGCCAAATACTAGCATGATAAATTCAGTAGTAAGGGGAGACTTTAGACATGATATAAGTTTAAAACAAGAATTTTTTGAACTAGTAAGACAACAATCTTCTGCTAATAATTACTAAAAATCAGTATTTTTTTACTTCTTCAATAATTAAACCAACTTTATAAATATCTTTTATTCCGGGGGATTTTTCCACGCTACTGGAAATATCAATACCATTTGGTTTTATATTTTTTAAAATCTCATCTACCCACTCTCTAGAAACGCCTCCAGCAATCCACCAAGGTTTGCTGAAACTTAAATCTTCTAAATATTTTTGTTTAATTCTTTTCCCCGAACCACCATATGTTTCTTTATTCCATGAATCCAAAAGTATTCCATCTATAAAGTCTTCATAAGGTTTAATCTTATCAAGATCTTTTTTATTTTTTATTCTGAAAGCTTTCCATAAGCCAATATTTGGAATACGTTGTTTTAATTTTTGACAATAATCAATATCCTCATCTCCATGAAGTTGAATTATGTTTTCGTTTGGTTCGCCTAAAAAACCTTTAATAATCGAATCAATAGTACTATCTTTGATAACTGAAACCCTATCAATATTTGGATATAGATCTTTTAAAGTTTTGAAGATTTCTTTCTTCTTTTTTGAGGAAACATATCTTGGAGATTCATTCACCGAAATAATACCTATTGCATTAGTTCCTAGTTCGGCAATTTGAACAGCTTGTTCAATTGACGTTATTCCGCAAATTTTAACTAAAGTTTTGGTCTCAAGCATATCTTTATCTTATAGGTAGACTTAATATTATTGGTAAATATAACGGAGATTATTTTTGAGGAGTTTGCAAATTTTTAAAATAAGGGGAATTCCCTTTAAATTACATCCTTACTGGTTTGCAATCCTTTTTCTATTCTCATGGAGTATTTCGAATCAAGTTAATTTAACTTCTGGCGAAATTTATAATATCAAGGAAGCTTGGTTAATTGGTTTCTTAACTTCTTTTTTTTTATTAAGCACAATTATATTCCATGAGGTGTTCCATACTTTTGTTTCTTTGAGTCAAGGAGTAAAAATAAAAAATATTACCTTTTACTTCCTTGGAGCAGTTTTACAAATAGAAAAGGATTGTCAAACAGCTTTGGGCAATATAAAAATTTCTGTTGTTAGACCTTTATTATGTTTCTCGACGGCATTAATTCTTATTTTCATAAGTAATCCTACTGAATCCAATGAACAAATATTCACGAATATATTAAACAGAGTAGCGATATTAAATCTTTTTCTAGGCTTTTTAAACTTAATTCCTATTGGATCTTTAGATGGAGGTAATTTGTTAAAGAGCACTATTTGGTATTTTTCAGGAAGTAAAAATAAAGGAAGAAATTTTTTAAATAAATTAACTTTAATATTGTCAAGTTTAGTCTTTGTTTTAGGAATTATATGTTTATTTAGTTTCAATTTTTACTATGGTTTATTACTTACATTTTTTGGATTATTTGGTATCAATTCATCAAAGTCTGAAAATCAGTTTTTTAAAATTGAAAATATTTTAAAATTAAGTAAAGTTTCTGACCTTAAATTAAAGCCATTAAGAAAAATAGAATTCAATTCAAATTTTTTGGATTTAAATAATGTGGTTAAAAGTAAAAAAGACAAACAAGAAAAATATTTGTTTTTGACTAATAGTGGAAGATGGGATGGCTTTATTGAGGAGAAAGTTTTAAAATCTGTTTCAGTAAAAAAATGGGACCGCACTTTTGTTGGGGATTTTAAAAAGCCAATTAAGAAACTTGAAAGTGTAAGTTGTAGTACTGAGTTATGGAGAGCTATAGAAAAGATAGAAAAATCTAATGAAGGTATAGTACTAGTAATAAATTCTGCTGATATACCACTAGGAATTCTTGACAGAAATAAAATTGGTACTTTTGTGTTTAATAAATTAGGTTTAAATTTACCTTCCAATCTAATCAGTAAATTCAATAATAAGGATCAATATCCTCTGGGAATTGAATTACCTAAAATTATAAAATTAATGAGAAAAAAAGGAGAAATTGAATAAATTGAAGTCACAATAATTCCTTAATATCATCTCTTTCATAGCAGATTTTTTCAATATTTATATTTAATTTGGATTCTAAAA
>QCTN01000002.1 GCA_003211135.1 Prochlorococcus sp. AG-673-L20 | reverse complement strand
TTCTCAAAAAAGATACTGCTCTTCATCAATAACAAACCTTGAAGACTTTTAATTAATGAAAATACAAAATGGCAATCTTCAAATCTCTAAATTCGATTACTTTTTCAAAAACTATATCGAAGTAAAAGGAGGCAACCCCCTTGAAGGGCATTTAAAAATTAGTGGTGCTAAAAATTCTGCTCTAGTCCTAATGGCAGCTTCAATTCTTTCTAAAGGCGAAATAAATCTTTTTAATGTTCCTCAAATTTCAGATGTTGCAATTATGTCTAAATTATTAATTGCAATGGGCATAAATATAGAATCGAATGCAAATCAATTAACAATCAATACTAAAGAAATTATCATTCCACCTCAAGATTTATTTTTTGATTTATATCATGCCCTTAGAGTGAGTTTCTTTTGTATCGGTCCAATTCTTGCAAGATTTGGAAAAGCTAAGATACCTTTACCAGGTGGTTGTTCGATAGGATCCAGACCAATTGATGAACATATAAATTCACTGAAAAAATTAGGAGTTGTATTTCAATACAGAAATAATTATTTAATAGCTAGAGTAATCAATCCCAAAAAACGATTGTTAGGATCATCAATCAATTTTAAATGCAAAAGTGTAGGTGCTACTGAAACTTTACTAATGGCAGCATCTTTAGCTAAAGGGAAAACTATATTAAACAACGCCGCAGAGGAGCCGGAAATTGTAGATTTGGCAAACATGTTGAATCTTATGGGTGCACGAATAAAAGGTGCGGGATCTGAATGTATAACAATTGAAGGAGTTGAATCCCTAAAAGGATGCGATTACACAGTAATACCTGACAGAATTGAAGCAGGTACTTTTTTACTTGCTGCGGCAATAACAAGATCAACAATTAGTCTTTTCCCATGCAAACCAAATCACTTAAAAGCAGTAATTAACAAACTAGAACTTTGTGGCTGCAAGTTCGAATATTCAGACTTTTGTTTAAAAATCATTCCCAAACAAATTTTAAATTCAGTTGATATGACGACCAGTCCATTTCCTGGTTTTCCAACTGATCTACAGGCACCTTTTATGGCTTTAATGGCAACAGCAAATGGTATTTCAAAAATTAAAGAAACAGTATTTGAAAATAGAATGCATCATGTTAAAGAGCTAAATCGTATGGGGGCAAACATTACTGTAAAAGATAATATTGCAACAGTAGTCGGGGTTGAAAACTTAAAAGGAAGTGTAATTCTAGGATCTGATTTAAGGGCTTCGGCTGCATTAGCTCTTGCAGGACTTTCAGCAGGTGGGAAAACTTTGATTGGAGGGGTAGAGCATTTAGAAAGAGGATACGAAAATTTCTCTACAAAATTACAAGAAATTGGAGCAGCGATAGTAATTAAAAAAAAAATTAAAATTATGTTTAAACTAAATAATTATTTTGCAAAAATTAGTCTTAAAAATAACTCTAAAAAATATACTTCGGCATTTGCTTTTTCATTTTTTATTGGATTCTTCATAGCAACTATTCCATATATTTATAAATTTATCGAGAACTTCAGAAATCAAATATTAATTCAAGAACAGAGAAAAATAAAAATTGAAAAAAAAGAAAAAATATGCAAGGACAATAATAGTGACTACATAAAGTTTTTGAATCTTGGTTTTCCAGAAACAGCAATTAGAAAATTTAATACTTGCATGATAGATAAATGAAAAAATATAAAAAATTACTTTATATATTTATAATCCTATTTTTAGTTAGCGGTTGCAAAAAATTGGAGAAAGAAGCGACTGAAATCAAAAACAGTTTTGGAATGCAATTATCAGGAGAAAGTATTAAAAAAGAAAATAGTATTGAAATTATAGTTTCATGTGGAGAAAATAGTAATCTCGAAAAGTACATTAACGATGGGTGGGCTATTAAACAAGAATACTCAGAAGAAAAAGTTTGTTCATGGAAAACAGTTGCTGCCTCGAAAGATTGCGATTTAGAAAAAGATAAAGGTTGTAAAATAGTGCAACCAGACAAAGTTGGTGAAGAGAAATTTTATTTATTAGAAAAATAATAAATCTTAAATCTTTCTTCGTTTAGGCTTTAATAAATCATGTAGAAAGTTCTTTATTTAATTAATCGATTTCACCAGATTCTTTTAATGAATTAACAATTATTTCATTTTCATTTTTTAAATTTTCTAATGCAGATTTGGTAAATTGTTCTTTTGCTTCAAATTTTGCTGAGCGAATTATTTTTTTATTAGGTAATTTCTTTCTTTGCTCTTGATTCATTTTTAAATTGTTTTTCAGTGGATATTAAAAGAAAGAATACTTTTATTAAAATATGATTTTTTATCTAATTTTTACTAGTAAAAAATTCATCAGAAAAGTAATTAAGTTCTTATTGAATTAGTTCCTAAATCAACCGTGTCTACACACCTCCTAAGTCTTCTAAAATCATCAAGTACATTTCCGCAGCCATTAACTACGCATAACAATGGATCTTCTGCTATGTGAGTAAAAATTCCAGTTTCTTGAGTTACTAAATCATTAATTCCCTTTATTAGAGCTCCACCTCCCGCGAGCATGATTCCTCTCTCAACAATATCTGCCGCTAATTCAGGAGGAGTTCGCTCGAGAGTTCTTTTTATAGCTTCAATTATTTTATTAAGAGGATCAGTCATAGCCTCTCTAATTTCTCCAGCGGTTAAAGTAATAGATCTTGGTAAGCCGGAAGATAAGTGTAATCCCTTAACTTCAAAAGATGTATTGTCAAAACTGTCATCAGGGAAAGCAGAACCTATTTTAATCTTTATCTTTTCTGATGTTCTTTCACCAACAACCATATTATGCTTTTTTTTAAGATAGGTAGCTATTGATTCATTTACTTCATCTCCTGCGATTCGAAGAGATTCACTTACAACTGTTCCTCCAAGACTCAATACTGCTACTTCAGTTGTTCCACCGCCAATATCAACGATCATAGTTCCAATTGGTTCCGTTACTGGCAAAGAAGCTCCTATTGCGGCAGCTACAGGTTCATCAATTAAATAGACTTCCCGTGCCCCTGCTAATCCTGCTTCTCTAACTGCTCTTCGTTCAACACTGGTAACGCCACTTGGAATACCAATAACTATTCTTGGAGCTAAAAGACCCTTTCCTTCGTTACATTTTTGAATAAAAGTTTTTATCATTTGTTCCGCTGCGTCAAAGTCTGCAATAACCCCATCCCTTAGAGGTCTTACTGCTCTTATATTTCCTGGGGTTCTTCCAAGCATTAATTTTGCTTCTTGACCTACTGCCAAAGGAGTTCCCTCTTCTAGATCCATAGCTACTACAGAAGGTTCTTCCAGAATTACGCCTTTCCCAGATACATGAATAAGAGTATTGGCAGTACCCAAGTCAATACCTATATCTCTAGAAAATTGAAATCTATTCCAAAACATATACCTATTAAAAATTACTAAATTTAAATACTTTTTTAATAGTAACACACTTCTACACACTTATTTAAAATAAATTATTTTAAATCCCATTCATATGATTTCTGAATCAATTAAAGCAAAAAAAGTAAATTCAAGAATTTATAACTCCATTTAGATTTTTGTATTTCTGGCTTTTATACCCATAAATCAAAAAAATTTCGCCCTGTAAAAGAAGAAAGTGTAGAGACAGAAGTTCTTCTATGATTTCCCTTAAGAGACTGAGAATAAGTGCAACGTAAAACCCACGTAAAACAGTCATATATTTTTTTGCCCAAAAGCACTGCTATGACATAACTATCATTTTGACTACATATCACGTAAAACCGGTTAATTAAAGCTATAAGGAACAAGGTTTGTAAAGATATCGCTCTATATGTTCATTCATGTTCAGTTTATGTTCACATATGTTGGTGTACAGCATTGCGTGAATTTTGGGTAGAGAAATTATCGCTTAATTTCTAAAGGGGATATAAAAACAAAAATTTCTATAAACACAATTTATAAATAATATCATCAAGTTTTCCTCTCCCAAGTAGTTCTTTTAAATGCTTGTCTCTTGGGTCTGCTGAAAAAGTTGGTAGCCCCCTTTTTGAATGAAATATATATTCACCCTGAGAAACGAAGTACCATTGATCACCACCTGCTTCGTAGGATGTATTCCAGTAATCACATGCTTTAGGAATATTACCAAGCTCATAATAGTTATTCCCGATCATAGAATATATTGCAAGTTTAATAGTGTTTTTAGGATCATCAGAAGATCCAGGACTTCTACCCCATAGATTTTGTTGCTTTGCTAATTCAAGTGTTTTTAACCTATCTTCTAACTTACCTTTATTATCTCCAAGTAATCCTTTTTCCTCAGATCTTCTAAAGTGATAATACATATTTTCAGGATAAAGTTTAATTAACTTGTTATAAATATTTAAAGCCTTTTCACTTGAAACTTGTTCGGCTTTGTATCTTAATGCAAGTTCAATATTCTCATCAAGTTTCAGAGCCTCCTCATAAGCCTTTAGAGCACCTTCCGTATCACTTAAATCATTTTTTGCTGACCCCATTAGGGTATATCCAAGAGCAGACTTATTCAAATCCAATGATTGTTTGGCTAACTTTAAAATTTTCAGAGGCTTATCTTTATTCTGGAAACTGCTATATGCTTCTGCAAGATAATCATCACTAGTTTTTTTACTTTCTGAAATTACTAATTCTCTCTTTTCAGCGAAAGCAACATAAAATTCTACTGGAATGGCTTGATTGACCCCTGTAGATATCAATTTACCACTATCAGAACTAGCAATAGCGTCTAATTCAGATCTACCATGAATAGCTATTAGTTTTCCAGATTCATCAATTACTGAGCCACCACTCATTCCAGGTAGTGTTGGATTAGAATAAAGCAAATTGTAACCATCTTTAAGCTTTGAATTCGAATTTGCTATTACATTTCCAACCTGAAATCTAAAAATGGATTTATTTACAGAAGCTGTTGGCAAAGGGAATCCTGATACATATACTTTATTACCTGATCTAACAGATTTAGAATCACCTAATTCAGCTGTTTTATAGTTGCCTAGACTTGAAAACTTTATAGTTGCCATATCTACATTGGGAAACTTATTTATGCTGCCTTGTATAAATAAATGTAATTTGCCATCAGTCGTCTTAATTTCAACTTCGTCTCCTTTACTAACAGAATTTATGACATGTTTAGCCGTTAAGACCTCATAAGTACTATTTGCTTTGTTAATTATTACCCCTGAACCAGAAGAAGCTGGACCAAAAATTTTAACATTAATTGATTCAGCTTTAACAGCTAAATCACTTTCCGATATAGATTGGGGAATAACTTTTGGGGGATATAAAAAAATACTAAGTGAAAGGCTTGAGTAAAAAAATCCAACAGAAATTTCATGTAATTTTGCTTTTTTCTTCTTCACTATTATTGAATTAATATGAATATCAATGTACTACAAAATAGCAAACTCGCCACCAATAGCATTGACTTCTTCAAAAGGGTAATTTAATTCTCGTGACAAACCCGTGGCAAACCGAAGACTTCCATTCTTTATACTTTTCCCTGTAATTAGATGAACTAATTGTAGAGAATACATTTTTATTCTCATCAGGTTTTTAAATTAACAATTTTCCTTTATCCAACTTTTATTCTCAGAACTTTCTTCACCCAAAGATACTGCCTTTTTTGCATCAAAACACGCACCATCTAAATCATTAATTTTTTCTTTTAAAATACTTCTATTAAGGAAACTCAAACCTTTTTCAGCATTAATTAAAATTGATTTATTATAGTCAGAGATTGCTCCGTAATAATCCTTTAACTCATCCTTTAACAAAGCACGACTAAAATATGCTGCTTCTTTATCCGGGTCAATTTCTACCGCCTTGTTTAAATCAAACAATCCTCCTTTGTAGTCTCCAATCTTTCTTTTAGATATTGCTCTATGAACGAGAAAGTAGTAGTCATTTGGGGCAACTTTTAAATATTTATTGTAGGTACTAATTGCACCATAATCATCGTTCATTTTAGATTTTATATTTCCATAAGTTAAAAGTGCAGATGAATCTAGAGGTTTTATTTGAATTGCCTTTAAACAATTCTCTAAAGAAGAGATATTATCATTTAGATCACTTTTTGCTAAACATAATCTATGGTATAAATACCAATACGAAGCACTGTTAGATTCATTTTCAAAAAATTTAGGTTTTCTGTCCAAAAGATTAATGATCAATTTTGAATTACCTTTCTCGTTATTTAATTCGGTTGCCTTAACTAAATGATCATCAATAGTTATCAATTCTTTAGAATAATCAAAAAAAGTTCCATTTTTAAAATTAATAAAATGTGAATTTGGTACCCCAATAGAATACGACGAAGATTTATTTTGAAAGGAGTTGGACGTAGACATAGTATTAATTCCAACTAATTGCCCATAATTATCAAAAATTCCACCACCACTCATACCTGGGACAACTTTGCTTGTGTAAACTAATTGATTTCCTTCCTTTACTTTTACCTTTGAAATTGCGATAACTTCTCCTTTTTGAAAATAAAAATTACTATCCGCAAAACCAGAAGAAAATAATACAGCACCTTTTTTCAGCATTGATAAGTTTGAAAGATTGACAGTCTCATACTCTTTATCAGTTTCAAAAGTAAATATTGCCATATCTAAGTTTTGAATTTGTTTTATAGTCTCCTTGTTAACTTCATGAAAATTATAATCCGCTGTACGAATATTAAAGGAGAGTTCTAAATCAATATCTTCAAATAAGTGCCAAGCAGTCAAAACAGTATATTCTCTACCATTTTTTTCAATAATTACACCAGATCCTGATGCAGACGGAATAATTATTTCTACAGCAGTAGATCTTGCTAAAGAAGAATTTTGATAAAAATCTTTTGCTTGTACTTTTTCTTTTAAATTACTGCTACTAGTTGGAATAGATTCAATTTTCCCAAAAATAATTGGCGAAAAAATAATCGCACTTAAGGCAATACTTTTTTTCAAATAATTATTTTTTAATAATTTATAGAAAAAAGGCATAAATTAGATATCAAAAAATGTATTTAATTAGTATTATTTACAATTATTTTTAATCCAGGCTTTATTGTCAGCATCATCATTACCTAAAGAAATATACATTTTGGCATCCAAACAAGCACCATTTAAATCATTAATTTTTTCTTTTGAGAGACTTCTATTAAAGTAAGAGTTACTATGTTGAGGATCGTTTTTAATAGCATTATTATAGTCAGATATTGAACCATAATAATCTTCTAAGTTAAATTTCGCTATTCCACGATTGTAATAAGCGCTTACGTATTTAGAATCAATTTTTATTGCTCTATTGAAATCAGATATCGCTCCATAATAATCTTTTAAGTCACTTTTAGAAATACCACGATTGTAGTATGCGCCTTTATTTTTTGGATCAATTTCTATTGCTTTATTATAATCAGATATCGCACCATAATTGTCATTTAATTTAGCATGACTATTTCCTCTAGCAATATAGGCATTAACTTTTTTTGGATTAATTTCTATTGCCTTAGTATAATCTGATATTGAACCGGAATAATCTCCTATCTTATTTTTTGACAACCCTCGATTATAAAGTGCAGATTGATTTCTAGAATCTGTTTCAATAACTTTTGAATAATCAGATATTGCCCCGTAGTGATCTCCTGCTTTCGCTTTCTCAAAAGCACTTTTAAAATATATTTTCTCTTGAGCATTTACTTGTTTAGGATAAAAAATTATTATTCCAATGGTTGATAAAGAAACTCCAGTTTTAATAATTAGAGGTTGACTAAATGGAATTAAAGATAATATTGCACCAATGAAAGCAGTTCTCTTTTTCATATCAAAATTTACTTTTAATTAATATACCAACTGAAGAGAAAACAGACTTTCTACGATTTCTCTTAAGAGAAAGTCAATTAGGTCTATGACAAACCCATGACAAACTGAGGGGTTGAAATCCCAGTATTTCCGTTACTATTTCATACGTGACAAACCCGTGACAAACCGCAGAAATGAGGATATAACTACAATCTGACCCTATAACTTATTCCCACTCAATGGTTCCACCCAATTTTGATGCTTCCAAGTCATTGGTATCTTTGACTTGTGAGTTGGCACTATTCTCACGTAAAACCCACGTAAAACCTAAAAGAACCATTATCTAAAATTAATAATTCAGTATTATGAACTATTAGTAGAGAATGAATTTAAATTCAACAATCTTGCCTGACCCAATTTTTTGCTTCATCATCTCCCAGATACGATGCTTGTCTCCAATCTGAACACGCGCCACTCATATCTCCTAACTTCTCTTTAGATATTCCACGATTAACATACGCTCCAATTTTATTGTCAATATTTGTAGAAATATTTAGTGCCATATTACAGTCAGAAATTGCAGAATAATATTCTTTTAAAAGATATTTTGCATAGCATCGACTAACGTAAGATCCCTCATGCAAATGATCTATTTCTATCGCTTTGTCAAAATCTAAAAGTGCTTTCTTTGCTCCATAAAAATTTTCATTTTTACTCATCTTTTTATTGCCAAGTTCCATGTAGTAGTTTGCATTATTTGCCTTAACTTTTTCAAAAAAAGGCATAAATAAAGAAACACTTACTATTAAAAAACTTGCTAATAATTTTCTTTTTTTCATATCAAAATTAACTTTTTATCAATATACCAAGTGTAGAGAAAACAGACTTTATACGATTTCTCTAAAGAGACAGCGAAAAGGTGCCACGTAAAACCCACGTAAAACCTCACTAGATTTTATTCCCCAAAAGGACTGCTATGACATAACCATTATTTTGACTATTGCTCACGTAAAACCGATAAATTCAATTTATAACTAGGTTCTTAAAATCTGTTTATTCCCACTCAATAGTCCCTCCAAAAAGGTTAATAAAAAAGACAGTTATAGCAATGGGTCTGAGCATATTATAACACGTATTTTGCCACGTGAAACCCACGTGAAACCTACGGAAAACCTAGTAAGCAGCGAACCATAAGAAAAAATATTTATTATTTTACTTTCATAGAGATATAGAAGTTATTTTAGGTATGTCAAAAAAGAAATAAGTGCTGATTGACTTATCTCAAGTCCTATAGATAGTCTTGTATTCGTTAATACATAGATTATTGTTTTTCAATCCACGCTTAATTATTATTGGATGCTTAAGACCTTCTGTTCAGTTTGGGTTGTTAAAAAGAGCTAATAGATTTCCTATTATTTCTTTATATTTATTCCAGAATATTGTACTCGGTTGGTTGGCTGAACCTCTTTATTGGTTGCAAAAAATTCTTTACAAGAAGCCAAGGAATATGCCTGATCCAATTTTTATTATAGGTGCATGGAGAAGTGGAACAACATACCTCCACACAGAAATAGTTAAAGCTACTAAAGCAGCCACAATAAAAAATACGTTTTCATGTTGCCCTCAGGCAGCGTTAATATTTAAAGAACTTTTTCGCAAATTTATACCATCTTATAAAAATAGATTTTTTGATTGGGTCCCATTATTAGCAGAGGGACCTCAAGAGTTAGATATTGCCTTAATGAGATTGAGTTGCGAACATCCTCCAACATCAATTGGTCTTGGAAAGTCATTATCTAAGGATTTAGAAAGATGGTACAAATGGAAAGCTACATTAGATTTCAAAAAAAAATTAAAATTACTGCTTGAATGGGCATGGATTCATGATGGTTTACCTGGTAAAGTTTTTATCAATAAAGCTCCAGCATTCACCACAAGAGTTGACTTATTACTTGAGTTATTTCCCAACTCAAAATTTATTTACATTGAACGTACATACGATCATGTGAAAAGTATAGAAAAATCTATCAAATCATTTAATAAGGAATTTGGTTTTATTCCATATCTTGGTAACGCAGGGGAAGATGCAAAGTTTACTAGATCTTTCATATTAGATAAATGGCAAATAATTAAAAATATTATTCCTAAGGACAATTTAATAGAAGTTACATATGAAGACCTTATAAAAACTCCAAAAAAAACTATAGATAATATCAAAACATTTACAGGGGTAAGTGTTATTTAAATCAAAAAATATCGTTCTATAAAAAAAGAAAGTGTAGAGACATAAGTTCTTCTATGATTTCTCTATAGAGACGGACTTTTTGCATCACGTGAAACTTACGTGAAAGACCGCCATCGAAAACCATTGCAAAGAGGTAGTCAATATTCTACGTGAAACCCACGTGAAACCAACTTTTTGTGCCTATAACTGAGTTTATACCCTATAAGTTATTCCCACTCAATGGTTCCAGGAGGCTTGCTAGTAATATCGAAAACAACTCTATTTACCTGAGGTACTTCATTTACAATTCTATTAGAAATCCTCTCTAAAGTTTCGTAAGGAATTCTTGACCAATCCGCAGTCATACCGTCTTCGCTTGATACACATCGTAAAACTATCGGCCAAGCATAAGTTCTTTTGTCTCCCATTACCCCAACTGTCTTCACAGGAAGAAGAACTGCAAAGGCTTGCCAAATATCATTATATAGACCTGCGTTTTTTATTTCATCTCTTACTATCCAATCTGCATCTCTAAGACAATTAAGTTTTTCATTAGAAACTTCACCCAAAATTCTTATTGCCAGACCAGGGCCTGGGAATGGATGTCTTTTAATAATTTCATCTGGCAAGCCGAGAGCCTTGCCAAGTTTCCTAACTTCATCCTTAAAAAGTTTTCTTAATGGTTCAACTAATTTAAATTGTAAATCTTTTGGCAAACCGCCAACATTATGATGACTTTTTATTTTTACTGCGATCCGTTCACCTGTCTTCGGATCTAAATTAGTTCCAGCACTTTCAATAACATCTGGGTAAAGCGTTCCTTGAGCTAGATATTGGAAAGGGCCTAATCTGTTACTCTCTTCTTCAAAAACTTTAATAAATTCTCCACCAATGATTTTGCGTTTTTCTTCTGGATCAGTTATTCCATTTAATTTCTGAGTGAATCTTTCCCTAGCATTAATATATTCAACTTTTATATGAAATTTTTTATCAAAAAATTCCATTAAAAATTCAGGCTCACCTTTTCTCATAAAGCCTTGATCTATAAACATGCATGTAAGCCGATTACCAATAGCTTTGTTGAGAAGGAAGGCAAGAGTTGATGAGTCTACTCCACCAGAAAGAGCGAGTAAGACTTTATTATTACCTACTTGTTGCTTAATTCTTGGAATTGTTTCCTCTAAAAAAGTTTCAGTAGTCCAATCGGCTTTACATTGAGAAATAGAATAAACAAAGTTTTTAATTACCGTCATTCCAAATTCTGAATGAATAACTTCAGGATGAAATTGAACACCGAACAATTTCTTTTGTTTGTTTGATATTGCAGCATGCATTGTATTTTCTGTATGAGAAATTTTAATAAATCCTTTAGGCAAATTATTTATAGAATCTCCATGACTCATCCACATAATCGATCTATCTTTGACATTAGAAAGCAAATCACTTTCGCAATCAATATTTATTGGTGCTCTACCATATTCAGCTTTATTGCTTGCTGGGGTTACTGTACCTCCTAATTCTTTAACCATTAATTGCATTCCATAACATATACCCAAAACTGGAATCCCTAAATTAAAAACCTTCGCATCACATTTAGGTGCATTATCTTCATATACAGAATTTGGGCCGCCACTTAAAATAATTCCCTTAGGATTTATATCCTGAATCTCCTTGATAGAGATAAAGTTACTAACTACAAGAGAGAATACATCTGCTTCTCTTACTCTTCTCGCAATTAATTCAGAATATTGAGATCCAAAATCTAATATTAATATTGAAGGATCTCTCTCTTTTTTTGGTAATTTTTTAATCATGTATAAAAGTTACCTCAATTTATTTACAAAAACATAAACCACTTAAAATTAGAAACCTTTGAAAGAAGAAATATAGTCTTTACTATTGTTACCCGACCAACGAATTATTCTCTTTCTATCAAAGATAATTGCTGCAACTTTCATATCGGTTTTTGTATATCTATTGACGTATTCTATAGAGCGCTTTTCAACAGTATCTGATAGTTTATTCCATAGTTTTTCAGCCATAGAAAGACTAAAACTTTCAAGAATTAGCAAAGCACCCTCGACCGTATTTGCTTGCGATAATTTCTTAATAATTTCTATCGGAATCTCTGCTTCTACTGCTAAATAAACAAGAATTTCAATTCTTGCATCAGCTAAATGATTATGAGTATGAAAAATGCCCCCAGCTAATTTAATTAATTTGCCATGATAACCAAAAAGAATTACTGTTTTAACGTTTTGTATTGCAGCATCAACTAATAATGGTCCTATCCAATTACCTACTTTGATAATAGGAAATTCTGTATTAAGACTTTTAGCTAAATGTAAACCATTTTCACCAATAACAAAAATAATTGTGTCACAACATTCATTAGAAATAATTTGTTTTAGCTGAGATTTTGCATTTTTTAATTGATCAGGTGAAGCGCTTGAAAAAGTTTCAGCACTAGTACCAATAATTGACAGCCCTTCAACAATTCCAAATGATTTATTACTAGTTCTTTCGGCCAAAAATTTTCCATTTGGAAATATAATTTCCAGATGTAATTTGTATCCTTCAGGAATAATGTCTATTAAATTAACAGCTAATAGTTGTTTCGCAAAATTAGAAATGCAGATTTTAGATGTCTTTTGATCAATACCAACACCCTGACCAGGAATAATATTGATACGATCTAACAGCGTAATACTTGTCTTATTAGCTTTTTCTAAGGAGGCAATTGTCCATATTTCTAAGTTTTGCGTTAAATCAAGATCTAATCCAGAATCTGCAAAAGAAATTCCAAGAGCATGAGTCTTTCCATTAATTAGTCCAGAAGAATGAATCTTAATTTTTATTAGATTTTTCCCTTCAGGAATTTTAATTAGTTCATAATCATTAAATGGTAATCCTAATAATTTTTTTATTGCTGACTTAGCAGCTCCAGTTACCCATAAAGGTAAAGAAAATCCTTTTTTCAAATCAAGTAATTGAAAAATATTTTATGACTACTAATCTTAGAATGACCTATTAATTAAAAAGTGGCCATACAACAAAAATTATCATTGATGATTCCTGGTCCCACACCAGTTCCAGAAAAAGTTTTACAAGCACTAGGAAAGCATCCTATAGGGCATAGAAGTAAAGACTTTCAAGATCTTATGGAGATCACCACTAAAAATCTGCAATGGCTACATCAAACAAAAAATGACGTTCTAACAATTACTGGGAGTGGTACTGCTGCCATGGAAGCAGGAATGATAAGTACATTAAGCAAAGGAGACAAAGTTATTTGTGGTGAGAATGGAAAATTCGGCCAAAGGTGGGTAAAAGTTGCAAAAGAATTCGGACTCGAAGTAATTAAAATTGATGCGGAATGGGGAAGCCCACTTGATCCAGAAAATTTTAAAAAAATTTTAGAAAAAGATGATAAAAAAGAGATCAAAGCTGTTATTCTTACACATTCAGAAACCTCAACAGGGGTAATTAATGATTTAAAAACAATAAGTTCTTATATTCGTAATCATAAAAAAGCTTTATCAATTATTGACTGCGTAACTAGTATTGGAGCTTGTAATGTACCGGTAGATGATTGGGAGCTAGATATTGTTGCCTCTGGATCTCAAAAAGGATACATGATACCTCCAGGATTAAGCTTTGTGTCTATGAGTGAAAAAGCATGGCAAGCCTCAGAAAACTCTAATTTACCTAAATTCTATTTAAATTTAAAATCATATAAAAAGAGTCTATCGAGCAATAGCAACCCTTATACTCCAGCAGTGAATTTAGTTTTTGCTTTGGATGAATCTTTAAAAATGATGAAAGATGAAGGACTAGATAAAATTTTTAAAAGGCATGAAAAACATAAACTAGCAGTCAGTGCAGCTATAAAAATGCTTAATCTCAAATTATTTGCTGATGAAAACCATTTAAGCCCTGCAGTTACTGCAATTCAAATTGAAAATATAGATGCAGAAAACTTTAGAAAAACCATAAAAAACAAATATGATATTTTATTAGCAGGAGGACAAGATCATTTAAAAGGCAAAATATTTAGAGTAGGTCACTTAGGATATATAAACGATAAAGATATAATTACGGTAATAGCGGCTATAGGAAATACATTAGTGGAACAAAATATAATTTCGACAGACAAAGTAGGAGAGGCTTTGAAAGTTGCATCATGGCATCTTTAAGCAGAACAGTCTAAGTTCCAGGCTCTTCAACATTTCCACCTAATTCCACTATTTTTTTTCTTAATAATGTGGATTTTTCTTCATCACCATGAGTTTGAGCAACCGCAAGAGCAAATTCCAACTTTTCAAGTTGATGCCCACCTTCAAAAAAAGATAATTTCTTTTTTATTGGATTTTTATTTCCTGTATAAGAAATTTGTGAGGCCATAATAAGTAGTACTTTACTCTTTATTATGCCAACTCAAAGGCACATTACGCAGTAAAAATCTAACTAATTTTTAATATTAAATTTTTTCTTACCCCAGAATACAAATATTTAGATAGTTAAATTCTATTAATTAGAGATCAATCTACTTAATTTGCTTAAGAATATTGAATGACTAAATAACAACATACTTTGAACACATAACCAAGACTTTAAAATTATTATTAATATTATGTCCAAACAGTTTATTTTTTAAATGTCAAATATAAATTTAATTTATTATTTAATTGCTGGTACCGCTTTTGGAGCACTAGCTTTAAAAACAGGCATCCCTGCAGCTCCACTCGCAGGAGCATTAATAGGTGCAAGTATTTTAAGTATTACCGGGAAAGTTGATGCTGCCTCGTGGCCGAATGGCACAAGAACAATATTAGAAATAGGCATTGGAACCGTTATTGGAACTAGCTTAACAAAGGGCTCAATAGTAGAATTACAAACTTTATGGAAACCTGCAATTTTAATAACATTTACACTAATAATTACTGGCATAGCAATTGGATTATGGACCAGCAGATTACTTAATGTAGATGTAATAACCACAATTCTTGGAGCTGCTCCAGGAGGAATCAGTGGTATGAGTTTAGTTGGTTCTGAATATGGAGTAGGACCTGCGGTTGCAACCCTACATGCAGTCAGATTAGTTACTGTTCTTTTAATTCTGCCATTAATTGTAAAAATGTTAACTCTATTTGGAATAATAAAATCTTAAACTTATCTAGACATAATCAAAATAAAAGATATTTTTTATATAGTCGGTATATAAGCTAATGAAAAGGTTAAAAAAGACTACATTAATTTTTCAATTAATTGCGATGTTTGTGTCAACATTATGTTTTACCCCTAAAGCAAGCGCAGGTTCTTTTGGAGCTGAAATATTTTGTACTATGCGAGATGGTGGTAATGATCATGAAAGCAGTTGGCAAGCAGCATATAGTTACATTAAAAAACAGAAAGGAGGGTTCTTTAAGACCTCTCCAAACCAAGCGGCCGGTCAGATTATTGAAACAGTTGTAAGAGAAAGAGATGAGTTTTCTTATTGCGTTGAATATTTAGATCAACTTCATCCTGATAGAAAACTTCAATTAGAAAATAATAGAAAAGAAAAAAAGCGTAAACAAGAAGAACTTTTACAAGAACAAGAAGGTAAACAATATACTGAAGAAACCTTTGATAGATATAGCTACTAAGTTTAAAAGTATAAATAACTACATTTAGCTTTAAATTAAATATTATTTATTAGATGTAAATTGATAAATAAAATATATTTTATTTCAAAAATATAATCTAAAAAATATCAAACAAATATTGACTTTGTTTATAAATCCGTCAGTATTATATGTAATTGAATAATCTGAATGCATATAAATGATGCTGTCTTTTTAGAAGATTTATGCCCTAAATTCAGATTCAGACAATGGCGAAAATCAATTCATAGATTTACGGGAAAAAGTTGCATTTACTGTGGAAAGCCTTCAGAATCAATTGATCACATACTTCCTAGAAGTCAGGGAGGATTAAGCACAACCGAAAATTGCGTCCCAGCATGTTTATCATGCAACGGAGACAAATCGGATGATAATGCTTTGCATTGGTATCGAAAACAAAAATTTTACGATCCAAGAAGAGCTATGGCTCTTAGGGCATGGTTAGACGGTGATTTAAGATTAGCTATAAAATTATTACAATGGGCAAACCCTAGTATTAAGGGCAAAAAAAATGAAAATTATGAAGTTAATAAGAATGAATATGATGCCGCTTAATTACCAAACAATACATGCGTCTGCAGAATGATGTTTTTTGCATAGCGCTTCAAAATCATGTGGGGATTCAGGAAATATTAAAAATGCACAGGATGTAAAAATTATTACAAATAATTTTTGATAGAATTTAAAATCTAAACCAATTTTTGAATTATTTGATTTTTCTTTGGCTTGAAATGTTAAACGATCAAAACCAGCTATCTTTTGTTTTACTTCCGGCCTAATTAAAGTCTGCATTTTTCTTTATAATACATATGTACTATTTATAATACTATATGATCGATTTATCAAGTCCCCTTACAAATCAAAATAAATTCCTAATCTTTGGAGGAGGTTTTAGTGGAAACTATTTTGCAAAAGCTATTAGAAAACTAGGCTGTGTAGCATTAACAAGTTCTCGATCTAAAAGTAATGAAAGCAACAGTTTTATTTTTAATAGCGAAAACGATTCAATACCTGGAGATTCAATATTTGAAGGGGTCACTCATATTCTTAGTTGCATTCCTCCAGATAAAAATGGTAACGACCCAGTATTAAAAAGGCTTCAAAATAAAATTAACAATTTATCTCTCACCTGGGTTGGATATCTTTCTACAACTGGTGTTTATGGGAATACTTATGGTAATTGGGTTTCTGAACAAGATCAACCAAATCCTTTTCAAGAAAGAAGTCAAAGAAGATTAAATTGTGAAAAAGAATGGATTAATTCTAATTTGCCAATACAAATTTTCAGATTGCCAGGTATTTATGGTCCAGGAAGATCAACTTTAGAAGCTATTAAGACAGGAAAAATTAAAGTGATAGAAAAGGAAAATCAAGTTTTTTCACGAATACATGTCGCTGATATCGCAAATGCAATTATTTATTTATTACAAAATAAAAATAATTTGGATTTTCACCCAATAATTAATATCGCAGATGACGAGCCTTGCTCACAAATTAAAGTTATAAGTTATGGCTATCAATTACTTGGATTAAGAATGCCTAAAAAAATATTATTTGAGGAAGCAAAAAAAGATTTATCTCCAATAGCCCAATCATTTTGGAAAGAAAATAGAAGAGTTTCCAATAAATTACTATGTGAAAAATTAGGTTATAAACTTATTTATAAGAACTACCAATTAGGCTTAAATAACTGCCTTATTAATATTATTAAATAATGAAACTAAATATTTTTTGTTGTGAATTTAAAAGATTTATTTTAAAAAAAAATCAAAACTCTATTTTTCCTATTTAAAAATTTATTATGAATAAACAAAGTAATAATATTGACGATAAAGTTAAAATAATTATTAGCGTTGGAGACGAGTCAGGTATCGGACCAGAAATAATTTTAAAAGCTCTTTTTTCAAAAGAAATTCCAAATAATATTGATTTTATAATTGTTGGATCAAAAATTAACCTAGAAAATACTTATAAAAATCTTAAATTATTAGGAGTCAAAAATATTGTAGATCCTAATAATTACAAGATATACGACATTAAAATTCCTTTTAAAATTAACAAACAAAAGGAAAGTAATGGCAATGCAAGTTTCTTTTACTTAAAAAAAGCTATTGAAATTGTCCAAAAATATCCAAATACGGCACTAGTTACGGGTCCAATTTGTAAAAAGTCATGGGCTTTAGCAGGCCATAATTATTCTGGGCAAACGGAATTATTAGCAGAATCTTGTCAAATTAATAATGTTGGTATGTTATTTACAGCTAAATCTCCAATAACTGGTTGGAGATTTAATACCTTATTAGCAACTACACACATACCTCTCTGCGAAGTACCAAAACAATTATCTACAAATTTAATTCATGCGAAATTAGATTTGTTTTCGAAGTTTTGCAAAACTTATGTTAAAAAACCTATTCTAAAAGTTGCCGGATTAAACCCTCATGCTGGTGAAGAAGGAATATTAGGAAGTGAAGAAAAAGATTGGATCAAAAATGCTTTAATTAGCTGGGGTAAAAAGAATAATGGGGTTCAATTATCAGGTCCTATTTCCCCTGATACTTGCTGGAATTCATCTGCTAAAGCTTGGAGAGATAAAACAGCTCCAACACATGATGGCATTCTTGCTATGTATCATGATCAGGGATTAATTCCAATAAAGGTGATAGCTTTAAATTACTCAGTTAATACAACTATTGGTTTACCTTTTATAAGAACATCTCCCGATCATGGAACTGGTTTTGATATTGCAGGCAAGGGTTTAGCACAATCTCAAAGTATGGTTGAAGCAATAAAAGCAGCTTTTGATTTCACTAAAAATTCAAGACTGCTTAACGCGCATTAATACTTGTCCAAACTCTACGGGTGTTCCATTTTCAACAAGTATTTCTACGATTTCAGCATTAAACTCTGATTCAATTTCATTCATTAGCTTCATAGCTTCAAGTATACAAATAGTTTGTCCGGTATTGATCTTACTTCCTAAATCCACAAATGGGTCGTCTCCAGGGGCTGCGGCCCTATAAAATGTCCCAACCATAGGAGAAGTAATATCAGTAAGGTCTGAGCGGCCAGGAGGGGCTACCTGAGAAGCTTCAGTGGTGGTTGCAAGACTAATATTATCAGTTGGTGCTGCTTGAGACTAATTGGTCATTTATGAATGATAGTGAAGAAACTCCTGATGGTTTTTCTTTTGCAGGTATCGCTGCAGGATTAAAGGATTCTAAGAAAAAAGACTTAGCTTTAATATTAGCCCCAGAGGATAGCATTTGTAGTGGCCTTTTTACACAATCAAAAGTCCGAGCTTCTTGTGTAGATATTTGTGAACAAAGGATTAAAAATTCTTCAGGTCTTATAAGAGCAATATTAATAAATTCTGGACAAGCAAATGCATGTACAGGAGATGTTGGTATGCAACATACTTTGACTGCTACGAAGGAGGTCTCACAACTATTAGGAATAAATGAAGAAGAAGTTTTAATGTGCTCAACTGGTGTAATTGGTATACCTATTCAAATAAAAAATTTAATTGATAATTTACCTGATTTGGTCAAGGAGTTAAAAACAAATAGTTTACAGAATGCTGCAGAAGCTATTTTAACCACTGATTTAGTGGACAAAAAAATAAATATACAAACATTTATTGAAGGTAGAAAGGTAAAGATATCAGGTTTTGCAAAAGGATCAGGAATGATTTATCCAAATATGGCTACAATGTTGGCCTTTCTTACATGTGATGTTGGTATTGATAAAGAAGATTGGGATAAGATGATTTCTATTGCTGCCAAAAAGTCTTTTAATTCAATTTCGGTAGATGGAGAAACAAGTACTAATGATGCCTTTATAGGAATAAACTCAGGACAAAAAATTGATAAGAAATTTTTAACAAAGATTCAATCAGGACTTAATATTGTATGCCAAAGTTTGGCCAAAAATATAGCTAGAGACGGAGAAGGCGCAAATTGTTTATTAGAGGTTCTTGTTGAGGGAGCAAAGAATAACTCAGATGCCATTAAGATAGCTAGATCTATATGTAATTCTTCACTGGTAAAAACCGCAATTCATGGTTGTGATCCAAATTGGGGCAGAATTATTTCAGCTGCAGGTAACTCTGGAATTGATTTTAAATTAGAAGTCGTTGATTTATATATTGGAGACTTTCAGATTTTAAAAAAGGGTAAGTTAAATAAATATGATGCCAACAAAGTTGCCAATTACATGCGAACAAAAATGAATGGTAAATATTTAGTTGAGGATATACTATCGATAGTTCTTAATCTTAACTCTGGTACAGAAAAAGGAACTGCTTGGGGTTGTGATTTGTCCAAAAAGTATGTTGAAATAAATAGCGAATATACTACTTAATTTTTAGAAGGTCAATTGGTATATATTCGTTTATATAAAGAAAGAGGATTGAAATAGTTCCTATTACAGAACCAATAAAACTTCCAATAAAATAGTTAAATATTTTGGGTTGTATGATTTGTGAGCTTTCTCCATTGTCTATTTCAAAATCAGGAGAATCAACTACTTTTAAGCGCTGATTAGTTTTTGGTTGCTTAAGTTGTTGGTGTCGGATGAGTGCTTCGAAATCAGGCATGGAATTTGAGATGCAATGGAACAGTAGGCAGACCAGCCCGTCATTCGACGAGGATCTGATCTTCCTAAATCGTCTACAGCTTCAAATACTGCATTCCCAGATGCTTCTGCTTTATCAAATGCTGAAAGTAAAGGGATAAATGTATCAAAAACGTGTAAACCGAAATTTTCTAACGCTGCCTTAGCTTGTTGAGCTGCTTTTTGTTGTCTAAAATCTACTTTTACAATTACAACTGCATGGTTAACTTTTAAAGTATTTAATAAGCTGGCTAATTCAACAGTTAATTCAACAGACCTTGCTTTTGCGGTTGTGGGTAGAATTACTAAATCTGATCCGTATGCAAGATGTTTAAGTTCTTCTGTATCACTGCTTGCTTGCCCATCAGTAATAACAATTTCAGAGGATCTGGAGGCTTTTGCGGCTGAACTAACTGGAAAAACGGGAAATGGAAGGTTTCCTCTGGATGAGTAGGCTAATGCTGATCTGTTTTTATCAGCGTCAACTATACATACTTTTTTGCCTTCAGAATGCCATACACTTGCAAGATGAATACTTGTGCAAGTTTTAGCAACACCTCCTTTTTGACCGCAAACAGTAATAAACAATTTTTTACAAATATTTTCCTTACTTTGGAGAATAATTTCTTAATGTCAATAGGTAATTATTTGAAAAGTTTTAAAATTTATATTTCCTAAATACTCTTTTGTGTAATATCTAGTTTCGAGTAATCTGAAAAGTATGTTTAAAAAATAGTAAGTGAAAAAAAAAATTGGATTAGGAACATGGTCTTGGGGAAATAAAGTTTTTTGGGATTATCAAATTAGTAATGATGATGATTTACGTGAGACTTATAAAGAAGCGTTAAAAAGAGGTTTTAAATTAATTGATAGTGCAGATTCTTATGGAACTGGAAAACTTAATGGAAGAAGTGAAGAACTTTTAGGGAAATTTTTACTAGATACTCCTACTTTTCAAAAAAAACGAATTCAAATAGCAACAAAGCTTGCTCCTTATCCATGGAGATTTGGGAATAAAGGCTTCACCAGACCCTTTCTTAAAAGTTTAGAAAGATTAAATAATAAATTAGATATAGTTCAAATTCATTGGTCAACCGCAAAATATAATCCTTGGCAAGAATTACAATTATTAAATAATCTTTGCGATTTAATTGATCAAGGTTTTAATTTTCAAATTGGATTATCAAATATTGGACCCCAAAGATTAAAGAAAATAATTCAATATTTATCAAAAAGAGATAAGAAAGTTAAAAGTGTTCAAATTCAGTTTTCTTTATTATCTCCAGATTCCCTTAAAAATACCAATGTAAAAAGAATTTGTGAAAATAATGATATTGATTTTTTAGCCTATAGTCCTTTATCTTTTGGCATACTATGTATAGATCCTGAAAAAGATGAAGTTAAGCAAAACTCTTTTCTACGTAGTTTAATTTTTAAAAACTATAAAAAATCAAGTATTGAATTAAGAAGATGTCTTAAACAGATTGCCGTTTCAAGATCAGTTTCACAAGCTCAAGTAGCAATTAATTGGTGTTGTTATCAGGGAGCCATACCTCTTGTAGGAATGAGAAAAAGGTCTCAAGTTGTTGATATATCGAATGTTTTTAAATGGAACTTAAATCAAAAAGAATTTGGAATGCTTCAAGAAGCTTCTCAAAAGTGTTTGAAAAAGATGCCAAGTAATCCTTTTACAAGCTTGTAAAAGAGAATAAAAAAAATTTTATGCAGATATTTTTTTTTGATTTTTTATTTGATTATTGCTCCACAGTTCTGTCGGAAAGTTTGAACCTGTAAATCTCAAAACTTTAGGCTTTAAGTTTATTAATAAGTCATTAATGTTATTTTTTGTGCTCATTTGTATTGAGAATTTTTAATACGTTAAAATATTTTTTTTCTAATCTTCTCAGTATTTATACTCATAAAATTAAAAAAATAATTTTTAATACATTCTGTTGAAGTAAATTTTACAAATCAACAAATTATCTAATACTATATTTGATCAATTTAAAAGGTGGAGCCCTCCCAGGCTCCTTGGATCATTTGGTTGATAAGGCTGATATCACCCCATCTCCTTTTAGATCAAGCAGCAACTGGTGCTGTTTGACGGGAGAAACTAACGATTTTGTTAGCGTTTGTGTTTTTGCTCTAACCGAGCAGGCTTCAGTCATCTTCCTTACGCCCCGTCGAAACCATTACAACCCCAAAAGGAAATGGAGTTGAGCGGAATCGAACCGCTGTCCGAAACATCGGTTGAGATCACCTAGTCCAATTGGACATTTATATTCTGGCAGGCAAAATGAGTATTGAATAGTTATTTAATTAATTTTTAAATTTATATGTATGTAATTGCATCATCACCTGAAGGATTAGAGAAATATTTAGCAAGTGAAATTATTGATTTGGGTGGATTTAATATTAATACATATAAAAGATCAGTTTCTTTTGAATGTGATTATGCCACTTTTTATAGAATTCATTTTTTTTCAAGAGTTGCTTTTCGTTTTTATAGAGAAGTTGCACGTTTTCGATGCTATGACAGGCTTTCTTTATATGAGGGAGTTAGAGATTCATTTGATTGGTTGAAATGGTTACCTTCTGAAAAAACATTCAATGTTCAAGTAACCGGCAGAACTTCATCATTAAGTCATTCTCATTTCACTGCTCTGGAGGTTAAAAATTCAATTACAGATCTCCAACAATCTGTTTGGAATAAAAGATCTAATATTTCTTTAGATAATCCTGATTTGATAATTCATTTACATTTAAATAATTATCGTGGGGTTCTTAGCCTGCAAAGCACTTTTGAAAGTCTTCATAAAAGAGGATACAGACCTGCTATTGGAAATGCTCCACTTAAAGAAAATTTAGCTTCTGGACTATTAAAAATGACTGAATGGAACGGAACTAAACCTTTGATTGATCTTATGTGTGGATCAGGAACTTTTTTAATAGAGGCTATTAATCAAATTCTTAAAGTTCCACTTAAATCTCAGCAATTTTATCTTTTTGAAAATTGGCTCGATTTTAATAAAAATATTTATCTAGATGAGAAAAACAAGGCTCAGAAAAAATCTATTACCTTTGAGAAATTATCAAAAATTATTGGTTGCGAGATTAACAAAGATGTTTTTGATCAAGCAAAAGTCAACATAAAACTAGCAGGACTTGAAAATTATATTGAATTACAAAATTATGATTTTAAAAAAATTCAATTTAAGTCTTCAGAAGGATTAGTTTTATGTAATCCACCTTATGGAAAAAAACTAGGTAATGAAAGCGAATTAATTACTTTATATGAGGATATGGGTGAATTTTTGAAAAGAAATTTTTCTGGGTGGGAATTCTGGTTACTAAGTGGGAATTCAAAACTTACAAGATATTTAAAAATGAAATCTTCTTTGAAAATACCCGTGAGTAATGGAGGTATTGATTGTAGGTGGATTAAATATCTAATAAGATAATTTATTTTTTACCTAATACTGCTTTTGTTGTTTTACCCAAACCCTCAAGTGTTTGGGGTAGATAAGGCCCTTTAGCTAGTTTACCACCAAGCTTTAAGCTTAAACCTGCAAGAAATAAATCAATAAACATTATTAAAAGTAAATTATATTCTGTGGCCCAATTATTAAACTTACTAAGAGTGAGATAAAAAATAATATGAATACATATTAAAACTAATAATAATAATATTCCACCTATAGAAATAAATATTCCCCCGCTGATTAATCTTCTCTTTTCTCTATCAACTTCTTGAAGTGCTATTCTGACATGCAAATCCATTATAGAACTTGCAATTGCAGAAAGTCTTGAAGCTGTATTAGTAAAATTTTTGTTTTTTGGTTTATCCATTTATTTATTTCTACTATTTATTAAACTACCTATAAATAATCCTATACCAGCAGCAATAGCAATAGATAAAATTGGTTTTTTTCTAATTGGGGTTTCTATTTTTGGCCTTAATGTACTATTCAGTTCATCTAGTAACTCTTCTAATTGACTTTCGATTGGTTCTATTTTATTTGCAATTTCCCAATTATTTTCTTGAATTGAATCAATGATCTGAAATAATTGATTTTTAATACCACTGGCAGACGATCCAGTATGACTTGATATTATTCCAACTAAATCATCAATACTTCCCTTTGCAGTATTAAGAGTTTGTTGTGCAATAGTAGGCCATTTTTCTTGTATTAACGGAATCAAACTATCAATTTTTTCACGTAACCATTTGTCTGATACTCTTTCTTCCTCTGGCAGCGCAGATTCATCAATTGTATCTTTAACTTCTTTGGGAGGATGAAAAGCTTCCATTAATCCACCTTCATTTCTTTTAGAGTAGTCTTTATTGTCTTAATTTGAAACCCTTATATTTAGATTTGTTTTGAATAATAAAATAATAGACATATAAAATTTTATTTACATTTCATTCATCTCCCCTGTTCTGTAATAAGGTTTTGTTAGGATATTACTTATTTAATTAAATTAAGTTTTTTCATCATGGATATTACACTTGCAGCAATTATTTTTGCATCCCGCACAATTCCAACTGATTTTGGATTGGTAGCAGCAGCTATTGCAGGAGCTGGTAGTTTACTATTTATTGCTTTGAGATTTGTTCCTGATGCGGGTAACTAGGTTTTTTCTATTTTTATAATTCGAGCTAACTTGTTATCTCATCGTAATGATTGATTATTGAAATAAAATAATTTACTGATGTACTAGATAATGAATCGATGGGTTTTACTTGAACATAAGATTCTTGATAGTAAATTAATTAATATTCACTATGATTTTCTTGTCGAAGAGCAATCAGATTGTTTGACTTGGAAATTTGACGAAATTCCATTACTCAATAAAGGTTTTGTGAAGATAGTGGAACAACCAAATCATAGATTGGTCTGGCTTTCTAGAATTGAATATCAACTTTCTAATAATAGAGGTTTAGTAAAAAGAATTGATCATGGAACGTTCTCTTATGTTTCTAATAATCAAGATTCTCAAGAGTTAAAAATTATATTGAACGGTAAATTGTTAAAAGGTTTGTTAATAATAGATGGGAATTTATGTCAATTAAAGAAAAATAATTAATTTGTTTTTCGAAATAATCTTAATAATACTATTGAGATTTTTTGAAAAGTAGCTATTCTTACTTAGCTATTGTGACTTGCGATTGGTATACATCAATCAGGTCGAGTTTGAAAATTTTAAATCTTTTGGAGGAAGTGTAAAAATTCCTCTTGAAGAAGGTTTTACAGTGGTTACTGGTCCAAATGGATCTGGCAAAAGTAATATTTTAGATGGGATTTTGTTCTGTTTAGGTTTGGCAAATAGTAGAGGGATGAGAGCAGAGAGATTACCAGATTTAATAAATAATTCGAAAGTAAAAGAAGGTAAATCTTCCGAAACATTTGTTTCTGTTAAATTCAATATTGAAGATTGGTCGCCAAGAGAAGATGTTCCACCTTTGGATTTAGAAGAAGATGATATTGCGCTTAATAAAGATCAAAAAGAATGGGTAGTTGTCAGAAAATTACGGTTAATGCCTGGTGGCTCATATGCATCGACTTATACCTCTGACGGACGCCCATGTACCTTACAACAAATACAGAGAGTTCTTAGAGATATAAGTGTTGATCCAGAAGGCAGTAATGTTGTGATGCAGGGAGATGTCACAAGAATAGTATCAATGAATAATAAAGAGAGGAGAACACTTATTGATGAATTAGCAGGGGTAGCTCTTTTTGATAGTAGAATTGAGCAAACGCATGCAAAACTTAATGATGTTTTTGACAGACAAGAAAGGTGCGAAATTTTAGAAAACGAACTGCAATCTAGTAAAGTAAAGCTTGAAAAAGAATGTGAAAAAGCAAAAAAATATAAAGAGTTGAAGGCAAAACTTTTTCATATTAAGGAGATTGAAAAAGTACTTTTATTCGATAAACAAGTTCAAAATATTGAATTAATAAAGAAAAAAGCTATTAACTTCGATAAGAGTAAGATTTTATTTAATCAACAAAAAGAATCTCTTAGTAAAGAAATACAAGTATTGCAAGATGCAATGCAAATCATGATTGCAGAATTAAAAGAGAAAGGAGAAGATAACTTAATCAAAGTAAATTCTGATATTGGGAGTATAAATTCTAATTTAAGGGAATTAGAAAGAATAGCAGTTATTAATAAAGAAGAGGGGATTAAACTGCAAGATCAACGCGATAAAATTGCAATATCTAAAAAAAGTACGGAGTTAGAAAAGAATCAACAAGAGCACTTTAATGATAATTATCTAGAAAAATTGAACATCGAGATCCAAGATTTAACTTTAAAACATAAGTTATCTAGAAAAAAACTTTCTGATGCTGCAGGTGAATCAGGTGAATTTTCAAAGCAAAGTATAAGGCTCAATAATGAGTTAGAAAATATAAAATCTTTAGTACAACCTCTTGAATCTAGTAAAAGGAATATTGAGGAGGAAATTATTCAAATTAATATTCAAAGAGAAGAAATTTCATCTCAAAATGATCTTTTAAAGCTAGAAAAACAAAAACTATCAGAATTTAATCAAAATAATGAAAAATCAACGGATATTAAAAATCGTAATTTGAGCAGTATTAGATCTGAGATTGATACTTTAAAAATTGAAATAGATTTATTAAATAAAACTAAACTAAGGCTAAACAATGAACAATTAAGGCTTGAAAAGGATTTATCAAGATGTGAAAGCAGAAAACAAGCATTAAATGAAACCAGGGGATCTTATGCGTTAAGAATACTTTTAGAGGCAGGTTTAGATGGTATACATGGATATGTTGCTCAATTGGGTTCAGTAACTGAAAAGAATAGATATGCATTGGAAATTGCAGCTGGTAATAGACTTGGACAGATAGTGGTTGATAATGACACTATTGCTTCAAGAGCTATTGAAATTCTTAAAAAAAAGAAAGCAGGGAGATTAACCTTTCTTCCACTTAATAGAATTAAATCTTATAAAAAAAATTTCGCGCTTAAAAGATTTGAGAATTTTAAAGAGAACGGATTTGTAGATAAAGCTATTAATTTAATTGATTGTGATGATGTTTATGCTGATGTTTTTAAATATGTTTTTGGAGATACATTGGTTTTTTCAGATTTAGAGTCAGCAAAATTATCTAAACAAAAAATTAGAATGGTTACTTTGAGTGGAGAACTATTGGAAGTTAGTGGTGCAATTACGGGAGGGAGTAAAGTTAATAAAGATCTTGCTCATAGGTTTGGAACCAATAATGATATTGATGAGGCTCAACCTATAAAACAAAGACTATTTGTCATTGAAGAAGCTTTGAAGAAATCAGATAATGATATTTTAAATAAAACAAATCAATTGAATAAACTAAATTTTAATCAAAGGGAAATAATAGAAGATTGCGTATCCTCTAATAAAGAAATTGAAGTAAATAATAATTCTCTAAAAGTTTCGATGAAAAGAATTGATGATAATAATCTGAGGCTAAATAATCTTACTACTCAATACAATTTATTAAATGAAAAGTTGGATATCATTCAAAACGAAATAAAACCATTTAAAAAAAAATTGGCTGAATTGGAGATGATCCTTAAAAAGAATTATGAAGATAATCAAAGTTCCTCTTTAATGACTCATAATAATGATTTCGAAAATTTAGATAAAAAACTTGAATTAATGATCCTAGAGAAAGATGAATTATTAAATAAAAAGAATCAATTTGTTTTAAATCAAGAACGTATCAATAATCAATTAAATCTAATATCTCTACAAGAAAAGAATCTACAAGAATTAGTAAAAGAGCTTTCTAATGCCCATAATGAATGGATAAAGAAAAGAGATAATTATACAAGTGAGCTTGCGAGTCTTGATAGTCAAAAATCACTACTTGAAAAGGATCTTGGTATATTAAGAAGAAAAAGGGATGAGTTAAATTCATCTATTTCTAATAAAAGACAAGAAATAAATCAGTTTACTCTTAAGTTGGAATATCTCGAAAGAGATATAAGTTCTCTAAACCAAGAAATGCGTAGCGAAACTATCAAGTTAGAAAATTATAAAAAAGAGCTACCTGATCCTTTACCCAGCTTTGGAGAGTATGAGACAATAACTCTTGATTTATTACAATCAGAGATCGTTGTGATTAATACGAAATTGGAAAGTTTAGAACCGGTAAATATGTTAGCTTTAGATGAACTAAAGGAATTGACAGAAAGATTAAATGATTTAATAGATAGATTGGAAGTTTTATCTAATGAAAGATCGGAGTTGTTATTAAGAATAGAAACTGTTTCAACTATGCGACAAGAAGCATTTATGCAGGCATTCACAGAAGTGGATAAGCATTTTAAAGAGATCTTTGCCAATTTATCAGATGGAGATGGGTTCCTACAGCTCGAAAATCCAGAGGCTCCTTTGGAGGGAGGTTTGACTTTAGTGGCTCATCCTAAAGGAAAAAATGTCAGAAGATTAGCTTCAATGTCGGGTGGGGAGAAATCATTAACTGCTTTAAGTTTTTTATTCGCCTTGCAAAAGTATAAGCCTTCACCTTTTTATGCATTAGATGAAGTAGATAGTTTTTTAGATGGTATTAATGTTGAAAGGTTATCAAAATTAATAACAAGTCAGTCATCAAATGCTCAATTTATAGTCGTAAGTCATAGAAGACCTATGATAAGTGCATCTGAACGAACAATTGGTGTTGCTCAAGCAAGAGGTGCTAATACCCAAGTCGTTGGATTACCAAATGCTGCATAATCCCACTTTTTTAAATTTTTACGTCAGAATGTCAGAAAGAAATTAATGAGTTTGTCGAACACATCCACAAATAATAATGGCAGAAATTCTGTACCTAGCGAACGTCTTTGGTTAAGGTCGGAACTTATGGGGACGCAGGTGATTACTACTGATACTGGAAGGAGATTAGGGGTTGTAGGTGAAGTAGTTGTTGATATTGATAGAAGAGAGGTAGTTGCTTTAGGTCTTAGAGATAATCCTCTTACAAGATTTTTGCCCGGTTTACCTAAATGGATGCCTCTTGAAAGCATAAAGCAGGTTGGAGATGTAATTTTAGTGGATTCTTTAGATTCTTTGAGCGATGGTTTTTCACCTGAAAGATATGGGAAAGTTATAAATTGCCAGGTAATTACGGAATCTGGTCAGCTTCTCGGCAGAGTTCTTGGATTTTCTTTCGATATTGAGACGGGTGATTTAATTTCGCTTGTTATGGGTGCTCTAGGAGTTCCTCTCTTAGGCGAAGGTGTTTTAAGTACTTGGGAAATTCCTGTTGATGAGATAGTCAGTAGTGGTACTGATAGAATAATTGTTTATGAAGGCGCAGAGGAAAAACTGAATCAACTAAGTAGTGGATTACTCGAGAAAATTGGGGTAGGCGGTTCTTCTTGGGAAGAAAGGGAAGCAAATAAGTATACAGCAAATCTTGTTCCAGTGGAGAATCAGCTATTGTCAGGTTCTGAATCAGAAGAACAAAATAATTTTATGGAAGAAATTAAAGAAGAAGAATTTATAGAAGAAGAAGAGTATGAAGAAGAACTTGAATATGTAGAAATTGAAACTACAAAAGAAAAAATAAATAATAAAAAACAACTTTATTTGGATAATGAATCCTCTGAAAAGTTAGAAAATCAAATTTATGAAGAAAATACGTCAGAATTTGTTATTAAAAAGCCATCTATGTCTAATCGGGCTTCAAAAAGACCGATCCAAAGGTCACAAGAACCTTTAGATATTGAACCTGTTGAAGAGAAAAAAATAGTCATAGAAAATCCTCAATCAGAATCTATAGAAATTGACGATCCTTGGTAATTATTTGGAAATTAACTGAGTCTTTTGATCGAATTGAAAATTATGTAAGCTAATTTCTTAACTGCACCAGTATCCCCTCGTTGTTTTGATAAATTATCTTTTTGTTCTCTTAAATATTTTTTATTTTTTATTAAAAATATAGCTTCCTCAGCGATTTGTTTTGGTGAAATGTTGCCTATCCTTTCTGGAATAATTAACTTTTTAGCTTTTATATTTGGCCATGAAAAAAATTTTTTCTGCTTCAAGTACCAGTTTTTAATTATAAAAGTAAAGAATTTATTGATAAAAGAAATCTTCCCAATTATTCCCAAGATACCGTCCCAAGCATTCATTACATTTAAATGTTGTGTGGGTAGAACAACAATCATGGGTAAAGTAAGCGAAGCTAATTCAGCAGTATTTGCACCAACTGTGGTAATTGCAAGATCACATTTTTTTAATACTTCATAGCAAGGGTGTTTATTAATTAAATAAATTTTTGTATTATTTGAGGTTTCAATAACATAATCAAAAATAGAACTTTTAATTTGCCTAATTTGTTTTATTTTTGATGAATATTGTTTTGTAATAGGATTCTTATTACTTTGAAAGAATAAGTATTCGCTTGTACTTGTAGTTGGTGCTATGGGAATTATTAAATTAATATTTTTACTATTGTTATAAATATGATCAGCCATTTCAAGAAAGAAAGGAATACCTACCGAGAGCTTTGCTTTTTTAGAACCTGGTAGTAAAGCAATCCACTTTTTTTCTTCAAGATTTAAAGTAACTTTTTTCTTATTCGTACTGTCTGCCATTAAGTCACCAATTACTTTACATTTATGTCTATATTTTTGAGGAATACTTTTCTTGACGTTTTTATTCATTACTGCAATTATGTTGCTCCAATGAGGCCATCTTGAAATCCATTCAGCATATGTGATGTTGATGTAGCCTAATCTTTTTGCTAACAAAACACTCCATAATTGATCACCTCCAAGAAAAATAACGATACCTTTTTGAGGCCATTTTGCATATTGATAAGGACTGATTAACAATTTCCAAAAAGTCCTTGCTTCAGTAATTAATTCAAATTTTCGCCATGATCTAGCCACTTCATATTCTTTACCAGTAGCATTTGGACAGGGTACTAAAACTAATCTTATTGAGAAATTTAATTTATCAATATTTTTCAAAGAATTATTTATCTTATTTAGATAATCAACTACTGGCCTTACCCACGTTGATAATTCCCCAGGCCCATTAGAGATAATGACGACTGCAATTGATTTTTTTTTCATTGCAGTTAATCCAAAATACATTAAATGCGGACGGCGAGACTTGAACTCGCAAGGCCTAAGCCACACGCTCCTTAGACGTGCGCGTCTACCAATTCCGCCACGTCCGCAAAGGGTTTTCGAGCATAAGCATGTTCTTAAACCACTAGGTCATCATACCTTAATCGTATTAATTTGCGATAATTTTTTATAAATCTGCTCTCTTTAAATTCTTAAAAGATTTATTTTTAATTGACTAAGTCGTAAATATTTAAAATAACTGATTTTTTCTATTGCATAAATAAATAATTATCCATATATAACGTTTTAGGTTGTATTGTTAACCAATGCATTCTTGAAATTCAAAAATTTTATTGAATACTTTTTAAAGTATTTTCAATTTAAAATAATTTTTATTTCTTCAATTTAATTTTGTAATGGTTGAAAAAGTTTTAATTGCTAATCGTGGAGAAATAGCTTTACGAATTATCAGAAGCTGTAGAGAGCTTGATATTGCAACTGTTGCTGTTTATAGCACCGTAGATAAAAAGGCATTACATGTGCAATTAGCAGATGAAGCAGTTTGCGTTGGGGACTCACTAAGTAATAAGAGCTATTTAAATATTCCAAATATTTTAGCTGCTGCTACATCAAGAGGAGTTGATGCTATTCATCCAGGTTATGGTTTTCTTGCTGAGAATGATAAATTTGCAGAAATGTGTAACGATCATGGCATAACTTTTATTGGACCATCTCCAAATGCAATTAGATCAATGGGAGATAAATCTACTGCTAAAGAGACAATGGAGAGAGTGGGAGTCCCCACTGTCCCAGGAAGCAAAGGTTTATTATCAAGTGTTGAGGAGGCCTACCAAATGGCACAAGAGATTGGATATCCCGTCATAATAAAAGCCACAGCTGGAGGAGGAGGCAGAGGAATGAGATTGGTTGAAAATAAGGCTAGTTTAGAAATAATGTTTAAAGCAGCTCAAGGAGAAGCAGAGGCGGCATTTGGTAATGATGGTTTATATATGGAGAAATTTATAAAAAAGCCAAGACATGTAGAAATTCAAATTCTTGCTGATAGGTCAGGTAATGTGGTTCATCTAGGAGAAAGAGATTGTTCTGTACAAAGGAGACACCAAAAATTATTAGAAGAGTCTCCTAGTCCAGCTATTAACCATTCTCTTAGAAACAAAATGGGTAACGCTGCTATTGCTGCTGCAAAAAGTATTTGTTACGAAGGGGCGGGAACGGTTGAATTTTTAGTTGATGATGACAATAAATTTTACTTTATGGAAATGAATACTAGGATTCAAGTAGAACACCCCGTAACTGAAATGGTTACTGGTGTTGATCTAATCGCTGAACAAATAAAAATAGCTGGAGGTGCTGATTTAGGCTTTACTCAAGACGATATTCAATTAAATGGTCATGCTATTGAATGTAGAATTAATGCTGAAGATCCCTCACATAATTTTCGTCCATCTCCTGGAAAAATAACTGGATGGCTTCCTCCAGGCGGGCCTGGAGTAAGGGTTGATAGTCATGTTTATACAGGTTACGAAATTCCTCCATTTTATGATTCGCTTATTGGTAAATTAATAGTTTGGGGTAAAGACCGTAATGCCGCTATTAAAAGAATGAATAGAGCTTTAAATGAATGCGCCATAACAGGTATTCCAACAACAATTAACTTTCATTTAACTCTTTTGAATAAAACTAAATTTATGGAAGGAAAAATTCATACAAAATACGTTGAAGAAGAATTATTACCTAACTATTAATCCTACATGATGATTTTTAATTAATACTCATTGCATGGCTAATTTAATTAAACCTTGCTGACCAACTAATATTTCTCTTAGAAAACTTATTATTCCTATCCAAATAACTGGACCAATATCAACTCCTCCAATGGGAGGGATAAGTTTCTTAGTTAAGCTTAAAACAGAACTTGTTGGGATTGCAATTAATAACCAAAACCCCTTATTTAAATTGACTTTTGGGTACCAAGATAATATTAATCTAATTAAGAAGGCTAGTGTTAGAAATGATAGAAGAATTCCTAGCGTAAGATCTAAAACGGGTAAATAGCTTTTAAACAATGAAATGACAATTATTTAATCCATCTTAATAAAAATCCCATAAGTTAGGATTTAATTCGTATTATTAATTCAGAATTTAATTTTTAAAAAGTGATTCAAATTTCAAATTTAATTTTAGCAGCTGATGTTTCCCCAGAAGTTGCTGGAAGTTCTAGTTTCAATATGATAGCGAGTTTCTTCGCAGCCGCGTTACTTATAGTTATTCCAGCAGCTGCATTTTTGATCTTTGTTAGTCAAAAAGATTCACTTGAACGTACCACAGCTACACGTAGACGCTAGTTTTTATAAAAGTTTTAAGTAAACTATATATAAAGATGTTTTATTGCATCTTAAAAAAATAATTTTTGGAGAAAAAAAAGTGGTCAATGCTAGTCTAAATTGGGCGAGTATTGTAGGCATCGTACTAGCTGTATGTGGAGGCGGCCTATATTTTTTGAGGTCATTTAAGCCCGCTCTGGCAAGGGATTATGATGTTTTCTTTGCAGCAATAGGTCTTTTATGTGGAGGGATATTATTTTTTCAAGGATGGAGATTAGATCCTATTTTGCAATTTGGACAATTCTTATTAGCTGGTACTGCAATATTTTGGGGATATGAAAGTGTTCGACTAAGAGGTGTTGCGACTGACCAAGCAAGAAGATCTTCTTATTTTGACGAAGATCAGATTACAGATACGCCTAGAAATCCTTCCAGAAATAGATTTAATGATGAGTATGATCAATTTGAAGATTCTGATAGACCTTCTAGAAGATTCAAACCTCAAGATGATGAATTCGAAGATGATTATATCGAAGGTAGATCGCAAAGGAGAAATATATCAAGAGCTATCCCTGAGTCTGCAGTAAGCAGGAGGCGTCCTTCTCTCAGAAATTCTACTCAATTTGAGAATGATGAACCAAAGAGAAGAAGAAATCGGTCTGAAGATAATAGGGTGAGTAATGAGAATAGAAGAGGAAGTTTTGGAGAAAGAAGATCATCAAGAAATGAAATTAAAAGAGGCTCTCGGCCATTATCTAATCAAGAAGTTTCTGGACAACCAAACAATTCCTCTCTTAAAGAGGCTTCTCCCTCTTCTCCTAAACCAACAAGGTCATCTATAAGATCTCAGACTTCAAGGCAAAAAGTAGAAGATGCATCATTTTCTACGAACAAAAATGAAGTAAAAAAGCCTCGTCAAACAAGAAGCACAGCAGCTAGTGGAAGATCAACTTCTAAAAATAAAACTGGCAGATATACTGTAGGCACAAAAAACAATAAACCTAGAGATAACAGCTCTAGATTTGATGATTAATTAAAATATTCCAGCCCAATTTAGAAATGATTTTTGACTTATTAATTCAATTAGAATTATTGCTAAAAATCCAAGCATTGCAAATCTTCCATTAGTTATCTCTGAATAATTGCTCCATCCAAACTTATATTTATTATCAACTTCATTTGTTTCTTCATTAGTATTTTCCGTGAATTTCTCAACTTCTTCTTCTGTTTTAATAGGATTTGAAATGTTTTCTAAGTCAGTGTTCTCTTCACTATTGTTCATAACATTTATTTAGTTATCAAAATTATAGTTTTTTGTTGGTAATAATTGCCATTTACCTTTACCGTTTAAAGCTAAAACGTTATCATGAAATTCTTTTAGAGTGGGACGATGGCCAACACTTACAAGAGAAAGTTCTCTTTTTATAAGTAAGCTGTAAAGATATCTTTCAGTTTCAATATCTAATGCGCTAGTGGCTTCATCAAGAATTGCAAATTGTGGAGAATTCAGTAAAAGTCTTGCAAACGCAAGTCTCTGTTGTTCACCTAGAGATAATATTCTTGGCCAGTCTTGCTTTACGTCAAGATCCGGATATCTTTCAATAATAGATTTTAGGTTAACTTCTTTAAGAACAGAAAATAAATGATCATCACTAAATTTACTAACGTCAGTCGGATAACAAAGCTGTTCTCTAAGAGAACCAAGTATCATGTATGGTTTTTGAGGAATAAAAAGTAAATCCCCTGTTTTTGGCTTTTGTATTAATCCTTTATCAGGTTGCCATAATCCACTAATCATTCTAAGGAGTGAAGTTTTACCGCAGCCTGAAGGTCCAGTTATTAAAAGAGTATCTTTATTATTAATATTGATGTTTAGATCTTTGATTATTGGATTATTAGAGCCAGGAGTGTATAAATCAGCGTTTTTTATTAGTATTTCTGGTTTGTTAGTAATAGAGATATTGTTTGTTGATGGCTTTTCTTTGCTAATTAATTCTACTTCCGATTGAAAGCCTTCTAATCTACTAATACCTGCAGTAAATTTTGCGAGTTCATCTATTTGATTGACTATAAAAAAAAGAGATCCCTCAACCATATTAAATGCAAAATTAGCTTGAACGAATTTGCCATAATCAATTGTTCCAGCGAAATATGGAACTGCCATTATTAAATAAGGAAAAAATACACCAGCATAATTAGTAGATCTCTTCATAGTAAATATGATTGTTTTCCAAATAATTAGGAGGTTAAAGTTTTTTACTAGGACACCTAATCTTCTTTGGTTCTCTGCATTTTCTGGATATTCTCCCGAATAAAAGGCAATAGCCTCAGAATTATTTCTAATGTGTACTAATCCATATCTGAAGTCGGCCTCATACCTTAATTGATCATAATTAATCTTAACCAGTCTTTTCCCTGCATAGATTAGAAGAGATGAAGCTATCGCAGCAAAGGTAAATAGAGAAAAAGTTAAGGTCCTGCTAATAGTGTAAAGGATGATAATATTCAAAGAAAAAGTTAAAATTGCATCAAATATTCCAATAGTAAAAGTAAGGCTTTGTTCAGTAAATGATTTTGTATCTTCAGAGATTCTTTGATCGGGGTTATCAACGTCAGTTGCCTGTTCGTCATTTGGATTTAACTTGAAGTATGCTCTATTAGTAAGATATTGGCTTATAAGACTCTTAGATAACCATTCTCTCCAAATAATACTTAATTTTAAAGTGAAGAAGATTTGGAGAGCTCTTATGGGTAAAGCAAAAATAAAGCATGATGCGTATATAGCTAGAATCCTGTAAAACCCATCTTGTTCTCTTTCTACTAGGGCATTAGTTAAATCTCGTGCAATAAAACCAATGCCTGCATTTATACCATTAATTGCTAAAAGCATAAGTACAATTATTCCTAAGAAAATCCAGTGAATCCATCTTTTGGCTTTTAATTGATGTCTAAAACTAAAGAAAGTTGATGAACCTATTACAAATAAGGATGAGAAGATCAACCCCCACTTCCCTGACCAAATTGTATTGAGAGTTCCCACAACTCCTCCAAAATATTTTTCTAGTAACTCTGGCTGTAAATTTTCTAATAAATTAATTAGCCCGGTCAATAGTACAAGAACAATTCCACCTACGCAAAATAAGAGAGAAATTAAAAGCCAAATAAATTGAAATCCATTATTTTGGTCTATTGGCAAAAAGAAGGGTTGGGATAAATTCCTTAATTTTTCAAGTTGATAAATTAACTTAGGTTTGTTTTTTATTGATTGCGTCATTAATGTGAATGTTCTTTAAAAAACTAAACTATTAATATTTTAGACAGAAGATTGACCGAAACCTATTAATGTAAGAATCCATTCCGGCAGATTAAGGTAAGAAATTAATTTAAGGTCAAAATTATGAATACTAATGAATGATATATCTAAAAACCACCAAATTAAGAATGGCAAATTAAACAAAATTTGTAATTGCCATTTATATGTTAATACTTGCCAAATTTTAATTAATGGGGCTTTTTGAGATTCACCTAAATTATCCCAATTTCTGGTTATTAAATTTATGAAATTTTTAGGTTTATTATTAAGGGACTCTGGAGAATTCATATTAAATTTTTATTTATTTATAGCTAAAAAGAAACTCTTTTGAGAGTTTTAGCCAGGAGGCCAACTCATTTTTCTACCAGCTAAGAAATGTATATGTAAATGAAATACTGTTTGTCCAGATTCTTCGCCGGTATTAATAACTGTTCTCCAATTTTTTAATTGCTTAGATTTGGCAATATTTTTTCCTATTAAAAGAAGATGTCCTAATAAATCTTTATCTTCTTCCAAACATTCGCATAAACTAACTAATGGTTTTTTAGGAATTACTAAAAAATGAACTGGAGCTTGAGAGGCAATATCATTAAATGCTATACAAAGCTCATCTTCATGAAGCTTTTCGCAGGGAATCTCACCATTTATTATTTTGCTAAAGATTGTAGTTTCAGACATTGCTTTATTGAATAATTAAATCAGTTGATTGGTATTACATCTTTTTGATGAAATCCTTCTTTGATAAGTTCTTTATTCAAATCTTCTTTTGAGGTAACTCTATCAACAAATAAAACTCCTTTGAGATGATCCATTTCATGTTGAATGCATCTTGCTAAGAGTCCATCAGCTTTCATTTTTCTTGGCCTGCCCATTTCATCTCTAAATCTTAATTTAATTGTTGATGGTCTTACAACGTTTAAATAAACTCCTGGGATACTTAGACACCCTTCTTCATATGAATTTAAAGTTGTTCCATAATCGGTAATTTCTGGATTTATTAAAATTAATGGATCAGCAGCATCATCTTCAAAATTTACATCAATTACAAGAAGCTCTTTCTTGATTCCTATTTGCGGAGCAGCAAGTCCAATCCCTTTGGCTGCATACATACTTTGAAGCATTTCTTTAGCTAAATTTCTTATGGAATTATCAACTTTACTTATTCTCTTAGCATTTTCTCTCAATACATCATCACCAAGTTTATATATCTCTAGTGATGGACTCCCTGCTTGTTCTTTAGATACCTTTTCTGAAGGACTGTTTGCTTTTGACTTTCTTGCGAGTTGTGAAAAATTGTTTGCCACGGTAAAAAAAAATATTTACTCAACAGTTAAGCTATAAAAATACTAGCACTTTAAATTCATCTTTAAATAAACTTTCTAAATGAGTAATGCTAAGAATTTAAAAATTAAGCAAATAGATAAAAAAAATATATCTTTTAAAGAGTTATCTCTTATCAAGAATATAATCTTCTGGGTAGATATTATTCCTGATGATCAAACATATAAAAATGCTATTTTTGCTAAGCCATTTAATGATAAAAATACAATTCCACAAAAATTAACAGGCGACAATTTTTATATTAAAAGCAATTTTCATGGTTATGGGGGGCAATCATATCAATGTATAGAGGTTAATGATCAAATTTATTTGATATGGGTCGATCAGATTTCAAAAGCAATGTGGTTAAAAATTTTAAGAGTCCAAGAAAAAGTACCTAAAAATAGTAATGAATATCTCCTAAGTGATATTGAACCAATACAACTTACTGAGTCAAACAAAATTAATTTTGATACTTCATTTGTTATTTCTAAAAAAAATCTTTTGTACGGTTTATGTGAGATAAAACATAGAGATTATTTATTCTCATTAAATTTAAATAAAACTAAACAAGTAATTCGTGTAATAAAAAAATTTGATAATTTTGCTGGGAATTTATCTTCTAACATTTCAGCTGATTTATTTTCCTGGATAGAGTGGAATGCTAGCTCCATGCCTTGGGAAAGAAATGAGCTCTTTTTTGCAAGTATTGATAATGATGGAGAGATACAAAAAATAAAAAAATTTTCTAATAAATTGGTTAATCAGGAGAAAAATGTTTCTTTTTTCCAACCTTTCTGGCTGAGTGATAATCTTTTAGTCTGTTCTGAAGATAGTACAGGCTGGTGGAATTTATTATTTCTCGATGTAATTGATATTAATAATATTGTTCTCAAAAAAAGAATAATTAAACCTTTGACGGAGTATGGGTCGCCTCAGTGGGTTTCAGGGATTTCATTTTTTTCTGGAAATATTAAAAATTTATTTTGTGTTGCGAAAAAAGAAAATAGTTGGATCTTAGAACACTATAAGAACTTTGAATGTGTTCAAGAACTTAAATTACCATTTTGTTCAATAAGTGATTTAGATGTTTGTGATCGAAAATTAGTTATTAGAGGTTGTAGTTTTGGTTGTTTTGATGATTTATTTGAGTGTGATTTTGAAGAGAAAAGTCACATTAAATTATTTAATGATACATCTATTGAGTCTGTAAATGAATATGCAAGACCAGAATCCTTTTGGTTTAAAGGTTTTAATAATCAATCCACACATTCTTTTATTTATAAGCCTCTTTTTGAAAGGTTTATTAAATCACCATTAATCGTTAGAGCACATAGTGGCCCAACTGCTTGTTTTGATGGGTCTTTAAACTTGGAAGTCCAATATTGGACTTCGAGAGGATTTACGGTTGCAGAAGTGAATTATGGTGGTTCCTCGGGTTTCGGAAGAGAGTACAGGGAGAGGTTAAATTATAAATGGGGTGTTCTTGATTCTTATGACTGCAAAGCATTGGTTCTTGAGTTGATTAGGTTAAATCTCGTTGATAGCTCCAAAGTAGCAATTTTAGGTAATAGTGCCGGTGGTTTAACTGCAATTAATGCTTTGTGTGAAGGTGATTTGTTCAAAGTGGCGATTTGTAAATATCCTGTTCTCGATTTAGATGATATGCATCATAAAACTCATAGATTTGAAAAAGGGTATTTAAATACTCTTATAGGTGAATATGCAAAATTTCGTAATGATTATAAACTTCGATCACCGATTTATAAAATTAACAAAATGAAAAAACCAGTTTTATTATTTCATGGCAAAAAAGATTTAGTAATTTCGTACAAAAAAACTTTACAAATCAAAGAAAAACTTCTTAAAAATAATAAAAATTCAGAAGTTATAATTTTTGACAATGAAGGGCATGGTTTTAAAAACACTTTTAACAAGAAAGCGGTTCTTATTAAAACTCAGCAGTTTTTAGAGAAAACTTTAAATATTTAAGAATTTAGTTTTAAAAAACTAATAGTTTCTTTAAGTTTTTCGATAAAAGTATTGATATCCTCTTTGGTAGTTGTGAAGTTCATACTAACTCTAGCTGTTGAATTTATTCCGATATGCCTATGCAGAGGTTGACAACAATGATGTCCACTTCTTATACAAATACCTTTAGAATCAAGGATTTCAGCGATGTCGTTTGAATGTATTTCTTTTACATAAAATGTTGCCAATGAAGCTCTATTAGGATCTATCTCTGGAGAAGGACCTATTATTTCAAGATCCTCTATTTGATTTAATTTTTTAAATAAATATTTTGTAATCTCCTTTTCATATTCACTGATTCGATCTAACCCAATATTGTTGATGTAATTAATCGCTGCAGCTAATCCTATTGCTTCAGCAATAGCTGGAGTACCAGCTTCAAATTTATGAGGGAGGTCAGCCCAAGTACTTTTCTCTTCAAAAACATCTTGAATCATTTCACCACCACCAAAAAAAGGAGGAATTTTTTCTAAAATTTCTTTTTTGGACCATAAGAAACCTATGCCTGTTGGGCCACATAATTTATGTCCTGAACCGGCTAAAAAATCTATACCTAGTTCATGAATATCTAACTTTTGATGGGCTAAACTTTGACAAGCATCAAGCAGAACTAAAGAACCCTTGTCCTTAGCTAATTTAGTTATTTCTTTTATTGGATTACAGCACCCTAAAGTGTTGCTTATATGTAATAAGCTTACTAGTTTTGTTTTCGTTGTTAATTTTGACTTGAAATCATTTATATCTAATCTTCCGTCTTGATCTATGCCCACAAATTTAAGTTTACATTTGTTTTTTGCAGCTACCATTTGCCAAGGAACAATATTACTATGATGCTCCATTATTGATAGAAGAATTTCATCATTCTCTTTTAAAGTAAATTCTCCCCATGATCTGGCAACCAGATTTATAGCTTCAGTTGCATTTCTTGTAAAAATTATTTCTTTTGTTGAATAAGCATTAACATATTTTGCAATTAAAGATCTTGAATTCTCAAATTCTTCTGTTGCTTTTGCACTTAATTGATGAGCTCCTCTATGAACGTTTGCATTGAAATTCTTATAGTATTCATCAATTTTTTCAAGAACTCGGATTGGTTTTTGGGTTGTTGCAGCATGATCTAGATAAATAATTGTATTTTTGCTTTTGAAATTATTTTCTAATAAAGGAAAATCTTTTTTATCTATTAGAGGCAAGTTTTTTTTATCAATTTTCGGGAAATTTTTAATTGTTTCCATTAAATTTCTTTTAAAATTTTATCAAGCAAATCCCATCTATCTTTTGAAATAGGAATACTAGAAATAACTTCTTGTAAGTAAGAACTTAATTGTAGTTTACTGGCTTCTGCTAACGTGAGTCCTCTTGATCTCATATAGAAAAGTTCTTCTTCGTTTAATTGTGAAATAGTTGCACCATGTTTGCATTTTACATCGTCAGCTATTATTTCTAATTGAGGTTTAGTATCTATTTTTGCGTGTCTTGATAAAAGTAGATTCCTGCTTAATTGTGACGCATCGGTCTTTTGCGCAATTTTTGGAACAATGATGGAACCTTCAAAGACTGCATGTGATTTATCATCTGCCAAGGATTTATTAATTTGATCTAAGAATCCATTAGGACCATTAAATTGCATTTTTGTATAAGTAGCTATTTGGTCATTATTTTTTGTTATTTGTATTCCTTTTAAATTTGTTTTGGCATTTCCATTTAATTGATTAATACGGATTTCAAATCTTGCATAATTAAATTTGTAATGTAGTGATCCTAGGCTGTATTCACTGTTAGTCTTTTGAATTACATTTAAAGAATTTAATAAATTAGATTTGCTTTCTCCATAGGAAACTACACCATGATTAACCGAAGTATTTTCTTTTAGACACAAATAAGTTGATTGAGATAGTGAAGAATTTTTGTTTCCGAGATTAATTTGTATTAAATCGACCTTAGAATTCTTTTCAAAGAATAAAATAAGTGTTTTAGCATTAAAAGAGTCGGGTGAGGAAGCACTAAATATCTCAAGAGGAGGAATTTTATTACCAGAAATATTTAAACCTAAGATATTTTCTTTAGAACTTAAACAATGATTTAGTAAGTCACTCCAATGATCATTTTGATCAGAATTAGATATATTATTTTTTATATAGTCTACTATTTCGATCTCTTTTAATTCTTTTATTGAATAGTTTTCTTTTTCTAAATTGATTGAGTTATTCTCTCCAATGATCAGTCTAATTATATTTTGGAAGGCTTTTTTATATGGGAGATTGACTTTACATTCTTTATTCTTACTTGAATGGTCTAAAAAACTTGAAAATTTAGATTTATTTGAAAGTCTCCAGTATTCACTTTTGACATTTGGTAACGGTTTTAATTTTAATTTATCAAGACAAATTTTTTGTAACTCAGATGGATTACTAAATATTTCATTCTTTTTGATTTCTTCAATAATTTGCATTGCTTTATTGCTCTTTTATAAAATTATCAGTCCATTCATATCCATTTTTTTCAAGTTCTAAGGCAAGATCACTTTCTCCAGTTTTTATTATTTGACCGTCTGCCATTACATGTACATAATCGGGTTGTATTTCGTCTAATAATCTCTGATAGTGAGTGATTAGTATAATTCCGGTTTGTTCATTAGATATCTTCTTAATACCTGAGGCAACTATCCTAAGTGCATCAATATCTAAACCTGAGTCAGTTTCATCCAAAATTGCAATTTTTGGTTCTAATAATGCCATTTGTAATATTTCATTCCTTTTCTTTTCTCCACCTGAAAATCCTTGATTAATACTCCTCGATAAAAAAGCAGAATCCATTTTGACTAAGTCAAGTTTTTCTTTTACTAAGTCTTCAAAATCAAAAGTATCTAGTTCTTCTTTATTAAGAAATTTTCTTCTTGCATTTGTCGCAACTCTAAGAAATTCGAGGTTACTTACTCCTGGAATTTCAATCGGATATTGAAAACCAAGAAAAATACCAGATTGAGCTCTCTCTTCTGGCTCTAAAGATTGAATATTGTTTCCAGTAAATTTTATTTCACCTTTAGTTATTTTGTATGATGGATGACCCGCAATGATCTTGGAAAGTGTACTTTTGCCACATCCATTTCTTCCCATGATTGCGTGAATTTCGCCGGGATTAACTGAAATGGTTACCCCTTTTAAAATAGGAAGATTTTCTATAGATGCAAAAAGATTATTTACTTCTAATATTGGATCTAATTCTTTCGTTTTGCTTTGCATCGCACTTTAGAGATTAATTGATTATCCTACGGAACCTTCTAATTTGAGGGCAAGGAGCTTATCTGCTTCAGCCGCGAATTCCATTGGTAGTTGATTGAAAACATCTCTACAAAAGCCACTTACCATCATTGATACAGCCTCTTCAAATTCAATACCTCTGCTTTGTAAATAAAAAAGTTGATCTTCAGAAATTCTACATGTACTCGCTTCATGCTCAATTTCTGAATTTGGTTGTTGAGATTGAATATAAGGAAATGTATTCGCAGCAGCTCGATCGCCTATTAACATTGAATCACATTGACTGTAGTTTCTTGATCCAGAAGCTTTTGAACCCATTTTCACTAGACCTCTATAACTATTAACCGAATTACCAGCACTAATACCTTTACTAACTATTGTTGATTTAGTTCTAGGACCGATGTGAATCATTTTTGTACCTGTATCGGCTTGTTGAAGGTTATTAGTAAGAGCTACAGAATAAAATTCCCCTACCGATTCTTCTCCTAAAAGAAGACAGCTAGGATATTTCCATGTTATGGCAGATCCTGTTTCAACTTGGGACCAACTTATTTTACTTCTCTTACCTAAACATTTCCCCCTTTTGGTGACAAAATTAAAAATTCCTCCGACTCCATCTTCATTTCCAGCATACCAATTTTGTACTGTTGAATATTTAATTGAGGCATCGTCTAAGGCGATAAGTTCCACTACCGCCGCGTGCAAAGTATTGGTATCAAACATTGGAGCAGTACATCCTTCAAGGTAGCTGACGGAGCTATATTCTTCTGCGATGATTAGAGTTCTTTCAAACTGACCAGAATCCCCACTATTGATCCTAAAATAGGATGAAAGATCCATCGGACATTTAACCCCTTTTGGGATGTAAACGAATGAACCATCACTAAAAACAGCAGAGTTTAATGCAGCAAAGTAATTATCATTTACCGGTACTACAGAACCTAAATATTTCTCTATTAAATGTGAGTAATCTTTGACTGCTTCACTTATAGAACAAAATATTACTCCATGCTCGGCAAGTTCTTTTCTGAAGGTTGTTGCAATTGAGACACTATCAAATACTGCATCAACAGCAACGTTTGTAAGTTTTTTTTGTTCAGTAAGAGGAATTCCTAATTTATCAAAAGTTTCTAGGAGCTTGGGATCAACTTCATCTAAGCTAGAGATTTTTTCTTTTTGTTTGGGTGCAGAATAATAAATTATATCTTGATAATCAATCTTTTTGTAACCTAAATCTGCCCAGTTAGGCTCCTTCATTTTTTGCCATTTTCTAAAGGCATTAAGTCTAAAATTAAGAAGATATTCAGGCTCTTCTTTTTTTTCTGAAATTAATCGAATTGTATCTTCATTTAACCCTTTGGAAATCTTTTCAGTTTCGATATCGGTAACGAAACCATATTTGTATGGTTCAGATACGACATCTTTAACTAAATTTTCACTTACCATAATTTCTATAAATTAATCTATTACAATTAGTTTTTTATACTTTAGCTAAATATGTGCCCAATATTGAGTTTTTATCTTTAATTAAATTTAAAAATTAATGTCTAATCAAACAAATTCTTTTCCAAGTCCGTTAAGCGATGAGATCGCGAAAAATATAGATCAACTGAATTTGCCCATAATCAAAAAGCACCATGTTCGGTTGCTTGCCCACTGTCTTGAAATCTTCAAGGAAATAGAAAAAGATGAAAAATCCCTTTTTGAAGAAGATGAACTCCTTAAAAAATGGTGTGAAAAAAAATCCCAAAAGTTCAATGATAAAAATTTCAATCAACTTTTTTATGAACAAATGTCTCTTGCTGCTAAAAAAATAAACTTTTTTTCTAAGAGTATTAAAAAAAATTTTAAAGAATTGGAACTTGACGATTTAATCAATTTAGTTGAACAAAATCAGGAAAATTAATATGAAGTGATCCCGAAGAAAAAATATATTTTTGTTGAGTTCTTAACAATTCAAGGTAATAAAATTTAAAAAAATAGAAAATTAATTTACAAGTTATAGATTTCTAGATTTCTCAAAAATTCACTTATACCAGTTACTTATAAGAAAGTTGTAAAATTTAGAAACTTGAAAGTAGTCAGAAGATCCTGACGACTGCCTCTAATGTCACCCAAACTGCAAAAAAAAAGAACATACTGATCCCATGGAATTTATGGAGTTTTAAAAGTGGTTGATGGGATCAAGAATAAAGAATATTTACTTAGTCTAACCCTCAGACAACTGCGACAAGAAGCTAGTAAATTATCTGTCCCTTTATACAGTAGAAAGACAAAAGCAATATTAGTTGATCTCATTGATAAATATCAAAATAAAGTTACCGAAACATCTAATAAAACTGTTACAAAAAATACTTCTCTAAAGAATTCTGATCTTACTACTGAGTCAGTAAAAGAAGAGGTTAATACACAACTAGTTTTTTTACCCAGAGACCCAGAATGGGCATATGTATTTTGGCAAATCTCTGAAAGCGATAGAGATAAAGCTCAGTCTTTAGGTGCTAATAAATTATGTCTACGTTTATATGATGCCTCAGGTATTGGTGAAGGAAATCTAAATCAAGGCACCTTAAGAGAAATTGCTGTAGATAGTTATAGTACCGAATGGTATTTGCCCATTCCTCTAGCTGATAGGGATTATAAGGTTGAATTGGGTTACAAATACGGCTTTAAATGGATGTCATTAGCTTTTTCCTCTGTAAGTCATGTGCCAGGTACTCAGCCTTCAGAGCAGATTTTAGATAAATTTGTTCCCTTTAATCTAGATACTCCTGCATCATCTGAGCCTCCTTCAATTATGCAAAACCCACAGGTACAAGAAAATAATGATTTGCATGAGCGCTTATACCAGGCAGCAACAAGTTTTCCTACAAGAAGAAAAGTAGGTTCTGAAGAATTTATGGAAAACATGAATTCCAAAAAATTAAACTCAAATCTCAACGATTCTGGTGCAGGGCAATGGTCTTCAGGCTTAAATGAATCTGGTAGTGGAATAGTTAAAAATAAATCTTTTTGGTTAATTGCTGATTCAGAATTAATTGTTTATGGAGCAACAGATCCATCTGCCAAATTAACTATTGGTGAAGAAGAAGTTCCTTTGGCTGCAGACGGTACTTTTAGACTTCAAGTTCCTTTTAGAGATGGTTCTCAAAAATACGAAATTAAAGCTGTTGATACTTCTGGTGCCCAAGAAAAAAGCATTACAATGAAATTTGATAGAATTACTCCTCTTGACGATACAAATGACAAAGATAATGCTGAGACAGAATGGTTTTAAATAAATTAATTAATCAATGCTAAAAAAAATTGTTGCTTTTACACCTTTATTTGGAGCTTTAACTTTCCCTTTGATAGTTCCTATTACTATTTCTAAGTTTGGAGTTAATTATGGAATTCTAAGCGCATTACTTATTTCCTCTTTATGGTTTATCGCTATGTTAAGAACATCCGAAATGCCACATTAATTTAGTTAGATTTTTTCTAAGTTTTATAGAAATCATGAATGAAGTTAATGTTATTAATATAAAAAATCCTTTTCTAGATCAGAAACCAGGTACTTCTGGTTTAAGAAAAAGTACTTTAAGGTTTAAAGAAGAGCATTACTTGGAAATATTTATAGAGGCAATTTTTAAATCACTTAAAAATCTACGAGGGTCAACTTTAGTTGTTGGTGGAGATGGCAGATATGGGAATATCGAAGCAATCAGGAAGATTATTCAAATATGTGTAGCTCATAAAGTTGGAAAAGTTATTATTCCAAAAAATGGTTTATTATCTACACCTGCGGCTTCTAATTTGATAAGAAAAGAAGAGGCTATTGGAGGAATTATTCTTTCGGCAAGCCATAATCCTGGTGGTATTGACGGGGATTTCGGAGTTAAATTAAACACTGCTAATGGTGGGCCTGCTTCTGAGTCAATTACAAATCAAATATTCCAATGTTCTCAATCACTTAAGAGTTACAAAATTAGCAATATTAAAATCCCAGACTTAGATAAGTTTGGTATATTCTCGTTTGGTGAAACTTCATTAGAAATAATTGATGGATTAAAGGATTATTCAAATTTAATGGAGAATATTTTTGATTTAGATCAAATAAGTGATTTTCTTAAAAATGATTTCTCTTTAATTTTTGATGCAATGAATGCAGTTACTGGTCCATATGCAAAAAATATTTTTGTTGAAAAAATGGGTCTCATTGATGATTGTGTCATGAATGGAATACCTCTAGAGGATTTTGGAGGTTTACATCCTGATCCAAATCTTACTTATGCTTCTAAATTGGCGGATTTATTATTAGTTAAAAAAGCCTATAGTTTTGGAGCTGCATGTGATGGTGATGGTGATAGAAATATGATCTTAGGTCAGGGATGTTTCGTAAATCCGAGTGATAGTCTGGCAGTTATTACTGCTAATACAAATTGTATACCAGGATATAAAGATGGTATTGCTGGTGTCGCACGATCTATGCCTACGAGTTCAGCAGTAGACTTTGTTGCTCGTGCTTTAAATATTCCTTGTTTTGAGACACCAACTGGATGGAAATTTTTTGGAAATCTTTTAGACTCTAATTTAATCACAATTTGTGGAGAGGAAAGCTTTGGAACTGGTAGTAATCATGTCAGAGAAAAAGATGGCTTATGGGCTGTTTTATATTGGTTACAAATTTTAGCTGTAAAAAATTGTTCAGTTAGTGAATTAATTCAAAACCACTGGAAACAATATGGAAGAAATTATTATTCAAGGCATGATTATGAAGCTATTCCTTCTACTATTGCAAATCAAATATTCAATAATTTATCTTCTATGCTTTCAAGTTTAAAAGATAGTAGGTTTGCTGGAAATCTAGTAAAACAAGCAGATAACTTTGCATATTTAGATCCAGTAGATAATTCTATTAGTAAAAATCAAGGATTAAGAATCATACTCGAGGATAATTCCAGAGTAATCTTACGTTTGTCAGGTACTGGTACAAAAGGTTCAACCTTAAGATTATATTTCGAAAAATTTGCAAGTTCTCAAAATGATTTAGCTTTAAATCCTCAAATTGCTCTAAAATCTTTAATTAATGATTTAGATCATTTATTAAATATTTCAAAACTTACTAAAATGGAAAAACCTACTGTTATTACATAATTTTTTTAAAGTGATTTATTCGTTAGATTAAAAAATATGGAGTCAGATAACTTATTTAATGATACTTATCGAATACAAAGTAACGCGCCATTAGCTGATAAATTAAGACCAAAAAATTTAGATGACTTTTTCGGTCAAGAATGTATCTTAGGAAATAATTCTTTATTGAGAAATTCAATCTTGAATGACAAGGTTGGCAATATTATTTTTTCTGGACCACCTGGTGTAGGTAAAACAACTTTAATTGAGATTATATCTTCTAATACTCGTTCCTCTTTAATTAAGTTGAATGCTGTTTTGTCTAGTATTAAGGAGTTAAGAACTGAGATTGCTAATGCAAAGGAAAGGTTACTTAGTTCAAATAGGAAAACAATTTTATTTATAGATGAGGTACATAGATTCACCTCAGTCCAACAAGATGCTTTATTGCCCTCAATTGAAAATGGCACCATTACTTTTATTGGTGCTACTACAGAAAACCCTTTCTTTGCAGTAAATAAAGCTCTAATTAGTAGATCTCGTATTTTCTCATTACATCCTCTAAATAAAAATGATTTGAAGAAAATAATTGCAAAAGTAATAAAGTATTACTCTTGCCTTCAAGATTCCAAAGCTATTGAAATAAAAGAAGAGGCAATGAATCATTTAATAAAATTTTCTGGAGGTGATGCGAGGAATCTCATAAACGCTTTAGAGTTGAGTATAAATATTACGAAGGAAAATAAAGAAAACATAGTTGTTATTGATCTTCCAATTGCTGAAGATTCAATCCAAAAGAAAAATATTTTATATGACAAAAATGGACAAAACCATTTTGATGTTATTAGTGCATTTATAAAATCTATTAGAGGTTCAGACCCAGATGCGACTTTATATTGGCTTGCCAATATGGTAGAGGCTGGTGAAGATCCAAATTTTATTTTTAGAAGACTTTTGATTTCTGCTTGTGAGGATATAGGTCTTGCAGATCCCAATGCAATAGTTGTTGTGCAATCATGTTGTGATGCTTTTGATCGAGTTGGTTTTCCTGAAGGATTATTTTTTCTTTCACAGGCTTCTTTATATTTAGCAATTTCTCCAAAGAGTAATAGTACCAAATCAATTTTTAAAGCGGTAGAGGCTATCAAGTCTACTAGTGTATCGTTAGTTCCCAGTCATCTGAAAAATAATGCTAGTAATTACTTAAATCCACATAACTGTCAAGGGAACTGGTTGCAACAAGAATATCTGCCAACAGATTTAAAAGGACTGAAGTTTTGGAAACCAAAAGATTCTGGATGGGAAAAAAATAAATATGAAGATTTACAAAAAAAACAAAAAAGTTAGACTATTTTTGAGCTGCAAATAATATTAGGCATAAAGCGAGAGTTATCTTTATAAGCTAAAGAGATAGTCCATTTATATAAATTAATTTGGGTAAATTTTAACTTCAGTTTCTTCTTTTTATGAAATAGGATTTTGTCATTTTCAGAATATTGCCATTCCTTTATGTCTTCAGCTAACTTACCTTGATCCCATTTTATGGCGGCCTCAACCGCACACCATTGATTTAAGATGGTGTTTTTATATGATTCGCTCGTAGTATTTGAACTATTTGATTTGAAGAAATATTTTTTCGCTAATTTTGTATAATTGAAATCTCTATCAAGTCTCTCAATATCAATCCCAATTTTGTTTTCATGCCAAACTAATATAATCGCATCATTGCAATGACTAAAACTACAATACCCCATCCCTTTTGGTAATCCAGGAGGTTCTCCTGGATTTGCAATTAAAGGTACCTCTAATGGATTTAAATTGAAAAGATTTCCTAAACATTGTCTTATGTAGGCTCTGCTTTCTAAAAAAATATTTGCTCGAGGTCTAGAAAGCTTTTTTGCGATTTCAAGTTCTTTCAGTGTTGCGACATCTTGTACACCTTTTATCTCATGAAACCAGATTTTTGGTATTTTATATTCATAGTTATTTAATAATGTCAATGGCTCTTAAGGTTGGTGATAAAGCACCAGAATTTAATTTAAAAGACTCTTTTGAAAAAGATGTGTCTTTAAAAGATTTTAAAGGTAAAAGAATAATACTATATTTTTATCCAAAAGATAATACTCCAGGATGTACTAAAGAGGCTTGTAATTTTAAAGAAAATTGGGATTTGCTTAAGGAAAACAACTTTGTAGTTCTGGGAATTAGTAAAGATAACGCTGCTTCACATCAGAAATTCATCGAAAAATTTGACTTACCTTTCGTTCTCTTGACCGACCCAGAACCTTATAAAACATCTTCTGATTATGATAGTTATGGCCTTAAAAAATTTATGGGCAAGGAATATATGGGAATGATGAGAAATACTTTTTTAATTGATGTTGATGGTAAAGTCGAAAAAATTTACTTTAAGGTTAAGGCAGCTATTATGGCAGATCATATTATTTCAGATTTAGGATTAAGGTAAATATTCTTATGATTGAAGTGTGTGATCATACCTTGCATAACTAAATTCGGGGCGATAATAATTTCTTCTTTCTTTTGCTTTAATAGACTACCAATTAATTCAGCGTCGCCTCCGCACAAAATCAAAATATCCTTAGTAGGGTTAAATGATAAATTAATCACTCCCATTAGAGAGTTAGATACTCCTTTTAACATTGAATCTTCTGTATTAATTGAAAAATCTTGAAGAGGAATATCATACTTTTTAGGAGCTTCGAGATTCTTGGTATATTTTTCCATAGATCTTAGCTGTGTCAGAAAACCAGGTGTTATTTGTCCACCGATAATAGAGCCTTGTGCAGTTAACTTCGTCAGAGACAAAGTTGTCCCAAAATCTGCTATTAATAGTTCTTTTCTGGATGGGTTCTTTATTATTTTTAAAGCTTCCAAACAAGCAAAAGCTCTATCAACCCCAAAATGATTCGGAAGGTTTTTTAATTTAATATCTTGAGTTGAGATTCTATTTTCTTGCTTAAGAGACAAATCTGGTAATTTCCCTACTGATGCCCAAATTAAATTATTTAAATTGATATTTTGAGGCACATTATTATTTTTTTGTGTGTGAAAAAACTTATACTTTGTTTGTAAATTTTGTGCCCAGTGAAGCCTGCTATTGCCAACTAAAAGGAAATTAATATCATCGATCATAGTCCTTAAAGAAAAATTTAATTTTCAGTATGAATTCCACATTCTTGCTTCATTCCGCCAAATCTTGTTTTCCTGCCTTCGTTATCAATACTTTCAGGAGCACTAGAATGCCAATCTCCAACAGTTGAATAACCTTCTGAGAAAAGTGGGTGTGACGGTAATTGATTATCTTTCATGTAATAAAAAATATCTTTGTTTTTCCAGTTAAGTAAGGGCCTTAAAGAAAGTCGTTTACGTATTACGTCAACGAAATGCATTTTATTCCTATTATTCGTTTGCTCCGACCTCACACCGCTAGCCCAGCAGAATATGTCGTGTTTATCTAAAGCATTTTCTAAAGGTTTGATTTTTCTTATGTCATGGTATTTATCTAAATCACTAGATTTATTAGTTTCCCAAAGTTTTCCATAAAGAGATTCCATTCTTGCTGGAGATAGTTCACTTTGTAAAACCTCAATTTCTAAAGATAAATCGTTAATTAGTCTCTCTGCATATTTATAAGTCTCTGAGGGTAAGTAACCTGTATCAATCCAGAAAATCTTAATTTTTTTTTGTAGTGAGTGTTCATGCACCATATGTAAAATAACTGATGATTGTATCCCAAAGCTTGTTGTAATAGCAAAGTGATTATCAAAGTTTTTATAACCCCATAATATTATTTCTTTCGGAGTCATATCTTTTAATTTTTTATTATGCCCTTTTAAATTAAGTTGAATATTTTCTAGCGTTTTCTCAATCATTATCAAAGGTAGTTAGGGATTTAGAGGTTATTTCGCTCAGTTTGAATATTATTCGTTTAATTTAATAATACATTTATGTTTAACAATATATTCTTCATGAAATCAATAAAAAAACCAATAGTAATAGTTGGCGCAGGCTTTGGAGGTATGACAGTTGCTTCAAACTTAAAAAGACTTAATCCTGCTTTGCCAATACTAGTCGTTGATTCTGAAGCAAAGTTTATATTTAAACCTTTAATGTATGAAGTATTAAGCGAAGAATTATCAATGTGGGAGACTGCTCCTGAATTTTTAAATATATTTTCAAATTTAGGTATTACTTTTCTAAGGAATTGTTTAACTAAAATTAGATTTGATGAAAAGATTCTCGAATTTAGTGATGATTTAAATATATGTTATGAATGTTTGATTCTTTGTACAGGATCCGTATCTAGTAATTTTTCAGTGAAAGGTGTAGATGAAAATTGTTATTTTTTTAATAATTTAAATGATCTTAAAAAATTAAAGTCGTTTTTACAAAAATTTCAAAATGACAAAATAAAGAGAAACTTATTTGTAATTGGAGCTGGTCCTTCGGGGGTAGAGATCGCATGCAAGATTAATGATACATATAAAAATAAATTTGATATAAGTATTGTTGAAAGGTCTAATGAGATTTTAGGTCGAAATAAGATCTTTAATCGAGAAGAAGCGGAGAAAGCTTTAGAAAGAAGAAAAATAAATGTTTTTTTAAATTCAACTGTTCAAGAAATTTCTGATCAAAAAATTAGTATTTTGGCTGGTTCCGAGATTAAAGTCTTAGATCAAGATGTTGTGATTTGGACTGCTGGGGTCAAACCTAATCTCCCCTACATTGACGAACAAGTCACACAAAAAGATGGAAGAATTCTAGTGAATGAAAATTTTCAAATAGATAATTGTGTAAACTCTTTTGCTATTGGAGATATTTCAATCATTAAAGGTATGGAGGATTTGCCTTTGACCGCTCAAGTTGCAATGCAACAAGGAAATCATCTTGCTAAAAATATCGAACTACTTTGTCGAGAAAAAGATCTGTTACCTTTTGATTTTGAAGATAATGGTGAAATGATTAGTTTAGGAATTGGCGAAGCATCTGTTTCTGCTTTAGGTGTGACTTTATCTGGCAAATTGGCATTTGAGGCAAGAAGATTGATTTATGCTTCAAAAATGCCTGATATTAGCAAAAGCTTAAAATCTACAGCTTCTTGGCTATTACAAAAAAAATCTATTTTAAATAAATTTATTAATAAAAGACCATAAATAAGTTTAAACTTTTTTGGCATATTGTTTATAGGTATATTGAGTTAAATAAGTTTGATATGAATCTAATTTCTTTTTTTAGTAATAATCCCGAGGCACTAATAACAGTATTAGTTTTATTTTTGTCATTAATTTTATTTGTAAGAAATACTATAGCCCCTGAATTGACTGGTTTATTATGCGTTGGAATATTTATTGTTACTGGAGTCCTAACTCCTGAAAAAGCTTTAGCTGGATTTGGGAGCCCATCTTTAATAACTTTGATGGGTTTATTTGCTGTTTCATCGGCATTATTTAAAAGTGGCGCGTTAGATAGAGTAAGAGAGCTTATATCCTCGGAAAATATTAAAACGCCAAGGAAATTAATTACACTTATAACTTTTTTAATAGCTCCAATATCTGGTATCGTTCCTAATACGCCAGTTGTAGCATCCCTTTTGCCCTTGATTGAAGGCTGGTGTGAAAGGCGAAATATTTCACCTTCCAAAGTCCTTTTACCTTTATCTTTTGCGACTCTATTAGGGGGGACACTTACATTATTAGGTAGCTCAGTAAATCTTCTAGTAAGTGATATTAGTCAGCAATTAGGATATGGGTCTCTTGAATTATTTAGCTTAACCTCAATAGGGATTCCAGTTTGGTTAATAGGCACAACCTATATGATCTTGGTCTCTGACGTTCTTTTGCCTGATAGAGGAAGAAATAAAGATTTTATTAAAAATGGTAATATGAATATTTATTTTACAGAAGTAACTATTCCTTCTTCCTCTGAATTAGTTGGCCAATCCGTAAGAAATAGTAGATTACAAAGAAGATTTGATGTTGATGTTCTTGAGTTGCAAAGAAATGGCAAAGTAATACTACCTCCTCTTGCAGATCGTAAATTTGAGCCTGAGGATAGGTTGATAGTTCGTGTTACGAGGGCGGACTTATTGCGATTACAACAAGAACATACAATTTTATTAGCTGAAAATAAGAAATCTTTTGTTAGTACTAATTTTCTTTCTGCAGAAGAAGGTACCAAAACTTTTGAAGCTTTGCTGCCTTCAGGATCAACTTTAGCGGGAGCAAGCCTGAGAGAACTTAGATTTAGACAACGCCATAATGCGACAGTTTTAGCCCTTAGGAGAGGGCAACAAACCGTTCAAGAAAGATTAGGTCAAGCTGTTTTAAGAGCAGGAGATGTCTTATTACTTCAGGCACCTCTAGATTCAATAAGAGGTCTGCAAGCAAGTAATGATTTATTAATTTTGGATCAATTTGAAGATGATTTGCCAGTTTTAATTAGAAAACCAATTGCAATTGCAATTGCAATTGGTATGGTTCTTTTGCCTTCTTTAACTAATATTCCATTAGTAGGAGCAGTTCTTTTGGCAGTTATTGCGATGGTTGCTTTTGGATGTTTGCGTCCTGCAGAAATTCAAAGGTCAATTAGGCTCGATATTATTTTATTATTAGGTTCATTATCAAGTTTCAGTGTTGCTATGGAAGACACTGGATTGGCAGATCAAATAGCCATAAATTTAGATTTTGTTTTAAATGGAATGCCCCTCTATTTTGCATTAATGGTAATTTTCGTAGCTACTGTTTTGCTTACTCAATTTATAAGTAATGCTGCTTCTGTTGCGCTGATTTTACCTGTTGCCATACAGTTTTCTACTTATCTTCCAAATGGTTTTCTGGATATCTCACCAAGTGCCCTGATAATGCTTGTATTGTTCGGTGCAAGTCAATCATTCTTAACTCCAATGGGTTATCAAACAAATTTAATGGTTTATGGACCTGGGAGATATAGATTTTTTGATATTGCAAAATATGGTACGGCTTTAACACTTATAATGTCGTTGACTGTGCCAGCTTTGATAATTTTAAATTTTAAATAAATAAAGTGAAAATAAAGAACGTTGTTTATAAATTAAAAGAAATATACAGAAAGTTATCTGTACCTCAATTCACAATTGTCACAGGATTAATTATTATTATTTTTGGTACTTTAATTCTAAGTTCGCCATTATGTTCTTCATCGGATGTGGGTTTGTGGGAAGCATTCTTTACATCTACTTCTGCAATAACTGTTACGGGGTTAACTATCATTGATGTAGGAGTTGATTTAAATATCTTTGGGCAAATTTTCTTGGCTTTAATGCTTTTATCAGGTGGTTTAGGCTTAATGGCTATTACTACTTTCTTACAAGGATTTGTTGTGAAAGGTACTCAGCTTAGGACTAGATTGGATAAAGGTAAGACTCTCGATGAATTTGGGGTTGGCGGAATTGGTAGAACTTTTCAAAGCATTGTCATTACTGCCACTTCTATTATTTCTTTTGGAGCAATAGTATTATATTTTTTCGGGTTTATAGAAATTCAAAATAATTGGCAAAGACTATGGTCTGCAATTTTTCATAGCATTTCTGCATATAACAATGCAGGTTTTTCTTTATGGTCTAATAGCCTCCAAGATTATCGATCTAATATTGTTGTCAATATCGTATTTATTTTTTTAATAGTAATGGGAGGACTTGGTTGGAGAGTTATTGATGATATATGGAGTAATAGAAAAAATCTTTCATATAAAAAATTGAGTCTTCATTCAAGATTAGTAATTAGGACAAGTTTTTCCTTAATGATTTTTGGATCATTAGGTTTCTTCGTAACAGAGACGTTGTTAAATAGTCAATTTTTTAGTGATCTAAATTTCTTTGAGAAAATCTTATCATCTATTTTTGAGACTGTGAGTGCAAGAACAGCAGGATTTACAAATTTTCCAATATCTTTAAATTCAATATCAGACACTGGTCTCTTGCTATTAATGACGTTGATGTTTATTGGAGCTAGCACAGGTGGTACTGGCGGGGGAATCAAAACTACAACTTTTATTGCCTTAATGGCAGCAACTAGATCAACGTTAAAGGGTCAAAAAGATGTAATTATTAGTAATAGATTAATTTCAGATAAAGTTATTTTGAAAGCAGTTGGGATAACTGTTGGCTCATTACTTTTTGTTCTCTTGATGGCGATGTTGTTGAGTACTACGAATACTTTTATTAAAAAAGAATCATTTACATTTTTAGAAATTCTTTTCACATGTATTTCGGCATTTGCAACAGTAGGTTTTGATATCGGTTTGACAGCAAAATTAAATCATTTTGGTCAATTTATATTAATTATTGGTATGTTCGTAGGAAGACTTGGGATTCTTTTGCTTTTAAGTGCTCTTTGGCAGGCTCTATATAAGAGTAGAATGGAGGGACAAAAAAGAATTGGCTATCCAAAAGCTGATCTTTATGTTTAGTCTTTACTAAAATTTATTATGGCTGATTGGTGGCAATGGTCTCCACAAAAAGAAGAGGAAGTTCTAACTTTTGCAGTTGTAGGAGTTGGCAGATTTGGAACGGCTGTTTGTAGGGAACTTATAAGTAATGGCGTAGATGTTTTAGCTGCAGATGCTTCTGAGAAGGCTATTGACGATTTAAGACAATTAGAACCTTCTATTGAGGCAAGAGTAATAGATTGTACTGATGAAGAATCAATGAAGGAATCAGGTATTTTAGAGATGAATACAGTTGTAGTTGGTATTAGTGAGCCCATTGAAGCAAGTATTACTACTACTCTTATTGCTAAGGATAGTGAAGGAACAAAAGTCAAAAGAGTAATTGCAAGAGCTACGAGTGATTTGCATGAGAAGATGCTAAAAAGAGTAGGTGCTGATAAGGTTGTTTTTCCTTCTAGAATGCAAGGTGAAAGATTAGGCTTAGAACTTGTTAGACCCAATCTTATTGAAAGATTAGAATTGGATAATCAAACTGGAATAGATGAATTAACAGTTCCAGAAGAATTTATTGGTAGATCTTTAAGAGATTTAAATTTAAGAAAAAATTATTTAGTTAATGTTCTTGCTGCTGGTCCTCCAGAACAATTAACAGTTAACCCTCCTGCAAAATATATTCTTGAGAGAGGAAATATTTTAGTAGTTATGGGGAAAACTTTAGATTTACAAAAATTACCTCAAAATTAATTATTTATTCTCGGATTTTTTGGTATATCTAATCCTTTGAGGAGCTCCTTTTAATCTTTTAATACTTTGTTTTTCTAAAGTATTTCTGAAATTGTCGGTATAAATTTTAGTATCTGATGTATGTGATTTGGCCTCTCTTTCGAAATAATTTTTAATTCCTTCCTGAATCAATACCTTTGCCATATTGCTGATAGTTCTTGATTCATTATCAGCTAAAATATTTAGTTGCTCACAAATTAATTCTGGAAGAACTACTTGTATCCTAGGGGATTTTGGCTTCCCATTAGTTGAGTTTTGGCGGGTTGCCATTAGTCAAACTGAATAACTGTTACTTCTAAGTATACACAGTTAGTCAAGGGTAGTATCTTTGTGTATATTAATAGTAAGGATATAAGCCTTTGATTAATTAGTACCTTGTGTAAATTATGAAAAATTCAAGAAAACTTGATTCTTCTCAAAGATCAACAATTGATAAAAAGAAAAAAAAATTAATACAATCTGAGTCTTTAAGTAATGAGAATAGTGATGTATTAATATCTGCAGTGATAAGTCCATATTTATTGACACATCTGCATCAAATTTTGCAACGTTCGGAATATTATGCTCAGAAAGATGGAAGGATATCTCATGCGGCTAATTTTGCAAAGCTTAGGAAAGTTTTATGTTTAGATGCAAGAAGTATGGCAGATGCCTCAGCTAAAGAAATAAAAGATACTGATCATGATTTATCTATAAATAAATATAATGAACAAAATGTAGCTTGAGGGAATATTCTATTGATATGAATTAATATGAACTGATGACTAGTAATGTTGAGAAACTCTACAATTTAATAGCCGATGATTCAAAAAAAAAACAAAGTTTATTTTTGATGGCCCTTAATAATCCAAAATCAGCGCTAGAAAAAATTTGCGAGATTGGCAGAGACTTAGATATACAAGTTACTAAAGAGGAGGTTATAGAGTATTTGTCCACTATTGACGATGAAGCAACTAAATTATGGTTGATTAAGGCTCGAGGAGGTCTTTAGTAAGGGGGTTTGAGTAGTTTCCTCTTTGCTTGCTGGTGTTATTCTTCTGTTGTAACCACCACCACCAGCTAATGTCCAAAAAAACCAATAACTTGGAATTGCTAATGCTGCAGCTATGAAAATTACTACGATTTGTTCTATTCTTTTCATATCATAATTTTATTCCACAAAAAATTTTTTTGGTAAAAAGTCTCTGAGTTTGTAAATTCAATTTTTTTAAAGTGATTAGATTTGATAATGTAAGCAAAATTTATTCTAATGATGTTGTTTTAAAAAATATTAATTGGGAAATTAGGAAGGGAGAAAAGATAGGCTTAGTTGGTTCTAATGGAGCAGGTAAATCAACTCAGTTTAAAATCTTAATTGGAGAGGAGGATCAAACAAGTGGACTTGTTCTTAAAGAAGGAAGTCCCAAAATTTCCCACTTAAAACAGGAATTGGATTGTAATTTAAATCGAACAGTCAGAGAAGAATTAGAAAGTTCTTTTAAAGATATTCAAGTAGTTGCAAATAAACTTATGGATATTGAAAATCAAATGAAATTTCTAGAATCTAGCAAAGACTCTGAAAAACTTGACCATCTTGTAAATCAACTAGCTAAATTTCAAGAAAAGTTTGAAGTTTTAGGTGGATATCAAATGCAGGCAGAAGTAGAAAAGATTTTGCCAAAACTAGGTTTTTCTCAGGAAGATGCAGATAAATTAGTAGGTAATTTTTCAGGAGGTTGGCAAATGAAAGTGGCTCTTGGAAAAATTATCTTACAAAAACCTGATTTACTTTTACTCGATGAGCCAACTAATCATTTAGATTTGGAAACAATTTTTTGGCTAGAGGAATATTTAATATCTTTAAAAATCGCAATCATATTAATTAGTCATGATCGATATTTCTTAGATAAATTATGTAATAAGATTATTTTTATAGAAAGAGGAATTTCTGAAACATATAATGGTAATTATTCTTTTTTTATTGAACAAAAGTCTTTAAATGAAGCATCTCAAAGTAAAGCTTTTGAATTGCAGCAAAAGGAGATCGAAACACAAAGAAAGTATATTGAAAGATTTCGAGCTAGTGCTACAAGGAGTACTCAGGCTAAAAGTAGGGAGAAGCAATTAAAAAAGATTGTAAAAATTGATGCACCTGTTACAAGACTAAAGAGTCCTTCTTTTAATTTTCCTGACTGTCCTCGTTCTGGTAAATCAGTTCTTCACATTAAGAATTTATCTCATAGTTTTGAAGAAAAAATACTACTATTTGATGTGAATTTAAAGGTTTCTGCGGGAGAAAAAATAGCAATTTTAGGTCCTAATGGATGTGGTAAATCTACTTTGTTGAAGTTGATTATGAAAAAAATAGAACCTGAAATAGGAGAAGTTAATTTAGGTAAACATAATATAATTACAAGTTATTATGAGCAAAATCAGTCTGCAGCTCTTGCTGTTGAAAAACAGGTTATTGATTTAATATATTCTAAAGCAGCAGATTGGTCGCAACAAAAAGTAAGGACATTCTTAGGAAGTTTTGGCTTTCATAATAATGCTGTTTTTAAATATGTTAAACAACTTAGTGGTGGGGAAAAAGCTAGATTAGCATTGGCTCTGATGATAATGAATCCAAGCAATTGTTTACTTCTTGATGAACCTACAAACCATTTAGATCTACAATCGAAAGAGAATCTTGAACTCGCAATTAATAATTATAAGGGCACAGTATTTATTATTTCGCATGATAGGTATTTTATTTCTAAAGTTGCAAATAGAATTATTGAAATTAAAGAATCTAAATTATTATCTTTTAATGGTAATTATGAATACTTTCTAGAGAAGAAAAGAAGTAAACAATAAATGCTTATACTTATCGATTAATTCTTTTACTATTATTTTTAAATTTTGAAGAATAGTTTTTAGAAAACTTTACAATCCTCTAGGCAAGATCACTTATTTATCTTTACAGACTTCATGCATTTGATTAATGTAATAATTACTAATTTGTTTTATTTAGAATACTTATGAAAAAATATGATTTTAAGGAAAGTAATCATGTTGCCTCTGATCTAGTAGAAAGTTATTTTGAGTGTATTTCTAGTTGTGATATTTCTGACGGTATTTGTATCTCTCAATGTGTAGAAATACTTAGAGATGATGAAAGTTAAAAAATATATTATTTTGATAAATTAGTAATATCAGTCGGTTTAACTTTTAATTTAATAATTTTACTTTTTCTTTTTAAGGTTATATTTATAAATTTATTAATTCCGTTGTTACTTATTGCATTGATAACATCTGAAGAATTATTAATATTTGTTTTACCCACTTCTAGGATTATGTCATTAATAATTATTCCGCTTTTTGCAGCAGGGCTATTTGGAAGAACGTATCCCACTTTTACAATACTTTTATTCGTCCCAAAGTAATTTTCGTCTATTAAGTTGATTCCAATCATGGGATGTATTACTTTCCCATTTTTTATTAGTTGCGAAGCGATATTTTTAGCTTTATTTATTGGGATTGCAAAACTTAAGCCTGCCCCAGGGCCTGATCTAATAAGAGTATTTATTCCAATTACTTCTCCCTCACTATTTAGTAGTGGTCCCCCAGAATTGCCAGGGTTTATTGCAGCATCTGTCTGAATTAATTCAAATTTTTTATCATATATTCCTAATTGTGAGACACTTCTATTTAAGTTACTAATTATTCCTAGAGTAACTGTATTTTCTAGTCCAAAAGGATTACCAACAGCTATTGCCCAATCACCAACTTCAATTTTTGTCGAATCACCTAACTTTGCTTTTGGCCAAGGTCCTTTACCTTTAAGCTTTATAACAGCTAGATCAGTAAGTAAATCTTGTCCTATTAACTTACCTTTATATGTTGCTCCATTGGATAAACCAACTATTAACTTATTAGATCCATTTACAACATGTGCATTAGTCATTACTAGACCATCCCCGAATATAAAGCCGCTTCCTTGACTCTGTTCTATTCGTGGTTGATTTTCAGGAGGTAACTGTAAGCCAAATAATCTTTCAAAATATGGATCTATGAATATTTTTGAATTTCTAGAAAATTGTTTATTTTTAACAAATCGTTGGGTGTCTATTGTAACTACTGAAGGCCCTGTTTTTTTTACTGCTTTTGTTATGAACGATATATTAGAAATTTTAGATTTTTCATCAAGATCCTTATTTATTATTGGCTGAGATATTACATATGATTTATTAATTAGGCCAAGTGCTAAATAGGATAGGAAAAATAATTTTTTAATAGAAAAATTTAATAATTTTCCTCGAATTATTGCCTTTAAAAACATTTGAGTATTTATCTAATAGCTATGTTAATGTTAATTATATAAATAGCTGAAATTATTTGTAAAATAGGGGCAATTTGTTTTTTCAAAATAGCTAATTTTATTTTTTTCGAGCTATTATAGATTTTAAGTAAATATAAATCAATAAACTAATGTCTTTGTTATTCCCAATTATTTATTCAGCTGCTCTAACCTATTTGGTTTGGAAGGCTTTTAAAGTAATGTCAAATGGTTGGGGGGCCCTTGATAAACAACCAAATCGACCTTTTAATACAAATATTAGACAAAAAAAATATACTATTCATCCTGAACTTCTTGATAAATCTGGAAATATAACTCAAGAAGAATTGCTTACAGTAAGATTCTCTCAGGATACAGATTCAACTCTGGAAGAAAAAGGAACTACAACTGATTAAATTCATTTTGTAAATTTATAAGGTAAAAAAATTGGAATTAAGAACAAAGATTGTTTCAGGAGTTATTAAATCTCTGAGGTTACCTCCGAGATTCCGTCTTAAAATGGTTAAAGAAGACCCTGTTAGGCTCGAACTGAGTTTAACCCCTTCTTATGGGAAAAATCCAGTTATAGTAGGAATAGTTGAATCTCTGGATTTAGTTGCTAGAAGAGATAGAGAAGGGAAATTACCAAGAGACCTACAAGGTACGTGGGATTGGACTGTAAGACATGGAAAAGTAAGTACTGGAGGCTGGAACCCAATGCTCAAAGAAGCTCTTCAAACTATGTTTGATACAGGATTACCTGCGATAATATATGAAGAATTAACTGGAGATGAATATAAGCCTGTTGATGGAATAAGACATGTTAGATAAATCATTAATTATTTTCCATAAATCCTACTTTCAAACGCTAAAATATTTCAAAAGAAGTATTAATTTATTATGAACGAAGATAATCAACCAAGATTTGGTTTTGTCAACTTTGCAGAAACTTGGAATGGAAGAATGGCTATGATGGGAATATTGATAGGTTTAGGTACAGAACTGATTACAGGACAAAGTATTTTAAGACAAATCGGGATTGGTTAAACTTCTTATAAGAAGTATTTAAGGATCATTATTTAATTTCTTCAGCTTTGACTTCAATTGTAGTTTCACTAGGCTTTTGCAAATTTTCAGAGCTTTTCGGATTTATATCTTCTAAATCTGCACCACAATTTATGCAAGTATTATTAATTCCTAAAGAAATAGTGCCACATTGATTACAGGTATTTACTTTCGACTTTAAGGAATTAAAACTTATCAATAAAATTAAAAATATTAAAAGAGGAATTAAAAATACAAGTAATAAAAGATTTCCGATAAGACTTAAAAAAAAGTTAAATCCAAAAAGGGAAATTAATATTAAAAAGATTAAAGAATAAGTAACTAAAGTTTTGTTCATTTTAAAAATGGAAAGATGTCTTTCTTTTAGAATTAATTTTTGCTTCTCTTCTTTGTCAAAGACATACTAGCTATAACAACACTCCAACATTGTCCAAAATACAAAATAACGCCTAAAAGCCAAACCCATAAAGTTAGTACTAAAAAACCTCCAATAAAACCATATGCTTGAAATCTTGCCCCAAGGGAAAGAATACTCTTACTAACTGCAAGATTAAGAGTAGTTAGTCCAATTCCGATCATAATTGAACCGGGTATTAGTGGTCTTAAGGGAACTTTTCTACTAGGTAATAGTGCTTGAAGTAATAAAGCCATTAATGAAAATCCTATCAGTGGTAAAGCAAATTGACCAACTTGTAAGAGTGGTAATTTTATAATGAATTCAGATAAAAAATTACTAGAATTTGATATATTTTCTAAAACAGTAGTTGGAATCATTCTGAGATTTGCACTGATTTGATCTAACACCATTAAAAAACCTATAAAAAATACTATTAAGAAAGCTTCAATTCTGTTCCTAAGAAATCTTGATGCTTGCTCTTGCCAGGCAGAGTTTATTCTTCTAGAAGGAAGCTCGTCTTCCCAAAGCCTGTCTGAACCTCTTTGAAGTGATAAGTAAGCGTTGCCAGCAGTGAACAGTAAAAACATAGCTCCTAAAATACCTGCTCCAAAGCCTTGATCAATTAATTTGAATAATGTTGTTTCAACTAATTCAACAACCGATGGAGGTAAAATTTGAGCTGCCACAGATATGATTTGTTGATCTAAACCCTCTTGCTTTCCTAGAAACCAGGAAGCTATTGAAAGAGAAATAAGTAGTATCGGAAAGAAGGACTGAAGAGTGTAATATGCAAAAGCAGCGCTTAAATCAATACAATCTGACTTACTCCATCTTTCACAAGCTCCCCATAAACTTTTAATAACCCATGTTGTACTGCGCTGCATATCAATTCTCTTCAAATACTTATCTCAAATCTTATTTATTGTATCTAATAGGGATATTTTTCAAGTCTTTTATATATTTATGATGCAACTATTTTTCCACTAATAAATTACCCCATGGTCTTAAGACTTTCATTTTTTCTCTTGAGCTAGAAGCAATTAAAGGAAAATTAGTATCTTGTAAATCTTGTTCTGCAGTTAAATGCATAGGGTTCATTTCTAACCATTCAATTGAACAATTTAGCTCCTCAAGTAATAGCCATGCTGCCGCAATATCCCATATTTTAGGAGTTGATTCTATTGCTCCAAAAGTTTGTCCCATGGCAACGCTTGTTAAATTTAAACTAGATACACCAAGAAGTCTTATTTTTCCTGGAAATATAGAACTAGGATTTTTTTGTAAAATTTTAATAGATCTACTGCATAAAGATACGCATTCACTTCTTTGATTATTATTACCTTTAATTTTTTTGTTATTAAGCCAAACACCTTCTCCTTTGATTGCCAAAAATTTTTTCTTTAATGTAGGAATGATTAGAAAGGATGATTGAGGGACACCATCTACAAATCTTGCTACGGAAATTGACCAATATGGAATTCCTGCAGCAAAATTTGTGGTTCCATCAAGAGGATCTACTATCCAATAAGCATTTGTATTAGGAACTAACTTTCCTCCTTCTTCACTAAGAACCCCTTCATTCGGAGCAATTTTAGATAAAGCTTTTACAATCGTTTTATCGCTCCATAAATCACAACTCGTAATTAAGGAACCATCTGACTTGTTGCTAGCACTGATGTTTCCAAAGTCTTGTAATTGGCGATCACTAACTAATTCAAATAAAGAATCTAAATCTTTTAACTGTTGATTAGTTAGATTATTTTTATTCATATTCAGATATTGCAAATAGATTGGATGTCATTTTTTATAAAACTTTCATTTTCATTACAAATATTACTTATTTCAAGAAAAGTCAATCTCTCTAATTCATCTAAATTTAAATTGTAATTATAAATTGCATCAATATTTTTTGAATTAGCATTACTTAACTCTTTTTGTCTTACAAGAACATCTTTCAGTGTAGATATTCCTACATCATATCTTAATCTTGCTAATCTTAAGGACTCCTCTGTAGAAGAGATTTCTTTAAGAGATGAAAGAATTTTTTCTTCATTTAATTTTAATTGCAAATAAGCTTTACTAATATTTGTCTTTAAAACATTTTCAAGATTTTTGTAGGAGTAATCTTCTGCTCTAGCATCAGCTTTGCTTGATTTGTATAAATTTTTATTTTGACCGCCGTCAAAAATATTCCAACCAAAATTTAAGCTGACAGAATTTGTATATGAAGATCCAGATTTTTCAGGATCTATTCCGACTGATAAAGAATCACCCTTAGAAAATGAACTAGTAAATATATTACTTATATAAACATTTGGTTTGTAAGTATTCAGATAATTCTTAGCTTGATTTTCTTTGATTGATTTTTTTAGATTCATATTTTTGAGTGAAAGGCTCTTGTCTAAACCTTCAGTTATATTCTTGTTTAATTTATGGTTCCAGAAACCTATTAATTTTTGCTTTTTATTAATCGCTAAGTCCCCATTTATATTTAGGATTTCTTTTAGTGCAATCTTATTAATCTGATTCTGAATTTTTTTCTCATTTAGTGATTGCCTATCTCTAGATAATTGTGCCTCAGCTTCAAGAACTTCAAATTTTGTGCCTATCCCTGCATCAAATTTAGACTGAGCATCTTTCAGACTTCTAATTGACAATTCAAGAGATAACGTTTTGTTAATAATATCCTGATAAGACTTTTGCAATTTGTGGTATCTAGATTTTGCTTCTTTTATGAGATCTTTCTTTTTAATCGCATAGTTATTTTTAGCTATTTCATAATTTTTTCTAGCTATTTTAATTTCAGATCCCCTAAGAGGGTCTATTAAGTCTAATTTAATATTAAGGGAGGGATTTGCTGAAAATTGTGAGGTCTTTGTAGTAGTTGAGTTGCTAGTATAATTTTTGCCCGAAACATATTTAGGTAATCCACTGGCTTGAAAATCTAATGAGGGATATCTTTTAGCGATTTTGCTCGAAAGAGTAAACTTGGTTGAATTGATTAAATTTTCTAATGCTTTAAGTTCTTGATTATTCTTTAAAGTAATTTCTTCTATTTCCGAATAATTTAGGAATATTTGGCTTTCGTTTTCCTGAAGTATTTCTTCAATATTATTGTTGGTCTTACTTAATAGAGCTTCTTGAGAATTAATATACAAACAAAAAGGAAAAACTAAAATTGGATATATAAGTTTTCTAAGCATAATCAAGTATTTTTTTTTTATTAGATAAACCTATTAGATTACTAATAATATCATTTGTATCATCAAGAACGTGAATATTAGTTTTCAGTTTATTTGAAACTTCAGTTATATTTTTGTCATCCAAAAACAAATCACTATTAAGTTTTAGCATGATTGATGGTATGAATATACTTTCTCCTAGGTCCTTATTTTTTAATCCAGTAATTAAATCTTCACCAGTTAAAAGCCCAGTTACAACTTGATCTTGACCCCAATAGATACTTGGCAAGCCATATAAATTAATTGTGAGGCCATCAATTTTATTAAGTTTGTTCACTGTTGGAAGTAGTGCTTCGTAAACTAATTTCCCAACAATCCAACTGACTTTTCTTTGTTTATCTAATTTTTCAGGAAGAGATTTTGTTTTAGTTTCCAATGTTTTAAGAAAACTTCTTATTGAACCTACTCCATTAGATTCTTGGGGCATATTTTCATATGTTTTATAGCTTGGTAACTTGAGACCTGCTATTAAGTACCATTCGTCGGCAAGCCAACAAAAGCGAGTACCAATACTTTTTTGTAGAGAGGTTTGAATTTTTTCCACTTGTTTAATAATTTTTCTTGCATATTCTTTGTTTATTGCTATTAGGCCATCGTTTGCAGGCCTAAACTTTGTGAGGCCTACTGGAACTATGGCTGTTGACAGTACTGTTTTAAAACTTTTTTTATGAAATTTAGCAAGATCGTAAATAGATTTTTCTAAGATATTACCATCGTTAATTTCAGGACATACAACTATTTGAGCGTGTATTTGGATTGTATTTTGTTCTAACCATTCAATTTGGTCAAGAATTTGACTTGCTTTTTTATTTTTTAATAATTTTTCTCGGGTCTTTGGTTCAGTGGCATGTATGGAAATAAAAAGCGGTGATAGTTTTTGAGTAGATATTCTATTCCAGTCATCTTTATTTAAATTGGTTAGCGTTAGATATGAACCGTATAGAAAACTTAATCTATAGTCGTCATCTTTTACGTAAAGACTTTTTCTCTTACCATTTGGTTGTTGATCTATAAAGCAAAACGGGCACTTATTATTACATTGTTTGATTGAGTCAAATAATGCATCTTTAAAATTAATACCTAAATTTTCATCTTGATCTTTTTCAATACTAATATTATGAATCTTCTTATTTTTATCCAATACCTTTATATCTAAAATTTCTTCACTAATCAGAATCTGATAATCAATCAAGTCTCTTGGTTTCTTCCCATTAATACTAATAATCGAATCACCTGATTCAAACCCTATTTCTTCAGCAATAGAATTATTTTCAATACTTTCAATTTCTGCTGGACTAATTTGGTAGTTAATATTCGGAATCAAAAGATCATTAGAGTCCTCTTTATATTTAAATTCTTTCCACACAATTAAAGACCAAACTTTTATCTTTGTATTTATTGTAAACTCATATAAGACTCAAAGTATATTAAATAATCTTAAAATACTAAAAATGGTTAATTTATTTCAACTATTAAATTAATAAAATATGTCATCTACAGTTTTATTAAACTAGATCTAAATTAATTCAAAAATTTTAAAGCCTAAATGCATTGGAAGAATTAATTACTAAAAATTTAGAAGTGAAAGATAATGTGAAACATAGATTTCATAATCAATTGGATATTGTTAAAAGTACTTTTTTATCTAGACCAATTGCATTGAGACTATGGTCTTCTTTCTTTGTGATTTTGCCAATTTTTGTACAGGCACCATGGGTTAGATTCGGCCCTATTAGTGCTCTTTGCGCTACTTTTATTATCCTTGCTGCGGCTTTTTTATTATCTAGAAAAGAGGCAGATAAATGGTTTATTGTAGGCTCCTTATTATTCGGAGTCTCAGGAAGTTGGCTTGGAGGTTGCTTATTTTGGGGATGGTTAAGTGCTTATCCTATTCTACATATCCCAGTTGAAGCAGTGGCATTACCTCTTGCTATAGTCGGACTTGGAACAAAATGGAAAATCGGTTCAAGTTTTTATATTTCGTCTTTATTTGGAACGGCTATTACAGATTTGACAATATTTTTGACCGGAATAATGGATCAATGGAAGGAGGTTATTACCGCGGATTCTGATAATGCTCCATTAATACTTCAGAAAACTTCCGAAAATCTTATTCAGTTAAAATCTTTTTCTATTATTATTTTAGCGGCATTAATACTTTGGCTCATATCAAAAGAAATTTTTAATTCTGCTATACCTAATTCGATAAATGGGAAGGCACTTTTAGTATCAAGTTATGTAATTCAAACTACTTTAATTGTAGATGGTATCTTTATTTTTCTAGCAATTATTCAACCAACACTGAGTGGATTGGTTTAATGTTAAGACCGCCATTTTCGCAAGAAACAATATCTATTGATAAATGGGATGTGATTGTCATAGGTGCAGGAGCAGCTGGTTTGATGACCTGTTTGGAATTGCCAGAAAATTTAAATGTCCTTCTTTTAAATAGGAATACAAGTAAAATATCATCGAGTAGATGGGCTCAAGGAGGGATTGCATCAGTAATTAGACCTGAAGATTCTTTTGCTCTTCATGTGGAAGATACCTTAAAAGCTGGAGATGATTTATGTGATATATCTGCTGTTGAAATGCTTGTAAAAGAGGCTCCAGGTTGTGTTAATAGGTTACAAAATTTAGGTATGATTTTTGATCAAAGCTCTGATCAACTATCAACAACTTTAGAAGCGGCCCATTCTTGCAGAAGAGTTTTACATGTTAAAGATAGAACAGGCAGAGCACTCGTAGAAGTCTTAGAGGATCATATCGAAAACAAGGAGAATATTTTGCATTGTAGAGGTGTGAGAGTGACGGAATTGCTTATTGAAAACGAAGTATGTAGAGGGGTTCAGGTCTTAGATGGATCTAATTTATATTGGATTACTTCTAAAGCTGTTGTTTTAGCTACAGGAGGAGGCGGACACTTATTTACTAACACTACAAATCCTGCACAATCTTCTGGAGAAGGAATTGCTCTTTCATGGAAAGCTGGGGCTGCAATTGAGGATTTAGAATTTATACAATTTCATCCTACAGCTTTAAAGTATTATGGTTCTCCTTGCTTTTTAATCTCTGAAGCCCTTCGAGGAGAGGGAGCAGTTCTTGTTGATAAGAATGGCGAAAGCCCAGTAAAGCATTTACAAAATGGTGATTTAGCTACAAGAGATCAAGTTAGTAGAGCAATTATGAATAATATGCAAGAAAACAATGTTGATCATGTAGGTCTGGATTTGAGATTTATTGATCCAGAAAAAATTGTAGAAAGATTTCCAACAATTATAAGTAGATGTCAAGATTATGGAGTTAATCCTCTAAACGAAGTGATTCCTGTTGCTCCAGCAGCTCACTATTGGATGGGAGGCGTGCATACTGATTTAAATGCATCTTCGACAATAAAGGGACTTTATGCCGTTGGAGAAGTGGCGTCTACAGGAGTGCATGGTGCAAATAGATTAGCTAGTAATTCGCTTATGGAATGTCTTGTATTCGCAAGAAAAATGTCTTCTATTGAGTTAAACCCTCCTTATAAATTTCGAAGATTAGATAGATATACTCAAGAAATTTTTATGGATAATCCAAAGGAGGATTTTATTTCAAGTGTGTCAGACAAGATTGATTATTTGAGAAAATCATGTTGGTCTAATTTAGGTGTTTCTCGTAATGAAAAAAGTATGATTGAACTTTTAAATACTCTTCAAGATGAGATAGATCAATTACAAAAAAATCCTTTGCTTGAGTGTCTTAAGAAAATAGAAATTGATCAAAAATTGAAATTAAGTGAGCCAAATAGGAGAGGTCTTAATTTATTGCTTGATTTGCATAATAGACAAATTACAACATTGCTATTGTTAAAAGCTTGTCTTTTTCGAGAGGAAAGTAGAGGAGGTCATTATAGGGATGATTTTCCTATTAAAGAAACAACTTGGAAATGCCATACTAGGCAGCAATTAAATCAAGAAATAATTAAAAGGTTTATTGAAAATTAGAATCGCCCTCATATTCAGTCATAATTGCCAAGTCATTTAAATCTTTGACCCCACTATATATTTGACCATTAATTTCCCATGATGGAAACCCTTCAATCTGTTTTTCTCTGCAAAGTTTATATTGATTATCTTTACCGTCTTGTGCGCACTCAATAATCATTAACTCTTTAACTGCTTTTTTGCCAAATAATTGTTTTTGATCATGGCAATGTGGACACCAGTATGCGCTAAACATTTTAATATTATTATCACTTAGAAATTTAGCAAACTTAATTTTCTGGGGTGAGCTTGATGTTGTTATTGCAGGAGATACTTTTTCTGTACTATCTGAAATATCAATTGCATTAGAAGGGTCAACACTATTTGACCATATCAATCCTCCTATAAGAACTGTTAAAACAACAATTAATCCTCTATAAAACATAGGTTCTCGACTTTCAAACTTTGCACCAATCATAGAGATAATAAAGATGGAAATAGATAAAATTGCCGAAAGAATACAAAAAAAACAATAAGCTTTTATTTTAAACAACATTATATTTATCAAAAGGATGCTAAATACAGAAGAAGCACAAGAGATTAAAAATATTACCCACCATATAAACTTATTTAGTTTTTCTTTAGGAGAAATTATATTCAGCGATAAAAATATTGAAAATCCTAGTATTGAACCATAAGTAATAACTCCTGCTATTGAGAGAGGAATATTGAATTGACTATTCTCGAATAATGTTCCCCAAGGACTATTTAAAACTGTTTCGCAACCATTTTTGATTCCAGGACATGAAAGAGATTTAAATAATCCCCAATTTTTTAAAGTAATAGAACCTGTATCAACTAATCCGATGGTGCTTAGAATAGCAATTATAATTTTTGGCCATTTTAAATCTTTTTTATTTCTACTTTTTAAAGTCTTTAGAGCCATAGATCTTTAATGTTTGTAATTTGCAGAATCTGTTCTAATATTATCTTTGAATGAGACTTATAAACAAGTTTCTTTGTTGATTAATTTTTATCTAATATCTAAATTACGTGAAGCAAAATAATCAAAATGTAAAATATAAAAAAATTTCAAAGGTTGCTTTTAGTCACGTTGGTTGTGAGAAAAATCTTGTTGATACTGAACATATGCAAGGGTTATTAGATAAAGAGGGATATGAAGTAGGTAATGATATTGAAGATGCGAATGTGGTTGTAGTTAATACTTGTAGTTTTATAGAAACAGCTAGAGAAGAATCTATTAGGAAGATAATTGAATTTACTGATCAAGGCAAAGAGGTAATAGTTGCTGGTTGTATGGCCCAGCATTTCAAAGAAGAACTTTTAAAAGAAATGCCTGAAATAAAAGGTTTAGTAGGAACGGGTGATTATCATAGAATAGCTAATGTTATCAATCGAGTAGAGAAAGGGGAAATTGTTAATGAAGTGTCAAAAATACCTGAATTTATTGCAGATGAAAAAATTCCACGCTATGTAGATAAAAATAAATTTGTTGCTTATCTTCGTATCGCAGAAGGGTGTGATTATAAGTGTGCATTTTGTATAATTCCTAAGTTAAGAGGTCCTCAACGCAGTAGGACTATAGAATCTATAGTTTCTGAAGCAAAAAATCTTGCAGCTCAAGGGATTCAAGAAATAATACTAATTAGTCAAATTACAACAAATTATGGTCAAGATATTTATGGTCAACCCTCTTTAGCAAGACTCTTGCGAGAATTGTCTAAAGTTTCAGTTCCTTGGATACGAATTCATTATGCATATCCAACTGGTTTAACTGAGGAAGTTATTAAAGCTTTTAAAGATTCAAATAATATAGTTCCCTATTTTGATCTTCCTTTGCAACACAGTCACCCAGACGTTCTAAAGAGCATGAATAGACCTTGGCAAGCTTCTTTGAATGAATCAATTTTGAGTCAAATAAGAGAGCAAATACCATCTGCTGTATTAAGAACAAGCTTAATTGTTGGGTTCCCAGGAGAAAATCAAAAACATTTTCAACATCTTTTAGATTTTTTGCATAGGCATAATTTTGATCATGTGGGCGTTTTTATTTTTTCTCCGGAGGAAGGAACAAAGGCTTTCGATTTACCAAATAGGGTACCTGCAGAAGTAGCTGATGCAAGAAAAGATAATATAATATCCATTCAACAAACTATTTCTAAGAAAAAAAATCAGTTATATGTAGGTACTAAAGTTAAGGTATTAGTAGAAAAAATATCTGAAAATAAAGAACTGATAGGACGTTCTTATAACTTTGCTCCTGAAATAGATGGTAATGTCATTTTATCTATTAAAAATAATGCAGATGAAAAAAATTATATCGGTAGATTTGTTGAAGCAAAAATTTGTTTTGCCGATGAATATGATTTATATGGAGAAGTTATAAAAACCTTATGAATTTTTCTAAATTAATTTAACTGCTCTTAAAAGTTTATCTAATAAGAAAGCGGCTCCAAAACCAAAACCTAGAAATGCAAAATAAAAAATGATGTTCATTTATCTTTTATATTTTTATTTAATTTAGCATCTCAACAAGAATTAGAATTCTTTAGTTGAATTTCTTAATCTTGTATGTAGGGTAATTCTTTGTATAAACATTCTTCTGCTTTTTGTAACTCTCGTCCTAAATATAAGGCATGATCAAATCTAGATATTAGATCATTACGCTTTTCTGTTATTGCTATTCCAATCTCTTTTGCGCTTATTCCTGTGAAGGTCTCATTACAAGTTTTGATTTCTTTTGAGTCACATTTAATAGGCTCATTAGTTTTTGGATCTATTGCATATCCCTCTTCATTAATAGTATTTAAATAATGTTCTAAGATAATTTTTTTTGTTTCTAAATCTATCTTGATAATGAAATATCCATTTGGGTCTAGATCAATATATCTATTAGATAAATCATTATCTATATCTATTTTTTTTTCAAATATTTTAATAAAATCCATCTTCAAATTTTTAATAAAATTATATTATTAATATTAAGCAATGCTAAGACAAATTAATTTTTATTTTATTTAAAAGGGATAGAATTATTTTCTAACTCAATTTCTTTCATAGTTTGAAAATTAACTTCATTTAACCAAGGGGTAATTATATCTTCCATGTTTTTGTTAAACCATTTGTGAAAACTTTTAGTACCTTTTGCATAAAAACCTCTTCTTCTTTTGTGTTTACCCCCTGCTCCAGGATCAAAACTTTCAATGTTATTTTTTATTGCCCACTCAATAGGCTGGTAATAGCATAATTCAAAATGTAAATTAAGTACCTCTTCTTGACTACCCCAATATCTACCCCATATATTTTTTTCACTTTTTATGCACATTGACATTGCAATCGTACTTTCAGAATCATTTCTTGATGCACTAAACAACAATAGATTTCTTCTATTTTCAAGAATGTTTTCAAAAAATTCAGAGGTAAGATATTTGCTACCCCATACTCCCCATCTCAAACAATGCTGTTCGTAGAAATTATGCATTTTTTGAATAATTTCTAGATTTATACTCTCTTCTGTATGAATTTTTATCTCGAGATTTTGTTTTGAAATTGATTTTCTTTCTTTTTTAATGTTTTTTCTTTGATTAGAGTTGAACCTGGATAAAAAATCATCAAATGTCTTTTCACCATTTCTCTTCCATTCACTACTTGTATTTATCCATTCCTGATATCCTAATGATTGGAGATGTTTGCCCCAATCTTCGTTTACATATAAGAAATTGCAACTCAAGATATTATTTTTCAACGCAAAGTCATCAATATTTTTTATTAATGAATCTGTAATATGGTTTTTGTTTGTATTCTCTTTATATAAAAATTCATATCCATTAATAGGGCTGTAAGGGCTCATCCCAATGAGCTTAGGATAATAATTTAAATTTAAATCTTCCGCTAATCTTGCAAAGGATTGATCAAAAATAAATTCTCCATAACTATGATTTTTAAGAAAAAGTGGAGCTATGCCGCATATTTCTTCATTTTCATAAGCAATAAAATATAAAGGTTGCCATCCAGTTTGTCTTGAGACACTTTTCGATAACTCAAGGTTATAGAGCCATTCCCATTCATAAAATGGATTGTTGATTTCTTTTCTTAATTCATTCCATGTTTCTTTATTTATTTCTTGAATTGATAGTTTAATTTCAATTTTGTGCTCAGTATAATTCATATTTTTTTACTTTAATCATCTTTAGTTTTTCTTATGTAATGAATATATATTTCATTTTTATCTAATTCTTGAATCGATTTTATATTCCAAAATTGCTTTAAATTAAAAATTTCATTTGTTTGTTCAGCAGGTATCCATGTAAATTTTCCTCCAATAATTCTTGGGGCTATAGTAATTTTGATTTCATCAATTAAATCTTCTTTCATAAAAGAATTTATAAGATTTGCTCCACCAAGAAGTGCTAGACGATTGATTCCAGCTTTTTTAATACTTAACAAGGTTTTACTCCAGGAATTTTTGTAGAAAATTTCTTTGTCAAAGTCTTTACTCTCTATTGCATCTTTTTTATTAGAGCTGATTAACCATCTTTTAATTGGTTGATTGAAATAATTCCAATCTTTTTTAAATTTTTTGCTATTGGAGGCAACTATAGAAATAGGCTGATTTTTTGAAATTTTTATTTCGCCATTTTTACAATGATTTTTTACTAAATATGTACTTTGATGAGCTTTTAGAGTTCCCAATCCAAAAATGGTAGCGTCAACTATTGATAAGTTTTCATCTAACATTCTCCTATCTGCCTTACTTCCAAGATGAGATTCTCCTCCACTTGGGAAGGCAATCCTTCCATCTAAACTAGAAGCGATAATGATCGCTATGCTTGGAGTATTCAAGCTTGAGCAACTAAAGAATTAGTAAGATTTCTTTGCAAAGAATTTGGTACGCTTTGTTCAACATAAATTTCCGCAGCATTATTTGGACTCTCTTGAAGTTTTATCTTGTGAAGATTTGCTCCAATTTTTTTAATCGGAGATGAGAGAATATCCGCAATGTGTAGTGCAATATTTTCACATGTTGGGACGCAAGTTTTAAAATATTCGATATCTTTGTTCAAGAAAGTATGATCAAACGGTTCAACTATAAGATCATCAATAATTGCTTGTAATGATGGTAAATCACATATCATCCCAGTTCTTGGATCAATTTTTCCTCGGACAGTTACATCGAGAAAATAATTATGTCCATGTCCATTTACCCTGGCACATTTACCGTAAATCTTCTTGTTTTCATCAAGAGAAATCTCATCTTTTGCTAATCGGTGAGCAGCATTAAAATGACTTTGAATTGTTAATAAAGCTTCCATGTTTTTTCCATAATAATCTGCCCATAAATTTGGGCTTTCATAAAGTCTTAAACTTGTAAGAGGTAGTTCATCTTTTAAACGATTCCAGATAACTTTAACTAGAGCCTCAGTCGTTGGAAGAATGCCTTCTTGACTATGAATATTAAATTCAGGCCATACGTCATTTAAAAAACGAAAATCTAATTGTCCAGTAACCTTACTCTTAATAGAATGTTTTACCTCAGAAAGATTAAGGACCATTCCATCCGAGTCAAGTTTGCCCCCCATTGATACGATAAGTTCGTAATTATGGCCATGTCCTGGAGCTATACTACATTTCCCAAAGAGAGAGAAATTATCTTCTGAGCTTTTTTCAGGAAGCCAATAACGATGACTCGAACTAAAACAGGCACGTCGAGTTATGACGCAATCACGTCCCTGGCCATGTAATGGTTTGGTATGTGTAAAAGTCATAAATGTCTGTAATAATACTATCTTAAGGTTTTATATACTCTTTTGTCTGTATGGAAAAATCTATTATTCAGAAAACAAAAAAAATAATCAAAGGAAGAAGTATATATTTGATAGGTATGATGGCTAGTGGTAAATCTAAAACTGGTCCAGTATTAGCCGAATTATTGAGGTATAAGTATATTGATCTGGATGAACTAATAGAGAATATAGCAAAAAAAACAATTAATGAAATGTTTCAGGAAGATGGAGAAAAAACATTCCGAGAACTAGAAACAAATTGCTTAAAAGAAACAATTAAAATCCCTTCTTTAATAGTTTCTACTGGTGGAGGAATTATTTCTAAACCAGAAAACTGGGGTGTTTTAAGGCAAGGAATTATTATTTGGATTGATACAAATCAAGAGATTGCTCTTGAGAGGTTGAAAAAAGATATTGAAAATAGACCTCTATTGCAGGGAAAAGATTTAAGTGGCTTATATAACCAAATTTTTCAATCTAGAAAAAATTTATATTCTCAGGCTGACTTAAGAGTTGAGGTTAATAACGAAGACGTTAAAGAAGTTGCAAAAGAAATAATTTATGGAATTCATAAAAAAATTATAAATTAATCAGGTTCTACTCTGACAGCAAACCATTTTATAACGAATCCAAATTTTATTTCTAATTCATAAGTACTTTCTAATAATTCTTCGAGAAATGCCTCATTGGAATAATCTTTTTTTTGATATATAGTTGATGAATCAACCTTAGGAAGCCAATTTCTTAACCATAATATTGCTTCTTTTTTAGTTACTATTTTTTCTTTTGAATCTGGCTCTAATAATACAAAATGGTCTTCAGATCTTATTAATGGATTAGACATGATTAAAAATTTTTGGGGATTAATTATTTTTTTAATAATTCAACTGCTTTCTTTTAATAATGCATTTGCTTTCAATGATCATAATGTAAGAGAATTTTTGAATGAAAGAGAAAATTTATGGCCAGAACTATACTTGCCAAATTTTAAATTTTCAAATACTTCAATAGATTTGATTTATCCTAATTGGTTTGAGGGGAATTGGCTTATTACTTCGCAAGATTTAGAAGATGCGTCTCAAGCACCAGTTATTTACAAAGTAAATTTTTTCAAAAATAATTTAAATGAAGTTATTGGTAATCGTTCAAAAAATTCCGAGTCAATTGGCAAAGCAATATTTGGTGAGAATTTGATCAAAGTTATCAATGATCCTAAATCAATTAACAAACAAATAACTTATTTGAAAGATGATTTATTTATTGATTCCAGGATTACAGGAAGAACACAGATCCAAGATGATGATATGTTTTTTGCTGACGAATTAGTTCTTCAAACTGTTCATAAACCTGGAGTATCTAGGGTTAATCAGGTTGAGACAATTAGTAAATTTCAAAAATGTAATCTTAATTTTTCTATTGCAGAAGATACTTTAAAACCAGATATCTGCGGTTTTCAATATGTTGCTACATACGGTTCTAAAGTTGGAGATCCCTCAGTTCATGCAATTAAAACTGGTAAATATAAATTATCGTTTAAATTTATTGAGAATTAGCACTAAAAAGATATTCCTCTATGTTGTTTCTCCAGATAAATATATTTTCTAAATAAGGATTATTTATGTATTCTTGACAACCTTCCCCAGAAAGAATTGGTCCCGATGATTTTGGAAATTTAAGAAGAGATAATTGCGCAGCAATTGCAATATCAGCTATTGATAAATTATCACCTATTAAATATTTTTTATTAATTAGGGCTTTTGATAAAGCCTCTAATATTTTTTGAAGTTCTAAATTATCTTTGGAAGATAAAACTACATTAGAAATTTTACTAAGATTTTTAAAAGGTAATTTATCAACTAATCCTTTTACTGAAGATGGTATTTCATCTGGAAGTAAAGCAGTACGTAGTTGTGGATTCTCTATCGCAGATTTAATAAGAGCTTTTCTACAAGTTGAGGCCATAGTAGTGTCAGCCCAATCCTCTATTAATTTGCATTGTGCAAACAACAAAGGATCTTCTGGAAAAAGTTGATTATTATCATTTTTTTTATTTATATATTCACAAATAATTGTAGAGTCACTAATAATTTGATCATTATCATCAACAATTATTGGGACTTGTTTTTGACCTGATATCTTAAAGATTTCAAATTGACCTAAGCCTGGTGTAACTTCTTCAACTCTATATTGCAATTTCTTCGCGTGAAGAGCCATTCTTGTCTTTAAGCAAAAAGCGCTATGTCTAAATTGATATAATGTAATCATGCTGTTTAATGTTTGTTAAAACTTAGCTAAAAAAGTAATCAAATTGTGGAGCTAATGGGCCAATTTTTCTCTAATGTTGCAAGATATCCTAAATATTTAATTTCTATTATTGCTGGAGGATTAGTTGCTTTACTAGAACCTTTATTTAAAAATAGGTCAAATCCATTAACATTGGTTGGTTTAATTTCTTCAGTAATAAGTGCCTTCATAACATTTTATTTCGTACTAAAAGCAATGACTAATCCAATCAACTTATAACTATAATGCCTAATAATTATCGTATTGCAAAAGTTTCTTCTTTGTTGAAAAAAGAGATAACTCTTATTTTGCAGAATGATTTGGAAAATGATCTATTAAGGAGTAATTTCATTAATATTTCAAAAATAGATTTAACAGGAGATTTGCAATTTTGCAAGATTTATATAACTTCGACTGCTGAAGAAGCAATAAGAAAAGAAATTGTTGAAGAATTAAATCTTGCTAATAGCTATATCAGGCATACTTTAGGGCAAAGAATAGAGATGAGAAGAGTACCCGAAATGACTTTTAAAGACGATACAGTATTAGAAAAAGGATTGTCAGTACTCAAGCTCCTTGAGGAATTAAAAAATAAAAACCACAATCAAGATTCAAAAGTTGAGGGAAATAATAATGGCTGAGCTCTCTTTGAATCAAAAAAATATAATTATTACTCGATCAAAAGATCAGATATCTGATATAAAAAAGTTATTCACTAATAAAGGTGCTCAAATATTTGATTTTCCAGCAATTGATGTTGGATATCCCGATGATTTAAATCCTCTTGATGATGCATTAAGCGAAATTAATGATTTTCACTGGATTATTTTCACTAGTAGTAATGGAATACAATTTGTAGATGAGAGATTAAGAAATTTAAATACTTCATTAAAAGAATGTTCGAAGAAAATAAAAATTGCTGTAGTAGGGGAGAAAACTTCCTTAACTCTCAGCGATTTAGGTATTGAGGCTGATTTCGTCCCTCCAGAATTTGTAGCAGAAAGTTTAATTGAAAATTTTCCGGTATCAGGATATGGACTCAGAGTTTTTTTGCCAAGAGTTCAAACAGGAGGGAGGAATTTCATCGCTGATGAATTCAGAAATTCTGGTTCACGTGTTGTCGAGGTTCCTGCCTATGAAACAAGATGTCCGGATTCAATTCCTATAGAAACAATAAGTGCTATCTCTAAAAGAAAAATTGATGCAATGGTTTTTTCAAGTGGTAAAACAGTATTCAATTCTTCTTTCTTGCTTGAAAAAGAATTTGGGGAAGAATGGCTAACCTATCTAGAAAATGCAAAATTATTAACTATTGGACCTCAAACTTCAAAAATATGTGAAAAAACTTTTGGTAGAGTTGATAGAGAGGCGGTTAAGTACACTTTTGAAGGATTATTAGATGCTGCAATTGATATTTTTAATTAGTTAATTCATTTTTGTAATTTTTTTCTACTAAATCTCGAAATCTATCAATATTTGCTTGTAATTCATTAGTTACCATTTTACCCAAAATTTTTTCTTCCATTAATCGAGCAATCATTCTAGGTAATTCATAGGTAACAGCTAAGTTTACTGATGTTAATTGATCTCCTTTTGATTCAAAAATAACAGAACCTTGAGTTGGTAATCCTCCTATAGATTGCCATTTTAATTTATTTTTCTCAATCCTTTCTGTTATTTGTGCTTTCCATTTAAATTTGAATCCATTAGCAGCTAGAGTCCATTCAGTCAGATCAGGTAAAGTTGATGTCTCTTGATCAATTGTTTTTACGGATTCAATCCAGCTCATCCACAGAGACATGGAATCCAAATCACTCCAGGTGTTCCAAACGTTATCTAATGGCGCATTCACAATTGTAATTACGTCATGTTTAAGCCAAGTACCCATAGTTAGCTGACCGCAAGATTCTTTGCTAATTCCGCTTTCTTATCTAAAATTGCTGCCGCTGCTAGATGACCGCTCATAGTAGCCCCCTCCATTGAATCTATATAGTCTTGTTTTGTATAACTACCTGCCATAAAGAAATTTGATATTGAAGTCTTTTGATCAGGTCTATATGGGTCCATACCAGGCGATTCTCTATAAAGTGATTGTGGAACTTGTACAACATTACTCCAAAGTAATTTTAGATTTTTTGAAGAAGGAAATAGACGACGCACTTCAGAATCAATTTCTTTAGTGATTCTTTCTGTTGATCTACCCATCCAACGATCTCCAGGAGTTAAAACACATTGGAGTAAAGATCCCATTCCTTCCTTTCTGTAATCTACGGGACTTGCTAAAGCTAAATCCGCGAAACAACTGAAAGATGCATCAGCTGAGTATAAAAGATTATCTAAACCTGTAGGATTTTGACTTTTATTATCATTATTTAATTCAGTAACCCATCCATCATATCTTAATTGAATTGTCGCTACTGCAACAGCTCTGAGTTTCTTTAAACCCTCAAACTCCTTAAATTGATACCATTCTTTAGGAACTATTTTTTTAATTCCAGGAACATCACAAGCAGCGAGAAATGTATCAGCAAATATAGCCTTAAGGCCTTCAGGAGTCGATATTTTAAGTTGCCTGACCAAGTAGGAAGAAGATTCTTTTTCAAAAATAATTTCTTCCACCTTATGATTTAAGTAGATTTTGCATCCTTTTTTTGTGATGTAATCAACGATAGGTTTTGTTAGCCATTTATGAGGGGATCCTTTTAAAAGATTAAGTTTAGAGGCTTCAGTCTTTGATGCAAACATCATAAAAATAGTTAACATGCACCTTGCCGATATATCTTGACAATTTATGAAACCTAATGCGTACGCAATTGGATCCCACATCCTTTCAAGACTTCTTAAGCTTCCTCCATGATTTAAAAACCATTCTTTAAAGCTTATTTTATCTAAGTCTCTTATTATCTTCATTGCACCCTCGTAATCTACTAATCCTCTAACTATTGGGCTTGTTCCCAAAGCTAATGCATTTCTTAACTTATCAACCCAGGTCAATTGTTCTGTAGTGAAAAAAGCCTTTAGACCGTTAAAAGGAGCTCCTAAGGCAAATCTAAAGTCCAAAGATTTTAAATCACCACCGTTATTAACAAATAAATGAGTATGTTCTTTCGGAAGTAAATTATCTAATGCCCCAACTTTCTTCATGAGCTTAAATAGATTTGCATAGTTATAAAAAAATACATGTAATCCCATCTCTATATGGTTACCATCTTTATCTTCCCAACTTCCAACTTTTCCGCCCCAGAATGATCTGCTTTCGTAAATCTCTACTTCATGGCCTTCATCAACTAGATTTACTGCCGCTGTTAAACCCGCTAAACCAGAACCAACTATTGCTATTTTCACTTTTTTTAGTAAATTATAACAAATCAACTTTGTATATCGTTTGAAATATGCATGATGTGTCTATATTTTTTATAGTGTAATTATATATTTATATGTATTTATGGAAAATGTAAAAATAGAAGAAAAAATAAAGACCTCAGATGATGGTAAGGGAATTTTAATAACCAATGATGCCATAGAGCAAATATCTTCTTTAGTGAAGAATCATACTGATAAGAAAGCTTTAAGAGTTGGGGTAAGATCTGGAGGATGCAGTGGTATGAGTTATACGATGGATTTTATTGGTGGAGATGAAATAAATTCAGATGATAAAGTATATGATTATTCATTAAGTTCCGAACAATCCTTTAAAGTAGTATGCGACCCAAAAAGTCTTCTGTATATTTATGGCATGCAACTAGATTTCAGTAAAGATTTAATTGGTGGAGGTTTTAATTTCGTTAATCCTAATGCTTCTCAAACTTGTGGCTGCGGAAGCTCTTTTGCCGTTTAGAAAAAATATATGACAGATGACATTAATCCAATTGAATCCGATTTCAATGCTGCCTTATCTAGATATCAAGATGGCCAAGAGTTAATTCCAATTGCACAAGATTTTCAAAAAATCATTCAACAAATACCTAACCACTTTGCTGCTTGGACTTGTTTATCTTGGTTGCAGCTTCTATTGAAGAATAATGAAGAAGCATTAGCAGCAGCTAGAGAGGCGGTTCGCTTAAATCAGCAAGACCCGCAAGCAAGAATGAATTTGTCCTTAGCTCTTTTGGCTACAAATAATAAAGGTGTTAGAGAGCATGTTGAATTAATTAAAAAAATGTCAATGATGATGCCTGATGTAAAGACAGAATTAAAAGAGTCAGTTAAAGACGGATTTAATAGATATCCAAACTGGCCAGAATTAACCAAAATCAATAAATGGTTAGAATTTTAAATTGTCCAGAATTTTACTATTAAGTAATGGACATGGAGAAGATTTATCTGGTAGTTTATTAGCCAAATATTTTGTAAAGAAAGGTGATCTTGTAGATGCACTTCCTATTGTAGGTGATGGTGAAAATTATAAAAAAGAAAATATAAGAATTATTGGTAAAACAAAAAAATTTAGAACTGGTGGTATTGGTTATAATTCTTTTAGTGGAAGAATATTTGAAATATTTGGAGGACAAATAATTTACTTTTTTAAAAAATTATATTTGTCTTATAAATTAAGAAACAAATATGATTTTTATTTAGTAATTGGAGATATAGTTCCTGTTTTTTTTGCATGGTTTGCAAAAAAAGATTTTTTTATATATTTAGTAGCATATTCTAGTCACTATGAGGGAAAATTGAAATTACCTTGGCCATGTAAATTTTTTTTAATCTCAAAATATGCAAAAAAAATATATGCTAGAGATTTTCTAACAGCAGATGATTTAACTCAACAATTAAGAAAAAAAGTATCTTTTTTAGGTAATCCATTTATGGATAAATTTTCTTTTTTTGAAAATAAATCAAAAACTGTCCCTTTTAATATTGGGTTATTTCCTGGAAGTAGATTTCCTGAACTTTTAGATAATTTTAAATTGATTTTAGAAGTTCTAGAGACAATGTCTAAGTTGAAATATTTTGAGAATATCGCATTCAAGTTTGCCATAGTAAAAGCTCTTTCTATGGAAGAAATTAAGCAGATACTAAATCAAAGAAAATGGATTTACATAGAACAAAAAGTAAAAAATGATGGTCTAGAATTTTCATATGGATTTATTACGATTAATTTGAGCTGGAATTTGTTTGAAGAAATATTATTTAAAAGTAATTTCGTAATAAGTATGGCTGGAACTGCATCAGAGCAGGCAATCGGTTTAGCAAAACCAGTTATTCAAATTGAAGGGAACGGTCCGCAATTTACAAAATCTTTTGCAGAAGCTCAAAGACGATTACTTGGTAGATATGTTTTTTGTTCTACTAATTACATAAATAAGAAAGATCAAATAAATCAGACAATAAATCTAATCCTTAAAGTTATTTATCTGATAAAGCTAGACAAAAAGTTTTTGATTTCTTGTCTTGTTAATGCAAATCTAAGAATCGGAGAGAATAATTCATGCCTTAAGATAATTAATGATATAAAAGGGTTTCATGAAAAATGACTAAGCAGAAATCTGAATCAAAGTTGAAAGTGATTATTGATAATTTTTTATTAATCAATTTATTCGTTGTTATTTTTTTTGCAATATTTTTTATTTTTGCAGTAATTATGCAAATTAATGGAGTATTTATTTTCCTTAATATTTTTCAGAATCTTTGGAATCCACTCATCACACCTTTGATAACTATTTTAATTGTAAGTGCGGTAGTTAATGGAATTAATTCTTGGTGGAGGCGTAAATGGCTTTCTCAAGAAGAGGATATTTAAATTTATATATTTTTTCTTGTAATTTAATACTGATTACTTTTTGGCCCTCTAGTACTAATTTTGCTCCATCACCTAATAATAATTTCAGTATTGTTCCTGGCACTTGGAGTAGATCTGGTCTTTTGAGGCATCTACCTAAAGTTTTGGAGAAATACTTCATTAATACTGGCTCCGGTGCAACAGCATTATATACCCCAGAAAATTGTTTATCTATTAATGCTTTAATTATTAATCCACATAAATCACTTCTATGAATCCAACTCATCCATTGATTCCCATCTCCGATCGGACCTCCCAGTCCAATTTTAAATACTGGAAGCATTTTTCCTAGTGCTCCTCCGTCTGCTTCTAGGACTATTCCGATTCTAAAAATTACTAATCTTGAGAAAAATGGTTTTCCTTTCGCAACTTCCTCCCATTTATTGCAAAGGTTAGCTAAAAAATCGTTACCACTCTGACTATTTTCATTGAACTCTTGAGTTAAACTTGTTCCATAAAAACCTATTGCCGAACCATTTACTATGACTTTTGGATTGATTTTGGATTTTTTAAGGGTTTCCATCAAAAACTTAGTTGAATTAATCCTACTTTTTTCAATCTCCTCTTTTTGAATGTCAGTCCATTTTTTATCTGCTATTGGTTCACCTATTAAATTAATTATCCCATCAGAATCTTTTAAATTACTTAATAGATTTTCATTGCTCCAATTTTGTTTTTTTGAAAGATCTATTTTAAGAAATTTAAATTTATCTACCGGAATATTTATCTTCAAGTTATTAATATTTTTTCTACTGATAATGCAAAGTTCGTGGCCTTCTTTGAGTAAAGCTGGGACTAACTCTTTCCCTACAAAACCCGTACATCCAAGGAGTAGCAGACGCATATTTTTAATTATGTAATAAACCTAGACTATTAAAATTTTGTATAGATTGTAATTATTATGATGTAATCAATTTAAAAAAAATTAATGAAAAAAGTTTTTGTATAATAAATTTAGAAATCCAAATAAATTAATAAATCCCATCATGACTGAGTCGATACCCAAGAAGCCCCTTAAGAAAGGAAGCTTAGTCTTTATAGATAAAAGTATTTATGATAAAAGTGTCGAAGCATTAGCTAGTGATAAAGATTTACCTAGTTATATTTTTGAAGGTCCTGGGGAAATTCTAAGTATTAAAGAAGAATATGCTCAAGTAAGGTGGCGTCGGCCAGTACCAGATGTTTGGTTTAAATTAGACCAAATTAAAGAATATATAGTTGCAGAATAGTTATTCAGGAAATTATAGATTTTTTATCATAAGCCATTTTTGATTGGATTCTTTTTGCCTCTTTCATCATTTCTTTGCCATCAAATAAATAATCATCAACATATCCTTGTGTGTACTTATCCAGTTCCGATAAAGCATCTTTAACTTGAGAAAAACAATGATAAAGATCTAAACCTAAAGAGGATATTGAATTCGGTACAGATATTGACTTATAAAGTTTATCAACTTTTTCAATTTTTCTTTGGGAAACAGTAATGTAACTGCAAAAATTATCCATCAATTCTTCATCATATGGATCAGCGGATAGTTCTTTTATTTCTTGACTCAAAGGTTTGATTATTTGGCTAATAAATCTATTGGTAGGATTATAAATATTTTTAATCCAATTTTTAACTTCATTATCTTTTATTGTAGAACTATATTTTGTTGTATTAACTTTCTCTTCCCAATTTTCATTTCTGAAATTAGATGATTCTTTAGATGAAAATAGGGTTTTATCATATTGTTCTTTTTTAAAACGATCACTAAGAGTCTCCCATGCATCTTGTATTGCAAGAAACCTATCTTTTTCACCTCCTGCATCGGGGTGATGTTGTTTAACTAAACGACGATAAGATGATTTAATTTCACCTTGAGTTGCATTTTCTTTTACCTCTAATTCTTTATAAAGATTTTTTATCATATCTAAATACCTTTGCCTATAGATAACCGTCTTCTCTAGCTTTAATTACAGTGTTTGATTCAAACATTGCTGTAGATAAGTATCTTTCTCCAAAACTCGGAAGAATCACTATTAATCTTTGATTAATAAGCTCTTTCCTTTGACCTATTTTGATTGTTGCTGCCAAAGCAGCTCCGCTACTAATTCCTGATAAAAGACCCTCTAATCGAGCTAATAACCTCCCATAATAAAATGCTTCGTCATCATCTATCTTGAAAATTTCATCTATTAATTGAGTATCAAGTACCTTAGGAACGAAGCCTGCACCAATCCCTTGGATAGAATGGGAACCAGCTTTTTCACCTGAAATGACAGCGCTTTTTGCGGGCTCTACTGCATATATTTTGCAATTTGGATTAACTTTTTTTAGAAATCTAGAACATCCAGTTATGGTTCCTCCTGTACCAACTCCAGTAACTAATCCATCAATAGTGTGATTAGATTGATCCCAAATTTCTTTAGCTGTGGTCCTTTCATGAATTTCTGGATTTGCAAGATTTTCAAACTGATTAAACTGAAAGCTATTTGGAATACTTGAAGATAATTCACTTGCTAAATCTAGAGCACCTTTCATTCCTTCTTTGCCTGGAGTGAGTTGTAATTCTGCCCCATATGCTCTTAGCATTGCTCTTCTCTCAATACTCATAGTATCTGGCATAGTTAATATCAATCTATAACCTTTAGCTGCTGCCACCATTGCTAAAGCAATTCCAGTATTTCCACTTGTTGCCTCAATTAATGTTGTTTTACCCGGTAAAATTAAACCATCTTTTTCGGCTGAATTTAACATCGAATAAGCGATACGATCTTTGACAGATGCTGATGGATTAAAACTTTCAAGTTTCGCTATTATTTCTGGATGACAATTACAGTATTTTTTTATGCGATCTAATTTTACTAATGGTGTGTTGCCAACTAAAGAAGTAATATCACTTGCTATTTCCATGGAAAATTTTTACAAAATTAAATTTGTTCATTACTAGTTTAAATGTATTTATATGTCTTTTATAAAAAATTTTAAATTGAACTTAATTTCAAAACAACTTCTTAGAAAAGATTGTTCTATAGTTTGTTTATAATTAAAAATTTACAATTCTTTTATGTATTCTCTTGAAATAAGTCTAAGATATTCTCCCTTTCCCCTTTCAATTCAGAAGAAAGAGTATGAGGATATTAAAAGAATCTATGATGAAATCAAAGATTATATGAATAGTGATAACCAAAACTCTTCTTTAATCGAGTTAAGTTGTGAAAAAGTGCAGGATAAATTGATAACTGTTCTTGCTAAAGAAGTTATTTCTGTTCAGATATATGAAAAGTCAGCAGTTGCTGGTGGATCAAAAAGACCTGGATTTTCCTTAGATATTTAAAATGATCGATATCGAGGATAATTTGCAAAATGGAGTACCTAATGTAACTTTCAAAAATGTGAGTTTTTCATGGCCAGGAAAAAATGAGCTTGTAATTAATAATTGTAATTTTTCTATTAATAAAAATGGGTTATGGATGATTGTTGGTAAAAATGGAAGTGGAAAGAGTACCTTACTTAAGTTAATTAATGGACTTCTAAAACCAAGCAATGGAGTCATAAATAAATTAGCGAACATTGGGATGGTTTTTCAGAATCCTGATCATCAAATATTAATGCCAAACTGTAGGAGTGAACTTCTTCTGAATATTAATCAAAATTTAAGTAGAAAAGATATTTCTAATAAAATTGATATTGCGCTAAAAAAGGTTGGACTAGCTGGATTTGATAAAAGGTCGATTCATACATTAAGCGGCGGTCAAAAACAACGTTTAACTATTGCATCTTCATTGATAAGTGACAAGAATTTCATTCTTATGGACGAGCCCACAGCGCTATTAGATAGTTCTAGTCAACTAGCAGTTTTAGAAATAATTAAGGGCCTTACAAAGAATAGAAGAAACCCATTCACTGTTTTATGGATTACTCATCGTTTAGAGGAATTAAGTTATGCAGATGCAGTTGCAGAGTTGAAGAATGGAAATTTATCAGATTGGCAGAAACCATTTAACTTTCAATATAATTAATGCCTACCCCTTGTCATAAGGTACATGTAAGAGTTAAATTTTTATATATTCCTCGGTAGCTCAGCGGTAGAGCGATCGACTGTTAATCGATTGGTCGCAGGTTCGAATCCCGCCCGGGGAGTTCAATAAACGTCAAGAGACTTCAAGTAACGTCATGCTATGTCATGACACTTGGAGTTTTTTTAATAGGTAAATTATTTAAGAAGATAATCGATGCCCTCTTTAATTATTCTTTTTGTCCTGTTTAATCTCCATATTTCTGCTTGAGTTCCCAATCTAATTTCTGTTTTGTCACTAAATATATATTTTTCCATAACAATCACTGGAGTTATGTCTGAAATTCCAGGAATATACCAACCTTCTTTCGCAAACCCAACAAAGATAATATTTGCAAGAAAGGTGTTAATAATCCATATTCCAAGTAAAAATCCAAAAACTTTTTCCATCGTACTGGGTTCTTTATCTTTTCCTGTTAATTTCTTTGTGATTAATTTTTTCATTTCTTTTGAGAAGTTTTTAAAAATTAAATCCTCATATAGTTTCCCCTCTTTTCCTTCGTATTCGTTATTAATAAATCTTTGGAGAATTATATTTTTTAAAAAATAAGATTTTTCTGCCTCTTCAGCAGAGGTTAAATTAATTTCATTGAGAATTATTTTTTTAATCTCATCTTTTTTTAAATCTTTAAATTCTTGTATTTGATATTCTTTTATTCTTTTAAAACCATCATAAATTAAGTTTTTAGAATCATTTTTTAAATTAGATTTACTTTGATCACTATTAGTTAAGGTTTGATTGGCACTACAAGAACTGCAGAATTTGGCATTATCTTTTATTTCCTTGCCACATTCACTGCAAAACACTTAACGAATACTTTTAAAAGTTGTAAACAACATATCATTAAAATTTTTATCTTATTTTATTTACGCCTGGGGAGTTCAATTAATGTCAACAGACTTCAACTAACCTCATGCAAAGTCATTCTACTTGGAGTTTTTTTACTATAAATTCTTTTGATTTAATAGTCGCAGAAATAATTTACCCAAGATATTGCACTTCTTTTAGATAAACCTTCATAATCAACCTCATAAGATTGACTGTCGCAATATCCATTTACGTATGATCCATCATTCCAAAAAACTCCTATTGATTGCCCATCATCACAGACAATAACAGAATTATTATCTGTATCAGTATCTGATTGACATTCATGAACTTGCCATTGATCGCTATTCGCCTTAACTTGTTGAGTGTTGATAATTGGATTAAGAGAACCTAATAAAACGAAAAAAATTACTTTGTGAAAGTTATTAATCATGGTGATTAATTTAAAATTTAATAAATATATTATACTAAAACTTTGGATAGACATACCTCAATAGTTTTTTGAAAAATCGTTTTTATTCAATTTAAAAACAGTGGGGGTTATATGCTGGAGAAATTATCTTTTTCCGCTAGTACTTTTTATGAAATGTTAAAGGTAGGTTTAATTTCATTCTCTAAAATTTGTCTAATATTTAACACTTTGGTTCTGTTTTTTATTGAAAATACAACTAACTAAAGGGAAAAATTTTAAAAGCACCTCATAACCTACTTTTAATGAGTTAATCATCCCACATATCTTGTTTACTCTGTTCGATATTATTTTTTTCAAGCAACTCTAATCTATGCTCTTTTGAATCTTCTTCAAAATCTTGTAAGTTTTCGTTGTTTGTAAATTTTTGTTGAATCTCCAAAATTATAATCTCAAATTGATCTCCATAAAATTTAGACATTTCCATCCATGCTTCCATTTCCTCCTCTTTTCCAATTGTGTCGTTTATCTGATGGCTAATTATTTCTAAAACAAATTCTTTTAACTCTTTATGGCTCATGCATTCAACTTTTTTTTGAATATAAAGTTCTTTGAGATGTTGTAACTGCTTTTTAGATAAATCGGTGTAAGTAATAGATTTCTTTTTCATTAATATTCAGTTTTTTTTATAATAAAGTTAATCATTAGCATCTGAAAAGATTTCCAGTTACTAAATAATTTTACATATTATTCTACGAAAAAAAATTTATTTTAAAAACAAAAGATTTAATTTGGATGGTCAATAATTATGTTAGTTCAATACTTTCATATATGAATCTTATATTTTGATTAGGATTACCCTGAAATTTTACATGGATTTATATTAAATTATTAAGAAATTATTAAGCAAATCGAAAGAATTTATAAAATTTATATTGTCTTTAAATCTTATATTTTCGTCTAATCGCTTGATGTTATTAGTTTTTTTATTACATTAACTTATATGAGTTTTTAATCTAAGTCTGCAATAAATGCAAATTGTTGAGAGAATCATTATACAAAATCTTAATTTTGGTTTAATAATCCGTTAGATATGAAAATTTCAATCCTTTTGATAGAAGATGATCGTGATATGCGTGAATTGGTATCTGGACATCTTGAACATTCTGGTTTTGATGTTCAAAAAGCTGAAGATGGTATTAAAGGTCAGGCTTTAGCTCTTCAATATTCTCCTGATTTAATTCTTCTTGATTTAATGTTACCTAGTGTTGATGGTTTGACATTATGCCAAAGACTTAGAAGAGATGAAAGAACTTCAAATATTCCTATATTAATGATTACAGCTTTGGGTGGTCTCAAAGATAAAGTGACTGGTTTTAACTCAGGTGCTGATGATTACATTACAAAACCATTTGATTTAGAAGAATTATATGTTCGTATTAAAGCTTTATTGAGAAGAACTAATAGAGCACAATTAAATTCAACTAATGAACAAGAAATTTTAAATTATGGACCCCTTACTCTTGTCCCGGAAAGATTTGAAGCTATTTGGTTCGAATCTGCCATTAGACTCACTCATTTAGAATTTGAACTACTGCACTGTTTACTACAAAGACATGGTCAAACAGTCTCTCCAGCATTGATATTAAAAGAAGTATGGGGTTACGAACCTGATGATGATATTGAGACAATTAGAGTTCACGTTAGACACTTAAGAACAAAATTAGAACCTGACCCTCGCAAGCCAAAATATATAAAAACTGTTTATGGGGCAGGATATTGTCTTGAATTGCCTGTAGAAGCTCAAGTTGATAATGGAATGCAAGAGTTTGCAGAATCTACAAATTAAACTTAATCAAAAGAGTATTTGAGTGACTTTATAAATCTTCAATTGCAATTTTTAATAAAGTTACTTCCCAAGCCAGTCTGGGTTGTACAAAACCTAAGAGGTGTACTTTCAGGTCTTCTAATTTTTTGACAATCTTTTTATTTTTTGTTTTTGCCCAACATTTTTTTTGAACTAAATTTATTAAAAATATTTGTTGATCAATGTCTATTCCTTCAGATATTATTTTTGCAAATTTTAGTATTTCTAAATTATCACTCAATGGAAAGTCAAAGTTTTCTTTGATTTCATTTGGTAATTCATTCCAATGTTTTATATCTTTTAGTATTTTTCCTGGAGATCCATTTGCTGTAGTAATAAAATCTTTTAAATTTATTCCTTCATAAATATCCAAAACTGAAGAATCTAAATTATTTCTTATGAAAATCTCAAGTTGTTTATATGAAAAAGATTTAAATCTTATAAGTTGACATCTTGAGATGATTGTATCTAAAAGTAAGTTAAGCCTAGAAGTTAAAAGAATAAATATACCGTTAGTAGGCTCCTCTAATGTCTTTAAGAGACAATTTGATGAAGCTTCATTTAAAAGGTGAGCATCATCAATTAATACAATTTTCCCCCCTGATTCAATAGATTTTTGACCTAGAAAAGTCTTTAAATTTCTAATTTGCTCTATTCTTATTATTCCTTTATTATTTTTTGAAGGTTCAGCTTCTGAACGATTTATAAGATTACCTTTAAAAAAATAGGTTGGCTCAATTAATAAAAAATCAGGGTGGTTTTTATCTATGATTTTTTTTTCAATATTTGAATTAGACGAATATTTATCGAATATTTCTTGAATAAATTTTATAGCAGTTTGTTTTTTCCCTATACCTTCAGGACCATAAAATATATAACCGTTGGAGAATGCTTTTCTCCTAATTATACTTTCTAGATTTTCATAAACTTCTCTATTAATTAAAAGACTATCAGTTTTAAGATCAATCATTATTCACTTGAGAAAACTTTTTTAGTAAGGTTTCTTTTATTTCATTAGAAATACTTTTAATATCTTGTTCAGCAGATATTATTGTCCAATTTTTTTCTTTGGCGATCAACTTAAAACCTTCATTAACTTTTTCTAGAAATTTTATTCCTTCAGATTCTATCCTATCTGGAATAAAATTTTCCCTTCGTAAAACACTCTCTTCTGCTGAAATTTCAAGAAAAATAGTCAGGTCTGGAGACTCTCCTTGACAAACAATAGATTCGATATTTTTTATAATATCCAAATTTATATTTCTACCATAACCTTGATAAGCAAGTGTAGAGTCACAAAATCTATCGCTAATTACCCAGTCTTGATTTTCTAAAGCAGGTGATATAGTTTTGGCAATATGTTCTGCCCTATCGGCAGAATAAAGCAATAATTCAGCTAGTGAAGAGGGTTTATTATCTTTATTATTGTCAAGTATTAGATTTCTAATTTTTTTTCCTAATAAGCTTCCTCCAGGTTCTCTGGTTTTTACTAATTTTGAATTTCCCCTCAAAAGACCACTTGATGGTATCCATCTAGAAATTTTATCAATTTGGGTCGTCTTGCCGCAACCATCAATTCCTTCGATAACAATAAATTTACCTCTCATTTATTCTAAAGATAAAGCATTTATAACAACGGTTATTGAACTTGTTGCCATCAATAATGCTGCAATTGATGGTGTTAGAAGAATGCCATATTTTGGAAATAAAATACCTCCAGCTATTGGAATTGCAATCAAGTTATAGCCAAAAGCCCATAATAGATTTTGTTTAATTTTTCCTATTGTGCTTTTTGCAAGACTAAGTGCATAAGGTAATCCAGATAACTGATCACCCATTAAAACAACATCTGCATTTGCTTTAGCAATCTGGGTACCTGAACCAACTGCTATTCCTAAATTTGAAGCTGCCAAAGCAGGTGCATCATTTATTCCATCTCCAATCATTGCAACTTTATTATTCTTTTTTAACTTTTCAATTATTTTTAATTTCATTTCTGGAAGAAGATCCCATTTTATTTCAACTTCTGGACTATTCAATTTCTTGGCCAATTCAACAACAGTTTCCTTTCTATCTCCGCTTAAAATATTAATATTATAATTATCCTCTCTTAATTTTTGCACAGAACTAATAGAGTCTTCTCTCAATAAGTCACCTAATAAAATAAATCCTAGTAATTTATTATTTATACATACTCCAACAACCGAATGGGATTTGTTTTCTTCATTATCTAATATTTTTTTTGAATTACTATTAATTATTATTCCTTTGCTTTGCAACCATTCAACACTTCCAATATTGATTACCCCATCAATTGAATCAAGTTCTCCTGATATACCTCTACCAGATTCTGTATTGATGTTTTTGATTTTTAGCAAGCTAAGATTTTGTTTTTTGGCTTCATTAACTAATGCACTTGCTATGGGATGACGGCTTTGACTTTCTAAACTTGCAGATATTTTTAATAGAAATAGTTTATCAGCAGTATTTAAATAATCGATTATGTAAGGTTTTCCTTTAGTCAGTGTCCCTGTTTTATCAAAAATAATATGATTAATTTTTGATGCCATTTCTATTTTGTCTCCGCCTTTAAATAAAACGCCTTTTTTTGCAGCTTTACCTGAAGCAACAGTTATGACAGTTGGAGTAGCAAGACCTAATGCGCAAGGACAGGCAATTACTAAAACAGCAATTGAGAGTTGAATGGCTAAAGTTAAAAAATTTTCTGCATTACTACCTAATGAATTATGTAAAGTATGGTTAGAGGTTGTTATCAATCCATGATGATTGTTTATTAACAAATCGGGCCAAATTTGTTTTGCCCCTTTCCACCAAAAAAAGAAGCTTGAAGTTGCAATAAAGAGTACGAAGTATGTAAATTTCCCCGCAATTTGATCAGCGATTCTCTGAATAGGAGGTTTTTTAGATTGAACTGATTCGATAAGATTAACCAGTTTTGCTAGAGAAGTTTCGTCTCCCACTTTGATAACCTTTAGTCTTAAAGTGGAAATTAAATTTAACGAGCCATTAAGTAAATGTTCACCAGGGTGAACACTTATGGGTTTAGATTCACCTGTAATATGAGAAACATCTACAGACGAATTTCCATTAATAACAATGCAGTCAGCAGGTACACGATCTCCAGCTAATAATTGAATTTCATCTTCTATTTTTAAAGAATGTACTCTGACTGATTTAACTTTATTTGCTTCTATACAAAGATTTGCCATTTCCGGTTGGAGATCTAATAATTCTCCAATTGAAGAACCAGTTTGATACTTTGCTCTTTCTTCTAAAAAACGTCCAATAAGTATAAACCCTAATAACATGACTGGTTCATTAAAAAAACAGGGAAAACCAGTAGAAGGAAATATTAATGATAATAGACTTGTTGTATAAGCACTAGTTACTCCCAGAGCTACTAAAGAATCCATATCTGGTCGATTATTAATAAATGATTTGAATCCTTTGATTACAATTTCTCTTCCAGGAAAGAATAAAGCTAATGTGGCTAGTACAGAATGAAAAAATAAATTTCCTAATATTGGTAAATTTAAATAATCTCCCTCTGCTAAATGCCCTAATCCTGAAAACAATAGAAGTAATAGTGCAAAGTTAAGTTTTTTCCATTGATTAATCCATTTCTTTTTTTTTTCTAATTGAACTTTATTTACTTTTTTTGAAAAATCATTTATGTAAATTTTTGAAGGAAAGCCGCTTTGTTTGAGGTTTTCTAAAACCTGATCAATGTTTGGAACTGTTTTGTTGATTTCAAAATAGGCACTTTCAGTTAGTAAGTTAACAGAAACATTTTCGACCCCATCCGTATTTTTTAATATATTTTCTACGGTATTAACACAACCCCCACATTTCATACCGGTAATATTTAATTGAATACTATTCATATTTTTTGCTATGAAAGCAAATTAATGCTTATCTTTATTAATTACTATAATAATAAATGTTATAAACTTTTTAAATAATTAATAGTTTATTGACTAATTTAATTTTATTACACAAAAAAGTGCCTAATAATCAAAACAGAGACAATTTCATTGATAAAGCTTTTACTGTTATTGCTGAATCTATTGTAAAAATAATGCCTATTGCAGATAAAGAAAAAAAAGCTTACATATATTATAGAGATGGATTAGCTGCACAAAATAATGGCGATTATTCAGAGGCTCTGGAATATTATAACGAAAGTTTATTACTAGAAGAAAATAAAATTGATAGAGGAGAAACTTTAAAGAATATGGCAATAATTTATATGAGTAATGGAGAGGAAGATCGATCTATAGAAACTTATCAAAAGGCCTTAGTTGAAAATCCAAAACAGCCATCTTGCCTTAAGAATATAGGTCTAATTTATGAAAAAAGGGGGAGGGATGCTGAACAGAATGGTGATTTAGATCAAAGAGATATATGGTTCGATAAGGCTGCGCAAGTTTGGTCTAAGGCCGTAAGACTTTATCCTGGTGGATACTTAGATATTGAAAATTGGTTAAAAACTTCTGGAAGAAGTTCAATTGATATTTATCTCTAGAATTGTTTAGATTCACTCTTTCAATGCATAATTCATAGCTTCATTGATATTTGTTATTTCTTTTATATGGATTAGTTTTTGAAAACTATCTTTAATTTCAATATTAATTTTAGGTATCAAGATGTTTTTAATACCAAGCCTAATCGCCTCATCAACTTTGGCTCTAAGATTACTTGCCTGCCTCACCTGACCACTTAAACCTAATTCGCCAATAAATGCACAATTTATCAACGGTGGAATATTTTTTAAGCTTGATAAGATGGATATCGCAACTCCTAAATCTGAAGATGGGTCATTTATTTCAAAACCTCCTCCTGTTGCTATATAGCAGTCATATTCTGATAATTTAATTCCAACATGTTTTTCAATTACTGCTAATATCTGATGTAGTCTATTGATACTAATTCCGGTTGTTGTTCGTCTAGGATTATTGTAGAAAGTTTTATTTACTAAAGCCTGAATATCTACTGCAAATGGTCTCGATCCTTCATTAGTGATAGTGGTTGTGACACCAGATATATTTTCTTTATTTGTGAATATTGAACTAGGGTTAATAACTTCTCGTAAACCATTTTCTAACATTTCGAAAATCCCAATTTCGAATGTTGACCCAAACCTATTTTTTACACTTCTTAGTAATCTATGAGAGGCAATATTATCTCCTTCAAAATTTAGTACCACATCTACTAAATGTTCTAAAGTTTTTGGACCTGCAAGAGTTCCATCTTTCGTAACGTGACCTATTATCAAAAGCGCTATATTATTTTCTTTGGCAAGATTCTGAAGTTCAGATGAACAATTCCTTACTTGGGAAACGGATCCTGGAGAACTTTCCATGTGATCATTATTAATAGCTTGGATACTATCAATAATCGCAAAACTAGGTTTTATTTTTTTAATTTCTTCGATAATTAAAGATAAATTGGTTTCGGCATAAATTTTTAAATTGAGGCTGTTTTGATTCAATCTTTCCCATCTGATTTTTACTTGTTCTAAAGATTCTTCTGCAGTGATATATAAAACTTTTTCATTAAGGGATATTTTTCCTGCAGATTGAAGCACTATTGTACTTTTACCAATTCCTGGTTCTCCCCCAAGTAAAACTATAGATCCTGGTACTATTCCACCTCCGAGTACTCTGTCAAACTCTTTAAAACCGCTCGTAAATCTTGATATAGTATTTATTTCTATTTCATTAAAAAGCTTAGATTTTTTAATTTTATTAATATTATTTGTTTTAGATCTAGAGTTTTTTCTTTCTTCAACGATCGTATTCCATTCATTGCAATTTACGCATCTGCCGAAATATTGAGAAGTTTCAGATCCACAATTTTGACATATAAAAGTCGAAAATTTACTAGGCATTTAATTTTTGATTAGATTGAGGAACTGAGATGTTTTGGATTTTGCCCCTCTACAAGTTAGATTGGGTTAAAGATAAATTCTCTAACTGATTAGCTAATAGAAACAAATGGCTGTATCTAGTCAAACAAAAGAAACAATACTTGTCGCTGATGATGAGGCAAGCATTAGAAGAATTCTCGAGACTCGTCTCTCAATGATTGGTTACAAAGTGGTAACTGCTTGTGATGGTAAAGAAGCATTAAAATTGTTCAAAGATTATGATCCTGACTTAGTTGTACTCGATGTAATGATGCCAAAATTAGATGGATATGGAGTCTGTCAAGAATTAAGAAAAGACTCAGATGTACCTATCGTTATGTTGACTGCTTTAGGAGATGTAGCAGATAGAATTACAGGGTTAGAATTAGGCGCTGATGATTATGTGGTTAAACCATTTAGTCCAAAGGAATTAGAAGCTAGGATTAGGTGTGTATTAAGACGAATAGATAAAGAGCAACTTCCTGGAATGCCAAATTCAGGTTTAATTTTGGTTACGGATATTAAAATTGATACAAATCGAAGACAAGTTTTCAAAAGTGATGAAAGAATCAGGTTAACAGGGATGGAATTTAGTCTTTTAGAACTGTTAGTCAGTCGATCAGGAGAGCCATTTAGTAGAGGAGAGATTTTGAAAGAAGTTTGGGGCTATACTCCTGAAAGACATGTAGATACAAGAGTAGTGGATGTGCATATATCTAGATTAAGATCAAAATTGGAAGCTGATCCGGCAAATCCTGAATTGATTCTTACAGCAAGAGGTACAGGATATCTTTTTCAAAGGATAGTTGATATATCTCCATTTGACGGTAAATAGATGGAAAAAGATTCTTCTAATAAAAAATCTAGAGCTATAAGAAGATTAGTTATTTGGTATAAAAGAAATTCTGCTGTGACTTCAATAGTTGATACTGCGGCTAATTCTGCTGTAACTGCAAGTAATGTTGCGGGTAACGTGGTTGCTGGTGCTGGTTCTGTTGTAAATACTGCAAGTAATGTTGCAGGTAACGTCGCAGGTAATGTAGTCTCAAGTGCTGAATCAGTTGTTAATACTGCTAGTAGTGTAGTTTCAAGTGCTAGTTCAATTGCAAAAAATACACTGCAGCCATTAGTTTTTGATCCCTTAAAAAGGTTACAAAATAGTGAAAATTTGATAAACAAGGAAGAGGTCTCAAATTCTGAGAGGATTTGGATCGCAGTTGATGGTATGGGGGGAGATTATGCACCTGTGCCTATTTTGGAGGGCTGTCTTGATGCTATTAGTAGATTTCCTATAAATATAAAGTTTGTAGGTAAAATTGAAAAAGTTAGATATGAAGCAGAAAAAGTTGGTTTAATAGATTTGTTAGAAAAAGAAATTGAAAATAATCGGCTTGAATTAATAGATAGTGGAGATCCCATAGGGATGAATGAAGAAGCAACAGCAGTTCGAAAAAGAAAAAATGCAAGTATAAATGTTGCTATGGATTTGGTTAAAACTAAGAAGGCACAAGCTGTTTATTCGGCAGGTAACTCAGGTGCTCTTATGGCCTCTGCAATATTTAGGATAGGGAGATTGAAAGGTATCGAACGCCCTGCAATAGGAGCATTATTCCCAACTAGAGATCAAACTCGACCTGTATTAGTTCTTGATGTTGGAGCAAATACTGATTGTAAGCCCTCTTATCTACATCAATTTGCACTTCTTGGTGATGTTTATGCCAAAGATGTTTTACAGATAAAAAAACCACGAATTGGCCTATTAAATATTGGAGAAGAAGAATGTAAAGGGAATGATTTATCTATAAAAACATTTGAATTACTATCCAATGAAAAAAGTTTTGATTTTGGAGGTAATTGTGAAGGAAGAGATGTTTTATCTGGTGATTTTGATGTAGTCGTTTGCGATGGCTTTACAGGAAATATATTACTTAAATTTCTTGAGTCAGTTGGTGGTGTTTTATTAGATATTTTGAGATCCGAACTGCCTAGAGGAAGAAGGGGGAAGGTTGGTTCTGCATTTTTAAAAAGTAATTTACTAAGAATTAAGAAAAGGTTAGATCATGCTGAACATGGAGGAGCATTATTGCTTGGGGTAAATGGTATTTGCGTAATTGGCCATGGTAGTAGTAAGTCTTTATCTGTAGTAAGTGCTCTCCGTTTGGCTCATTCTGCTGTAAATCATAATGTCATGGAAAATTTAAATCAACTTCAAAATCTTCAAGTTTTAAATTCTTAAAACATATTTTGTCAGATTTATGTTTGACTTATATAAGTAATTAGATAACTCTTTTGGAAGGAATAAATTTAAAACAAATTGGAGTCTCATTTAAAGGTAGTGGAAGTTATGTCCCAAAACAAATCCTGACGAATCAGGAAATTAGTAAGAAGGTAGATACTAGTGATCAATGGATAAAATCTAGAACAGGTATCTCGCAGAGAAGAATTTCTGGATTATCAGAAAATGTAAGCGAGATGGGTTATAAGGCAGCATTGGGAGCAATTGAGATGGCTAAATGGGATTTTGAAACAATTGATCTAATAATTTTAGCTACATCAACTCCAAATGATTTATTTGGTTCTGCTCCTGAAATTCAATCAAAATTAGGTGCGATTAATGCTGTTGCATTTGATTTGACAGCTGCTTGTAGCGGTTTCTTATTTGCTGCAATAACAGCTACTCAATTCTTAAAAGCAGGAAGTTATAAAAGAGCTTTAGTTATTGGCTCAGATCAACTTTCAAGTTATGTAGATTGGAATGATAGAAGAAGTTGTATCTTATTCGGAGATGGAGCGGGTGCAATAGCAATCGAAGCAACAAATGAATTTGATAATTTAATTGGCTTTAGTATGCGGACTGATGGTCAAAGAGGTTCTTTCTTAAATCTTCCATCTCAAAACAATCGAGATCTTATTATTGATGATATTAATTTTTCAAGTGGGGGTTTTTCTTCAATTGAGATGAATGGACAAGAAGTATATAAATTTGCAGTTAGAGAGGTACCATTAATTATTGATAATTTATTTAAAAAAACAAATTTTAATTCTGAGAAAATTAATTGGCTTTTATTACATCAAGCAAATCAAAGAATATTAGATTCTGTGGGAGATAGGCTAAATGTTTCATCAGAAAAGATTCTCAGTAATTTAAGTAACTATGGAAACACTTCAGCGGCAACTATTCCTTTAATGCTAGATGAGGCAATAAGAGATAAGAAAATTAAAGAAAATGATATTATTGCCACAAGTGGTTTTGGTGCTGGGTTAAGTTGGGGTGCAGCTCTTATTCGATGGGGTTAAAAAGTTTTATTATGACAGTCGCTTGGGTATTCCCTGGTCAGGGTTCACAAAAAATTGGTATGGCAAATAAAATTATAGATTTGCCAAATGCAAAATACAGGTTTAATTATGCCTCTGAAGTATTCGAAAGGAATTTATTTGAAATTTGTGAACTAAATTCTGATAAAAAAAATCTTTCTGATGATTTAAATAATACTAAGAACACTCAAATTTGTCTTTTTCTGGTGGAATCAGTCTTATTAGACTCTTTAAAAGGAAATTGTTATAAACCAACCTATATTGCTGGTCATAGTTTAGGTGAAATTACGGCTTTATATTGTGCGGATGTTTTATCTTTTGAAGATTGTGTACAGCTTATAAAAGTTAGATCTGGATTAATGGCAGATGCTGCACAGGGATCTATGGCAGCATTAATAAGTTTTGATAGAGACCAATTAGATTTACTAATTGAGGAGATTGACGATGTTGTTATAGCAAATGACAACAGCTCTTCTCAAGTTGTTTTATCAGGAAGCGAAAAAGCTTTGGATAATATTTCAACACGAATTAAGGCAAAAAGATTTCTGAAATTAAATGTTTCAGGTGCTTTTCATTCACCATTTATGAAAGAACCCTCATTTCAATTCTCAAAATATCTAGACACTCTAGAATTTAATCAGCCATCTATACCTATCATAAGTAATTCTAATCCATCACTATGTAATGATCCAAAGGAGCTTAAGGTTAGGTTCAGAAATCAAATGTGTAATGGTGTTAGATGGCGTCAAACCATGGACTTAATGAAAGAAAATAATATTCTCCAAATGGTAGAAGTTGGCCCTTCTAATGTCCTAGGTGGTCTAGCTAAAAGGCATTTAAAGGATGTAAGAATTTCTCAAGTTTCTTCTGCAGATCAAATTAAATACTAATTTTATGAAAAGTTCTTTTTATCAGAAATTAGTTTATCAATTAGTAAGCAAAGTAATTATTTTCCCAATTTATAAATTGATATTTAGAGGTAATTTAATTGGGAGAGAAAATATTCCTCAAAAAGGTTCTTTCATAATGGTATCTAATCACGGTTCACTGCTCGATCCTCCTTTATTAGGTCATGCTATTGGTCGAAATATATCTTTTATGGCTAAGTCAGAACTTTTTAGAATCCCCTTACTTGGATTTATAATAAAATCATGTGGAGCTTATCCTGTAAAGAGAGGCATAGTAGATAAGAAAACTATTGAAGTTGCATGTCGGAAATTATTAACCAATAATAGTATTGGTATTTTTATTGACGGGACTCGCCAAAAAGATGGTCGTGTAAATAAGCCCAAAAAGGGTGCTGCTCTTCTATCTTTTAAAAATCAAAAAATATTATTACCAGTTGCAATTATTAATTCGCATAGATTAGTGAAATTAAAGTTTTTTATCCCATTTTTCACAAAAATAGTTATTAAAGTTGGGAAGCCGATTAATCCCCCAGAAGGTTCATCAAAAAATGAATTAGATAGAGTGACACATTATTTGCAGGAATCAATAAATAATATGCTTGAATGAATGATTAGTTAATTGGGGAAATTGGATATAAAGGTAAAACTTTATTCCAAGAATTGGAACTTGAATTTTGTGAATTTTTATTAGATAAATTCAATAATTCTTTTAAATCTTCAATATCAGAATATTCAGCTTGATAAGAAGACTCCATATTTTTTAATTCTTCAAAAATTTTTGGAATAATTTTTTCTTTGATAATTATATTTTTGTTTGGTTTATCAGAAATGCAAATTTCATATTTTCCTGCGATATAACCTCTTCTTTTTAATTTTTTGAAAATCCAAAATGAACTTTTATTGTAATAGATATTATTTTTAACAGCAATTCTTTTTGCCATTAATTCAAAAGAACTAAAACTATCTAATGAGCAATTTATTTGCTGAGCGAGAGTTCTAGCTAATACTATTATTTGTCTGGATGCATTAAAGTTTGATGGCCCTGTACTGACAGATATTTTATTAATTTTTTTTAAATTTTCTTTTTTTATAAAATTTGTAAAATCAACTATTAAATTATTGCATAAATCTTTCTTAAATTTTTTTGTAAAAAAGTTTTCATTTAAAGAGCTTTTATTTTCTCTATAAGCGAAGCAAAAAGAATCATCAGTATTATGAATTGCTAAAGTTAATTTATTATTATTTTTATTGATAATACATTCACCTTTATATAGGTAACTCTAAACCAGGCATACACTTAGACCACTTTCCAACTTCTTTTAAAAAACTTGAGCAAGATTGTACATCCCAATCACTTTTGAAGTCTCCATTTAAATCTTTGATTATACTTACGTGAATATAAGGTTTTTTTGGTTTAAAATTAGGAATATCACAAATGTGCTCAACACCATGATTTTTTTCAACATCATGATAAGTAATACATCTATCAACTAATTTACAGTTAATGCAAATGCACATATTCAAGAAAGAAAATCTTAATAATCATATTAATAATGATCATACACTAATAATTAATGAAATAGAAAAAAGTATAAAATTTTATAATTGGGATTTTATTTTATCTTCTTTACCTTCTGGATCTTGTTTAGTAGGTGGATATATAAGAGATTTAATATTAGGAAGATTAAACTCAGTAATTGATGTTGATATTGTAGTTCCAAAAAATGCCATAAAGATTGGTAAAAAAATTGCAGATAAATTTCAAGGTAGATTTATTATTCTTGATGATGCAAGAGATGTAGTAAGAATTATTTTTAAACATATCTCAATTGATATCGCCTCTAAAATTTCTCCTTCTATTGATATTGATTTATTAAGTCGAGATTTTTCTATTAATTCTATTGCTTTTTCTTTTGAAGAAAAACTTCTCATTGATCCATCAAATGGAATTAACGATCTTAAGTTTGCTTTTTTGAGAACTAATTCAAAGCAGAACTTATTCGATGATCCATTAAGAATTTTAAGATGCTTTCGTTTCGTTTCTGAATTAGATTTTAATATTGATGTAAATTTAATAAATTTTATTAAATCTTATAAAAATCAATTAAGACTTGTTGCTAATGAAAGAATTAATTATGAAATACAAAGAATAATAAGAGGAAAAAAAGCATCGCAGGCGATAAAATTAATAAATGAATTAAAAATTTTTGACTATATACAGTCAGAAAAAAATTTGATATTTCTTGATTTACAAAAAATTAATTTTGAAGAATTTAATAAATTTGAAAAAGAAAATTTTCTACCCTTATTTTTTCTTGTTCAAATTTTAGATGAATTTTCTTTGAAAAATTTTAAATTTAGCAAATCTGAAATTTCAAAGATTAGGCTATTAAGAAAATGGAATATCTTATTTAAGATAAAAAATATTTATAAATTAAGTGAGAGAGAAAGGTTTGATTTACATCAAGAATTAGAAACAATTCTTCCCTCTTTTATTCTTCTCTTGCCACAGTCATTTCACTCAGAATGGATCTCTAGATGGCGAGATAAAGATGATAAATTATTTCATCCATCGAATTTGATAAAAGGGGAAGTTGTAAAAAAATATTTAAAAATCCAAGATGGACCTATTTTAGGGAAGGTCATTAATTATCTTTCTATGGAGCTTGCATATAATAGATTGGATAATTTTGATGAAGCTATATATAAAGGAAAGCAATGGATTCAACAAAATGCGCCAAAATGTGATTAAATACACATAGCTTAGTTTTGTTTAAAAGTTCAGACTTCAAATTATTTTTTAAAAATTTATGAGCATTCGTATTTACATTGGCAATTTACCACAAGGATTTAATCCCAAAGAATTTGATAGTTTTTTAAAATCAGTATCTGATTCCATTAGATTTAAAGCTGTTTTAGATAAAGAAACAAAAGAGTGTAGAGGATTTGGTTTTGCTACAACAAATAATGAACAAAATGCAAATTTAATAATCGAAAAGCTTAATGGTTTTGAATTTAATGGCTCCAAATTGAGAGTTGAACTTTCAGAAAAGAAAGATTCTTCCTTACACAAGAGAAAAAGTGTAGCCTCCAATAAAAAAAGGAAAGATTTTAAGAAGATAGTTCATAGTGATGCACCTAATCTTGAAGCCCCAGATCCTAGGTGGGCTGGCGAACTTTCAAAATTAAAAGATTTGTTGGCTAATCAGAAAGCCACTGCTTAACTATTTGATCCTTGAGATTAAATAGGATATTGGGATTTCAAAAGCTTTTACTGAATTCTTTACAAAAGCTCTATTATTAAATACATCATAATCTAATCTTTCAATAGAATCTAATATTCCTCTATAAAGGCGTAAAGATGTCCATACAGGCCATCTTGCATCAGTGGCTAACCACTTAATGCCATCTTCAGATTTTTTGAACCAATCTCGCGCTCTATTTAATTGAAAATTCATAAGCATCTTCCACTGATTATTTATTACTCCTTTTAATAACTCTTCTTCAGAATAATTGAAATTCTTCATATCATCCTGAGGTAAATAAATTCTACCTCTTTGTCTATCTTCTCCAACATCTCTTAAAATGTTAGTAAGTTGATTCGCTATTCCTAGAGCTATTGCTGCTTCTGAGGGATCAGGCATGTTACTCCAAGGGGCTGATGTATAGGCACTATCTATTCCCATTACATTCTGAGTCATTAATCCAACTGTCCCTGCGACGCGATAGCAGTAAAGCTGTAATTCAGAAAAACTTTTGTATCTAAATTTTGTAAGATCCATTCTCTGGCCCTCAATCATATCTAAATATGGTTCTATGTTCTGTGGGAATTTTTCTAATGTATCGAAAAGAACAGCATCTAAGTCTGATTGTATTTTTCCTTTGAAAACATTTTTTGTGTTTGCTTCCCAATCATCTAAGTTATCAGAAAGTTCCTCTTTGGTCTTAGTTGAAGCTTCAATACTATCCATTATTTCATCAGTTCTCCTACACCAAACGTAAATCGCCCAAATCGCTTTTCTTTTTTCGTATGGTAATAAAAGTGTTCCTAAATAAAAAGTTTTAGCCCATCGTTGAGTTTCTTTTCGGCATATTTCATATGCTTTATTAAGTTGGGGTAATGAATTTTTCAAAAAAGGTTTTATTCTTGAGGTTTAATTTAATTTAGATGTTTTCTGGGAAACATTATTTGACGTTTTGGAATATTCTTTATTGATAGTGTCTGCGCATAATTTACCACTTAAAACGGCTCCCTCCATAGAGGCAAGATATTTTTGCATCGTATAATCACCTGCTAAGAAAAAGTTTTTTATTGGAGATCTTTGACTAGGTCTTAATTCTTGACATCCAGGGACTGCTTTGTATACAGATCTTGGTGTTTTTACAACTTTATATTTTCTTAGTTGAGTTTTGTCATCCCCAATAAAATGAGTTGGGAATAATTTTTTGAGTTCTTCCATTGTTGCATCTACTATATCTTGATCACTTCTGTTAATCCATTCTTTTGCAGGAGCAAAAACCAATTCAAGCATCGATCTATTTGGATCTTCATATTCCTTACAAGTGATACTCATATCTGCATAAACACTCAGAAGCGGAGATCTACTAAATAATAAGTGATCAATGTCCGTTAATTTTTTATCAAACCATAAATGGATATTGATTACAGGCACTCCAATTAAACCTTCTAGTTTTGAAAAGGCATTTATACCTTTCCATTGATCAGGAATTATTAGTTTAAAGAGATCTACTGGCATTGCACTAACGTATGCATCTGCTGTAATCACTTTTTTCTTTTCATCTTTATCTAGAGGGGCAATTGTAAAACTTTTTACAGTGCTATCCTCGTTGAGGTTTATTTTTCTTAAAGGACTATTCATATGAACCTCGCCCCCTCTCGCAGTTATATAATCAACCATTGGTTGGCAAAGTCTTTCTGGTGGAGCCCCATCAAGGAAAGCCATTTTTGAACCGTTTTTTTCTTGTAAAAATCTATTAAGTGCTGTTAATAAAACTGTTGATGAGATTTCATCAGGTCCAATAAAATTAAGCGCTTTACTCATGGCAAGAAACACTTCATCATTGACTCTCTCGGGAATATTATGTTCTTTTAACCATTCTGTCCATGATTTTGAATCACATTTATCAATATATTTCTGTCCTCTCAACATTGCAGGAACTAATCCTAAGCCAAATAGAATTTTTTCATTCCATGAAAGCATATCGTTATTACTAAGAATCGCTGTTACTCCGTTTGCAGGAGCAGGTATGTCTGGGAAATCGAATCTACTGTAAGTACCAGGTTCAGAAGGTTGATTAAAAATCATTGAATGACTTTTCCATTGAAGCCTATCTTCTATGTCTAATTCTTTGAAAAGTTGAAGCATATTTGGGTAAGCACCAAAAAATATGTGTAAACCTGTCTCATACCAATCTCCATCTTCGTCTTTCCATGCAGCAACCTTACCACCTAGTACATCTCTGGCTTCTAAAACAATCGGAATGTGACCATTGTCAACAAGATATTTAGCACAAGATAAACCCGCTAAACCTGCACCCGCAATTACAACACGCATTATAAAATTAAAAAATAAGTTAACACTTACTAAGAAGCTATCCTAAAGTTAAGACATAATTGTTTTTTTTGTTGATTATTTTTCAGATTATGGAAAAAATGCTTTTAAAGTCAACCACTAGGCATGTAAGGATATACACTGCTGATGTGGTTAACAACGATTTAAGATTCCACTCCAATAAATTAACTTTAGACTTAGATCCTGATAATGAATTCATTTGGAATGAAGACTCATTAAAAAAAGTAAATCAAAAATTTACTGAACTTGTTCAAGAAAGAGCCGGAAAAAATTTAGATGATTATGAACTTCGTAAAATAGGAACAGAAGTTGAAGTTTTAATCAAATATTTGCTTCAAAATGGATCACTAAGCTACAACCCAGAATGTAGAGTCATGAATTATTCAATGGGTTTACCTAAAACAAAAGAAGTACTGTGAATAAATATCCTAATAGGGGTCCAAGAAGAGACTCTGGCAAAAACTATTACTCCTCAAACTCAAGAGATGGAAATAATTACACACAACGGAATAGAAGAATATCTCCCTCTAATACTGGACAAAAAAATAATTTCAGTACAGGA
>QCTN01000001.1 GCA_003211135.1 Prochlorococcus sp. AG-673-L20 | reverse complement strand
ATTTCTTTAATATTAATAATCAATATTTAGTTAAATTTGATATAGATAAACAAATATTATTTGTTTTAGTTTTTTCGACCTTTTTAATATTTAAAAAAACTAAATTTATTTTAAAAAAAATTATTTTAGTAAATTTTTTTATATTTTCTATCGCTACTTGGTATTCACAAATAACTAATTCTTTATTCATCGATGGGGTCCCATCTTATATTTTTAAATTCGGAAATTTAAACATTATAAATATAGCCTTTCTTTTAGCCTTTGAAATATCCTTTTATTTATGGTCATATATTTCATATAGCTCTAATTTAAGTGACTGGAACGTTCCAAAATTAAGTGAAAATGATTTATCAGCAATTTTGAATATAGTTATAATATACTTATCAATTTTCTTATATTATTCAATACTTTTTAAATAAATAAAAAGTATTGAATAAATTATTTCTAAGACTTAAAGGGCAGAGAAATATTCTTTACTTCCTTTTGGATCTTCTAGCATTGTTTTCTCTCCTGGAGTCCAGTTCGCTGGGCATACCTCATCAGGATTAGCTGCTACATACTGATAACCCTGAAGGATTCTTAGTGTTTCATCAACATTTCTTCCTACAGGTGCTTTATTAACCGTTGTGTGCATTACAATGCCTTCTGGATTAATAAGAAATAAACCTCTATCAGCTTCACCATCATCATTAAGAACGTTATAGGCTTGGCAAATTTCTCTTTTCAGATCAGATACCAAAGGATAATTAATGTCACCGATACCTCCTTCATTTCTTGGTGTTTGTATCCAAGCTAAGTGGCAATGCTTACTATCTACGGATACTCCAAGGATTTCAGTATTTAAGTCTGAGAATTTATTAAATTCATCACTGAAAGCGGTAATTTCAGTTGGGCAAACAAAAGTAAAGTCCAATGGATAGAAAAACAACACTACCCATTTCCCTTTATAACTTGAAAGGGTAATGTCTTTAAATTCTTGATCATAAACTGCCGTTGCAGTGAAATCTGGTGCTTCTTGACCAACTCTTAAACTCATGAAATTTGTAGTCCTTTTTTGAAAAAAATTAAGGCCTCTATACGCCTTAACCCTATTATAATTTTAACGTTTATAATATAGCAAGTAATTCTTTAATATGAATTTATGAGATGGCATCATTCTTTAACAAGGAAATTTACAATAATGAATTATTCTAAATTAATAAAAAATCTTAAAATAGAATTGATTAAATATCCAATTAATAGAGATAGTGATAAGAAAAATAATCAATAATTGCGTTTATCTCTTTATAAATATCAATAAATCTAAATTACCTATTTAAAACTTTTTTACAAAAATTTTTTAAAATTTTAACAAGTATGACTAATTACATAGAAAGGCTAAAAGCAAAACTAAAAATTAAAAAATTTGACCCTGATCAATCAATTAACGCCTGGTTATTTGTCTTGATATTAAATATTGTCGGTTTTGCTGGTTACTTTTATTTAAAAATAAATAATATTCATTTAGGAGACTGATTTATTTATTTAATCTCTTTTCTAATTGATCTACAAAAATTTTTATATCTCTCTATTCTTGTTAAGTCAGGTAATGTCCAAATTAATTCTTTATTAAATAGGGGGTCATTCCATTCCTTGAACTCTTCACTAATGGAACTACTATTTAATTTTGAAAGTTTTTTTATTCTTTTTCTTATATGCGTTTGAATTACATTTAAGTTTGCATTAATATACTCTCTCATAAAAACTATATAACTTATATAAATTTAACATTGAATATGACAATTCAACTTCTTAGTAACACTTAAACGTTATGAACTGCTTGAAATAGTCCGAATGAATAACCTCCTATTAAAATCCAACCCAATACACTAGATATTATTGTTGATCTTCTATTGTGCCTTCGTAAAGCATTCTCAATCATTTCGTTAGCTTCATCTTTACTTATGAATTCAGAGTTAGATTTTTTATTCATTAATTTTTACGAATAGTTTAAACGAATTATACTCATAGTGTGTTTTTTCCTTTTTTTAATATTTTAATATTAACTGATGGACTTTAATAGTGTTATTTATAAATTTAGTAATAGATTTATTATTAATCATTTAATTAATAAAATTATTGAAAATTTAATTTTAAACGTTCATTCCCATTAATATACGACTAAAATTAAGTATCAATAATTTAATTTAGATAGGTCCTTTAATATGAATGTTAATGATGATTCTGTTCTTGAAATGATTAACAGGCTCATTGCTACTGATAGATTAAATAAACACCAAATTCTTCAATTAGTAAACCTGGCATCAATTTCTAATAGTATTTATGAATTAGAAGAAAATATGAAGTGGGAAACTTTTAAATCTAAATATTAAAATAATATAAAGAATAAAATAATTTCTTGTCAACATAAATATTATTTAAAAGGTATTAAATTTAATGATGAACTTAGAAAATAATCAAAATAAATTATCAGTGAATAAATCTTTTGAACCTTTGAAAGGAGTAGATCTTTGCAAGGTTAGTGAGGCTAGTGTTGAAATTATGCTAGAACGTTTCTGTAACGGTAGAGAAATTGATTTTCCTTTTTCTCAATAATTAGAATTTTTAGCAGTCAAGATTTCAATAGGAGCAATTTCAAAGTAAGTTTGTTTTTCATTGTCTTTGAATTTATTAATAATAAAAACTGTTGAAATTACAAAAATTAAAATTAGCAATAAATCTCCTACCGTTATGCCTCTCTCCTTTAGATTCATGTAATTTTTTTAATTATTAACATTATAACTGAATAATTTAGATAATTTTATTAAAACCATTGATAGTTTACTTTATATAAATATTTTCCATAAGTTGTGTAATTTTTATTTAACTGGGTCTATTCACAAAAAATATCAAAGATAGTTGATTTCGAATTAATATTTCAAACACAAATCGTAGTTAATATAATTTCTATATATGTGTAAGTAATATGTTTAAAAACTCTCTTTCAGAATATTTAATTACTTTGTCCTTTTAACATAGTTCTCTTCTTCCCATAAAAATGTTGCTTCATCATTAATAATTGGTTTCGCTTCATAAGCAAAATACCAAAGAATAAAACCAAGTAGAATTATTAATATTTTCATTTAATTTAAGTTGACTTGAATTTAATATAGTGCAACACTAATAATATGCAAGTGTCACAATAAATCTTTTTTATGCCCACACAAAGAAGAAGAATTGGTTTTTTACCAAGATCGGAAGTTCAAAATATAATAGATGAAATTTGCATTCATAATAAATTAAGTCAATCAAAAGTAACTGGGATTTTAGTTGAGGAAGCACTTTGCTCTAGAGGTGTATTAAATACCTCTATTAAAAAGCTATCATTTGATTTTACTAGTAATAAAATCAAATCATTATTAATTACTAATAAAACATCTAATAGAGGAATGCCTATTTACGAAGAAAATATTAATTTAGAGGATGGTTCTATAAAAGATGAGGTTCAAATGATTAACGACTTTATTGAATTTAAATTTTTTAAAAATATAATGAACAGAAATAAAAGAAAGAATAAGTAATAGTGTCACACTTTATAAAAATGTCTCGAGCGTGACTTGAACACGCGACCTGCGGGCTATGAATCCGCCGCTCTAACCAGCTGAGCTACCGAGACATCTTTTTATTTTAAATCATGACTTGTCTTATTACCATTCTTAAAATTTATTTGTTTATAAGCCTCATATATAGCAATGCCACAGGCTACTGATAAATTCAGACTCCTTACACCTTTTGGATCATTATTAGATAATGCTACGTTGGGCATAAATATCGATATTAATGAATCACTAGCACTTACAATTTTGTTAGGTAACCCAGTATCCTCTCTACCAAACAATAATATATCGTCTTCGTGAAATCTAAAGTCTTTCAAATAAACCCCATTTTTTTTGCTAAAGGCAATTATTCTTTTATTCATTTTTGAATCTTTGAAATTATTAAAGTTAGGATAATTTTTTAATTTCACTAAAGGCCAATAATCTAAACCAGCTCTTTTTAAATATTTATCCTCTAATTTAAAACCTAAAGGCTCAATTAAATTTAATGTGATATCAAAAGCAGCACAAGTCCTCGCGATACTTCCTGTATTTTGAGGAATCCTTGGTTCAAAAAGTGAAATTTCCAATTTCTATGCGGGTATTTCAATACTTATATTATCTAGTTTTATTGCTCTGCCATTCAATGTAAGCCAATTCTCTAGAGAAATCTTCGTAATTCTCTTTTGAAGATCTCCAAGCCTCTCAATATATTTATTGCCAATTTCATATTCCGAGACTAAACTCCAACCTACTTGCTCTCCAACAATTAATGTTGTTTGTACTCTCAATACTAAAAGATCTAAAAGTGAATCAATCATTATTTTCCATTCTTCATCATTTTTATTGATGCTCTCCATGATAAAACCGCCAATCGAATCAATAAGTATAGGACCGTTTTCTTTTTTTAATGTATTAATTAGATTATTTGTCTCAATTAATTCCCACTCTTTAGGCCTTCTTTTACGATGTTGAATGATTTTTTTTTGCCAATTAGTATCCTCTGGCCTTGAATCTGAGAGTGCTATATAAGTTAATTTTTTATTTTTTCTTCCTAAATATTCTGCAAATTCACTCTTTCCACTCTTTGTCCCACCGGTTATAAATATGATATTAGAAGAATTATTATCCTTGGAATCCATAAATAAATGTTATTTAGAAAAATACCACCATGTTGCAAGGGGAATTATTGTAGCCGCTACTAATAAACCAATAACAATATAAGTAGATGTTGAGGAACTCTCTGCATCTTCATTCCTCATGGCATTGAAATTTGGATCCACTACTGGGTTATCAATTGATGAAGGCTGACTTTTTTCGTAATTAATTATTGTTTTTTGCTGACCAACTAGAAATAGATCACCAATGTTTTTAAAACTTTCTGCATAAGTACTTATTGGTAGTGCAATGAAGAGAAAACCTATCATTACAAGAGAGAAAAAGGATTTATAAATAGAATTTTTCATTTTGTTTTAGGTCAATTATATTATAATAAACTATAAGTCTGAGTTTCTTTGATATAAAAATCAAATATAATTATTAAAAATTATTTTTAAATTTACTAAGTTATATTTATATGAATTTCAATGGTAAAACCTTAATCATTATTGGTTCTATATTATTTATCTTTCAATTAGGTAATTTTTTTTCAATAGATTCAATTACTCCACCATTAGAAAGAGCACAAGTATTATCCGCTATATCATCTGTAATTATTGTCTTAATAGGTTTTTTATTTAAACAATTTAATCCAAATATAGGAGATAATGTTGAATTAAAGGGAGAAAATAAATTTATATTTGAGCCTGATATACCTAAGGATATTTTAGATGAATTAGCATGGGGGTCAGAGGCAATATTAACCTCAACAGCTGCGGCTAGTGTACTTATTCATAATGATGGTAAAAATCTTTTAAGAAGAGGCATCACTACGAATGATGCTTTTAAGCCTGGGGAAACATGTTTGAAATCATTAAAAGATATGAAATTAATTTCTTTAGCAAACACAAAATTTTATCCGGGAAGAGATGAATTTTTAAGTTTTTGTCCAAATGTGCCTTCAATTTTAATAATTCCAATAAATAGTAAGTCTTTTATTTTAATTGGAGGATGGAGTTATAAATGTTTTACCAAATCAGATGAAAAATGGATTAATAATTGGTCCAAAAAATTAAATAATTTATTTATAAGAAATAGTTTTTAAAAATATATTTTAGAACGTACTCTCTCTTTTTTTGATATAAAATTTACTGATTTAGTATCAAAATTATAATAGGCATTTTCGGAATTAATTTCATATCCACTATCTTTAATATTGTCATTGTATTTATATTCTACAGGATTAAAAAATTCAATTATATTAGTATTGTTTTTTAAAATAGCTTTATTTGATCTTAATGTAACTAAATTATTTTCTAATTTTACATTTCCCATTAATAAATACTCAGAATTTTGAATATCCCAAATAAAACTATTGGCTGTTAATCTATTATCTTGTTGATTAATTGTTTTAACTAATACATTACCATTTAATTCGATTAATTTATTATTGTTAGATAATTTTGAAGTATCTGAAATTATTGTATACTCAAGTTTATTTTCATTGAATAAATTTATCGTGGTTTCTTTAAGATTAAAAATATTACTCTCTTTGTCGTAGTTTGAATATGGGCTTTTAATTGAAAGCAATTTTTTACCTTCCTTAGTGAATATATTCATATTCAAAGTATTAATACTTTGACTTAAATATATATCTTCAATTTCTTTATTTTTACATCCAATAATTATTAATGGTAATAAGAATAAAAGTTTATATAACTTATTCATATTCGAGTTTTTCTATTATTGGATTAGGAGGGGGTAAAATTGATTCGTATATTAAATTACCCCATTCTAACTGCTTTTTCCATGTCTCTTCTTTATTGTATAATAATCCTAGTTGTAGATCAATTTTTGAAGATAAATCAGGTAATAATGGTAATAGCAATAACCCAATAATTCTAGTACTTTCTAATACATTATAAATAATATTACTTACACAAGGAATATTTTTTTCGTCTTTAATTAATGTCCAAGGTTGTTTTTCGTTTAGATATAAATTTGTATTAATTGCAAGACTAAGTATTTCATTAGCTGCTAAATCTACTTGGTAAGAATTAAAATATTTAATATAATTATCTACTGTATTTTTTGCATATAATTCCAGTGTATTGTCATTACTTAACATCAAATTACTTGGAACTTTATTACCAAACCATTTTCTAGACATCGAAGAGGTTCTATTTAATAAATTACCAATTGTATTTGCCAAATCGTTGTTAATGATATCTACAAATCTTTTATTTTGAAAATCACCATCATTTCCCAATGTAATATCTTTTAGTAGATACCATCTAACTGCTTCTTTACCATATTTTGATAATAAAATATCTGGATCTAATACATTTCCTAAGCTTTTACCCATTTTTTGACCTTCCCTAGTTAAAAAACCATGGCCAAAAACCTTTTTAGGTACTTTAATACCAGCTGAAATAAGCATTGCAGGCCAATAGACTGCATGAAACCTGAGAATATCTTTACCAATTAAATGAATATCAGCAGGCCAACCATTATTAATTGATTCATCTAATGAAGAATCCTTCATATCAAGGCTTAACGCACTGACATAACCAAGCAAAGCATCAAACCACACATAAAAAGTATGGTTATCAATTTCAGGCACTGATATACCCCAAGATACATTTGTTCTAGATATTGAAAAATCCTTTAAACCTTTAGAAACGAAATTGATAATTTCATTTCTTCTTTCTTTTGGCTGGATAAATGTAGGTTCATTAATTAATTGTTCTATTTGTGATTGATATTTTGACAACTTAAAAAAAAGATTTTCCTCATTTTTCCATTCCAAATTTTTTTGATGAATAGGACATTTATACGTTGGTGAATTATCTGGATTATCTTTAAATTCTTCACAACCAACGCAGTACCAACCTTTTTGGACTCCCATATAAATATCTTCAGATTTTTTTACTCTCTTGTAAAACTCATTAACTATATATTTATGCTTGGGGGAACTTGTTCTTACGAATTTATTATGTGTTATGTCCCAATTCTTCCAGTTTTGCATAAAGATATCTGATATTTGATCGCAATGAAATTGAGGCTCAACACCATTATTACCGGCTGTTCTTTGAATCTTTAGACCATGTTCATCAACTCCGGTTATAAATATCACATCTTCACCGGAAAGCCTCTTATATCTCGCTATTGAATCACAAATCAAAGTAGTATAAATACTTCCCAAGTGAGGCTTGTCGTTTACATAATATAATGGTGTAGTGATTACAAAACTCATAATATCTTTTTACTTATATTAACAAATATAAATTGTACAATAGTTTAGTAAATTTTTTTATCTAGTGAATAAACTCTAATAAATTATTATTATTTATATTATATTTAACCTTATATATTTTATTAGTGTATGTTTCTATAGATATAAATAGTACAATTAAAAGTTCTAATGAATATTCTGGAAAGTAAACTAAAGCTATACCTTTTTTATTATTTATCCATTTAATAAATATCATTTTGAATGAAGATTTTTTTTGATTAGTAAAGAATATATTTAAATATTTTAATTTATCATTTTTGTATATATTGTTAATTTCAAATTGTTTAATTCTCGTTATATCTATTAATTCATTAATTTTATTATGACTTAATCTCTCAATATTATTTATCTTATTAAAAACTTGTCTTTGAACAATTAAATCTAAATATCTTCTTAATGGTGAAGTACATTGAGTATACTTAGGTAGACCTAGTGATTCATGTTTATTAGCTTTAGTAGTAATAAAACTTTTACCCATATATTGTTTTAATATTGAATACTTTATATCACTATCTTTATATCGTTCTAATATCTCTACTGCATCGCAATTGATTTTATGTGTTCTATAGGGTGCCGCTATATTATTATCAAATAAATATAAACTAGTTACATAACCCATTAGTATCATTGATTCAGACACAATTGTTTGCGAAATACTTTTTTGTATATTGTTAATTTCTACATTACCGTTATTAATGTTAATTTTATAACCTGGAGTGTCAAAAATAATTGCTCCTTGTTTTTCTCGATAATTAATACTTTTAAATAATAAATTCTTAATTTCAACTATTTCAAATTCTTCTTTAGGTTCTAATTCAATAATTTCTTCTGCATCTTCGTATAATAATTGATATTTTGGTCTTATTTTTGCCTCTACTATTTCATATTTATTTATTGAACCATTATCATTAAATATAATTGATGCGCTAATTGTATCTGAGATTTTATTTTGTTTTAAATTTGCATTTTCTATAATTTCAACTGGCAACATGGGAATGTATTGATTGATTAAGTAGAGGCTGCTACTTTTATTTCTTGCATCTATATCGATCTTTGAATCTGTTAAAAATAATTTGCATGGATTGCTAATATGTATCCATAATTTTTTTTTATTTCCTTCAAATAATTCCAATGAAATAGCATCATCAACTTCTTTTGGATCTTTGGAATCGATTATAAAAGTTTTTAAATGAGTTAAATCTCTCAAATATTTAAATTATTATTTAGGTAACTATTATTTATAGAATTAGCCTTCAGGGTTAACAAATGGCAAAAGAGCAACTATTCTAGCTCTTTTTACTGCCAATGTTAGATCTCTTTGTTGTTTGGATGTCAATCCAGTCATTCTTCTTGGTATTATTTTACCTCTTTCCGTTATGAATTTTTTTAAAAGCTCAACGTCTTTATAATCAATTGGGTCACCTGGCTTAATTGGGGACAATTGTTTTTTAAAAATTGAATTTGGCATTGTTTTATTATTTGATTTCTTTGTGAATTGTCATTTTGTTTAGATGTGGATTAAATTTTTTAAGTTCTAATCTCTCAGTAGTATTCCTTTTGTTTTTTTCAGTTGTATATCTGGAAACACCATTAGATCTTCTTGGTTCTGAACTTGTTCTCGCTTCAGTACATTCTAAGGTTACGACAACTCTTGTACCTTTTTTCGCCATTTTGATTAATACGTTGTTGTATAATTTTCTATTGTACAACTTCAAGAAACTATTTTGCATATATTTACTTTTCTTTTAGTATCATTAGACAAAAATAATAAATGAAGGTCTCTCAGAATTGGTTAAAATCCCTTGTAGAAATAGATACTACACCAGACGATTTATCTGAAAAACTATCAATAGGTGGTTTCGAAGTTGAGTCACTTGTTGATTGTTCAGAAAATGTAAGAGGTATTGTTCTTGGGAAGGTTTTGTCAGTAGTTAAACATGAGAATTCAGATAAGTTATCTATATGCATTGTTGATATTGGAAGCTCTAATCCTTTACAAATAATTTGTGGTGCAAAAAATGTAAAACAAAATATATATGTTTATGTAGCTACTATTGGTACACATTTAAGTGCGACAAATTTAACTATTAAAAAAAGTGAAATAAGAGGGGTTTCTAGTGAAGGAATGATTTGTTCGTTAGAAGAACTAGGTATAGAAGATACTAGTGAAGGAATCGCCATTATTGATGAGGTTATAGCTTTAAAACATAAATTAGGTACATCAGCCGCTAAATTACTTGATCTCAATGACTACATCTATGATTTGGCGATTACTGCAAATAGACCCGATGGAATGTCTGTAGTTGGCATCGCAAGAGAAATATCTGCTCTTCTGGAAACTAAGTTAAACATTCCAGAATTACAAATTAATTATAAAGTAAATGTTTATAAAAATTTTAATCTCTGCTCTGATGCAATTACAACAAATTGTCTTTATTCAATTACCAATATTGATTCTGTCAATGGTAAGGAATCATCTCCTGGATGGCTTAGAGATCGATTAGATAAATCGGGAATTAAATCTATTAATCTTTTGGTAGACATAACCAACTATATTCTTTTAGAACAAGGACAACCATTACATGCATTTGATAAAGACAAATTATCTAATTTAATTGGACGAAAGGTTTCATATGAGGATTTCTCGGTTAGAAAGGCAAATAATAATGAAAGTCTTTTGTGTTTGAATGGCGAGAATTATAAATTAAATAAAAATATAACTATCATCGCTTGTGACGACAAACCAGTCGCTATAGCCGGTGTAATTGGTGGTTTGGAAACGGCTGTAAATGAGGATACTTCTTCAATTTATCTTGAAGGAGCAGTTTTTAATCCTGTTACCATTAGAAAATCATCAAAAGAAATTGGAGTTAGAACAGAATCAAGTAGCAGATATGAAAAAGGAATTTCCTATAAAAATACATTAGATTCAGTTAGCCGGGCTATTAACATCTTAGAAAAATTCTTTAATATTCCGAATCCAATAATTAATACTTCCACAGAGCTGGATTTCAAAAAAATTTTAATACCGTTAAGAAGGGAAAGAATTAATAAAGTACTTGGTCCAATTGTAATTAGAAATGAGAATTACGATATTAATAGTAAATTGGAAAAAAGATATTTAACAGATATAGAAATAACAGAAAAATTAAAGCTGATAGGATGTACCTTAAACATTAAGGAATATGGTTGGGATGTAGAAATTATTCCCAACAGGTCCCAAGATTTATTAAGAGAAATTGATTTAATAGAAGAGATTGCTAGATTAATTGGTTATGACATGTTTGATTTAAATTTACCAAATCCCATAAAACCAGGAAAGCTTTCTTCATCTCAAATAGCTTTAAGGCAGTTAAAAACTGGATTAACAGTTAACGGATTTAACGAAGTATTGTCTTATTCTCTTGTTCCAGAAAAGAATAATAATTTAATCAAGATTTCAAATCCATTACTGTTGGAGACAAGTTGTTTAAGAGATAATATGTGGCAAGAACACATTAAAATATGTAATCATAATATTAAGTCAGGACAAGATTATTGCTGGATATTTGAAGTAGGAAATATTTTTCATAAAAAACCTGATTTTTCACAAGAGGAGATTTTAAATGGAGCTATTTATGGAAATAATAAATTTGAGCAATGGTTAGGCTCAAATAAAGATAATAATATGACCTATTACGAGGCCAGAGGTAAGTTAAAGGAAGCATTATTAATATTAAATTTAAAAATAGAAGATAAACCAACTGATACTATAGATTTTCTTCATCCAGGCAGATCATCTAGATTATTTACTGAAGGTAATGAAGTTGGATATTTTGGTGAAATCCATCCAAATTTAATTATTAATAAAATAGTACTAAAAAAAATATATTTATTTAGTTTAAAAATAAGCAGTATCTTAAAAGCAAGCACTAGAAAAAATAAATGGATAACAGTTTATAAGCAATTTCCAACAGTTCCCAAAATGGAACGTGATATTAATTTTATATTCAATAAAAAATACGTAGTAAGTGAGATAATTTCTCAAATAAGAAAATCTGGTAAAAAATTATTGGAAGATGTTAATTTAATTGATGTTTATGATGATGATAGTTTTGGTAAAGAATTTATAAGCTACACATTTAGATTGTCTTATAGAGATTATGAGAAAACATTATTAGATTCTGAGATAGGATTTCTTCACGATAGTATCGTTGAAATAATAGAAAAAAAATTCTCCACTAAATTAAGAGATTAGTAGTATTACTAATCTTATCTAAGACTTATTAGTAGTCTATAAATAAGTCTGAAATGAGACGAGTAATATTCGTATATTTTTAAATGATCATATATAATATTCCACATGTTTAATATTCTCTCATTTTTAATATCTTCCGTTCTTTGGGTCCAAGTTCCACAATGGTCTGATGATTGGTCTAAATGTGCTGTCGATGTACCTGATTCTTCATGCCATTGGTACATAACCGCTCCAGATAATACATTCGGAGAAGGATTCGACTGGGCAAGCGCTCCATGGTTTGACGCCAACGGCTTGAGTGATGTTCCTAGTATCGAGAGGAAAACAGCTCTACAAAAGCTTCAAATACAGTAGTACTGTCTTTAAGGCAGCACTTTAATACCAAAACTTTAGTTATATCAACGTTTATTGTAAAAAAATTAAGGACTGGACAAACAAAGGACAATAAATTATAGAATTAGTGTATATATTGTCTTATATAAGATTCATTAATAGACTTATTATAAGTCTAGTATAAGACTAGTAATATTCATTGAAAAAATTTTATCTAACTCTTCTACATAGGGAGGGGTTGGTAACTGTATTTTATTAAGTCTTATATAAGAAGTGTAATACAATCTTTTTTTTAATAAATACGTATCATTTGATATGCACAACTCTTATAAGCAAGAATTACTAGATAGAAACTATTTTAATTTAATTTTGTATCTTTTAAGTCTTATATAAGACTATAAACTAGACTATTTTCAAGTCTCATGTAAGATTATTAATACTATCTTCTATACATATTTTTAAGTAATTGATATGCATCATTTAATTTCCTCATCTCATCAGTAGATCCACCAGAATCTGGATGGGTTTCTAAAGCTTTAATTTTATATGCTTCTCGTATTTTATTTAATGTATGTGCTGAACCTGCAGCGGTGGATAACTTTAATAATTTTAGAGCTCCATGAACAGTCATTGTTGAATCAAGTGCTTCAAATGAATTTCCTTTATTTTTTCTTTTAAACCTACTTATAAATCTTCTTACTAATGTTGGGACCCTATTTATTAAATCAGATGTTGCAAATGGATCTTCTAATACACCTATCATTAAAATAACTAACTCTAAGGAGGGCGTTTGTTTTATCCAAAAAGGGCATAAATCCGACATTAATTTATTTGCTGCACTCCAAGTGAATGGCAACTGCTCGGTTCCATCAATATTTGGCCAAATATCTATACAAAACCAATCAATAGATGCTTCTATTACTTGTTCATTTGGAATTGATCCATATAGGTTTTTCCAATGGCTTATAATTTCAATCCGACATTTAATTAAATCATTTTCCTTGATTGTATTAATTTGAATATCATTAATTTTTTGTTTTGTCTTTTCAATATTTATACTTCTTCTCAGATTTTTAACTTTTTTTCCAACAAAATTAGGAAGGTTGATGTTTAAGTTTGGTTTTTCAATAACTTCTTTATTATTTAAAAGAAGTTTTTCTTCGGATTCTTTACTAGTACTCTCAACCTTATCAGATTTAATAAGGACTAAAGCACTCTTTTCATCAAAGTTAGAGTATTCATTAATATCTCCCTTTTCGTTGTAATCAATTGTCTGTTGTTGACTTTTAGGTAATAAATCTTCTTCTTGAAGAATTTCTGTAAGCAACTTTTCTATTACAGGACCTCTTGCTCTAAAACCCCATTCTTTTCGTAATTGATCAAACCTAGAAACTAACTCTTCTGGCAAATCAATTGAAATTCTTTTTGTATTTGAATTCTCAGAATTACTCAATTAATCATTTTTTTTTATAATAGAACAAAAATATTATTTGTATTCATATTATGAAAGTCTAAATAATTATATTGTCTTTAAATCAAAATCTTGCTTTTTATAAGTCACGTCTCAACAAGAAAAATTTTTATAATAAAAATAAAAATGTTTTACTGTAACTTTAAATCCTCAAAAGAAAAAAAGTCTTTTTATCAAAAAAAGAAATTAGAAATGCTTAACTACATCAAGGATTCTCTTGAAAGAAAAATTGCGTCAGTGAGTGCTTCAATAGAAGTTCTAGAAAATCAAATTTCCAGAGACAATGTTGAAGTTAGTAGTTAATTTTCAAACAAAATTTTCAAGAAGTTTCTCTGGTCCATATTTCTTTAAATAATTAATATTAGATTTTTCTGTGACTAGTAAATATCCTGCGAAACCCAAACCATTAACACTAAAGCCATGGACGTGATCATACTTTCTTTTAATTATGGCTATCCAATTATTTGTAATTAAAATATTGTATGGAAATCTTGGTTTTTCATCATCAATTGGATTTCCTAAACCAATTTTGTTTGACAGTTCTAAGTATAAATTATAAATATTTATTGAATTATCTAAAAAGTTAAATTTTGAGACAACAGCATTTTTCTTAAGCTTGCTATCCTGATCATTATTATTTTCAAAATCTAAAAACCACCTCTCTCTTGGACAAATAATTTCACCATGATCTCTTCTTAAAAGCTGAAAATGCCTATGCGGTTGACTTGCTCCAGCTATGGGAGAACTATTAAAAAACCATAGGCCACTTGTATCTTCATTTACCATTTGTATAGCTATCCAATCATTAATATCTAACCATCCATCTTGAGGTCTCCAAGTATTTGTTATTAGTAAAATATGACCTTTTTGTACAGGATATTTATTTAGTATTAGTTGATGATTAGTTCCAATTTTATCAACTTCAAGTATCTTATCCCATGGGTTAAATGGATTCTGATTTGGACCATAACTATTTTTTTTCTTAAATCTTGAAGTATCAAGTTCTCTAATTATAAAATCATTTTTATTGTAATATTCACTTGTTACAACAGTCGTTTTTAAAGGAAATAAGCCATTATTGATAATAGATAAATGAGTTTGATCTAATGCTTTAACCCAATATTTTTCATTTCTCATTTATAAAAATAGAAATAAATTCTCATAATCATTTTAAAAAACATAATTAATTTGGAATTACTTTTTATTAAATTGATATTCTTTTAATTTTTCTAACGATACAGATTCTAAAACTTTTATATTTGTTGCTTCTAAAATAACCATAGGTGCTAAGCCATCAAGCAATGCCTGTCTCCACCTATCTAAACAAATACACCAATGATCTCCATCCTTCAAGCCTGGGAATGAATACATTGGCATAGGTGTTATTAAATCATTACCTTGAGACTTACTATATTTAAGGAAATTATCATCCATTATGCAGCAAATTGAATGATTTCCTCCATCATTTGAATCGTATTTACAATATCCATCTCGAAACCAACCTGTAAGAGGTTTGCAGCTGCATACCTCGAGCTTTTGTCCTAAAACATTTAAATGTTCATTATTTTTTTGACTTTCTTTATTCATTTTTAGATAATTTATTTAAATAATAATAAATACTCATACATTTCTTAAAAAAGGGTTGACGAATATGGGGGGTAAAGAGGTAATAATTTTAATAAGGTTTTTTTCAATATGGATTGGGACTTCACTGAAAACATAGCATTTAAATCCCTAATTGAAGCTTTTAAAGAATGTGATGAAACATCAGCAACTGAATTCTTGGCGAGTGATGGGGCATCATATTATTTAGAATTAATTCAAGACGCTGCGGGTGATGGCATCGATATAAGTGATTCTGAAATTATGGAAGAACTTCAAGAAGAAATTATAGATTATCTTGAAAATAATCTATAATCTATAATCTATAATCTAAAATTTATTTAGGCACTAAAATATTTTGCTTTTGAATGAAGTGAAATTATAGCAGTAGTACTTTGTTCAGGATGTAATTGCTCTGATTCATCCATTGTTAAATTAATCCTTTTTGTATCCAATAATGATAACTGTATATTTGAATCAGAAACTTTAGGACAAGCTGGATAACCAAATGAGTATCTAGCTCCTCTATATTTTTGAGCTAATATTTCACGGTTATTGTTTGGCTCATATGATTTAAATCCGCATTCAATTCTTACTATTGAATGAACATATTCTGCAAGAGCTTCTGCTAATTGAACGGTTAAACCATGAAATATTAAATAATCACTATATTTATCAGCTTTAAATAATTCTTGGGAATATTCACTAGCTATTTCCCCCATTGTTACTGCTTGCATTGGAAATATATCTACTGGATCATTATTTATAAGATCACAGTAAAAATCAGCAATACAAAGATTATTTCCCGATTTTTGTCTAGGAAAGTTAAATTCAGAAATTCTTTTATTTGATACATTATCAAAGAGATAAATACTATTATCATTCCTCCCGCAACGGAAGTAGCCATAGACTGCTTTTGGTGAAATTAAGCCTTTATCTAAAATAATATTGATCCATTTTTCAAGTAATGGATTTGCATATGAATCTAAATAATTATTGTATTCTTCTACTGATTGACCTTTATTTTTTTTAATTTGCCATTGACCGCTAAATAATGCTTTTTTATCCAGATAAAAAATTAGTTTGTCAAAGTCTATTTCAATATCTTGAAGAACTCTAGTTCCCAAAAATGGAGCCTTTATAGGTTCCTCTTCCTCTACAAAATTAGATCTATTAAAATTCTCAATTAATTGAATACTTTTGGTTTTTTCAAAATTTTTATTTAAATTTTTATCTTTAGCGGAAGACCTTGGGGAAGCTAATTTAATTTGAATATTATCAGTATTAGTAAAACCATTTTCATTAGACCAATTGCCCCTCTTTTTACTATCCATATAGTCATTCATAAATTGTAAATCTGTAAAAGCATCTTTCCCATACAAAATTTTACCTTTATATATCTGACTACAGTCTTCATTCACAAATTTTGGAGTTAATGCTGCACCTCCAAGAATAACTGGAACATTAATTTCAGCATTGTTAAATGCTTCTAAATTATCCTTCATAAATGCTGTAGATTTAACAAGTAAACCACTCATAGCAATACAGTCTGCTTTATGTTTTTTTTGTGCATCAATAATCGCTGAAACATCTTGCTTAATTCCAAGGTTGATTACATCAAAACCATTATTTGAGAGAATTATATCAACTAAATTTTTACCTATATCATGAACATCTCCTTTAACAGTTGCTATTAGTAATTTTCCGTTAGATATTTTTTCATCTACTGTTTCCATATGTGGTTCAAGCACTGAAACAGCAAATTTCATTGTTTCCGCTGATTGCAATACAAAAGGTAATTGCATTTGGCCTGATCCAAATAGTTCACCGACTACTTTCATTCCATCTAATAAATAAGTATTAATTATTTCAAGTGGTTTGTATTTTTTAAGCGCATTATTTAATTGTTCTTCTAAACCTATTTTTTCCCCATCTACAATATGGTTTTTAAGTTTTTCTTCTAAGGTGAGGTTTTTGTTTGAAGTAGATGCTTTTTTAAAGTCACTGATTGTTATATCTTGGAATGCTTTTGTTAGTTCAACTAATGGATCATATATACATATTTCATTTTCGAAATTTCTTCTGTCATAAATTAAATCTAAACATAATTTTTTTGTTTCCGCAGATATTTTTGAAAGAGGCAATATTTTATTTGGTGCAATAATCGCTGAATCTAATCCTGCCTTTATACATTCATCGAGAAATATTGAATTTAGATTAATTCTTGATAATGGTGAAAGCCCGAAACTAATATTAGATATCCCTAAAATAATATGAATTTCTGGGAAGCTTTTTCTTATTTTTGATATAGCTTCAATAGTTGCTTTAGCATTTAATCTATCTTCTTCAATTCCAGTAGATATTGGCAATGCTAGAGGATCAAAAAATATCTCATAATCAGCGAGGCCACTTGATCTAGTTTTAATTAATGCTCTTGTTGCAATGTCATATTTTTTCTGTGATGTTCTTGCCATTCCATCTTCATCAATAGTTCCAATTACTATTCCAGCACCATAATCTAATGCAAGTTTTAAGACCTGATTAAATCTGTCATCTCCATCTTCGTAGTTTGTTGAATTTATTATGCATTTTCCTCCTACAGTCTTTAATCCACTTTCCATTTTATCTGCTTCTGTTGAATCTATCATTAATGGAAGATTTATATTTGTAACTAATCTTGAGGTAATTTCTTTCATATCTTTAACTCCATCTCTTCCGACATAATCAACATTGACATCTAGTATGTGAGCATTTTCTTTTTGCTGTTGTTTAGCAATTGATACCAAGCCGTCCCAATCATCTTCATTTAGTAATTCCCTTACTTTTTTTGATCCACTAGCATTTAAACGCTCTCCAACTATTAATATTGAGTTATCTTGTTTATATGGCACTGAGTTGTATATAGAAGCTGCTGAAGGAACAAAATTTGTTTTTACAGTAGGAAGTCTTTTATTTATTTTTTTATCAACTATTTCCTCAATGATTGATGATAAATGCTTGATATGTTCAGGAGTAGTACCACAACATCCGCCAATAAGTTGTACGTTAAAATCATAAATAAAGTTCATTAACTGCATTTTCAACTCCAATGGAGTTAATTTATAGTGAGCAACACCTCCTATATTTTCAGGTAATCCTGCATTAGGTATACAACTAATTGCAAAAGGTGAATTTTCAGCTAAATACTTAATATGTTCTTTCATTTGAACTGGGCCAGTTGCACAATTCAGTCCCAGAATATCAATATTATATGGCTCTAATATTGTTAATGCAGAGGCTATATCTGACCCGACAAGCATCGTTCCTGTGGTTTCCATAGTTATGGATATCATTATTGGTAATTCAATATTCCTGTTTTTAATAACTTCTTGAGAAGCAGATAATGCTGATTTTATTTGTAAAACATCTTGGCATGTTTCAATCAATAGAAGATCAATACCTCCGTCAATTAGACCATTTATTTGTTCTTCATATGAATCTTTAAGCTTATCAAAACTAATATGACCTAATGTTGGTAATTTTGTAGTTGGCCCAATTGATCCAGCGACAAATCTAGGAGTATTAATAGATGAAAATAAATTTGCACATTTTTTAGCTATCTGAGCTGCTTTTTTATTGATTTCATAAGCTTTATTAGAAATATTATATTCGTCTAAAACAATAGATGAAGCACCAAATGTATTGGTTTCAATTACATGACAACCTGCTTCAAGAAATGAATTATGTACTTGTTCAACAGTAATAGGAGAGGATAGGATTAAGTTTTCATTGCAACCCTCTAAATCATCACCACCAAAATCATGTGATGATAAATTTAAATTTTGAAAAGAAGTACCTGTCCCACCATCGAAAATAATAATTGGTTTATCATCTCTATTTAAATAATTTCTAAATGAAACCATAATTTAAAAGAAAAAAAATAAAAATTAACTAATATCAATACGTGTTATCCAATCATCATAGTCTTGTGAACGGCCTTCCGTTATTTCGATAAGCTTATTTTTCAATTTTTTCATTATGGGACGATCATTATTAATATTTGTTGATTCTATTTGCTTTACAGGTGTAATTTTAGCTGCTGTACCAGTTAGAAATACTTCATCAGCAATAAGTAATTCTGTTTTATCAACAGGTCTTTCAATAACATTTATACCAAACGATTTCGCCAATTCAATAACACTAGCTCTAGTAATTCCTTCTAGGATATCTTGATCAACTCCTGGAGTAATCAGTTCTCCATTTCTTACTATAAATAAGTTCATTCCACTAGCTTCACTTACTTTACCATTAGAATTTAACAGCAATGCTTCGTCAAATCCTGATAAACTAGCCTCTGTTTTGGCTAATGAACTGGTAATGTAGGCACCGCTTATCTTACCTCTTAAAGGTAGAGATCTATCTTCTTGTCTTGTCCAACTACTCATCCTACAAGACACACCATCGGGAGATAAATAGTCTCCTAGTTCAATACAATAAATGAAGAAATCAGTTTCTATATTATGTAATCTTGGAGCGATACCTAAATCACTTGTATAAACAAAAGGCCTTATATAGATCGGTTTTGTAGGTTTATTTTTTTTTAATATTGTTTTTAGTGCATTAAATATATATTCTTCAGATATTTCTGTTAGAAGCAATCTTGCACTTTGAGATAACCTTTTTATGTGTTTATCTGTTCTAAATAAAAGAAATTCATCCTTATTAGATGGATTTGGAATAGCTCTCATTCCTCCAAAGGCTGCTGTTCCATAATGAAGTGCATGAGTTGCTATTGACACTTTTGCATCTTTAAAGGGTATACACTTACCTTCAAACCAGGCATATGGAAGAAATTCTTGCATATTTTATTTTAGAAATGAGTTAAAATTGTTCTAACTTACTTAAGTATTCTAAACCTAATTGTCATATATAAATGCATAGGATATTAAATATTGCTGGAAATGAAAATAATAACGTTGATTTAATTGAACATCCTAAAGCTGATTTTATATTTATCACAAGCGTAAAAGCTGATATTAATATAATTTCTGATTTAATTGAAGATAAAGAATTTCTTTTATTCCAGGATAACTTTAGAGCATTAGAAATTTCAAACCTAAATACATTCGCACAAATAGATAATTATTTTTTAAAAACAATAAATTATGCAAAAATAGTTGTTTTAAGATTGTTTGGTGATAAAGGGACATGGAGTTATGGACTTGAACAATTAATAAAATGGAAAGAAGTAAATCTTAATAAGACTCTTTTAATTCTTTCTGGAACTGATGAAGAGGATTTATCACTAAATGAATTAAGTAGCGTAGATTTAGATACTTCATTAAAAATTAGTAAACTTCTTAAGTCAGGAGGAAAGGAGAATTATCGAAGATTTCTTTATTGTTTAAGTTATCTATCATCTAACAAAACTAATATTCCACAAAAATATATCTCTAACGTCAGCTATCCAGATCCTTATCAATATGATTGGAAAAATGAAAAAGGATTAAAGGTTGGAATAATTTCTTATAAATCATTGTTTTTAGCTAATGAAATTGAATTATCAAATGAATTAATATCTCAACTAAGGTGTAATGGTTTGTCACCTAAAACAGTATTTATTTCAACTTTAAAAAATTATGATGTTCAGAAGGAATTGATTAATCTTTTTAAAAAAGAAGATATAAGACTACTAATAACAACTACCTCTTTTTCTTCCTCGCTTAATAGTTCTAATGAAAATAAAGATAATAATTTGAATATCTTTAAATCACTTAATCTTCCAATCCTTCAAATACTCTCTTCTAATAAATCCAGAAATAATTGGTTGCACTCATCAACTGGAATGAATCCAACAGATTTATTAATGCAAATAATTATTCCAGAATTTGATGGACGAATTACAACAAAACCTTGTGCTTTTAAAGAGGTTATTTCTGTAAATAGAACCTTATGTAGCAAAATTACAAGTTACAAAGTAGATTTTGGAAATATTAAATGGATAACAAAACTTACAAGTAATTATCTAAGACTAAATAATTTAAATAATTTTGATAAAAAGATATCATTAGTAATTGCAAATTATCCTGTAAAAAATGGACGAATTGGAAATGGAGTCGGTTTAAATACTCCGGAGTCTGTCCTTAATATTCTTTATTGGTTAAAAGATGAAGGTTATGATCTTGGTTCTGGAGAATTACCTAAAAATTCATCAGAACTAATTTCGTTACTTATAAAAACTAGAACAAATGATATTGAATCTCAAAATAATAAACCTCTTGATTTTTTATCATTAAATGAATACTTAGAATTTTGGAACAAACTATCCCTTAAACCTAAAAATCTTATCGTTGATAGATGGGGTATTCCATCTAATTCTCAAGATTTAGAAAAACAAGGTTTTTCGATTAATGGTCTTTTATTTGGAAAAATATGTTTACTAATTCAACCTCAAAGAGGTTACGATATTGAATCTAATAAAGATATACATTCTCCAGATCTACCACCACCCCATAGATATCTAGCCCAATATTATTGGATTGAAAGTAAATTTGATTCGAATGCTATTTGTCATATAGGTAAACATGGCACTATTGAATGGTTACCAGGAAAATCTATAGGACTTAGTGATGAATGCTTCCCGAGTATTACTTGTCCACCAATTCCAAATATATATCCATTTATTGTTAATGACCCAGGAGAAGGATCGCAAGCAAAAAGGCGAACTCATGCAACAATAATTGATCATCTAACACCTCCTTTAGATAGATCTGATTTGTATGGAAAACTCTCGATTTTAGAACAACGTTTAGACGAATACTATGAGGCTAAGTTATTAAATTCTAAGCGAATAAACATTATTGAAAAATCTATATTAGAAATTATTAAAAACGATTTTAAAGACATTATATTTTTTGACGAATCAAATAAAATTGAAAAAATTGACTCATATCTATGTGAACTAAAAGAATCACAAATAAGAACTGGTCTTCACATTTTTGGAAGTAGACAAAAATTTATAAATGAAATTAATTTAATCATAAGTATTGCAAGAGTTCCAACTTCAAAACGTAGTGGGATAATCCAATACATCGCTTCAAATCTTAATTTAGATTTAGATCCATGGACTAATAACTATGATCAAGTTCTTAGTGATAACGATAAAGAAATTATTAGTAATTATTCAAATGATAATATCAATAGCTTTAGAAGAGCATTAGAATTTATAGAAAATCAAGCAAAATATTTAATTTATCATTATTTTTACAAAGACCAAATAACTCTAAATGAATTAGAAATATTAGAAAATAAAAATATATTATTATTATTTAATGTAGATAAAAAACATAAAGATTTTTTTAATCTAATTCATAAAGAAATATTAGAACCTATAGTTAAATCGACCATAAATGAGAAGGCATCATTTATAAATGCTTTAAATGGAAAATATGTATGTAGCGGACCATCAGGAGCTCCAACACGAGGGAAAACTGAAGTTCTACCTACAGGTAAAAATTTTTTTTCTGTTGACTCCAGAGGCTTACCAACAGAATCGGCATGGATTGTTGGATGTGAATCAGCTTCTCAAATAATTGATTTATATAAACAGGATCATGGACAAGACCTTAAAAAATTAGCAATTTCTGTATGGGCTACATCTACTATGAGAAACGGAGGGGAGGATGTTTGTCAAATATTGTATTTACTAGGTGTAAAACCCATTTGGGATGGTCCTTCTAGAAGAGTCATTGATATAGAAATAATTCCTTTAAGTATTCTTAATAGACCAAGAGTTGATGTTACTTTAAGAATCTCGGGTATGTTTAGGGATGCATTTCCTCAATTAATATCTTTAGTTTACAAAGCTATAAAATTAGTTTCTCAACTTGACGAAGATAAAAAATTAAATCCAATTTCAGCATCTTATAAAGACGGAGATTCTTTAAATCGAATTTTTGGTTCTGCACCTGGATCATATGGAGCTGGATTACAAGAACTTATATCTAATTCTAGTTGGGAAAATATAAATGATTTTGCTGATTCTTATTTAAACTGGAGTAAATGGATATATTCTGAAGGAAATGAACCTATAGAAAATAAACAAGAATTAGAAAAAGCGCTTAAAAATATTCAAGTAGTTATTCATAATCAAGATAACAGAGAACATGATATTTTGGATTCTGATGATTATTATCAATTTCAAGGAGGAATATCATCAGCAATAAATAAACTTCAAGGCAAATTTCCCGAAATATATCATGGTGATTTATCAAAATATCGTTTATCTAAAATAAATAAATTAAGCTATGAAATAAATAAGGTTGTTAGGACAAGAGTGCTTAATCCAAAATGGATTGATGGAATGAAGGAAAACGGATATAAAGGTGCCTTTGAGTTTTCTGCAACGCTCGATTATTTATATGCTTATGATGCCACAACGGAAATCGTATCTGATTGGTGTTATACCCAAATATATAATTCTTGGATATGTGATGAGAACCTTAAAAAGTTTTTTATCGAGAATAATCCATGGGCCTTACGAGATTTATCCCAAAGATTTCTTGAGATAATTAATAGAGAAATGTGGAATGACCATACTCCAGAAATATTAGAAAATTTAAAAAAGATTGTTAATATGGCTGATGCCAAAATTGAGAAAAACGAATACTAGTTTATCTTCCCAATAATGAATATCCATGACTATCTGTTCCGCAGGTTTTAAGCATATTAAGGCTTTCTGTTATTTTATTTATCTCTGAACATACAAAATCGCTTGGTTGCCATCTTTCTCTTAAATCATAATCGTACCAAACTTCAATCCCATCAACTCCCTGCTTATTAGCTTCAGGGATAAGTTTATAAAAGGGAATTCTATACCTTGCTGGATGTGCAAGAAAAGATAACCCTCCTGATAATCTGATTGCCTTTGTTACCGAATTGATGTGTAAATCATTCCCAATTGGGGACTCACCTTGAATATAAGGTGTTAGATGTGTACTCTTTATATTAATTCCTAATCCAATAACGTGAACTAAGCATCCAAGAAGTAAACAATTTATTTCAATTCCAGAAATTAGTTTAAAAGAATCAGTTGGATATTTTTCAAGTATATTATTTTGTTCAATAAAATGATGTGCTTTAACAGTGTGATGATCTGTTATGGATATAAATTTTATTTTATTAATAAAGGCTTGATCTAATAATTGTTCTGGATCAAAGCTCCCATCACTAAATTTCGTATGACAATGAAAATTTACTAAGCCTGGACAGCTTTCTTTATTTATAATTGCTGTTATTTTTATTAAATCTTGCTTATCCATTCTTTAGAGATTCTTCATTTTTTCTTCTGATCTTTGCATATAACTGAATAGATAAAAGCATAAATATTATTAGTCCAAATACACTCCATGTCGCAATACTGGTAGGGAAATTATTTTTAAAAATAACTAATAGGACAATTACAAATAACAATAATGTAGGAAGTTCATTTAGTAATCTAAGGTTTTTTGCAGATATTTTTGAAGTACCATTCTGTAAAGAGTTCATTATTTTATAACAGTAAACATGATATATGACTAAGCCCAAAACAAAAGAAATTTTTATCTGAAGCCATTTTTCACTGAGCCATCCAGGTTGCATAATTACTAAACAGATAGCCATACTTAAAGCCAGTATCATTCCTGGAGTAGTAATAATATTGGCAAGCCTTTTTTCCATCAAGGAATATTGATCATTAAACGCAATCTTCAAATCATCTTGCATGGTTCTTGACTCTTCATGATATATAAAAAGCCTAACTAAATAAAAAAGGCCAGAAAACCATACAATTACCCCAATGATGTGAAGAGACTTAAACCATAAATATGCTTCTGATGACAAATTAATAAAATATAATTCATAAACTATTACCAATATAAATACTTATTTAATAGTGAATAATTTTAAATTTATAAAAATTAATCAATATTTATAACTCATTAAAGTAATTATAAATATCATTTGCTGAATGCATACCAAGACCTTTAACTTTTGAAAGTTCTTCTCTGCTTGCAATTCTAATTGCATCAATTGAATTGAAATGCTCAAGCAAATCTTTAATACGTGAAGGTCCTAAACCTGGTATTTGGGATAATTGAGATCTATTCATTCGAGTAGATCTTTTATTTCTATGAAATGATAATGCAAATCTATGTGCTTCATCTCTTACTCTGCGAAGTAATAGAAGTCCTTTTTGATTTTGATCAGTATCAAGAGATTTTGAAAAACCTGGTATGAATATCTCTTCATTTTTTTTTGCTAAAGAACATATATTAACTTCTTCATGTAGATCTAATTGTGTTAATGCCTTCAATGCTGCATTTAATTGTCCTTTTCCGCCGTCTATCATAATCAAATCTGGCCAATCTGTTAGAAGATCATTTTCTAATGTACTTTTTTTCTTATCTTGTAACGAACTAATATCTCCACCATCAATTTTAAATTTTGACCATTTTTTAAATCTTCTGTATATAACCTCATAAATTGAGGCAAAATCATCACTATGTCCAATAAATATATTGGGATCTTTAATTTTATATTTTCTATAATTTTGTTTGGATGGAATACCATCTATAAAGACTACTTGTGATGCTACAGGATCTGTTCCTTGTATATGACTAATATCATATCCTTCAATTCTTCTCGGCTGGTTAGTTAATTCAAGTATTTGAGTCAAGTCTTCTATTGAAGATTCATTATCTTGAATTCCATTTAATATCCTCTCTAATTCCAATTTTGCATTTTTTAAAACCATTTCAACGGTTTCAAACTTTTTATTTCTTTTTGGGATAATTAACTTAACCTTTTTCTGCCTTAATTCACTTAACCATTCTTCAATTGTATTATGTTTTGGAAGATTAAATTGCAATAAAATTTCTGATGGTATTTCAACTCCTTCAACATTAATGTAGTGCTCTTCTAATACTCTTTGTAGTATCTCTGTCTCATCACTATTATCAATTTTATGAGTATATCCAATTCTTCCTATTAATTTACCAGACCTCATTTGAAAAATTTGAATACTAGAGATGTTATTTTCAGAAACAATGCCAAAAATATCTCTATTAATTGATGAGTCTGGTATCGATATTTTTTGAGATTCAGTTAATAATTTTAAACCTGAAATTTGATCTCTTATTTTAGCAGCATTTTCAAATTCTAAATCATTGGAATATTGATTCATTTTTCGTTCCAGAAAAACCTCTAGATCATCGTTCCTTCCTTGGAATATCATAGATACTTGCTTCATAGTTTTTTTATAATCTTCTGAGGATATTATTTCTTGACAAACTCCTGGACATCTCCCAATTGAATAATTTAAGCAAGTTCTATCTTTATAAACAGGACGAGGTCTTTGTCTTAACGGAAATATTTTTTTTATTATGAATAATGTTTTTCTTAATAATCCAACATCAACATAAGGTCCATAATATCTATCAAAATTATTTCTATTTCTCCTTTTTCTTGTTATAAAAATTCTTGGATATTGTTCGCTCCATGTAATGCAAAGATATGGATATTTTTTATCATCTTTTAATAGAATATTAAAATAAGGTTTATTAGTTTTTATTAAATTTGATTCTAAATTTAAAGCTTCATACTCACTATCTGTAACTATAATTTCTATTTCAGTTATTTGTCTAACCATTAGACTTAATCTGGGTGACAGTTCAGCATAATTATTAAAGTAACTACTGACCCTATTTCTTAGTGTTTTAGATTTGCCTATATAAAGTAAATTATTATCAATATCTTTAAATAGATAACAACCAGAGGACTTTGGTATTTCAGATAATCTTGATTTTAATAAGTCCTTATTTTTAATAAGTTTATATTCAATTTTAAAATTATATTTTTTATCTAATACTTTAGTAGAAACTTTTGTTGAAGGATTAGTCATCTATAATTTCTAACCTCCGTAGTTCCATCCCGTAGAATTTAAATTTAACGAATCAACATCATTATTTAAATAAGCAGATAAAACTTCACCAACAAAAACTGTATGATCACCATACATAACATTTCCTACAACCTTACATTCGACACCACCAACACTATCAACTAATATTGGCAACCCAAATTCTCCCAAATTAAATTCGACAGATTCAAATCTTCCTCCAAGTGCTTTTTGTGGTTTAAAAAAGACGGCTGCTAAATCCTTTTGATCACTTTTCAGAACATTTAAAGAAAACTTTCCAGTATTTTTAATTATTTCATGACTGGATCCTTCAGCTCTTACTGCCATAACAACTAGGGGAGGGGTAAAGGAACCTTGTGTAACCCAGCTAGCAGTAAAGCCATTTACTTCATTAGTCTCATCATCTTTCACTCCGCAAATAAACAATCCATGTGGAATTTTTCTTAATAAGATTTTTTTTGCTTCAAGATTTAATGTCATAATTGATTTAACTAATATACATATTTTAACCAAATATTATTTCTAATCATAATTAAATTATGAAAATACTTTACCCAGGTACATTTGATCCTTTAACAAATGGACATCTAGATATAATACAAAGAGCTGAAAAATTATTTGGAAATGTAGTTGTTGCTGTTCTAGAAAATACTAGTAAAAAACCAACCTTTGATCTTAATAAAAGAATAGTACAAATAAAAAATGCTGTATCTCATCTATCAAATATCAGTGTTATTTCCTATGAGGGTCTCACAGTCGATTGTGCAAAAGAAGTTAACGCAAATTTAATATTAAGAGGGCTAAGAGCTATGAGTGATTTTGAATATGAACTTCAAATATCACATACAAATAAATCTCTTAATACTGAAATAGAAACCATTTTTCTTTCTACTAATACAAACTATAGTTTTTTAAGTAGTTCCTTGGTTAAAGAGGTTGCTAAATTTGGAGGTGAAATAGATCATATGGTACCTGATTCCGTAGAAAGAGATCTAAAGAATTATTTTAAAAAAGATTAAATACATTCTTCCAATTTATATATGTTTTTTAACAGGGTAAATGTCTTATCCCTATCTATATTTTCTGAGTTTTGGATAATACTTATAACTATAGGTTTCTCATCCTTATATAGATATCCTGATAACGCAAATACATTTGATAAAGTACCTGTTTTCCCAAAAAACTTACCTTGTAATTCTGAGTTTGTGAATCTTTTAGCCAAAGTTCCTCTTACCCCAATAATTGATAGTGAAGACTGGAAGGTACTAAAGTTATTTGAATATTTCATCTTATTCAAAAATTCTGATATTAATTTGGTTGTTACAATATTGTTTCTAGAAAGACCACTTGCATCTGAAATAGTTGAATTATCTACTTTTAGTCCTCTATTTTTCAACCAATATTTTAATTTAATATAATCATTCTTATTCCATGAATTCGAAGCATTTTTATAAAGTGATTCTGCAGTGAAGTTATGGCTTTCAGAATTAGCTAATGTTATTAACGACAATAATGGATTAGAAGGAATTGCTTCCAATTTAATTGATGATTTCAAATAATATTGTTCAGAATTATCTGCAATATTTATATTTATTGAGGCATAAGGAAATTTTTTTAAAAAATATTTTTCTATAGTATTTTTTAAGTATTCAATATTTTCATATTTACTCTGATTACTATTTAATGCCAAGGTTGTAATAGGAGCTCCGTAATCGTATTGCTTATCTATATATGTCCAACCTTTTGGCCAATAATATTCAGAATTTATTTCTAAGATATTTAGATAGATTTTATTACTATAATTGACATTAGATAATAATTTATAAATATCAGAATAGTTAAGATCTGGATCCCCTTGACCTACTAAATAATATTTATCATTACCCTTTTTAAATAATGATGTTTCAAAACTTCTTGAAGATTTGAATTTATTTAATACATATGCGGTACTAAATAACTTTAAATTTGAAGCTGGGATTCTTAATATATCATCATTATATGAACTTATAAGAACACCATTCTCATTAATAATAGATACGCTAAAAGTCTTATCAAGCGATTTGTACAATTCATCATACTTTATACACTTTTTGTTCTTCCTAATTATTACTGAAGAATTAAAATATATGTTATTTAAAAATTTATTTTTTTGAGTAATTAATAAATACCATATTAAAAGAGGAAAACTTAATAAGCCAAAAATTAAAATAATATAAAAATAAAATTTATTAAAAACTTTCAAAACTATAAATTTACAAAAATAGTTTCATTATCAGGTCTCTCATCAAATTCTTTTTTAAATAAATATCTTTTATTAATTTCTTTAAAAAGTAACCAATTATTTGGATAAGAATGCATTAATGCACCATTATCAATTGGTTGAAGAAAGTAAACGTTATACCAAGTTTTTACAAAGTTTTTTCTTCTTTCTCTTATTACACTTCCTATCCCAATATTTGCATCTTCAAATTTTGGATTTAGGGAATAATGCAAACCTTTAAAGTTATTACACATTGGTTCGAATGTATCAAAATCGTAAGGTTGAGGCAGTATCGATATCAAGATTGAATCATCTTGATCGATATAAATGGATTCATTAAAACCCTTAAATGTAAAAATATTTTCTTTAATATCCGGATAATCCCTCTGAGCCAAAGCTACAGCTCCTGGATCAGAATATGTAAGAAAAACATTTTTTGTTATCTTTTTATTATTATAATAATTCGCAAGAATCTTATAAATAGTTATACCTATTTTATTAAATTTTAATCCCTCGAAATTAAATTCAATAGTAAATCGAAAACTTGATAGTTTTAAACTAGAGATTATTGAATTTTCAAGATTTTTTAAGGCATCATTAAGATCCTTTGGAAGCACATAAATAGTATTCATTAGAATTTTTTTATACAATTTTGAATTAGTTTAAATAATCTATCTATATCAGACTTCTTATTCATAGATCCTAAACTAACACGAATGTTTGAATAAAGTTGATTACTATCATATCCCATATTTTCAAGAGTAAGACTATGTTTTCCTGAGGAGCTAGAACATGCACTACCACTACTTAAAGCAACATTATTATCGGACATATAATTAATAACTTTATAAGCTTTTATTGGTTCTAATTTCTTATTAAATAAAAGAAATGATATATGATTTGGAAGTCTTTCAGTACTACTACCTGTAATTTTAATATTTGGATTATTAGTTATTTTATTTATAAAATATTTTCTAAGCAGTACTTTTTTATTATTTTCGAACTCGGCATTATACGAATTGAATTTAATTCTTCCCTTAATATTTTTTATTGACTGATACATTCCGGCTATTAATGGCAAAGGAGTTGTTCCTTGTCTTATTGAATATTCTTGAGAAAGTGAAATATCGTTATTTTTTAATAACAATCTAGATTTTGAATTCGTCAATAGCAATCCTATACCTTTAGGTCCTCCAAATTTATGTGCGGATAAACTTAATAGATCACAGTTAAGTTCTTTCCAATTAAAAATACCGTTACTTAATATCTGTGTCCCATCGATATGAAATAAAATATCTAATTCCTTGCATTTAGTTCCAACTAATTGGACAGGTTGTAAAGTGCCTACTTCACTCTGACCCCAAATAAGCGAAACAAGATTTGTGTTATTTTTAATTACTTCATTAATGTTTGATATATTTATAATCCCATCTCTATTAACTGGCCATTTATAGATTTCCCACCCTTTTCTTTTTAGCTTATTTGCTGAAATTATTGTGGCTTGATGTTCAACATTAGAGATAACAACTCTTCCACACTTATATTTATCACTAAGATTACTAAATACTAATGATGTCGATTCTGAAGAGCCTGATGTAAAAACAATATCTTCTGTATTTGCATTTAAAATCTTTGCTATTTTAAGTCTTATTTTCTCTAAGTATGTCGCACATCTAATTCCATATTTATAAGTTGAGGATGAATTACTCCAATAGTTTTTGTATGTAGAATTTATTTTATTTAATACATTCTTAGATAATGGAGTAGTAGATGCATTATCAAGATAAATATACTTATTGTGCATCTACTTTAGAATATATGTTCCAGAAAAAACTTTTTTTGCATTACCAGTCATCGAAATTTCATCTTCTGATCTAGACCAATTAATCATAAGATTACCTCCTGGTAGATTTATTACTGTTTTTGAATTACATAAACCTAGTTTGTATGCTGCTACGTGTACAGCACAAGCTCCTGTTCCACAAGCTAATGTTGCTCCTGCTCCTCTTTCCCATACAAGTACGTTAATATTTTCTCTATTTATTATTTGGGAAAAATGAACATTTGTTTTTTCAGGAAATAATTCATGGTTTTCAAACACTGGACCTAATAGTGAAATTGATATTTTAGTGATATCTTGAAGAAAAAATATCAAATGTGGATTTCCCATCCCTACGGCATATCCCTGTTGTTCAAAATTCGTTTCTTTAAAGAGGCATGAAGGAATTGAATTGATTTTTGTATCTATTTTTGCTGGAATAGATTTAGTTTCTAATATTGGTTTTCCCATTTTTACAGTAATTTCGCCATTATTATATTGAGCAACTTTTATACCAGCTTTTGTTTCGATCCTATATTCAGAAACGCTATAAGAACCTTTATTGGAATTGTGTAGATATTGAACTAAACACCTGATACCATTTCCACACATTTGAGCCTCCGAACCATCTGAATTATAGATAATCATCTTTGCGTAATTATTTCCATCAGGTTCCAAGATGAATATTACGCCATCACCACCTACCCCGAATTGTCGATCACACAAATTTTTAATATCGATAATTTTGTCAGATAGAAATTTCTTGAAAATATTACTATTTCTGGAATCAATTATTATAAAATCGTTGCCATTACCCTGATATTTTTCAAATATTATATTGTTCATTTACAAATTAAAGATCTAATAAATTTTAATTATAAATTAAAGCTTTTAACAATCTATTTCTTTTTATAGAATCAATATTAAAATAATATTTTACTAAATCTAAAATAAGTGATTACTTCAGAAAATACAGATAAAAGTGCAAATAATTTATATAAACCATCTGATATAGAGGGTAAATGGCAGAAAATTTGGGAAAACGATAACTTATATATTACAGATGAGGAAGCAAGTAATAACGAAAAATTTTATGCCTTATCCATGTTTCCCTACCCTTCAGGAAACCTTCATATGGGTCATGTGCGCAATTATGTAATAACAGACTTAATTGCACGATTTCAAAGGTTTCAGGGCAAAGTAGTGTTACATCCTATGGGCTGGGACGCATTTGGATTACCTGCTGAGAACGCTGCGATAGAAAGAGGAATAAATCCTGATAAGTGGACTAAACAAAATATCGCTCATATGAAATCACAATTAAAATTATTAGGTCTTTCTGTTGATTGGGATAGAGAATTTGCCACTTGTGATGAAAATTATTATGTATGGACTCAATTTTTATTTTTGGAATTACATAAAGCTGGTCTTGTTTATCAAAAAGAATCTGAGGTAAATTGGGACCCAATTGATAATACTGTTTTAGCTAATGAGCAGGTTGATTCAGAAGGCAGATCATGGAGATCTGGTGCGATAGTTGAAAAGAAACTTTTAACTCAATGGTTTTTAAAAATTACTGATTATGCAGAAGAGTTATTGCAAGATTTAGGAAAATTAAATGAATGGCCTGAAAGAGTTAAGATAATGCAGGAAAATTGGATTGGTAAATCAATAGGTACAAATATAAATTTTAAAATAAAAGAATTTGAGAAAGAAAAAATACAAGTATTCACAACAAGACCTGATACTTTATTTGGTGTAACTTATTTAGCAATATCCGTTAATCATACTTTAATTAAAAAAATATCTGATAATAAAATTTTAACTAAACTAGAAAATTTAAAAATATATTTACAAGAAACTAAAAATAAAGATCAAAAGAAAATTGGTATTCCAACAAATTTAATAGCTATAAATCCGATAAATTCAAAGGAAATTCCTATATGGATAGCAAGTTATGTTCTTGATGAATATGGAACTGGAGCTGTAATGGGAGTTCCAGCACATGATGAAAGGGATTTTGAATTTGCCAAAATTAATTCTATTGATATTAAACAAGTAATTATTAAGGATAAAGATAAAAGTACCAGTGAATTAAATAATGCTTTTACGGATAATGGCTTTTTAATTAACTCAAATAATTTTGATGGCTTAAAAAATAGTGATGCCAAAAAACATATTTCAGACCATGGTGAACAAAATGGCTGGGCAGAAAATAAAATTCAATTTCGTTTGAGAGATTGGTTAATTTCTAGGCAAAGATATTGGGGATGTCCAATTCCAATTATTAAATGTACTAAATGTGGTTCTGTTCCAGTAAATAAAAAAAACATTCCAGTTAAATTACCAAATGAGATTAAAATATCCTCTAATAAAATTAATTCTCTAGGTAGTAATCAAAATTGGATTAATACAACATGTCCAATATGCGGTAATTTGGCGAGTAGAGAAACGGATACTATGGACACCTTCATGTGTTCATCATGGTATTTTTTAAGATATCCTTCATCAAAATCGTTAACAAAGCCATTCGAAAAAGAAAAAATCAATAAATGGTTACCTGTTGATCAATATGTTGGAGGTGTAGAACATGCAATTTTACATTTGCTTTATGCAAGATTTCTTACCAAAGCCCTTAGAGACAACAATCTTTTTGATATTGATGAACCATTTAAGAGACTCTTGACACAAGGTATGGTTCAATCTGCAGCATATAAAAATTCAATAACTGGAAAATATATCTCTCCAACTGATATTAAAGATATAACTAATCCTAAAGATCCAAAGGACAATTCACAGCTTGAAGTTCTTTTTGAAAAAATGTCAAAATCTAAATATAACGGTATAGACCCTGAATCTGTAATAAAAAAATATGGAGCAGATACGGCAAGAATGTTTATTTTATTTAAAGCCCCTCCTGAAAAAGACCTCGAATGGGGTGATTCTGATGTGGAAGGGCAATATAGATTTCTATGTAGAATATGGAAACTTTTCTTAGATTACAGTAATAATTCTAATTCCCATGAAGCAAATATACTTAAACAAGAAAATGAAAGCTTATTATTAAAGTCTATAAATATTGCTATAAAAGAAATTTCTAATGATATAAAAAATAATCAATTTAATACAGCAATATCAGAATTAATGAAGTTTTATAATTCAATTTCCTCGAACCTAAATCATGTAAATAAAGACTTAAGAAGAGAAGCTCTTATGAAATTTTGTATATTATTAGCGCCATTTGCTCCTCATATTTCCGATGAAATCTGGCATTTAATTGGTAATTCAAAATCAGTTCACTTAGAAAAATGGCCAGTAATCGATGAAGATGCCCTAAAGGAAAATAGCTATGAATTAGTTATACAAATAAATGGTAAAGTTAGAGATAAAATTAATGTAGAAATTAATATTTCTGATGATGAAATTAAGGAAAAAACATTAATTAGACCTAATGTAAAAAAATGGATTGATAAAAAAACAATCAGAAAAATAATAATTGTAAAAGGCAGAATTATAAATATTGTCGTTTAATATTAAATAATTTTTTTAATTTTTATTGTACTTGGGTTAGACCAATCTCCATTTATAAGATAATCATCATTCCCAAAACACATCTGACGAATTATAAAAAATATTGGCTCTGCTGATGAAATACCAAGAAGAGAGGCAATTTCTTTTATTGATAATTCATCGCCATTATTAAATAATTCTGTAACTTGTTTTTGATAATCAATTATTTCTGAGGCTGCTTTTTTACCAGCTTCAACACCAGGTTGATCGTAAGCATTTATATCAACTAATTCTGCGTAAAAAGAAACAGCGCGCTCAAATAGAGCAATTAATGCACCTAGTGATAAACAATTTAACTTATCTAATGTGATTGTTATGCTTTGCCTATTTTCGTTGGATAATGCAGATCTTGTCCCTTGTAAAAATCCCGATAAAAATTCTTTTGGATTTTCAGAGTCAAAATAGTTATTACCATAAGGCGTATCAAGTAACTCTATAAAAACACAAAAGAAATTATCAATGCCATCTCTTAACTGTTGAACATATGCATGTTGATCCGTAGATCCTTTATTACCAAAAACAGATATTCCTTGATGAACGATTTCACCCTTCCTATTAAACTTTTTACCTAAAGACTCCATAACTAATTGTTGAAGATATTTACTAAATACTTGCAACCTGTCTCTATAGGGTAATACAACCATATCTCTCTTACCTTTTCCATCACCCGAAAAGAACCACGCTGATGATAGTAAAGCAGCAGGATTAGCTTTAATATTAGGTATCCGAGTTAACTCATCCATTATTGCTGCACCTTTAATAAATTCAGAAACATCTCGATTAATAAGAGCTAATGGAAGCAGGCCAACTGAGCTAGTAATACTAGTTCTGCCCCCAACCCATTCAGGAAGATTAAATATTTTCAACCAATTCTCTGATTGTGCTTTTTTATATAATTGACTATCTTTCATTGTTATTGCTATTGCGTTTGAGTTCCAATCTAAATTTTTATTTTCTACATGATTTTTAATTATATTCATTGCTATTTTTGGTTCAGGTGTTCCACCTGACTTACTTACAACAACAAATAATGTGGTAGCCAATTTATCAGATAATTCATCTAATTTTTCACTTATTAAGAATGGATCAATATTATCAATGTATGAAAATTTCAATCCACAAGAATTCTCTTGTAATGCTTCAGTTATTAATAAAGGACCTAACCCGCTTCCTCCAATACCTATCCATAAAACATCAGTAAATTTTTGATTTATATTATTGGTGATTTTACCCTGTAGGATATTTTCTCCAAATTCTGAAATATCTCTAATCTCATTATTAATTTCATCCTTAATAAGGTTATTTGGGGCAACAGATGGATTCCTTAACCAATAATGACCTACTTGTCTTTTCTCGTCAATATTTGAAATCGCACCAGCTTCTAATTTCTTTAGGGCTGAAAAAACGTTTTTAAATTTATTTTCTAAAGATAATATTTGGTTGAGAGTAAAATTTATTTTGCTGATATCTAACCAGATATTTACTTGTTTATTAAACCAAAGGTATTTGCAATATTTATCCCAAGAATTAAAATCATTATTCATTTTATATTTTGACTATTTCTTATTTTGTTTATTATATCTAGTTTATTCTTCGTAAATACTAATCATTTCAATTTATTTAGTTATATTATTTTTAGATCATAATGTTTGTGAATTTTAATAAAAACTATTAGGGGTTTTATTTATTTATATCTCATTTATTATTCAATAAAAATATCAGCTTTTGGATAAATCATTCAATTACTTAATTTCACCAGAAATTTCACAACTTAGAGAATTTTCACCCAAATTGAAAATTGCAATTTTAGCTTCAGGTGAGGGATCAAATTTTCAAGAATTGATTAACCTCTCTAATTCAAATAAATTTGATATAGATATTAAGATTTTAATTACAAACAAATCAGAGGCTGGGTGTATATCAAGAGCTAAAAATTCCAATATCTCATATAAGGTAATAAAAAGCTCTGAATACGAAAATAAGGCTTATTTTGAGGATGAAATTATTAATACAATAAAAAAACAGGATATAGAACTTATTGTTATGGCGGGTTGGATGAAAATCATGTCATCAAAATTTGTTAATTCATTTAAGAATAAAATAATAAATATTCATCCATCATTACTTCCTTCTTTTAAAGGAAGTAATGCAATTAAAGAGGCTATAACAAATGATTCTAAGATCACTGGTTGTTCAGTACATTTTGTAGAACCAGAGGTTGATAGTGGTCCCTTAATTATGCAAGCAGCATTAGCTATTTCGGATAAAGATAATTTAGAGACAATAACTCAGAAATTACATTTATTGGAACATAAAATATTACCACTCTCAATTTCTCAGGCCGGATATATAATACGGAATAAATTCATGGATATTGATTAATCATTTCTAACCCATTATTTATCGGTAGACCAGATATTAGATTAAGGTTTTGTATGGCTTGCCCTGTTTGTCCTTTAATTAAATTATCTATTACTGATAAAATAATAATTCTTCCATTTCTAGTATCAACTTTGACAGAAAGATGGATTTCATTTGTATTCTTAACCCACTTGGTGGAAGGATAAATATCAACTGGTAATACTCGAATATTCGAGTAGTTTCTATAATAATTTTCTAATATAATTTTACAATCAGAAGAAGTTAAACCTGGATCCCGTAATCTTCCATAAATTGTCGAATGCATACCTCTTGTCATTGGTATTAAATGAGGAGTGAATAGTAGTTCAATATCATTACCAGAAATAAAACTCGCAATTTGTTCTATTTCAGAAGTATGTCTATGATTTATTAGTCCATAAGCAGAAAGACCATCTCCACATTCAGAAAATAATAATTTTTGATGTGGTTCTCTACCTCCGCCAGATGTACCACTTTTTGAATCTATTACTATACCTTCGTTATCAATGATACCCTGTGATAAAAAAGGTATAAGAGGAATTAGAGCAGATGTAGGATAACAACCAGGGCAGGCAATTAAACTTGCTTTAGATATATCTTTGAAATTAATTTCAGGAAGACCATAAACTGCTTCTCTACATAAATCATCGTCATCTCTATTATATTTTTCAGCTTCGGTGGAGTATACACTTTTCCATTTATCAAGAGACTTATACCTATAATCTGCTGATAAATCAATTACTTTTACTCCTTTTTCTAATAACCCTCTTGTTAATGTAGAAGAAATCCCATTAGGCAAACAAAGTAAAGCTATATTAGCTTTGTCGACGATTCTATCAATTGATATTTTTTCAATTAAATTGTCAGAATCTAAATTTATGAATGGAAAATTGTCACTCCATTTTGTTCCTGAAGATTTATTACCGCCTAAATATGAAATAGTATAATTTTTATTATCCTTTAGTAGATTTACAGCTTGTAATCCTCCGTAACCAGTAGCACCAACTATTGCAACATTCATTTCTCTTTATTTGCAGACTTTAAGATAGGATTATAAGTGTTGAATAAAATAAGAATTAAAACACTTTTTTCTATATTGAATAGTAATAATGAAAGAAACAAGTCCCAAATCAAATAATGGAACAATTGTGGATAATAACGAAGATTTTAATATAGAATTTGATCCCATAAGTGATGCATTAGCTGCCATAAGAAATGGAGAATGCATAATTGTTGTTGATGATGAGAGAAGAGAAAATGAAGGAGATTTAATTTGTGCGGCTCAGTTTGCAACTCCTCAACAAATTAATTTTATGGCGACAGAGGGTAGAGGTCTAATATGTTTAGCAATGCAAGGAGACAAGTTAGATGATTTAGATCTCCCTTTAATGGTTGATAGAAATACAGATGAAAATCAAACTGCATTTACTATTTCAATAGATGCAGGTCCAGAGAATAATGTAACTACTGGAATATCAGCAGAGGATAGAGCTAAAACTATCCAAGTTGCAATTAATCCTTCCACTAAGCCAGAGGATTTAAGGAGACCAGGACATATATTTCCACTAAGGGCAAAAAAAGGAGGAGTATTAAAAAGAGCCGGCCATACAGAAGCAGCTGTAGATATTGCTGCTATGTCTGGTCTATATCCTGCGGGTGTGATTTGTGAAATTCAAAACCCAGATGGCTCAATGTCAAGACTTCCCCAACTAAAAGAATATGCTAAGGAATGGGGGATGAAGTTAGTATCCATTGCAGACCTAATTAGTTACAGATTTCAAAACGAAAGATTTGTTTATAGAAAATCTGATGCAATTCTTCCAAGTATTTTCGGTAATTTTAAGGCATATGGATATATAAATGAACTTGACGACTCTGAACACATTGCATTAGTAAAGCAAAAGTCAAATAAATTAAGTGAACCAGTATTAGTAAGGATGCACTCAGAATGTTTAACTGGTGATGCGTTTGGATCACTACGTTGTGATTGCAGACCACAGTTAGAGGCAGCATTAGCAAGGATTGAGAAAGAAGAAGAGGGTGTAGTTGTATATTTAAGACAAGAAGGAAGAGGGATCGGTTTGATTAATAAATTAAAAGCATACAGTTTACAAGATGGGGGGTTGGATACTGTAGAAGCTAATGAAAAATTGGGTTTCCCTGCAGACCTAAGAAATTATGGAGTTGGAGCTCAAATATTGACAGACCTTGGGATTAAAAAGTTAAAACTACTTACAAATAATCCTAGAAAAATTGCTGGATTAGGTGGATATGGAATAGAAGTTACTGAGAGAGTCCCATTAGTTATATGTCCTGGCGAGCATAATTCTGAATATTTAAATGTGAAGAGACAAAAACTTGGACATATGTTAGAAGAAGAAAAAATAAATTCTATAGATATAGATCCTTATATAGCAATTTTCCTTGATGGTGACTATAAATCAATAGAATTAGTTCCTATTAAAAATAATATAATTAAATTCTGCGAAAAAAATAATATAAATATAAGGTTAGAAAGCTCTCCAAGACTATTAGCTTTTTGGAATAGACCAAAATTAGTATGGAAAATTTTGCATGACAAAAACAGAGCAGATTTCACAATTAATAATAAAGAAATTAATAAGATTGAAATCTTTATTCAATTCTTATCTGAATATAATAAAAGTTCAAAAGTAGGTCTAATTATATCAAAAAATATACAACAGGCTTTACATCCAAAAAGCAGTATTAAATTAAAAAACACCAAGTTTTCTATAAAAAATGAAGAACTATACTCATCTACTAGGAAATTTAATCTTGATAAAGAAACCTTCAGTATTATTTTTAATAAAAAATTATCTTAAACCACACTGGCTTTTATAATTTTTGAGCCGTTTGTGAGTTTTAAAACAATATCCATATCCTCTGTTTTTCCAAAGACAGTATGTACTCCATCCAAATGTGGCTGCGACTCATAAACTATAAAAAATTGACTCCCACCTGTATTTTTTCCTGCATGTGCCATTGATAGTGAACCTTTTAGATGTTTATTTGAATTAATTTCACAATTAATATTGTATCCTGGTCCTCCTGTTCCAGGCATTCCTGAAGATCCTGCACGAGTATTAGGACAACCACCTTGAGCCATAAAACCTGGGATAACGCGATGAAAAGCCAATCCATCATAGAAACCTTCACTAATTAGTTTTGTAAAATTATTAACTGTATTAGGTGCATCATTAGAAAACAATTCAATATTAATGGAGCCTGCATCGGTTTCAAATAAAGCTTTAGTCATTGTGAATTTAAATAATCTTTGATTTTATCTTAAACGTTAAAGAAGCTTTTCAAGATTCTCCTTAATGGAATTTAAATCTATATTTTCTTCAATATTTTCTTGTTTGCTTTCTTCTTCATTCCAAGTCTCAACTTCTAAATTTTTTTGAGGAGGTGATATTAGCAATCTATCTTCTGCTGTCTTTGGAACAAAATTTTTCTCAACTAATTTACATTCATAATCTAGTTTTATGCAAAAATCTCTAATTTCATCTATTGAAATCATTTCTACAGAAGGCAGTGGGAAATCCTGAGCCTCTAAAAGTCCACAGTAACGTTCGGCATCATCCTTGTCTTCAAACATTAGAACTATAGTTCTACTTTTTAGTTCGATAGAATGTATCCCTTCATTCTCTGTACCGAAGTTGTAAAGCAAAACATAAATATTCATAAAAACTTTTTAGGTTTATTATATATTATTTAACTATTCGTCTGATAGCGATAATTCTTGAAGTCTGGTATACAAAGCTATTTCTTCATCATTAATATCAGCAGGAATAACGACCAAAATTTCTACAAACTGATCTCCAATATTATCTCCAAAAGTAAGACCTCTACCTTTTAGTCTTAACAATCTACCAGTTGAAGACTTTGGAGGTACTTGAAGAGTTACATTTCCTTCAAGAGTAGGAACTTCTACTGCACATCCAAGAAGGGCATCGGGTGGAAATAACTCTAATTTATAAAGAACACGTAGACCATCTATTCGAAGTCCATTTTCAGTTTGTACTTTTAATTGTAAATAATGATCTTTTCCACCTTTTGCAATATTCTCTAATCTCAATCTCCAACCATCTCCAGCAAATGGGGGAGTATCAACTTCTACAACAGTTTGATCTTCTAATTCAATCAATATAGATGCTCCACTCAATGCCTCATCCGGGGTTAATTCGATAATAGTTTCGATATCTTGATGAAGTTTAACGGGTGGTGGTTCTTCTGGAGATCTCGCTGGGTAGTCGTAACTAGTAAACTCTTCTTCTTTAAAAATTTCATCATCATTTTCATCTTCATAAAAATCAGAAGGACTATCATCATAGCTTTTGTTATCTAATTCAGATTCGTATTCAAATCCAAATAGAGAATTGAGATAATCTTTATATTCAGGAAAACCTGTTCTGTAGTTATTAATATTTTCTTCATTAGAATAATTAGAATCTATAGGTTTAACTCGTCTTGCAGGATCACGTAAGAATTCGTAGGCTTCATTAATTAGTTTAAATCTATCCTCAGCATTTATATCATTTTTATTTAAATCAGGATGCCATTTTCTTGCTTCTCTTCGAAAAGCTTTTTTAAGTTCAATATCGTCGAATTCATAGGATAAACCTAAAATCGACAGATAGTCTTTTTTAGAGGAAGTAGTCATTGTCCCATGGATCGTCGCCCCTAGAGTTACCATACCTCGAATTTCTAGAATTACTATTCATTTGATTATCCCAAGGATCATCATCCCAGTAATCATCAGAAAATAATTCATCTTTTAAAGAGCCAAAGGTATTTTTAATTCCTTGTAAGGGATTGCTATCAACTTTCTTCTCAGCGGCAAATCTTCTATTTAAGCCAAAAAGGGCTTCTTGTAAAGAACTTACAGAAATCTCTAATTCTTGAGGATCATCATCATCTATAAATTCTTCAACATCCTGAATTGCAAGCTCTACCGCCCTCTGTTGTCGTTCTGCTCCATATGGTCCAAATTCTAATGAAGCGTCTCTTAATTTTCTCTCTGCTTGAGCAATTAGTGTAAGGGCATTATTTTTCCTATCAATTACTGATCTTTTCATTCTATCTTCTGTTGCTTTTGACTTAGCCTCAGCAATCATCATATTAATTTCTTGTTCATTTAAATTAGAACCTCCAGAAATACTTACTGTTTGTTTTCTACCTGTAGTTCTATCAGTTGCACTAACCTCTAGTAATCCATTTGCATCAATATCGAAAGCGACTTGAACTTGCGGAATCCCTCTTGGTGCTGGAGGTATTCCTGACAATCTAAATTTGCCTAATGATTTGTTTTCAGAAGCCAGTGGTCTTTCACCTTGTCTTACTTGCACAACAACTGATGATTGATTCGATTCTGAAGTACTAAAAACATCTGATTGTCTTACAGGTATTGGAGTATTTCGTGGAATAAGAACCTTCATAAGTCCTCCAATAGTTTCTAATCCCAAGGATAAAGGAGTTACATCATTTAAAAGTAAATCACGTAAATCTCCACTAATTATTCCAGATTGTATCGCAGCACCAATTGCAACAACTTCGTCAGGATTTACAGACTGGCATGGTTCATTAGGAACAAGGGTCTTAACTAATTGTTGAACCATTGGAATACGAGTACTTCCACCAACAAGAACGACTTCATCAATTTCTTCAGCATCCCAACCAGAATCTTCTAAAGCAATTTGAACAGGTTCAAGCAACCTATCAAGAAGATCTTCAGATAACGATTCAAATAATTTCCTATCAAACTCTTCTTCAATATGTAATGGCCCATCATCACTTGTAGTAATAAAAGGCAAAGAAATTTTGGTTTTTTGTAATCCTGACAATTCACATTTAGCTTTCTCAGCAGCTTCAGTAAGTCTTTGAAGAGCTTGCCTATCACGTCTTAAATCAATCTTATGTTTCTCAAGAAATCGTTCAGCTATCCAATCAACTATCTTGGAGTCAAAATTATTACCTCCGAGCTGAGTATCTCCACAAGTAGCTTTTACATCAAAAACACCATTAGATATCCTTAATAAAGAGACATCAAAAGTACCTCCACCTAAATCAAAAACTAGTACGTTATTAGAAGAGCTTTTTTCAAAACCATATGCTAATGCTGCTGCTGTAGGTTCATTTAAAATTCTATCAACTTTTATCCCAGCTAATAAGGCAGAATCCTTAGTAGCTTGCCTCTGAGACTCATTAAAATATGCAGGAACAGTAATTACAGCAGAATCGATTGTATCTCCTAAATAAGTTTCTGCATCATTAATTAATTTTCTTATTATCGAACTTATTAACTCTTCTGGAGCGTACTCACGCTCTGTAAATGGACTTAAAATTCTCACACTACCTGTATCATTGGATTTGACATTATATGGAACAGAGATACTTGTTTCATCAAGTTCATCCCAATCACGTCCTATGAATCTTTTTAAGTTATAAAAAGTATTTTTAGGATTTAAAACAAGTTGTCTGCGAGCCTGATCACCAATAACAATTTCGGAGTTTTTAGTGAATCCAACTACCGAAGGGGTTGTTCTTGTGCCCTCTGAATTTGCAATTACAACTGGGCGACCAGCCTCTACAACTCCTACAACGGAGTTAGTAGTACCTAAATCAATCCCAACTATTTGCCCCATAGTATTATTTGATTAATTAAAAGTTATCCTTAACTAATAATTTAATCAATTTAAATTCTCTGTTATCTACATATAATAATAAAATTCTAATAATTTCAACTTTATTAAAAAAAATAAATTCATTTTTTTTTAGAAAAAGCTTAATTTATAAAATTCATGTAATTTATATAGTATTGATTAGTTAAATCCTAATTGATATTTTATATTCTTATCAATTAATATAAAACGGAGAGAGAGGGATTCGAACCCTCGATAAAGTTGCCCCTATACAGCATTTCCAGTGCTGCGCCTTCAACCACTCGGCCACCTCTCCCTGAGATTCATATCTTACCCTTTTAATATCCCTTGTTGAGGAAAGTTAATTGAAAAAGACTTTTAAAGTCACTATTAGGAATAAAGAAACTGGTAAAATATATCAGGAAAATATTAGTGATCAAGAGTATATTTTAAAAGAATTTGAAAAAAAAGGGTTAAGACTTCCATTCTCTTGTAGAAATGGATGCTGTACAAGTTGTGCTGTAAAAATCGTTTCAGGTAAGCTTGAGCAACCTGAAGCAATGGGAGTGTCTCAAGATTTAAAGGATAAGGGTTACGCGTTACTTTGCGTTGCCAAAGTAATTGAAGATATTGAAGTCGAAACTACGTATTATGATGAAGTTTATGATTTACAATTTGGGCAATATTTTGGTAAAGGAAAAACAAGAAAAGCACCTCCATGGGAATTTGAGGAAGATTAATTATTATGTTTAACATTCAAGAATTAAAAGAAATTAATTCAGAAATTGATTTAATTTTCCTTACTAATATAGCTAAAGAGAGTGCTCTAATAGGTAATGAAATTCTTATTAAAAACTATAATAAAATTCAAACAATTTCTTCTAAGGGAAGAAAAGGTGATTTAGTTACTAACGTAGATTTAGAAATAGAAGAGAAAATCAAGGAGTACCTAACGATAAAAACACGCGATATTTCTATTCATGCAGAAGAATCCGGAAAATTAATAAAGACCTCAGAATTAACTTGGTGCATTGATCCATTAGATGGAACTACTAACTATTCTCACGGTTATCCATTCTTTGGCACTTCAATAGGTCTTTTATATAAAAACAAACCTATCATAGGTGCTATATCAGTGCCGTATTTAAACGAACTTTATTCTTCATGTATTGGTAAGGGTTCTTATTGCAATAATAAAAAACTAATGGTGTCAGATGCTAATACTCTTATCAATAGTCTTCTCGTAACAGGTTTTTCATATGATAGGTTTGATACTGAGGACAATAATTATGCAGAATTTTGTTACCTAACGCATAAAACAAGAGGAGTAAGGAGAGGAGGTGCAGCTGCTGTAGACTTGGCATTTGTTGCCTCAGGGAAAGTAGATGGATATTGGGAGAGAGGCTTAGAGATATGGGATTTAGCTGCTGGTGCTATTATTGTTAAAGAAGCTGGTGGTATAGTTTCTGATTACCCTAACGGTGAATTTAATCTTAGCTCTGGAAGAATATTGGCTTGCAGTCCGAAACTAGAAAAAGAGCTTAAATTGGAATTGAGTAAAGTCACTCCTCTTAAAAAACAACTTTATACTTAGAAATTAAATTATCGTTTTAAAATGAGTGATATAAAAGAATTTAATTTAATAGATGTAAGGAATAATTCTTCAATTGTTAATGATCTAAACAATGTATATAAGTTGTGGGGTTATGAAGAAATTTCACCTTCATTCATTAATAATCTTGAGACAATCAAAGGTAGAGAAGTAATTGATGGGGACGAACTTATTGGAATAGTAAGTAATAATTCATTATGTTTACGACCAGAAATGACAACTTCAATTGTTAAATTAACATCCACAAGATTATTAAATAAGAAGAGACCAATAAGACTTTTTAATAGTGGTATTGTATTTAACAAAAAGAAAAGTTATAAAAATACATTTAAATTTCAAGAAAATTTTCAGAGCGGGATAGAACTAATTAGTTACGACACTCAATTCCCAGAGATTGAGGTGATTAATATATTATTTGATGCAATTGATAATATTAATTTAATAGATAGTTGTAATCTAACTCTTCTTGTTAGCACAACAAAAATAATGGATTTAATATTATTCAACTATAGGGATAATAATTATGAGGAGATTAAAAAGTGCATGGTTGATTTAGATCAAGAATCATTAAATAGATTAAATATTGACAACAATGATAAAGAAATTTTGAAGGAATTATTATTTACAAGAGGGGAACCTTCATTCATACTAAAAAAGCTTAAAAATATTTATGGTAATAATAATGTAATTGAGGAACTTGAATGCTTATTTAATACTTTATCAAAAATTTCAAAAAAATATAATATAAAAATACAACTTGATCCAACTTATCAACCGCATCTTAATTTATATGCAGGTATAGTTTTTCAACTTATTTCCGACAATAATAATATTAAAACCATAATTGCAAAAGGTGGTAGGTATGACGAATTAGTAAGATACTTTAATCCTAATGAGAAAATAATTAATGGTATTGGTTTCACAATCTCTATAGATAATTTAAGAGATTTGATTGTTGAAAAATCACAACCTAAAAAGAAGGTATTGTTGTTATTTAAAGATTCATATTTATTAGACAAAGGTATTCAAGAGCAAAAAGCATTGCAACAAAAAGGGATAATTACAATACTATATTTGAATCCATGTAATGACAATTTAAAAGCCAATAATCTTATGAAAGAACATAATTGCACTGAAATTCAATGGATTAAATAATGTTTCCCTTTGGGTTTTGAAAAAAAAATGTAATTTGAACTAGCTACGAAAATATAAATTTTAAGTACGGACAATACTCCTAATTAAACTTGATTAACCTTAAAATAGGAAATAAAATCTAATAGTTCAAAAAAAAGAAATTAAAAATGGAAAAAGGCGAAATTAGAATAAATACCGAAAATATTTTTCCAATAATAAAAAAAGCTGTATATTCTGATCACGAAATTTTTTTAAGAGAACTTGTTAGTAATGCTGTAGATGCAATTAGCAAAAGAAGAATGGCCTCAATGGCTGGAGATTGTGAAAATTGCGAAGAACCTCAAGTAAAAATTACTATTGATAGGGAAAAAAATATCTTAAAAATTTCAGATAATGGTATTGGAATGAATGATGAAGAAATAAAAAAATATATAAATCAAGTTGCCTTTTCTAGTGCTGAAGAGTTCCTAACAAAATATAAAAAAGATAATGACGAATTTATAGGACATTTTGGATTAGGTTTTTACTCTAGTTTTATGGTTGCAGATAAAGTTAATATTTTAACTAAATCAGCCATAGGTGATAGTAAAACTTATATTTGGTCATGTGATGGCTCACCTAACTTCACATTAGAAGAATCTGAAAGAGATTCAGTCGGAACAGATGTAATCCTTCATTTAATGGATGAAGAAAAAGAATTCATAGAACCAGAGAGAATTAAATCGCTTATTAAAAAATATTGTGACTTTATGCCTATAGATGTTCTATTAGAGGGTGAAACAATTAATAAGAAAAATCCTCCATGGAGAAAACAACCTAGTGAACTAAAGGATGAAGATTATATTGAACTATACAAATATTTATATCCGTTTCAAGGAGATCCTCTTTTATGGATTCATTTAAACACAGATTATCCATACGATATACAAGGTATTTTATATTTCCCTAAATTATCTGGGAGAGCCGATTGGGAAAAAGGTGAAATTAAACTATTTTGCAATCAAGTATTTGTAAGTGACTCAATAAAGGAAATTGTTCCTAAATATCTATTACCGCTGAGAGGTGTAATTGACTCTACCGATATACCATTAAACGTAAGCAGAAGTGCCTTGCAAACTGATAGAAAAGTCAGGTCTATTTCATCATTCATTTCAAAAAAGATTGCTAATAAGTTAAAAGATTTAATAAAAAATTCTCCTGAGTTTTATGCAGAAATTTGGGATTCAATTTCTGCCTTCATTAAGATTGGTGCCATTGAGGACGAAAAGTTTGCTGATCTTGTAGAAAATAGTATTATTTTTGAGACAATTATAAATTCTGATAAGGACGTAAAAAAATATCTCGATGATAAATCTCTTATAAAGTCCAACGAAAAATTTTACACAACATTATCAAATTATAAGGACAGGAATAACATAGTCGATTCCAAAAAAATAATATATTGTTCTGATGTAATTGGGCAATCTAGTGCTTTAAATATTTGTTTATCTGACAACAAAGAAGTAATCAAATCTGATCCTTTAATAGATGCACAATTTCTTCCATGGATAGAAAATAAAAATGAAAATTATCAATTTCAAAGAGTTGATTCCGAAATAAATGAGATTGAAGATAAAGAATCAAAAGAAATAGTTGATAAAGATGGCAAATCAAACACAGATAATCTAAAGGATATTATTTCTAAAGCATTAAATAACGATAAAGTAACAGTAAAAGTACAATCTCTTAAAAGTAAAGATGCCCCTCCAGCAATGATATTGTTACCTGAACAAATGAGAAGAATAAACGATATGGGGGCATATATGGAACAAAAAATGCCAGGATTACCAGAATATCACGTCCTTTTAATTAATAAAGAACATCCACTCATTGCAGGATTAAATAAAATAACTGGTAATAAAATTATTCTTGATAAAAAAGACCCAGTTGAAAATCCATTAGCATCAAAAATTGCTAATCATGTTTATGACATGGCGAAATTAAGTGTAGGAGGATTAGATCAAGAACAAATTATAAATTTGCAAAATAATAATGCCGATTTAATTTCAGATTTGCTTAAAACATCAAAATAAGTAGTGTGTTAAGCTTAATAAATATATTTTCCAAATAATATGTCTAGGGTTTGTGAGCTGACAGGTGCAAAAGCTAATAATGGAATGGCTGTTAGTCATTCGCATATACGTACTAAGAAATTACAGCAGGTAAATCTTCAAAAAAGGAGACTTTGGTGGCAAGAAGGTAAAAAGTGGGTAAACATAAAAATTAGTACTAAAGCATTAAAATCTATACAAAAAGTTGGTTTAGATAAGGTTGCCAAAACAAATGGAGTGGATCTTAATAAGTTCTGATTTTGATGAAGAGTTTATCTGGCTTTTTTGTAATATTAATATCGTTATTTTTTAATCTTAAATCTGCAATTGCTTTTGATTATGCTCCTGAGATAGGAGATTTAGCTCCTAGTTTCCATTTAGAGGGAATAAACAAAAGTATTAAATCAAAAAAAATATGGGATTCGAATGAATTAATAGGTAAATGGATAGTTTTATATTTTTATCCTAAGGATTTTACCGCTGGTTGTACTCTAGAAGCTAAAGGATTTTCTCAATTAAAAAACGACTTTTCTAAATATAATGCTGAAATAATAGGAATAAGTGCTGACAATCAAGATACTCACGAAAGTTTTTGCAGTGAAAAATCAATAAATTACACATTATTATCCGACCCCAATGGAACTATTAGTGCAAAATATGGTTCCTGGATTCCTCCTTATTCCGATAGGAATACTTTTTTGATTTCACCAGAGGGAAAAATAATATACAGATGGATAAGTGTTTTACCAATCAATCATGCAAAAGAAGTACTTAATATATTAAAGAAAAATATATAAATATTTTGCACGAACTTTCATTTGGTACTTGGTTAATTCATATCAGCTCAGTAATAGAATGGATTTATGCAATTTTTATAATAAATAAAATAAGTAGCTATAAAAAACTAGAGCTTTATTACTGGTTAAGTCTCGCAATGATACCTAATTTAATTGGAGCTATGTGTGCAATTACTTGGCATATTTTTGATAATCAACATGAATTATATGGCTTAGTTACCCTTCAAGGGATTTTCACTTTTATAGGTAACTCAACATTAGCTATAGCTACTATTGCAATTTATAAAAGAACAGAATCCTATGAATGATTTTTTTTTAAGATTTCTAAATTTCTTATCAAGATTTGATAATACAGCCTTATTTGCAGCATCTATAATTCCATATTCGATTTTCTTATATTATTTGTACAAGATAAAGTCATTAAATAAATTAATCAAAATTGGTTTTTCTTTAACTGTATTATTTGTATTTATAACTATAGTAATTTCGATATTTTCTCTTACTTACTATCACAGAACTCTTGTTGAAGTTGACTTACTTCATGGTTCAGCAGAATTTTTCTTAACCTTAAGCGATTTTGTTATTTTACTTGGCTTTATAAAGATGTTAAATCGTCTAGAAGTAAATAACTCTTAAGACCTTTTACAATTATGTGATTTATTGCTCGAAATAAAGGAGAATATAGAAAATAACGTTTTTTTATGCTTACTACATTATTTGCAGCTGCATCTGCTCCCGCAACATTTGAATGGTCACCAAAATGTGCCATCGTAATGATTGCATGTAATGTTTTTGCTTATGCAATTGCAAGAGCCACGATAAGAAAACCTAATGAAGGTTTTGAAATTCCTAATTCACAATTCTTTGGTGGTTTAAGTCATGCGTCTGTCGTAGGAGCTAATTGCCTAGGACATATCTTCGGAATAGGTGCAATACTAGGATTAGCTTCTAGAGGTGTATTGTAAAATTATTCAACAGTAATTTTAGAATTTAATTTTGCTAAATTAAATTTGTTAATAATTTTTTCTGCCATCTGATCAGGTTTAAATCCTAATTTTTCTTTACTCTGATCAGGTGATGCATGATCTACAAGTACATCAGGAATACCAATTCTTAAAACTGGTATATTTATTTCATTATCGTTTAACATTTCAACAATAGCCGAGCCAAATCCTCCAACTAATGTACCTTCTTCCATTGTTACTACCTTTTTAAGTTTTCTTACTAGCGGAATTATTAAATCTTGATCAAGAGGTCTAACAAATCTAGCATTAACAATACAAGCACTAATACCTTTATTTTTTAGTAAGTTTGCAGTTTCAGTAGCGGATTGAACCATTGAACCATAAGCAATAATTAAAACATCATCACCTTCTTCTAATATTTCTCCTTCGCCAATCTTCAAAGGCTCCCATCCCTCATCCATTACTGCTACACCTAAACCTGAACCTCTTGGAATGCGAAGTGCTGTTGGTCCCTTGTGATTAATAGATGTAATTAACATTCTTTGAAGTTCAGCTTCATCTTTTGGAGCCATTAAAACAAAATTAGGAATCGCTCTCATATAGCTAATATCATATTGACCCTGATGAGTTGGACCATCTGCACCAACTATTCCTGCTCTATCTAAAACAAAAGATACAGGGAGATTCTGAATACCTACATCATGAATAAGCTGATCAAAAGCGCGTTGCAAGAATGTACTGTAAATAGCAACTACAGGTTTAAGACCATCGCAAGACATTCCAGCTGCTAATGTAACTGCATGTTGTTCAGCTATTCCTACATCTATATATTGTTCTGGAATATTTTTTTGTAATAAATCTAGTCCAGTTCCAGTAGCCATTGCTGCTGTAATTCCTATAACCTTACTGTCTTGCTCACAAATTTTTAAAAGGGTTTGACCAAATATTTTACTATAACTGACTGGTTTAGGCTTGCTTGATGGAATTGATTTACCAGTCGAAAGATCGAATGATGATTGAGCATGGTACCCTACTTGATCTGCTTCTGCATATGGATATCCTTTCCCTTTAGTTGTAACAACATGAACCATTACTGGTTTTTTAAGTCTATGAGCAGCATTAAAAGTATTTATAAGATTAGAAATATCATGTCCATCAATTGGGCCCATATACGTAAACCCAAGTTCTTCAAAAACTGCTCCAACCTTAGGTACAGCTAAACGTCTAACACTTCCTTTTATATTTTTTAATTCTTCAGGTATATCTTTACCTATAAGAGGAATATTTTTAACACTTTCCTGAACACTATCTGATAAAAATTGTAATGGTGGACTTAGTCTAACTCTATTCAAATATGTTGAAAGAGCTCCAACAGGAGGAGAAATTGACATATCATTATCATTCAGAACAACAACTAAGGGAGTATTTGGTAAATGTCCCGCATGATTTATCGCTTCTAAAGCCATTCCACCTGTTAATGCTCCATCACCTATAACTGCAACGCATTTATGATCTTCCCCTTTTCTATCTCTGGCAATTGCCATTCCTAAAGCAGCTGATATTGATGTACTTGCATGACCTGCTCCAAAATGATCAAATATACTTTCAGTACGTTTTAGATAACCAGCTATACCTTTTTGTTGACGTAAAGAGTCAAACTCATTGAAACGTCCAGTAATTAACTTATGAGGATAGGCTTGATGACCAACGTCCCATACAACTTTATCAAAATCAAGATCTAATGTTTGATATAAAGCAAGTGTTAATTCAACTACGCCTAGTCCAGGACCTAGATGACCTCCACTTGTTGAAACTACCTCCAAATGTCTCTCTCTAATCTGACAGGCAATTTCCTCTAATTGTGATACCGTTAAACCATGTAATTGATTTGGATGGCTTAACTCACTTAAAAGCATTATTTAAAAATATTTACTTATATAATCTAAAACGTTAAGGCGCAAATTGAGTAATTTTTTTGAAATAGATTATGTAATGTTTTATTAGATTAATATTTAATGCTAAAAATATAAATATGGAAGATTATTTTAAAAAAATACTTCAGGCTCAAGTCTATGAAGTAGCTAAAAAAACACCTTTAGAAAAAGCAAATAATTTAAGTAAAGCACTTAAAAATAATATTTATTTAAAAAGAGAAGATCTACAAGAAGTATTCTCTTTTAAAATAAGAGGTGCCTTTAATAAAATGAGACAATTACCACAATCACAACTTGCGAATGGAGTCATAACATCAAGTGCTGGTAATCATGCACAAGGAGTAGCACTAAGTGCATTGAAATTAAATTGCAGCGCAACTATATTGATGCCCATAACTACACCTTTAGTAAAAGTAAATGCTGTTAGAAATCTAAAAGCAAAAGTTATATTATTCGGTGATAATTATGATGAAACCTATAAAGAAGCATTACGCCTTAGTAAAGAAAATAATTTATGCTTTATTCATCCATTCGATGATCCTGAAGTTATAGCTGGCCAAGGCACAATCGCCATTGAATTAGAAAAACAAGTAAAAAAACCACCAGAAGCAATATATGTTGCTGTAGGAGGTGGAGGTTTAATAGCTGGTATTTCCATATACATAAAAAAAATTTGGCCTCAAGTAAAAATAATTGGTGTAGAGCCTGAAGATGCTGATGCGATGACTAAATCCTTAAAAAATTCAAAATTAATAGAATTAGCATCAGTTGGTCAGTTTGCTGATGGCGTAGCAGTAAAAAAAGTTGGAGAAAAAACCTTTGAAATTGGAAGAAAATATATCGATAAAATGATAACTGTAAACACTGATGAAATATGTGCCGCTATTAAGGATGTTTTTGAAGATACCAGATCAATCCTAGAACCAGCTGGAGCTCTATCTATTGCAGGGATGAAAAAGGATATATTCCAATCAAAATACGCAAATAAAAATATGATTGCTATAGCATGTGGGGCAAATATGAATTTCGAAAGACTACGATTTGTAGCAGAAAGATCTGCACTTGGAGAGTACAAAGAAGCAATGTTTGCTGTTGAAATACCAGAAAAGGCAGGCAGCTTAATTAATTTCTGTAGTTTGTTAAATAATAGAAATTTAACGGAATTTAGCTATAGGATGTCCAATTCAGTTAATGCTCAAATATTTGTAGGAATCGAGGTTAATGGAATAATTGATAAAGAAGAACTTTTACAAGAATTTAGGAAATCAAATTATCCTTTCATAGATATAAGTAATGATGAATTATCTAAAAATCATCTAAGACATATGGTAGGTGGTCGTTTGCCTCAAAAATTTAGTGAATTAGAAAAATCAAAATATATTGAATTGCTATATAGATTTGAGTTTCCAGAAAGACCAGGAGCATTAATAAATTTTCTAAAAAATATGAAATCAAATTGGACAATAAGCATATTTCACTATAGAAATCATGGATCTGATGTAGGAAAAATTGTAATAGGAGTATTAATAGATAGTGCTGAAATTAATTACTGGTATAAATTTGTTGAATTCTTAGGATATAAATACTGGGATGAAACTAATAATCAAACATATAAATTATTCCTGGGTGCATCCGATTAAAAATAAGGTAACTTGGGAAAGAGTTAGGTAGAAAAAAAATTAATCAAGCTGATCTAATTACTAAAAAATTAACCGATATCAGTCTGGTTACAAGAATTGAGGCTGTTCTGTATCTTAAAGGTAGACCAATATCAAAAAAGAATCTTTCAGAAATTACTAATGCGGATATTAAGTCTATTGACAAGGCATTAAGAGAATTAAAGGAAAAATACTCAGACACAAAATCTGCAATAGAATTAAATGAAATTAATAGTTGTTATTGTCTAGAGTTAAAAACAATTCTAAATGAATTTGTAGAAGATTTATTACCATCTGAATTAAGAACATCAGAATTAAGGACACTTGCGACAATTGCAATTAAGAAAAAAATACTGCAGTCAGATCTTATAGTTTTAAGAGGTTCAGGAGCCTACGAACATATAAAAGAATTAACAAATAAAAATTTTATTATTAAACGTAAGCAAAAAGATGGGAGATCTTATTGGCTATCACTGTCCGAAAAATTTTTTCAAACTTTTGCTGTAAGCAATGAATATTTATCGCAAATAGGCGGCAATAAAAAGTAAATGTTAGAATTTAAAAAATACTAATTTTCAAAAATGGTTGCATATAAGATTTTTTCAGTCTTAGGAAGTACGGTTCAACTCTTTTCTTACTTATTATTAATAAGAGTTTTACTAACATGGTTTCCTAGTATTGATTGGAGTAATGGAGTTTTAAGTGCTTTAACATCCTTAACCGATCCCTACCTAAATATATTTAGAGGTGTTATTCCTCCCATAGGAGGATTTGATATATCTTCTATTTTAGCTTTTTTATTATTAAATTTTTTAGTAGGTGCTTTAGGAGGAATTGCTAATAATTTTTATGGCTATGGCTATTAATTTTAACGATCATCTCCCGAACCAGAAATTTTACCTTCAGCAGCTCTTAATTTCAATTTTTCCAAATTTTGTAATGCAACTTCTTCCAATTTAAAATCGAATTCGTTGCAAAGATTAGATAAATACCATAAAACATCACCTAACTCTTTTTTTAATCCTTTTTTAGATTCTTCATCAAATATACCTTTTTTATCTCTAATTACTTTTTTAACTTTTTCAGCAACTTCACCAGCTTCGCCGACTAATCCTAGTGTTGGATATATATTGTTTGAGCCTAAATTTGGATATTGGGCTGTTAAGCGAGCTTGCTTCTGATAAGTTTTGAAATCCATAGATTAAATAACTAACTTTATGTATGTTAAATTTACTTATATCTAGCAATATTATTTATATATGTCGAATATTGATTTAAAAAGAAGAACAAAGATTGTTGCAACGATTGGACCAGCAACTCAATCTGAAGAAATAATTACTGATCTTATAAAGGCTGGAGTCACAACATTTCGATTAAATTTTTCTCATGGCGATCATAAAGATCATGAAGAAAGAATTAAAACCATAAGAAAAGTTTCAAAAAAACTAGATATAAATATTGGAATACTTCAAGATCTTCAAGGTCCTAAAATAAGATTAGGAAGATTTAAAGATGGTCCAATAAAAGTAAAAAAAGGTGATAAATTCTCATTAACTTCCAATGAAGTTGAATGTACAAAAAGTATTGCTAATGTTACTTACAGCAAACTTGCTCAAGAAGTTACTTCAGGAAAAAGAATATTGTTAGATGATGGAAAAATTGAAATGATTGTTGAGAAAGTTGACATAGAGAATAATTTATTAGAGTGTAAAGTAACTGTCGGTGGAGTTCTTTCTAACAACAAAGGAGTAAATTTTCCAGATGTACAATTATCTGTTAAAGCATTAACTGATAAAGATATAGAAGATCTTGAATTTGGATTAACCGCTGGTATTGATTGGATAGCTCTAAGTTTTGTAAGAAATCCATCAGATATTAACGAAATAAAAAGTTTAATAAATAAGAATGGACATTCAATTCCTGTAGTAGCCAAAATTGAAAAATTTGAAGCAATAGATCAAATAGATACAATATTACCTTTGTGTGATGGAGTTATGGTTGCTCGAGGAGACTTAGGAGTTGAAATGCCAGCAGAAGAAGTTCCTCTTTTACAAAAAGAGTTAATTAGGAAAGCTAATACACTAGGGATCCCTATTATTACAGCTACACAAATGCTTGACTCTATGGCATCAAATCCAAGACCAACTCGCGCTGAAGTAAGTGATGTAGCTAATGCAATACTAGATGGTACAGATGCCGTGATGCTTTCAAATGAAACAGCTGTTGGAGACTATCCTGTAGAAGCTGTTGAAACTATGGCAACAATTGCTAGAAGAATTGAACGTGATTATCCATTAAAAGCAATTGAAAGTCACCTTCCTAGTACTATTCCAAATGCAATAAGCGCTGCGGTCAGCAACATAGCCAGACAACTTGATGCTGGAGCAATAATACCTTTAACCAAATCCGGTTCAACTGCACGTAATGTTAGTAAATTCAGACCGCCTACACCTATTCTCGCAACAACGACAGAGATAAGTGTTGCTAGAAGATTGCAACTAGTATGGGGAGTGACTCCTTTATTAGTCAAAAATGACGATAGAACAGCAAAAACATTCAGTGTTGCAATGCAAAAAGCACAAGAAATGGGGATTCTTAAACAAGGTGACTTGGTAGTTCAGACTGCGGGGACGTTAACAGGAATAAGTGGTTCTACTGATCTAATAAAAGTTGGCTTAGTAAGAAAAGTTGTAACTCGAGGAATATCAATAGGAGAAATAGGTGTTACTGGCAAAGCAAGAAATATAAAAACCAATCTTGATTTATCATTAATAGAGCCAGGAGAAATTTTATTTGTACCAAAAAGTATTTTAACGGAATTGCCATACTCTAAAGAAATTACTGGAATTGTTACTGATGAAAATGTCGATGAATGCTATAAAATATTCAAAAAACATAATATAAAAGTATCGACTATTTGTAATTCATCTACTATTGACAACCCCATATCAAACGGTGATTTAATAACATTACAACTAAATGAAGGAGTTGTTTATATGGGACAGATAGAAAACGATGAGGAAGCTCTAGATAAGTATAAATATGTCTAGGAATATATCTCTCAAAGAAGCCTTTAATATGGCTTGTAAGACTTTAGTTTCAAACAAATTAAGAAGTTCTCTTACAATGCTTGGAATCATTATAGGAAATGCATCAGTAATAACACTTGTTGGGCTAGGGAGAGGTGCTCAAACTTTGGCGAAAAATCAATTAAGTAATTTAGGTGCAAATGTATTATTTATTGTTCCAGGAAATAATGATACGAGAAGAAGAGGTATATCGTTTCCAAAAAATCTTGTTTTAGAAGATTCGATAGCAATTAGTAATCAAGTACCGAGTGTTAAAAAAGTTGCACCACAAATCTCTGTGAATGAAATTGTTCAATCAAATTCAAAAAGTTTAAATATTTCAATAGCTGGGGTTACACCTGAATTTCTTGACGTAAGGAGTTTTGAGGTAGATGAAGGAAGATTCATCTCTCAAAGTGACGTGAATTCAGCTAGAAGTTTTGTTGTAATTGGACCTGATCTAAAAGAAGACTTTTTTAAAGGGGACTCAGTAATTGGAGAAAACATTAGAATTAAAGATCATACCTATGAAATAATAGGAATGTTAAAACCCAAGGGAGCTGTTTTTGGTAGCAATCAAGATAAAAATGCATATATACCTCTTACTACAATGGTTAACAGAATAAGTGGGAAAGATCCCACCTATGGAGTTAGTCTAAGTTTTATAAGTGTAGAAGCTATTAATAAAAATAAAACTAGAGCTGCAAAGTTCCAAATTACAAATTTATTGCGTCAAAGACATAACATAATAAGAGACGATGATTTTGCAGTAAGATCTCAAGAAGATGCTTTAAACATCGTAACGAATATCACAAGTGGTCTTACTTTTTTATTAGCAGGTATAGGTGCTGTATCTCTTATTGTTGGAGGGATAGGAATAATGAACATTATGCTTGTTTCTGTTAGTGAGAGGACAGAGGAGATTGGACTAAGAAAAGCAATAGGAGCAAAGCAATCAGATATTCTTATACAATTTTTATTTGAGGCTTTAATATTATCTACTATTGGAGGTTTGGTTGGAACAACAACCGGTTTGACAGGAGTATTTCTTCTAGGAGTAATAACTCCTTTACCAGCTTCGGTGGGATTAACAACAACTTTATCAACAATGATTATTTCAGGTTCTATAGGTTTAATCTTTGGAGTATTACCAGCAAAAAGAGCCTCACAATTAGATCCTATTGTTGCTCTAAGAAGTTTGTAAATCTTTCTTGGTTCATGCTCAATTTTAATAAAATTATTGAGGTATTTATAAGTCTTCAAATAATAATAATTTCTGCATTTATTCCTGTTATTTTCTCAATACCTTTCAACAATAAAATTATTGGCTCAATTGAGATGCCTATCACGTGGCAATTACCATCTATCATAATAATTACCTTAATATTTAACGGTAAGATAGTAATTAAAGCATATAGTATCTATTTAATAATTGGCTTGTTTTTTATTCCCGTATTTAACCAGGGCGGTTCATTAGGATATTTATTAACTCCAAATTTTGGTTACTTGTTGGGAATATATTCATTAATCAAAATAATAGATAATTTAAAAAAAAGAAATAAGAGAGTTAATTACTATGATCTTTTAAAGTACGGAATATTAGGATTATTAAGTATGCACCTTATAGGAATAATTTATAATTGCATTCTAGCATTAATTTCTAACCAATCAGAAATGTTAATATATAATATTTCAAAATATTCCTTAGGAAAATTTGGATATCAATTATTAATGCTCACACCAATTATTATATTGATTAAATTTATAAACAAATATAAATATAAAAGATGATGTTAAATATAAAAAATAATAGATTTTATTTTATATTATTATCTTTGGTAATAATATTATCTGATCAAATCACAAAAAATATAATTAATATAAATTATAAATCAATAATAAATAAAGATCTTTTATTTTTTAGAATTGATTACGTAAAAAATTATGGAGCAGCATTTAATATTTTAAGTGGTAGTAGAATTTTCTTATCCACGATTAGTACAATAATAACAATAGCTTTAATATACATTATCTTAAATAAAAAGAATATCGACAATCTAGATTTATTGAGTTACAGCTTTATATTAGGAGGGACAATAGGTAACGGAATTGATAGAATAATAAAAGGTTATGTTATAGATTTTATTAATTTAAGCTTTATAAATTTTCCAGTATTTAATATTGCTGATATATCAATAAATATTGGTCTTTTATGTATTATATATAGATTTCTTAAATATAAACGACAATAATGTATCCCTTTCTTTTTAAGTACTATAAATATTTATTAGTTGTATTATTTACATATTTGTTTTTTACGTTATTCGGAAATATTTTTAATATTAATTCACTTTTATTCATTCTTATCATATTAATATTTTTTTATACAAAAAATAAAAGATTATTCAAAAAGATTGCTTATAAAATAATTTTTAAAAATCAAAATAGCTTTTCTTTGAAAAAAAAATATGGAGCTGCTAAAAAAAGTCTTGAAGCGATGGATAAAATTAACAAGAATATATCTAATAAAATATGTGGAGATTTATTGAAATATGAAAAAATTAAACTAGAAAAACAATTCAAATACGGAGATTACAACGTTACATTATTTGGTGCGGGATCTTCTGGGAAAACATCGATAGCCAGAGCATTATTAAAAAACTTAATTGGAAAGACATCTCCGACAATTGGTACTACAAAAGATATAACAAGTTACAAAATTAGAATTCCAATCCTAAAAAGAAATATAAATATAATTGATACTCCTGGCTTATTTGAAGCATTAAGGGAAGGTCAAGAAAGAGAAGATCTTACAATAATAGAGGCATCTAAATCAGATCTTATTCTTTTTGTAATAGATCAGGACATCAATAAATATGAACTCTATTTAGTTAAAGAATTATCAAAATTAAAGAAGAAAATAATTATTGTTTTAAATAAATGCGACTTAAGATCAGAAAAACAAAATAATATTATTAGAGATAACATTATCTCAATTACATCTCGAATACAAATTAAACTCTCAGTAATTAAAACTATTGCTTCACCTAAGCCCATTCAAAACAATTTAATTGAATCATTAAAAATAAATCCTGATGTAAGTTATTTATTTAGAGAAATAATAGAAACACTTGACACTAATGGAGAAGAATTATTAGCTGATAATATTCTTTTTCGATGTAATAAATTAGGAATAATAAGTAAAAAAGTGATATCGGAGCAAAGAGATTTAAGTGCTAATAAAGTTATAAACAAATATACTTTAATTACTGGGGGAGTAATACTGCTAAATCCAGTACCAGTTGTAGATTTTATAACAACAACATCTGTAAACGTTCAAATGATACTTGAAATTTCAAAAATATACGATGTAAAGTTAACAAAAAAAGAAGCAATGGAACTATCAAAATTACTACTAACAACTTTAGCTAAACTTGGGGTTATTAAAGGTGGTCTTAGTATTATTTCAACCGCATTAAGTTCTAATTTTACAACAATATTTATTTCAAAATCATTACAGTCTATAACCTCATGTTGGTTAATAAAAATAGTCGGTTTATCTATAAAAAAATATTTTTTTAACGGAGAAAATTGGGGAGATGGTGGAATACAAGAAGTAATTGAGAATATTTACAAATTAAATAAAAGGGAAGATATCTTAAATAAATTCATTAAAGAAGCAATAAATAATATAAGAATTAACGAGGATGCAAAATCTCAACGAAAATTGCCGCCATATTTACAGAGTGACTAGTTATTTGTTCATTTAAGAAAGATCTAAAGTCAAAAACAGTTATTAAAAGTAAATATAAAATACATATTAATATTGAAATAAAACCTGTTGTTATAGCAATTAATTTTGATCTACTTATATTCATGAGAATTAATTAAGTAATTTCAAAAGATCATTAATATTAGATTCACTTGTATTGTAATTCCCAAGTACAGCTCTTAAATAATATCTATTTTTAAATAGAGGCCTAGAAATCATAAAGTTCTTTTTCATAAGACTTATTCTTTTATTTAAAGTCCAAGAATCTGTTTCGTTTATATTCATACCCTTTGGTAAAAAGGAGATAATATGCAAAGGACCAGATAATAAATCATATTTTTCTAGATTTAAATTATTTTCGAAGAATTTTCTTCTTTCAATAGATGAATTTAAGACATTCTCTATTCCTCGCATACCTAGAAATCGCAATCCTAACCATAATTTAATAATTTCGGCAGGTCTAGAACCTTGTATCCCTAATTCACCTCGATTTATTACGTCGTTTTCAGTCGAAACATAAGGTAATCCCGTAGAAAATGTATTTATAAGAAATTCAATATTTGAAACAATCAAAATAGATGAAGTTTTTGTAATTCCAAGTATTTTCTGTGGATTAATAGTTATCGAATTAGCAAGATTTAAATTATTAATTCCATTAATCGGTATATTAGTAATTGAAAAAATGCCTCCTATGGAGCCATCAATATGTAGCCAAATATTTTTTTCATTACAAATTCTGCTAATATTCTCAATTGGGTCTATTGCACCACGAATTGTTGTGCCAACAGTGGCAACAATAGCAAATATTCTTTTAGCTTCCTTAAAACATTTATCAATAGTCTTCTTAAGCTCAATCATATCCATACATCCGTTATTATCAGTTTTTACTTTGATTAGATTGTTTCTATCGAGACCCATAATTCGAGTACATTTAACAAATGATGAATGAGCATCTTCGCTAATTAGATATACTGCCTTTGGATCAGTTTCAAGTCCGGCATGATTACGTGCTGCGACTAATGCATTTAAATTACTTAAAGTTCCACCACTTGCTGCGACGCCACCAGCTAAATTGGAAAAACCTAGTTTTTTTGAAAACCATTTGCAAATAGATTCCTCAAGAAGAGAAATACTTGGTGACAATTCATGTGCAAGAAGATTATTATTTAAGCCAGCAGCAATTAAATCTCCCAATATAGAAATGATTAATGGGGGAGGATCTAAATGAGCAAGAGATCCTGGATGAACCGGATTAAAAGAACTATAAATAAGACTTTCAATTTCAGAGAATAAATCATCTGCAGACTTCCCATATTCTCCTGGAACTGAACATTCAAAGTTAATATCAATGGGTATAGGACCTAATTTTTCAGCATCTGAGAACCATTTGCATATGATTTCAGAAGTTCTGTTAAGAAGTATAAGCAAACTTTCGTTATTTCCTGAAGATGTTGGAAATAGATTTTTTTGTTTATCAATTGGATCAAAAGTCATTCTTTAAAATAATTATTAATTAGGTTATTTATAATGTTTAAAAAAAAGAAAGGTTATTGATGAAATGAACCAAAACCTGATAAGTAAACATAAAAAAATTGTGCACTTTGATTATATTAAATGGATGAAATTCATTTTACGAAGATCAGAAGAAGTAGGTAAGGCGGAATTACCAATTACAGCAGTAATAATAGATGAGAAAGGAAGATGTATTGGGAGAGGAAGTAATAAAAGAGAAATTAACAATGATCCATTAGGACATGCTGAATTAATAGCACTTAGACAAGCTGCATGGATTAAAAATGATTGGCGATTTAATGAATGCAGCATAATTATAAATTTAGAGCCTTGTACAATGTGTGCTGCTGCATTAGTTCAAGCAAGAATGGGCCAAGTGATATATGGTGCTGAAGATGATAAAAGAGGTGGATTTGGAGGAACTATTGATTTTTCGAAGCATAAAAGCGCACATCATAAAATGAAAGTGGTAGGAGGGATTTTAAATCAGGATTGTAAAAATAAAATTAAGTTGTGGTTTAAAAAGATGAGGAATCAAAAATAGAAAATTTCTTTAATTCTGTATCGAATAAATTTAATAATCGATCAACATTCTCTTCACTAGAGTTAAACCCCATTAATCCAATACGCCAAACCTTCCCAGACAATGCACCTAGTCCATTTCCTATCTCAATACCAAAATTTCTCAAAAGATGATTTCTAAATGCATCTCCATCTACTGCAGGAGGAATTTTCACTGTTGTCAGAGTAGGCAATCTAAATTCACTAGAAACATGTAACTCCATACCTAAACTTTCTAATCCCTTCCATAATTTAATTGCATTAGAATTGTGTCTTATCCAAATATTTTCTAAACCTTCATTAGCTATTAAGCGCAAACCCTCTCTTATTGCAAAATTCATATTTACTGGAGCCGTATGATGATAAACTCGATCAGATCCCCAATATCTATTCAATAACGATAAATCTAAGTACCAATTTGGAACTTTAGAAGTTCTTGCACTAAGCTTATCCTCTGCACGTTTATTCATTGTAAAAGGACTAAGTCCAGGGGGGCAACTCAGACCTTTTTGGCTACAACTATAAGCCAGATCAATTTTCCAATCATCAATAAAAAGTTCTAAAGCACCTAATGATGTGACAGCATCAACTAAAAACAAACAATTATTTTTTCTGCATAAATCACCTATCCCTTCAAGTGGTTGTAGTACCCCAGTAGATGTCTCAGCGTGAACGATAGCAAATATTGCTGGTTTTTTAGTTTCAATTTCATATTTTATTTCTTCAAAAGTAAACGCTTCTCCCCATTCCTTCTCAATAACTAATACGTCAGCTTTATACCTAGATGCCATATCAACCAAACGATCACCGAAGTATCCTTTTTTTGCGATTAGAATTTTTTCTCCAGGCTCTATAAAATTAGCAATAGAGGCTTCCATAGCTGCGCTACCTGTGCCACTCATAGGTAGAGTTATTCGATTATTACACTGCCAGGTATATCTGAGTAATTTTTGTACGTCGGACATTAACTCTATATATGCGTCATCTAAATGCCCTATTGGATTAAGTGCTAAAGCCTTAAGTACTTCGGGATGAGCATTTGAAGGACCAGGTCCTAATAAAAGTCTTGAAGGAACATAAGTTTTAGTGAGATGAGGAAGATTCTCTTCATTTAAAGTTGAAATGAGTTTTGTTTCGGTCAAAACCTTTTAAAGCATTACTTTTAAATTAAACTAATTTCTCTACTAAAGCGAAGAATGTTTAAAGAAATTCATCCAATTTAAATAATTTAGCTAACAATTGGTAAACATATAACTTGAAATACTCAAAGAACTTAGCAAGTGTTGAAAAAAGTTACTATTGATACATAATTAGATACGTCAAGTTATTAATTTTATTGGAGGTATATATAAATTAATGGCCAAGTCTCCCCAAGACGTTTTAAGTCAGATTAAGGATGAAGGAATTGAACTCATCGATCTAAAATTCACTGACATTCATGGTAAATGGCAACATCTAACATTGACATCTGACATGATAGAGGAAGAATCATTCACTGAGGGTCTTGCCTTTGATGGATCTTCCATAAGAGGTTGGAAAGCGATTAACGCATCTGATATGTCTATGGTGCCAGATTCAAGTACCGCATGGATCGATCCTTTTTATAAGCATAAAACTTTAAGCATGATTTGCTCTATTCAAGAGCCACGAAGCGGGGAACCTTACGATAGGTGCCCAAGATCATTAGCTCAAAAGGCATTAAAATATTTAGATTCTACAGGTATAGCAGATACTGCTTTTTTTGGACCAGAACCAGAATTCTTTTTATTCGATGATGTAAGATATGATTCTAAAGAAGGTGGATGTTTTTATAGTGTAGATACTAATGAAGCTCCCTGGAATACTGGACGAATAGAAGAAGGTGGAAACTTAGGTTATAAAATTCAATACAAAGAGGGCTATTTCCCAGTAGCTCCTAATGACACAGCTCAAGACATAAGGTCTGAAATGTTATTGCTAATGGGTGAATTAGGAATTCCAACTGAGAAGCATCACCATGAAGTGGCTGGAGCAGGACAACATGAACTTGGAATGAAATTTGATTCCTTAATTAAATCTGCTGATAGCGTTATGACATACAAATATGTTGTAAGAAACGTAGCCAAAAAATACGGGAAAACAGCTACTTTTATGCCTAAACCTGTATTTAATGATAATGGAACAGGTATGCATGTTCATCAAAGTTTATGGAAAAGTGGTCAACCTCTATTTTATGGCGAAGGATCATATGCAAATCTTTCTCAGACAGCAAGGTGGTATATAGGAGGTATATTAAAACACGCTCCATCATTCCTTGCATTTACTAATCCAACAACAAATAGCTATAAAAGGCTAGTCCCAGGTTTTGAGGCTCCGGTCAACCTTGTTTATTCAGAGGGTAATAGATCAGCAGCTGTAAGAATTCCACTAACTGGACCTAGCCCAAAAGCTAAAAGATTAGAATTTAGATCAGGCGACGCACTTGCTAACCCTTATTTAGCATTTTCTGTAATGATGTTAGCCGGTATTGATGGGATTAAGAATCAAATTGATCCTGGTGATGGAGTTGACGTTGACCTATTTGAATTGCCAGCAGAAGAGCTTTCAAAAATAGATACAGTTCCATCATCTCTAAATGATTCTCTTAATGCACTTAAAGCAGATAAGGGTTATTTGTTAGAGGGAGGAGTATTCACAGAAGATTTCATAGATAATTTTATTGATATAAAGTACGAAGAGGTTCAACAATTAAGGCAGAGGCCTCATCCTCATGAATTTTTTATGTACTATGACGCTTAAGTCAAAGTAAGTAATTTACAAATTTTGAAAGATCTTTTTGAGAATTATCACAAATAATTCTCAAATTGATTTTTTTTTTGTTGGAATGTAATTAAGTAATTATAAAAAATGGCAAAAGATCAATTTTCAAAAATTGCATATAAAACACTTCAACAAGGGAAAAGTATCGCTGGATTAGCTCATAAAGAATTAAGTACAAGAATTATGAATTTCGTACTTCCGGATAATAAGCTTGGTAATTTCAATATAGATAAAAAACTCTTGGTAGATATCCAAAATTCAATGGATCATTTAAGAGAGGAGGATTGGAATGATGCGGAAAGAAATATATATCCTCAGAAATTATTATTTGATGAACCTTGGCTGAGATATTTAACCCAATATCCAAAAATCTGGCTGGATATGCCAAACACATGGGACCGAAGAAGAAAACAAAATTATAAAGATCTTCCAAAAAACATAGAGAATGAAAACTACCCAAAGTATTACTTAAGAAATTTTCACCATCAGACAGATGGTTATCTTTCTGATTTTTCGGCAAGTATTTATGATTTACAAGTAGAAATTCTCTTTAATGGAAGTGCCGATGCCATGAGAAGAAGAATAATTAAACCACTTAAACAAGGATTAAATAATTTTAATACTAGAAACAAAAGTTCAATAAAAATTCTTGATGTAGCGACAGGTTCAGGTAGAACACTCAAACAGCTAAGAGGTGCATTTCCAAAAGAAAAGATTTTAGGACTTGATTTGTCTGGATCATACTTAAAAGAAGCTAGTAGATTTATTTCAAATTTAGATGGTGATTTAATAGAATTAATTAAAGGAAATGCTGAAAATTTACCATTTGAAGATAATAGTATTCAAGGGATAACATGTGTTTATTTATTTCATGAGTTACCTAGAACAATAAGAGAAAATGTCTTAAAAGAATTCTTTAGAGTACTTGAACCAAGTGGAACATTAATTCTAGCTGATTCAATACAAGAGAATGATTCTCCTGATTTTATCCAGATAATGGAAAATTTTTATAAATCATTCCATGAACCCTTTTATTGTGATTACATCAAAGAAGATATAACTTCTAAAATAAAAGATATAGGTTTTAGGGACATTAAATCAAATTCTTTTTTCATGACTAAAGTGTGGTCTGCTATAAAATAAGGAAACTATAAATAATTACTATGAATAAAAGGGATGAAGATATTATTCAACTTGTCCAAGAACTGAATAATAAGTTAAAAATTGATCACCTAAATTGGCACAAACTAAAGGGAAAAAGAATAAATAGATCAGCAGAACTCATATCAGCGGCATTATGCCAATTACTAATTTCAGAAAATGAGGAGGATACCATAAATTATTTGGAAGAAAGTATAAAATGGTTAAAAGGAATTAATGTAGACAAGCCATGTCCAAGTTAAATTTCATCTTTTTAAGGCCAATTGGAGCCGATTGCCCTTATTACTCCATCTAATATCATCAAAACATTCGTTGATTATATAAAGACCCCGCCCATTTAATGAACTAAGTTTTTCAGGTAATTTATAAAATCTTTTTTTTATTTCTAAACCATTACCTTGATCTTGAATCTGCCAAACACACCAATTAGGAGTAATAATTCTTCGGACTCTAATTGATTTATTAGGATCTAATTTATTTCCATGAGTAACAGCATTTATAAGAGCTTCATGTAAGCCTAGTTTTATGCGATAGCTATATTGAGTAGAATTTAACGGTTCTAACAACAAATCTACAAAATCATTTAATTGAAGTGACGAATTTAATTCAAAATTAGACCAGTTAATTGCTGGTCTATTAAGTAAATCTATAATAAAATTTAAAAGAATTTTGCCCTGAAAGAAGGACATAAATTTATATATGTATTATGAATATTTTAACTTATAAAAGAGCTCTGGATCAAAGAATATTATTATGCCTCAATGAAATTGCTGGATGTCTGAGAATAGAATCCATAAGTCTAACCCCCCTAAGTTGGTTTATTAATGGCATGTGTCCATCGGGTGCATCTAATGACCAACAAAATGAACCAGGGTATCTAGTCCAATATCCATCTTTCTTCCAACCTATCTTAGGCCATAATAATTCATATTTTTTTTCAACTGACCTTAAAATTTTAGCTTGCATAGAAAACCCAAACCTGCCATTTGAATAAACACTCCATAATTTATCTATAGTTTGAAGATCTGTTCCTGACATATTATTGACCTCACTATAAAAAACATAGCCACGATTTTCAGCAAGCTTGCCAGCAAGTTTTCTTAAATATGAACTAGTTAATCTATCCGCATCTTCAAAATTTTGTTCTAATAACTGCAACTGTAGTTCTTCATAGTTAATATTTTCATCTGAGGAAGTAATAAACCAATTATTATATTTTTTATCATTAAAAAAAAGTGGTTTATGCTTTTTTAACACTTGTAGTAACCAACCTACAGCCCAATCATCTCCATTCTGATCAAAATCATCAAATATTTTATTTGCCATCACAAAAATGTTTTCGACATCAGATTCAATATCAGATAATAAATTTATTCTTTTTCTTTGATTTGATTTAACAAATAAATTAACTAAATTTAAAGTACTCTTATAATGGTCATCTAGATCTTTGCTTGTCATTTCTAATAAATCCATCTAAATTTTAAACTATCCATGAACTCAAGAAAAGAAGAACTAGAGGAATTCAGGAAATTCAATGGTCCAGTTATCGATGTTAGGAGTCCAAGTGAATATTATAAAGGACATATGCCAAATTCTATAAATATTCCTTTATTTGATAATGAAGAAAGATCAATAGTAGGAACCGTATATAAAAATTATGGAAGAGAAAAAGCAGTAATACAAGGGTTGGAATTTTTATCCATAAAAATTGAAAATATTGTTAATAAGTTATTTGAAGCTATTAATAATTATAAATCAACAATTCATAACTCAAAATTTAATGATCCTACTTTAAAAGTCTACTGTGCAAGGGGTGGAATGAGATCTCAAAGTATATCCTGGCTTTTAGAAAAATACAATCATAGAAGTGTTACCTTAAATAAAGGCTATAAAAGCTATAGAAAATGGACTTTAGATAGCTTTAATAAGGTATGGGAAATAGTTGTTATAGGAGGTAAAACCGGGACTGGTAAAACTAAAATATTAAAGTTACTTAGGAAAAATAATTATCAAATAATTGATTTAGAAGGATTAGCTTGCCATAGAGGAAGTACTTTTGGCGGACTAGGCATGACAGCACAACCTTCAAATGAACAATTTGAAAATATGATCGCAGAAGAATTAAAAGCTTTTAATAAAAACCAAAAAATATTCGTTGAAGCTGAAAGTGCAAATATTGGAAAATGTAAAATACCTTTTGAGTTTTTTAGTAAAATGAAAACAGCAAATAGAATTGAAATAAAAAAAAGTGAATCAAATCGTTTAGAGGAATTAATAAAAACATATAGTATTTTTGAAGAAAAAGATCTTATAGCAGCTGTTTCAAGAATTAAGAAAAGGTTAGGTCCACAAAAAACATCTATAGCACTAGAGTCAATTAAAAATAAAGATTGGGAATCCGTTTGTAAGTCTGTTTTAGAGTATTATGATAAGTGCTATGAGTATGAAAAAACAGGGTTAAATAATATTAAAACTATAGATATGACAGGAATTTCAGACGATGAAACAATATTGAGATTAATAAAAGAATATATGAAATCATAAATTTTAACGAATTTCCCATTTAACATCTACAATATAAAATTAACTTTTGAATTATTATGGCGATAAATAAATTAGCAAAAATTCAATTTTATGAAGGGACTGATGAACCAGTTGTTCCAGAAATTAGATTAACAAGAGGTAATGATGGCACGACTGGACAAGCAATATTTATATTTGAAAAACCTCAAGCATTATCTTCAATTGCTGATGGTGAAATTACAGGGATGAGAATGATTGATTCTGAAGGAGAAATTTTAACCAGAGAAGTTAAAGTTAAATTTGTTGATGGTGAACCACTTTTTCTAGAGGGAACCTATATTTGGAAAACTAAGTCTGATTTTGATAGATTCATGAGATTTGCTAATAGTTATGCTAAATCAAATGGATTGGGATATTCTGAGAAGAAGTAAATTAACTAGAAAAATTGAATCGTTCATTCTATTTTAAATTTTCTGTAGTAATAATAAGCTTTTTAATAGTATGGACCTTAAGAGATTTCGTTCTCTTAATAATTTGTTCATTGGTAATATCGAATGTAGTTAGTAATTTATGTCATCAAATACAAACCATTTTTAAATTACCAAGATTTCTCTCTTTATTGATTGTTCTAATAGGAATATCATTCATCATATTTACTATTTCTATTCTTGCCTTACCTCCTTTTATAAGAGAATTTAACGAAATATTAATAGATATTCCAAATGGTTTATCAAGAGTTAATGAATTGATCAATTCTAACCTAAATAAATTTAACGATTTATTTTACGGTGAAGAATCTGAGAGAGTAGTAGATATATTCAATCTTGTTAATGATGTAGTTCCAATTCCAGATGGAGCTACAATTGCCAAAGCAATTCAAGAAAGTTTTATAAATATAATTAATTTAGCTGGAAACCTTGGATCTGGATTTATAAGAATAATCTTTGTATTAGTTGTAAGTTTTATGATATCTATCGAACCAAAAGCTTATAAAGAAGGGGTGCTCCTAGTTGTACCTAAAGTTTATAGAAATAAATTCAGGATCATATTAGATAAGTCTAATATTGCGTTAACAAATTGGACTTTTTCTATAGTTATAAGTTCATTATCAGTAGGGTTGTTATCCTTAATAGTTTTATCAATTTTAGATGTTAAATATGTACTATCAAATGCGATTATAGCAATGGTCTTAAACATAATTCCTAATATCGGACCAGTTATAAGTGGAATATTTCCAATCTCAGTAGCGCTTTTAGATAACTTCTGGAAACCAGTAGCTGTTTTCGTGGCGTATATAGTAATTCAAAATATAGAGAGTTATATAATAATGCCCTCTATTTTGAAGAAGAAAACAAATTTACTTCCTGGATTAACATTAATATCTCAATTTGGATTTACTTTCATCTTTGGTCCATTAGGATTAGTTTTGTCATTACCAATTGCAGTTGTAACACAAGTATTAATAAAAGAGCTCATTAATGATAATTAAAAACTTTATGTAGTTAATTTCCTATACAAATATGGATAAGAAAAAAGTATAAAAAAAGAAAGAGGATGTTTAGAAAACGCAAAATACAATGAATAAAATGTAAAATGATCAAATAATATTCTTACTTCTGTAGATAAATCAATAAAAACTAAAGAAAAAAGTAAAATTAAATAGTAATTTATTTTCATTAAATCACCCCTTTTGTTTATTCTTAATTAGAAATGAAGGTGCTAATAATATACTTGAATAACTTCCAATTAAAATTCCAAGTGACAAAGATACAGAAAACCAAAATAATGAATATGAACCAAAAATTATAAGTGTTATTAGAGGTATTAAGGTTGTAATACTAGTAAAAAATGTTCTTCGAAAAGATTCATTAACAGAAATTTGGATTGTTTTGTTATAGTTATCTGATTTTATCTTTAAATTTTCTCTAATCCTGTCAAAAATGACAACTGTATCATTTACTGAATAGCCAGCTATTGTTAATAAGGAAACGGCAAACAAACTATTTACCTCAATAGAAAATAGGACACCTAACCAAGCAAAAATACCAAAAACAATAAATAAATCATGGAATAAAGCTAATAAGGCAAACAATGCATATTTCTTATCAAATCGAATAGAGATATATAAAGATATTGCAAATAAAGAAACTAATAAGGAGGTCACACAATTTGTAAGAAGTTTTTTACCAAGCTTTGGGCCTATTATTCTAGAGTTTTTACTTTCATAATTTAAAGGACCTAAAACTATATCAACATTAGAGATCAAATCATTTGATTCTTCAATAGTTAAATAAGGGGTCCTAATAGAAATTAAACTATTATTATTTTGAATTTGTAATTTAATATTGTTTAGAAGATTTTTGTTATTTGAAAAAGTTCTCAGTTTTTCAATAACTAAATCGGGAGAGATATTTTCACATTCTTCTTTACAACTCCTCTCAATTCTTAATTCATTACCGCCAATAAAGTCCATTCCAAGATTAATAGGTTTTTTGAATGAAGTATAAAAAGTTGAATATAAAATTCCTATTAAACTTATCAATATAAGAAAAGATGAAAATCCAAATACTTTATTTTTATTTTTAATTAAATTAAAACTAAATGATGTCATGAACTAGATAATTAATAAGTTAAATTAGAGAGGATTAGATTTACTTAAATAAAGATTTTTTTGTCTTAAAGATTGATAAGTAGTTAAAAATCTTAAAATAGTTTTGGAACAATTTAAAGAGGTAAATAAACTTATAACAACTCCTATACCTAGTGTTGCAGCAAAACCCTTTACAAAATTAGTTCCTAATAAAAACAACACAAAACAACTTACAAAGGTTGTAATATGGCCATCGACAATGGACGAATTAGCTCTTTGAAACCCACTATCAATTGATCTTATGAGAGTATTTCCATTTAAAAGTTCCTCTCTAATTCTCTCAAAAATCAAAACATTTGCATCCACAGCCATACCAATACTTAAAATTAATCCAGAAATTCCAGGTAAAGTTAATGTTACTGGTATTAAAGAATAAAGAGCTAAGTTAAAAAAACCATAAAAAATTAAGGAAATAACAGAAACAAAACCTAGAATTCTATAGTTAAAAATCATAAATATTCCAACAAATATCAATCCACAAATAGCAGCATAAAGACTCTTAACAATATTTTTTGAACCAAGTAAAGGACCAATAGTATTAGTTTCAACAATCTCGATAGGTAAAGGTAAAGAACCACCCTTAAGTTGAACTTCTAATTCTCTGGCGTTTTCAGCTGAAAAATCACCACTTATTGTTGCTGCTCCTCCGGTAATACCAGTATTTATGAATTGGCTTCCAACACTAGCTTCGCTAATAGATTCTCCATCAAGAACAATAGACAAAAGTTTATCCGTACCTGCAATAGATTTAGTAATTTCAGCAAATTTTTCACCACCATCATTACTAAAGGATAATGAGACCTCCCAATTATTATTAGTTTGTTCTTGCCTTCTACCAGCATTTATTAAATCCTTGCCTGATAAATCAGTTTTATTAAATAGATTAGCAATTTCATTAATTATATAATTTTTTGTTTCGACCAATCTCTCAAATAATTCCTGATTATTAGAGGAATAATTTATATCATTTTCAATTTCAATAAGATTGTCTTTAAGAAGTAAAGACGTCTCTTCGTTTCGTTTATCACCAATTTTGAATTGTTCAATTAAATTATTAATTTTTAATCTCTGCAATTGCAGATTTTCTAATTGAGAACTTGTATTTTCTTTTTGAATTCTAAATTCTAATAAAGCTGTTTTACCTAATATCCTTGAAGCTGACAAAGGGTTTTGTTCACCTGGTAACTCCAAAATTAATTGATCTCGTCCTAATGTTTGTAAATTAGACTCTGCAACTCCTAAATTATTCACACGTTTATCTAAAACTGCATTGACAGCCTCTAATTCTTCTTTTGTAACTTTCCCATCTTCTTTAACCAATTGAAGAGTGAGTTGAGAACCTCCTTTTAAATCAAGGCCTAATTGTAGTGGGAAATTAATTAATAAATAAATAGAAAAAGTCAGTAGAAAAATAATAAAGAAAAGCCAACCTTGCCTTCTTTTCATTTCTTAAATACTCCCATTGATTACTTCTTCGACTTTTTCGACTATTTGATGTGGTTGAATTATTGTTAAATTTTCTAAATTTCCATTATAAGGAGTAGGAATATCCTGACTAGATAATCTTATAGGTCTAGTATCAAGATCATCAAAACACTCTTCGGTAATCAAAGCAATTAATTCTGCTCCAATACCTCCAGTCTTCATACATTCCTCAACAATAATCACATTATTAGTTTTTTTGATTGATTTTGAAATTGTTTTCATATCAAAAGGTTTTAAACTAATCAGATCAATTAATTCCACGTCAATATTTTTCTTATCTAATTCCTCAATAGCCTTTAAACAATGATGTCTCATTCTTGAATAAGTTAATATAGTAATATCTTTTCCCTCCTTGACTAAATCAGCTTGATCTAAAGAACATATAAAATCTCCATCAGGCAATTCCTCAGATAAATTATATAAAAGGACATGTTCAAAAAATAGAACTGGGTTATTGTCCCTTATAGCAGCTTTCATTAATCCCTTTGCATTAGTAGGAGTGCTGCAAGCAACAATCTTAATCCCAGGAACAGCGTGAAAGTAAGCCTCTAATCTTTGACTATGTTCAGCACCTAGTTGTCTACCTACACCGCCAGGACCGCGAACAACTGCGGGTATTTTATAGTTACCACCACTTGTATACCTAAGCATACCCATGTTATTAGAAATTTGATTAAAGGCTAATAATAAAAATCCCATATTCATACCTTCAACTATCGGTCTTAATCCTGTCATAGCCGCACCAACAGCCATACCAGTAAAACTATTTTCGGCAATTGGAGTATCTAAAACTCTTAATTCTCCATATTTTTCAAATAGATCCTTAGTGACCTTATAAGAACCACCATATTGACCTACGTCTTCTCCCATAATGCAAACGTTTACATCATTTGCCATCTCTTCATCAATTGCTTCTTTCAAAGCATTAAATAATAAAGTACTAGCCACGAGTAATTTCCTAATTAACCATATATATAAATTTATACCATCAAGGTTGAATTATCCTCCTTCGGCAAAAGTTATGAGTAGTAATATTGACAAAATCATGCCTGGAGAAAGCAAAAGTATTAAAAGTCCTAAGTCATGTAAAGACATTAAAAAATAATAGTATTAATTAATAATATTAGGATTTCAATTTTTTTTAATCAAAAAACTTCGAATAAATACAATAAAAAGACCTAATCCTATAAACGCAAAAGAAAAAGTTAATAAGAAGGACAATCCAATAATTAATGTATTGATACTAGAAGATATACTTTGAACAATTTCAGATGAGTTAGATGGTTTATGGAGTGAAAAATAAATTGCAATTTTATTACTTATAAAATAAGAAAATATACAAAGTAGGAAACTTGTTAATGACCCAGTAAAAAAACTTAGGGGACCTTTTTCAGGGGTATTTTGAGTTTCAATATTTACTTTATTAATTGATGTTTGTTCATTATTCATTATTAGTAGAAAAATTTTTTATAAAAAGGTAATACCGCTATTAATTAATTTACAGACCCACGCTTCAAATCCATAATTATTAAACATTTTATGATTTTGTTCAAAAACTTCACTAGCTATATTTATATCTTTAAAAAGAGCAAAACATGTTGGACCAGATCCACTCATTGAGAATGATAAACAATTTTGCAAATTTGAAAGTAGATTTAATGCTTTCTTTACAGAATTATTTTCTCTCTCAACAATTACCTGCAAATCATTTTTTACATTTACCCTTTGTTCTGTCAATTTGAAATCGTTAAATCCGTTTACTCTTAAATCATTTCTGATTTTGTTTGTTTTCTCAGTTTCAGTAAAATGTTTTGTACAAAATTCTTTACTATATTTTTTATAAGTATCTAAAGTTGAAATTGAAATATTTGGGTTTTTTAAAAGAATTACGCCAAAGTCAAAATTAGAATTGTATTTCTCAAGAATTTCTCCCCTTCCGAAACAAAATTGGCATCCTCCCTCTATAAAAAAGGGTACATCTGATCCTAGTTTTTTCGAAAGTAAAAAAATAGTTTTGTAATCAAGATCCAAATCCCATAATTTATTAAGTCCAATTAATGTTGCAGCTGCATTACTAGAACCACCAGCTAAACCAGCACCGATAGGAATATTCTTTTTTAGAAATATATTAGCCCCTAATTCTTTATTTTTTGATAGGTCCTTTATATAATTCGCCGCTTTTATTATTAAGTTATCTTCATCTAAACTTAGATCTTTGCTATCAGACTTTAACTTAATTTCGCCAATTTGATTATTCTCAAATTCTATATAATCAGACAGATCAATATTCTGCATTATCATCGCTAATTCATGATATCCGTCCTCTCTTTTTCCGATTATTTCAAGATGAAGGTTTATCTTTGCAGGTGATTTAACGCAAATCTTAGTTGTAGATGATTTTGACATTTTAGTGATTCTTATTTGTTATTTTAATACAAGCCTCTGCAAGCTTAATCCATTTATTAATTGAAATATCCTGAGGTCTTAAATTAAAGGATATTTGAGATGATTCTGATAATTGCTCTATCTCATCTGATGAAAGTATTGAATTAAGTGTATTTCTTATCATTTTTCTTCTTGAATTAAATGAAATCCTAAGAAGTTTATCTAAATATTTCTCTAGTTTAATATTTAAACGCATCTCTGGTCTCAATGGTTCAAAAACAACCAGAGTAGAAAACACTTTTGGAGGTGGGTCAAAAGAAGATGGAGGTACATCACATATTCTTTTTATGTTAGAGATGAGTTGCATTCGCACACTCAGAGCTCCTGCATTCGTACTTCCATCCTTAGCTAAGATCCTATCTACAACATCCTTTTGCATTAAGAAAATTATTTTATTGTAATTATTCTTGCTAATTATTCCTAATCTTCCTACAAAAATATCCAATATTGGACCTGTAATATTGTATGGGATATTTGCGATAACTTTTGTGATTTTTTTATTTATTGAGTCAAGATTTGTTGAAAGAATATCTCCTTGTTGAAGAGAAAAATTCTTATCATTTTTAAATTTATTATTTAAAAGGTCAATTAAATCTTTATCTAACTCGATAGCATGCAATCTACTAATTTTCGAATCTAATAATTTCGATGTTAAAGCTCCTCTTCCGGGACCAATTTCTAGAATAAAATCTTTTTCTTCCAGTTCAGCTACCTCTTTGATTTTCTCTAATATCAGATTATTAACCAACCAATGTTGTCCAAATCTTTTTTTTTGATGATGGTTCTTAAAATTCATCCAAAATAGAAATAATATGTTTAAATTAAATGTACATCTTATATCTTTATTAAATAGTATGGGCCTATCAAAAAAAAATTTAGGTAAACTCAATACTTTTATTAAAAATAATAATTTAGTTAGCAAAAATAACCCAATTAAAAAACCTCAAGAATCCCACAATGCTTCCAAAGTTGAAGACCCTGCCAAAATTTTTTATTCTATAATTGATAACTCCGATAATATAAATGAGACATCAGATTCAAATCAATTATTAAAAAAAAGTGAGGATGTTTTTCATAATATAAATTCTAGAAAAACTAATACATCAGAGAATTTATCTACAGAGGAAGAACTATATGACGAATTTAATTATCTTCTTGATGAATAAAGAAATTTTTCTTTTTTTCTATGCTTCAAACTAATAGATTATCAATAAATGCTATTGGTAAAATAAAAAAAAATTGGATAAGAGAAGGAATTAATCAATACAAAAAGAGAATGCCTGATCTTATTATTAATGAAACTAAGAGTTTTAATATTGATAATACTCGAGTTAATAATATTATTATTTGCCTAACTGAAGAAGGACAATCCTTTAATTCAATTGAACTAACTTCCTTACTTTTAAATTTTAAAAATAAAAAAATTAATTTTCTTATTGGAGACGCAGATGGAATCCCTTCATATATTAAAGATAAATCAAATCTTCTATTAAGCCTCTCTCCTCTTACTTTTCCTCATGAACTTGCAAGATTAATTCTTATCGAACAAATTTATAGAGCTATTTCTATTTCTAATAATTCGCCTTATCATCGCTCCTAAACAGAAGATTTAAGATTAATACATAAACCTCTTAAAACAAACACAATTTTAAATTTTTAATATATAGTATATATGTACTATTACAAGAATTTCGTATTCTTCTGATTTAACTTTTAAAAAGGTGAAGATTCCATTATTAAGTGATTCGGTCTCAGCAGGTTTTCCCTCTCCTGCAGATGACTATGCTGAAGAAAATATTGATTTGAACGAGCATTTAATATCTAATCCTTTTAGTACTTTTTTTCTTAGAGTCAAAGGTGACTCAATGATCAATTCAGGAATTAAAGATAAAGATTTAATAATAGTAGATAAGAGTCTAACTGCTAAACCAGGAAATATTATTATTGCGATGATAGATGGAGAATTTACTATAAAAAGATTATCTATAAAAAATAATGAATTATATTTAAAAGCAGAAAATCATAAATATCCAGACTTCAGTTTTAGAAATCATATTGATATACAAATTTGGGGAGTTGTAATCTATTCAATACATAGTTACTTATGAAAAGTAAAAGCTCAAGTACTGAAGCAATAGCTCTTATAGATGCCAATAATTTCTACGCATCGTGCGAACAAAGTATCAACCCTAATTTAAGGAATAAACCAGTAGTAATCTTATCTAATAACGACGGATGTATTATCGCAAGAAGCCCTGAAGCTCGTGCTTTGAAAATAAAAATGGGAACTCCTTATTTTAAAGTCAAAGAAAGTTTGAATAACTTAGGAGTTGCAGTCCTAAGTTCCAATTATTCGCTCTATGGTGATATGAGCAAGAGATTAATGAATTTATTAAAGGACTATTCTGAAGAGATAGAGATTTATTCTATTGATGAAGCCTTTATTTCAATTCTTAGACCTAAAGATAAGAATTTAAATCCTTGGGCAAGAAAAGTAAGGTGCTTAATATATCAAAATCTAGGAATAACTTTAACAATAGGAATAGCAGAAAACAAAGTAAGAGCAAAAATTGCTAATAATCTAGCTAAGAATATAGATTCTTCCGCAGGAATATGTGATTTAGCTAGGATCTATAATGATAATGATTACTTAAGAAAAATTAGTGTAGAAAAAATATGGGGTATTGGTAAACAAACATCTAATTGGTTACGAAGCAAAGGGATTAAAAATGCAAAAGAATTCAGAGATATGGATGAAGATGAAATCATTAAGAAGTTAGGGATCATAGGGAAAAGATTACAAATGGAATTAAAAGGTAATAAATATCTTCCGATAGAAATAATTAAGAAGCCAAAAAAAGAGATTCAAGTAAGTAGAAGCTTTGGAAAACCAATCACAAAATTAGAAGATTTAACTCAAGCATTAGCAATTTATGCAATAAAAGCGTCCGAGAAAATGAGAAGTCAAAGCTTAAAATCATCCGCCATTACTATATTTGTAAGAACTAGTCATTATTCAAATCATCCTTATCACAAAAGTGCTTATAAAAAACTTATAAATGCAACAGATAATACAAGTACTATTTTAAAAACAGTACTTGCATTATCTAAAGAAATTTATACTCCGGAATATAAATTATCAAAAGCTGGGGTTTTAATGCAGGATTTAACTAATTGCAAATATTTACAGCAATCAATTATCAATTACGAATCTCAAGAGGAATCAAAAAAATCAATCCGTCTTATGAAAACAATTGACTCCTTGAATAAAAAATTTAATAATGAAGTAATTACATGGGCAATTACAAAAAAACCACAAGAATGGGCAATGAATAGAAATTCATTAAGTTCTGGATCTACAACAGATATTAGAAAAATTCCAAATATAATGATATAAAAATAGAATATGGAATTTATATTATTTTTAAGCAAAATCGATAAAGAGATAATAGAGCTGATCAATAAATCAAATAATTCAATAGAAGAAAATACAGCTCTTTGTACTATGGATAAAAAATTTGTTGGTTTTTACAAAAGAAGAGATAAAGTGATAGTTATTTGCACTGAAAATGCTAAAAAATTAGGAGGATATAAAGAAGGAGAACGTCATGATAATCACAAAACAAATCTTTATATAAGGAGAGCTTTAAGGCATGAGACGACACATCTAGTCCAGTCATGCAATAACAATAAACCCACAGGGATAATAAAAAATATAGAAGATAAAATTCATTCAGGAAAATTAAAAGCTTTAAATTCCTCAGTACAATTATCTGGAAATTATTCTAAAGAATTAGAGGCTTATGTTATGGAGGACAAGCCAAGAAAAGTAAAAGAGATAATAAAAAGTTATTGTTTATAAATTCTTAAAAAAATTTATTGGTTAGAAGAAAAATTTCCACAACGTTGTTTATCAAGAAAATTGATATGTTCTCTTTCTAGGTAATATAATTCCTGAAATTTTATAGCATCAGAGTTTAAATCTTTAAATACATCTTCAATCTCTTTATTAGAATCTGATGGTTCTAAGGAAGAATTATCGATTAAAATAGAAATACAGTTTTCCAAAGTTTTTAGTCTTTGTGAACCCCAGGATTCAATAAGATGTCTACATCTTTTTAATGATTTATATCTTTCAAGAAGAGACAAAGTCCCAAGAAGATTATGTTTAGAGTTTTTTAAAGTGGTTAAAAATAATTCATCTGGATTAATAAAAGTATTGATTTTATTTGAGACTTCTAAATCATTAAGAGCTAAATGATCAGGCAATAATGAAATCAAGTCAATTGAAATAAATTCATTATTTAATTGTTTATTAGTAGGATCTTTCAAATCATCTAAATAATTTGCACTTAAATTATTTACTTCTATTGTTGAAATAGATTCCCAAATAAGACGAATGTATTCAGTATTGAAGATGTTAATTTCTCTTTTAAGTAATTCTTCACGAATAAAAAGTCTATGTTCAGGGCAATGCAAATAGTAATAAATAATCTCAGATTCATTTTTTTCACGCTGACTAACTTCACTTGGTTGTTCAAATTTTTTTGATCTGCCATGCCAACGAAATCCTTTAACTTGTTTTCTAAGGTCTTCTTCAAATTTAATAGCTAATCTGGCTTGACCCATGCTTAATCTTTCAGAGACTTTTTGCAAATAGTGGGTTCTTGTAGCAGATTGAGGAAATTTACTTAATAACTTAACTAACGAAGAAATAACGTTCTGAAAAATATCAGATTTAGATAAATCTTTATTATCAAAAATCTGATCAATCTCCCAATCAATCCAGAAAGAAGCATTATCTATTAAATTAAAATAATCCTCTGGTGTATTTCCTTTAAGGTACTCGTCAGGATCTTTAAATGATTTTATTTGCAGGATTTTTAAGTTTATTTGATCGTGAAGAGATAAACTTTCAACTTCGTTTATAACCCTTTTTGTAGCTAATCTTCCTGCATTATCAGAATCAAAGTTAATTATTATATTCTTACTATCAGTACATCTACAAAGTTGTGAAATCTGATATTTGTTTAATGCAGTTCCAAGAGAAGCGACAGAATTAGTAATTCCTTTTGAATGAAGTGAAATAACATCGAAATAACCTTCTACTACCACTGCCTTGTCTCGTTTTCTAATATTGCTGGATGCTTTATCAAAAGCAAACAACATTTTACCTTTCTCAAAAACTTCAGTTTCTGGAGAATTTAAATATTTAGGTTCCTGACCATCTAGAGATCTGCCTCCAAAAGCAACTACTCGCCCTTGCATATCAAAAATAGGAACTATCAATCTATTTCTAAATCGATCGTAAACCTTGTCAGTATTATCCTTTGAGATAACAAGACCTGCACTTAAAATTAACTTTAAAGGAAATTTCTCAACTTTTGAAAGGTAATTGAATAAATCATTCCATGAATTAGGAGCATAACCTAATTCAAAATCATTAATATTTTTAATATTTAAATTTCGTTGTGAAGTCAAATAATGATGTGCTTCCTCACCCAAGGAATTATTTAATTGAGACTTAAACCATTCCTTTGTTACGCGAAGAATCTTATATAGTTCCTCTCTCCTAGATAATTGTTTTTTATATATTTCTTGCTGAGGTCCATCAACATTTATTACATTAATATCATTCTTTTTTGCAAGTGAAAGAACAACATCTGTAAAGTTATTACGTGTAAACTCCATCAAAAATTTAATAGAGTTACCGCCAGCTCCACAAGAGAAACAATAATAAAATTGTTTTGCAGGAGAAACTGTCATAGATGGCTTACTATCATCATGAAAAGGGCATATACCAACAAATTCTTTTCCCTTTTTCTTTAGTACGATATGTTCAGAAATAACATCTACAATATCTGCTTTATCTTTAACCTCCTGAATAGTTCTTGGATGTATAGAAGGTCCCATTTATTTATTTTTCTAAAAAGAATTCCTAATAATCATTTTGTTATAGGTCAAAATTTTAAAAGAATCTACTTAATTTCACAATAAAAATATTTTTAGTAATGCTTATAGAATTTTTTAATCAAAAAAATAATTCATTTAAAAAAGTAAATTTAATATTGGCATCGTTTTTCTTCAGCCTTATGACTGTTTGCGTAAAAAAAATCGATAATAGAATACCTATATATGAATTAGTATTTTTTAGATCATTATTAAGCTTGTTAATTACCTCTCTGATAATAAATAAAAAAAATTTAAATCCCTGGGGAAAGAACAAACCATTACTAATTTTAAGGGGCATTTTAGGAACCATAGCTTTGGTTTGTATATTTTATGCTATTAAAAATATGCCTTTAAATATTTCTACTGTTATTCAATATACATACCCTATATTTATATCTATTTTTGCAGGAGTTCTAATAAATGAAAAGATTACTAAAAATCTGATTATTGCATCTATTACAGGATGGTTAGGAATATTAATAATCTTAAATCCCTATCAATTATCGAGTTTAAACATTGAGCTAGATAAATTTACTGTATTAATAGCATTTCTTGGTTCTATATCAACAGCCCTAGCTTACATAACTGTTAAAAAACTATCATCTACAGAAGATATTTTTATAATAATTAAATACTTTCCTTTAATATCAGTAATAACATTATCACCAATTGTATTTTTCAATTGGGTAACACCCAATATTAATGATTTAATTTGGATAATCGGTGTAGGGATGTTTACCCAAGCTGGACAAACATTTTTAACAATTGGATTAAAGAAATTACCAACCTCAGAAGCGGCTAGGATAAATTATTTACAAGTACTTTTTGGCTCTTTATGGGGAATTTTGTTCTTCAATGAATTAATAAATATTAACTTTATTTTTGGTGCAGTACTTGTTTTGTTAGGAACTATTATTTCTACTAGCAAAAAACTAAAAAAGATTTAAAATAATAAAAAAGTATGTTTGTAATGAAATTTTTCTTATTAGCATTTTTCAGTCTCTATCCATTTCTCCAAGTAAAAGCATCAACGCCTAAATCCATAACATGTACTAGGACTGAATATAGGGAAGAATATATACCCGGAACAAGATCAAGTCCTGGTTATGTAAGAAATTACGAAATTGATGTGGAAATTCCATGCGGAGGAGAGAAGGCTAAAAATATTGATGAAAATGACTGTAGTGAAGGTTCAGTAATAGGTGGACTACTTGGAGCTGGTATAGCTCTTTCTTCAACTAGAGGAAAAGATAGATTTTGGGCTGTTCCAGCAGCTGGAACAGCAGGTGCTCTTCTTGGATGTCAGGTGGATGGTGGTTAATTGATTAGTTGGATAAAGGGAGAATTAGTAAGTTCATGGCAAGCTAATAATAAATTTTATATTTTAATAAACTGTCAGGGGTTAGGTTACGAGATTCAGACTTTGGAGTCTATTATTTCAGATATCAATGTAAATAAGATTTCTAAAAAAGAAATAATACTCTGGCTGAAACATATAAAAAAAGAGGATTCTGATATGCTATTTGGTTTTAACTCCAAAGATCAAAGAGATTTCTTTATTCAAATTCTAAATATTAAAGGTATAGGCTCACAAATAGGAATGTCTTTATTAAATAAATTTTCTTTAAATCAATTAATTAATGCAATAACTAATAATGACAAAAAATCGATTAGTTCAGTTCAAGGAATTGGACAAAAAATGACAGAAAGAATAATTCTTGAATTAAAAAGTAAGGTAATTACAAAACAAATTGAAAAAGAAAATTTTAATCAAAATAATTTCCTTAATGAGAATAGAGACTTAGATTTAATTTTTAAAGATATTGACATAACACTTCAATCTTTAAATTATCCTAAGAAAGAAATAAAAAACTTATTTCCAAAACTTATCAATAATATTAAAAATAATAAAAATTCATCTTTAGAAAAAGATTCTATTTCTTTTGAAAACTTATTAAAAGATGCAATGAACTATTTAGACAAACAATAGTAGTAATTTAGGTCATTAACGTAGTAAAATAGATTAAGGTAGATAAATTTCATGACTCTAAATACAGCTGAAAAACAAAAACTAATTGAATCGCATAAAGTACATGCTACAGATACAGGTTCTGTTGAGGTTCAGGTTGCTATGCTTTCTGAAAGAATTTCAAAATTAAGTGACCATTTACAAGGAAATATTCATGATTATGCATCAAGACAAGGCTTATTAAAAATGATAGGAAAAAGAAAAAGATTACTATCATATATAAAAAGCAAAAATCCTCAAAATTATCAAGATCTAATTCAAAAAGTTGGAATCAGAGGATGATTTCCATTAATGAAAAAAAAACAAACTAAAAAGAAAAATCTTACAAAAAAGAAAAAGTTATCTCAGGTTAATGCCTTTAATAATATAGAAAAAAAACTTCCAACATTAACCCCTAAAATTAAACAATCAAGCGGTATACCAAAATATGTTGCTGACAGGATGGCTAGGAGGATCTTTTTTACTGCTGGTATACCAACAATTATGGGTATGTCAGTATTTGTTATAAGTTATATAATTGTCACAAGAAATATTGCTGAAATTCCTCCTTCTTCAACAATAGCAATATCAGCATTGTTCTTCTTATTGGGACTTGGGGGGTTAAGTTTTGGGATATTATCTGCTAGTTGGGACAAAGAACCAGGAAGTTTTTTTGGTATTGAAAATATACCCTTGAATATTGAAAGGGCAAAGGCTGCTTTTAAACCCGCATCTCAAAACTTTGATGAAAAAAAGTAATTTAGGCAATCAAAGATTTCAAATTTACTTGAATAGATTTATCTGAGAGTAATTTTGAAACTCCGAGAATATCTCCAACACAAAATTGATCACCGAACTTAACATAGGTTATAGATTTATTATTCTTAACAGCAGCTAATACTGGAATTTTAATTCCACATTTATCTCTTTCCGGTTTAAATTTAACTAAGCAATCTCTTATTGTATTTTGAATTCTTATATCTGAGGCTTGGGAACTATCAAGGTCAATAACAAGTAACTTTAAGTTATCAATTTCTCTACAATCATCAATAATTAATTGAGTCTTATCACTTTTTTTATCAATAGTACCCCAAACTAACAGTCTGGTATCAGTAAGTAAAAATTCAGATAATCTACAATATGTTTTAGGGAAAACTATTGCCTCGCAACTTCCAGAAAGATCTTCAAGTTGAACAATCGCCATCCTGTCACCTTTTCTTGTAGTAATTTGCTTTAATTCAGGAATCATTCCAACCAAAGAGACCTTCGTCCTGTCACGGGAATTTTCTAATTGAGAGATACTTATAGGAGAAACAAGTTTAGCTGGCTTTGCAAGATGTTTTAAAGGATGATCTGATAAATAAAAACCTAAAAGTTGCTTTTCTAATCTAAGTTTTTCAATCAATGAGTAATCTTCAACCTTAGATCCTTGGGATAAAGAGAATTCTTTGTTTTCACTTTTACTAATTGAATCAAATAAATTACCTTGTCCAGAGATCCGATCACGATTGCGTGACGATGCCCATTCCATTACATATTCAAGATCGGAAAATAATTGAGCTCTATTCTTGTTATCAGAAAACTCATCAAGGGCTCCACAATGAATTAAAGATTCAATATTCCGTTTATTTAAAATATTTGAAGGTAAACGATCACATAAATCAGAAAAAGATGTAAAGCTTCCTAATTTTTTACGATTCTCTATAATATTTCTTATTGCTGAATCTCCTAGATTTTTAATCGCAGATAATCCAAATAAAATCTGATCCTTTTTAATAGTAAAATCAATTCCCGATAAATTTATACTTGGGGAAATTACTTCTATTCCCATAGAATAACAATTAGAAATATATCTTTGCATTTTGTCGTTTGAACCAGCATTAACACTAAGAAGAGAAGCCATATAAGCTACTGGATAATGTGCTTTTAAAAAAGCAGTTTGGTAAGTTACTGCTCCATATGCAGTGGAATGACTTTTATTAAAACAATACTCAGCGAATAAAACCATTTGATCAAAAAGATCATTAGCGATATTTTTATCTACACCTTTTTTACAGGATCCCTCAATAAAAATATTACGATGTTTAACCATCTCAGATACTTTCTTTTTTCCCATTGCTCTGCGTAGTAGATCAGCGTCCCCAAGAGAATAGCCAGCCAAATCTTGAGCAATTTTCATAATCTGCTCTTGATAAACCATTATTCCGTAGGTTTCAGTGAGAATGGATTCAATGAAAGGATGAGGGAAATCTATTTTTTCACTCCCGTTTTTTCTATTAATAAACTTTGGTATAAGACCAGCATCAAGAGGACCAGGCCTATATAAAGCCAAAATAGAGGAGATATCTTCAAGAGAATTTGGTTTAAAGTCTTTAACAACTTGTTTCATCCCAGATGATTCTAATTGAAATATGCCTTCTAAATCTCCTCTGCCAATAAGATCAAAAGTTTTAATGTCATTTTGAGGTAATTCATCGATATTAATTTTTTGACCAGTGGAAGATTCAATTAAAGTAATTGTCTTATCTATCATTGTAAGATTTTTAAGACCTAAGAAGTCCATTTTCAATAAGCCTAAAGATTCAATATCATCCATTGAATATTGAGTAATTATTTGTCCTTCATTATTCCTCTGAAGTGGTACGAGCATATCTAAAGGCTCTGATGCTATAACAACTCCTGCTGCGTGAACGCCATATGTTTTATTAGTTCCTTCAATTCTCAATGCTAAATCAACCCATCTTTTTACCTTACTATCCTTTAAATATTTATCTCTAAATTCGGGACTAGGAGTTTTTTTATCAATCATTTCATTAAGTTTATATGGTTTTCCTCTTACAACTGGTATTAACTTAGCTAACTTATCCGATTCACCATAAGGAATATCTAGAACTCTGGCAACGTCCTTTAATACAGCCTTCGATGTCATTTTATTAAAGGTAATTATTTGGGCAACTTTATCTTCGCCATATCTACTGGTTACATAATCAATAACTTCGTTTCTCCGATCAATACAAAAATCTGTATCAATATCAGGCATAGATTTTCTTGCTGGATTTAAAAATCTCTCAAATAATAATCCATGTTTAACTGGATCAATGTTTGTAATTTGAAGAGCATATGCCACAAGCGAACCTGCAGCAGAGCCTCGGCCTGGGCCAACAGGTATAGAACTATCTCTAGCAAATTTTATATAATCCCACACAACTAAGAAATAGTCTGGGAACCCCATGTCATTTATTATTTTTAATTCTGAAGTTAACCTTTTCTTATAAATTTCATCAACATCATCGAAATTAGTTTTGTTAAGTCTACATAAAAGACCCTGCTTAGTTATTTTCGTCAAAAATGATAAGGAGTCATTCTCTTCTTTTAAAGGATATTTTGGCATTCTATAGGTACCGAACAACTCAAATTCCTCAATCTTTTGTGAAACCTCAACCGTATTATTTATTGCTTCTTTAATAGATTCTTTATCAATATGATCATTAAAAAGTCTAAACATTTCATCCTCACTTTTAATATATTCTGTTCCTGTATATCTCAATCTCTTTTCGTCACTTATTAATTTACCAGTAAGAACACAAAGCAAAGCATCATGTGCTTCAACGTCCATGTTTGAGATGTAATGAGCATCATTAGTAGCTATAACTTTAATTCTGTGCTTTTTACCGATTCTTATTATTTCAACATTTACAATCCTGTCTTCAATAGAACCATGATCTTGTATTTCCAGATAAAAATCATCACCAAATAATTTCTTAAACCAAACAGCAGTATTCTCGGCGATATCAATCCTACCTTTTAAGATCGCTTGAGGAATTTCTCCACCTAAACATGCTGTTGAAATAATAAGACCATCTTTATATTTTTCTAAAAGAGATTTATCAATACAAGGTCTAGAAAAAATACCTCGACCCCTCATTCCATTAAGGTGGCTAATTGTCGTTAACTTTACAAGATTTTTATAACCAGTATGATTTTTCGCTAGTACTACCAAATGATATCTTTTTTCCTTTTTTGGCTGAGGATCGTCAATGGAACCATTGATAATATACATTTCATTGCCAATAATTGGTTTTATACCTTTGGTTTTACATTTTTTTACTAAATCAAGAACACCATACATTACGCCATGATCGGTTAAAGCAATTGAATCAATTCCAAGTTCAGCAGCTCTGTCAACAATTTTAGAAACTTGACTGGCTCCATCTAGAAGACTGTAATCGCTATGATTATGTAGTGGAACAAATCCCATGTTTAACAAATTTATATTTATAAGATAGAGAATATTTTTAAAAATTCTATATTTTACTAATACAAATTAATTATTAATTCAAATTTTGATATAAGGTTTTCTTTTATTAACTTCAGCATCCTTCTCAAATATATTTGCAACATTCAATATTCGATGCTCCTCCAAAACATTTCCTATTAGTTGCAATCCAATAGGTAAGCCCTTTTTATCAAATCCACACGGGATACTAATAGCTGGAAGTCCAGCCAGATTAACTGGAACAGTTAAAAGATCAGATAAATACATCGATAAAGGGTCATTGACAAAATCCCCTTTTAAGAATGCTGTTGTTGGGCATGTAGGGGTTAGTAACACATCAACTTCATTAAAAGCAGTATCAAAATCATTTCTAATTAAGGTTCTTACCCTCTGAGCTTTCTTGTAATAAGCATCACTATATCCTGCAGATAAAGCATATGTACCAATCAAAATTCTTCTTTGTACTTCATCTCCAAACCCTTCAGCTCTACTCTTAGATATCATCTCTAATAAATTAGATTCACTATCTGATCTATATCCATATTTAACACCATCATATCTCGCTAAATTAGCTGAAGCCTCACATGGTGCTATTACATAATAAGTTGCTATACCATCATTAAATCTAGGACACTTTATATTATGAATTTCAGCTCCCAAAGATCTGAATCTCTCAACACCAGATAGAACTGATTCCTTAACCTCAGGATTAAGACCTGGATGATCAAAACACTCTTCAATAATGCCTATTTTAATACCTTTAATAGGTTTATCTATATCTGATATGTAATTAGGTACTGGTTTATCGAGACATGTTGAATCAAGCTTATCCTTACCAGAAATTGAATAAAGGATCTCAGCAGCATCTGAAACAGTATTTGTAATTGGACCTATTTGATCTAGAGAACTTGCAAATGCAATTAGTCCCCATCTACTTACTCTTCCATACGTTGGTTTAAGCCCTACAACCCCACAAAAAGATGCTGGCTGTCTTATAGAGCCTCCTGTATCTGATCCAATAGCAGCCAAGCATAACCCAGCAGCTACTGATGCGGCACTACCACCAGAACTTCCCCCAGGTACTCTATCTAAATCCCATGGGTTTGATGTCGTACCAAATACGGAAGTCTCTGTTGAACTTCCCATCGCAAATTCGTCAAGGTTAGTTTTCCCTAGACAAATTCCACCTGATGTCCATAATTTACCTGAAATAAAAGACTCGTATGGAGAAACAAAGTCTTTAAGCATTTTACTTGAGCAAGATGCAACAACTCCCTTAGTACAAATATTATCTTTTATCGCAATAGGTATTCCTGCAAGCGGGGGGAGTTGTTGATTATTAGTAATTAAATTATCAATGTTTTCAGATTGTGAATTAGCAATATTTTTTGTTAAGCATGTATAAGCATTTATTTTTGGATTTATTGAATCTATTTTTAGAAAGAATTCATTAACTAATTCCTTAACTGAAGCATTTCCACTATAAATTTCCTTTCTAAAAGAATTAAAGTTCATATCAAAATCAAGAATTTAGATTAATTTAGTTATCAAATAGTTAATGGTTCTTCTTTGTTACATCTAACAATATTGTGTTTAATATCTGTTGAACCCTCTTCTGAAAGATCAGAAATAAAGTTTTCTAGATTCTTATTAAGACCACGTTTTGTAAGAAATGGACCATACCAATAAGTGGCGAAAGGTGTTCCAGTTTCAACTTTTGCCCACCAAGCCAAACCAAGTTTGTTACCTAAATTTCTAATCAATTTTTTTGGCCTTCTTTTAAAGACCATCGTTTCTTGTTAAATTCTATACAATTTTTTACTAATTATTCAAGTAATGTTTATTAAATAATTTAATGTATTGAAATTACGATAAATAAATAATCAAAATAACGAGTTCTACAAGCTAATTAAGTCAAATGTTTGATATGTAACATAGAGAAATAGCAGCTGCTACAGAAGCATTTAAGCTCGAGGTTTTCCCTTTAAGAGGAATTTTAAGTAAATAATCACATTTTTTTTGAACTAACAAAGAGATTCCTTTATTTTCTGCTCCAACTATTACAAGAAATGGGGCTTTTTCCTTGAATTCTGAAATAGGAACTTGTCCATCTCCAGATAATCCAATAATGAGAAACCCCTTTTTCTTTAATTCATCAATAGCTCTATTTAGATTTACGACTCTGCTTACAGGTATATGCTCTAATGCACCAGCGGCAACTTTTGCAACAGTTCCAGTTAAACCTGCCGATCTTCTTTGAGGAACAATAATACCTTTACAATCAAAAGCTTCTGCTGATCTAATAATTGCACCAAAATTGTGAGGATCTGTCACACCATCTAATGCAACAATAACAGGATTAGGGGATTTACTTTTAGATATATCAATTAATTTTTCCAAGGATATTGACTGAGTAGAAGCATGCTGTAAAGCAACTCCTTGATGAACGGCTCCAGATGTTAATTGAGAGAGTCTAGACCAAGAGACTTCTTCTATTAAAACGCCTTTAGATTTATAGTTTTTTAATAAAAGATAAAATTTTTCTGAAGAAAAAATTTCGGAAGTACACCAAATTCTATTAATTGGTCTATCACTGTTTAAAGCGGCAAATACAGAATGCTTACCCCAGATCCAGTCTTCAAAATTTCTATAATTTGAACTCAGTTGAAATTTTTTTGAACTGTTCTCATAACTATTATCTGTATTAGTTGCTGTAGAGGAAAATCTTGTTTGCGGTTTATTAAAACTATTTATAGGTTTTTCTTTTGATTTTAAGTAACTGTATTCGTTCTTTTTAAAATCGTCTCTCATTTTAAAATTATCCTTTCTATTAAAATCTTCTTTTCTCTTAAATTCGTCTCTCCTTTTAAAATTATCCTTTCTATTAAAATCGTCTTTTCTATTAAATTCGTCTCTCCTTTTAAAATTATTTCTTTCATTGGTATTATTCTTACGGGAGTTAGATCTATCTTCTTGAAAAATATTAGATTTATAATTATTTTTTGATTTGGATCTTCTATTATCTTTATAGTTACTTTTTTTTGAATAATTATTATTAGAAAAGTTTTTCATAAATTTTTTAGATTATTTACACTCTAGGTATTCAAAAATTTTAGACAATCTTTTGGGATCTTTTAGAAATAACCAACCAATTAAAGTTTCAAACCCTGTTGCTCTTGAATATATAGCAGGATCAGAAGATTTTGGAAATCTCTTTGTTTTATTTCTAGCTCGTCTTATTAAATTAATTTCAAATGAATTTAACAAATGTTCTATTTCATCTAATGATTTTGATTGAGCTTGAGCTTTTACTTCATTTACAACAGAAAGATGAAGATCTCTTGATTTTAATGGGATATGAATGTGACGTAATCTTTGATGTAACTCCCATACAGAATCCCCTAGCCAAGCAAGTTGAATAACACCTATCTCTTCAGGAGAACCATGAGGGACTAGGTTTTGTATCCAATAATTCAATTCTTTAAATAAAGCAATGCTTCTTGAAGAGTAGCTTTCAAATTAAGAAAGTCTGCTAATCTTACAAGTTTAATAGTTTGTGCAACTCTAGAATTTCCAACTACAGAAAAACCTAGTTTAAGTTTTTTGGATTCCTTAGAAGTTTGAACAAGGGCACCTAAACCGGATGAATCAAGGAAATCTACTTTACTTAAATCAATTACAAATGACAGAGGATCCTTTTTAAGGGTATTGGTAATAAAAGTTTTAAATTGTTTTTCAGAAAATGCATCTAATTGGCCTTTTAAAGTAAAAACAATAACTTTTGCCTTTATTTCGATGCTGCCCCTTAAAGAAACAGTTAGCTTTTGGAAATCTTCTATGATTTTATCCCTCCAAAAAAAATAAATTTATTAAATGTAATTATCAAATCAAAAAGAATCAATATGTCAACATCTTTCTAACATTAGAGAAACAAATTTTTCAAATAAATAATCTGAATCATGAGGACCAGGACTTGCTTCTGGGTGATATTGAACACTAAAAATAGGTTTATTTATAAGTTTCAATCCGGCAACAGTTTTATCATTAAGATTAAAATGGGTTATTTCGACTAACTCATTGGATAAAGAATTTTGATCTATCGCAAAACCATGATTCTGACTTGTTATTTCAATATTATTATTCATGCCACAAGGATGATTTAATCCACGATGTCCAAAAGGTAATTTATAAGTTTTACCACCTAAGGCTAAACCAAATATTTGATGACCAAGACAAATACCAAACATAGGAATTTTCCCATAATTTATTAATGATTTAGCTAAATTAATTCCATCAAAAACAGAAGCAGGATCACCTGGACCATTAGAGAAAAATATTCCATCAGGATTATGATTTAAAACATCTTTAAAAGAAGAATGTGAAGGCAAAACCAATACTTCACATCCATGTGAAACTAATCTATTAAGAATAGATTTTTTAATGCCAAAATCAATTGCGACAATTTTTAATTTTTTTATATTATTAGATGGTCTTTCTCTCGCATCAAAATTAGTCATGGTTATCTCCTTAGATATATAACTATTCTTTGTTGAAACTTCTTTGGCTAAATTTAAACCTTTCATATTGGGAGAATTAGAAATTATTTCAAGACAACTATCAAGATTATGCTTTTCTGATGTGATAAGACCATTCATGGAACCATTAGATCTTAAAATTTTTACAATGGCTCTTGTATCAACTCCATAAAGTCCAATAATATTGTTTTCTATAAGCCACTGATTAAAATTTAATTCAGATCTCCAATTACTATTATTATTTGAATAATTACGCACAATTAAACCTTTGACAGAATTATTTGATTCTGAATCTTCGAAATTAATTCCAGTATTTCCAATCTCTGGGTAAGTAAATGTAAGGATCTGTCCAAAATAACTTGGGTCAGTAATTACTTCTTGATAACCAGTCATTCCCGTGTTAAAAACAATTTCACCAACAGTTGAACCTTTAGCACCAAATGAATAACCAGTAAAAGTAATCCCGTTACTCAAAACAAGTTTTGCATTTTTCTTAAAAGGATGATTCATTAAATAAATATTTTTTATGATTCAAGGTAGTTTTTCAAAAGCAAAAATTTATCCCAAGGCTCTGCTTTACTCATAGAGAATAAAGCTTTTTTAAATCCCTTTTCTATATCATCTTCAATTCCTGCGACCCATAGTACTAATGCTGTATTTAAAGCGACTACATCCAGATGAGCCTTTTGACCTGAACCATTCAAAACAGATTTTAATATGTTTTCATAAGACGCATCGTTTGACACAATTAAATCTTTATTTGAAGTGTTTTGATAATTAAAGTCAGAGACATTTATTTTTGAATGTTTAAGCTTACCTTTATCTACAAATATTATTTTATTGTCTCCTTCTAATGAAGCCTCATCTAAACCACCATATCCATGAACAACGATAGCTCTATCCATTTTCATTCTGCTCAGGGCAGAAGCCATAGGGTTAAGTAATTCATCAGAAGCAACTCCTAAAACTTGAGCATTAGGTCTTAAAGGATTTACTAATGGACCTAGTTGGTTAAAAACAGTTCTTATGCCAAGAGCCTTTCTCAAAGGAGCTAATTTAATTAATGATTTATGCCAAACAGGAGCAAATAAGAAAGTTATCCCAATTTGATCTATTGAAGAAATAACCTTTTCTAAAGTTGAATTTAAATTAATCCCAAGATTTAATAAAACATCTGCCGAGCCAACTTTTCCACTAGCACTTTTATTTCCGTGTTTTGCAATATTTACACCACATGATGAGGCAACAAAAGCAACAGCAGTAGAAATATTAAAAGTATTAGCTCCATCACCTCCAGTACCACAAGTATCAACCATGAACAAATTGGGGCGTTCGACAGGTAATTTACAAGAATTCAAAAGTACATCTGCCATAGAAGATAATTCAATTCCTGTAGCTCCTTTAACTCTCAATGCACTCAAAAAAGCACCTGTTTGAACCTCCAATATTTCATCATTCAGCCATCTTTTCATTAAAGTATTTGATGTTTCAGCATCAAGGTCTTGCCCATATAATAATTGGTTTAGAATTTCAGAATTTGATTTAGTAATAGACATTTATCTTAAGTAAATTTATTGTTTTTAGCTCAATTAGAAGTATCAAAACCGGAACCGACTAAATCCTTATTCGTATTTGAAGGTCTAAAATTATTTGACCATAATTTTATAGTCTTTAAAAAAAGATTATCCTTTGTTATGTTCCAAAATTTAAGTGTTTTTTCAATATCGTCTTTGATCTCGATTTCACCAGGAAAATTATCGTATCTGTTAATTAATCTAGCTAAATTAATCAAGTCAAAATCTTCTGGTACCTCCTTAGATATAAGAGAATCTATAATCTTTTTATCAGTTGCATGCAAAGGATGAGTTTGTTCATTGCTCATAATAAAAAACGAAATCATTTATCAAACTAGCTCACATATTCGAAAATGAAACATTATCTTAATCATATGGGAATTTTTAAATGAAGAATCTTAAATTAAAAGTCATATTTAAGTATTTAAAACCTTACAAAAAAGAATTTTTATATGGTGGGATCGCTCTCCTAGTTGTGAATGTTTTGAGTATTCTAATACCTTTAGAAGTTAAAAACATTATTGATCAACTGAAAGATGGATTTTCCTCAAGTTACGTTATATCAAAATCATTATTGCTCATGTTTCTAGCAACATGCATGGGTCTTATAAGATTATTTTCAAGGCAAATTGTATTTGGGATAGGAAGAAAAGTTGAAGTAAATCTTCGTCAAAAATTATTTGACCATTTACTAATTCAAGATCCTGATTGGATACAAAAAAAAGGTAGTGGAGATATTATTAGTAGAGCTACTAGTGATGTAGAAAACATTAGAAGACTCTTAGGTTTTACAGTCTTAAGTTTATGTAATATCGTTCTGGCTTATTCTCTAACAATTCCTTCAATGTTATCGATTAATAAAACATTGACAGTAGCTGCATTAATGATATTTCCAATGATATTAGTAATAGTTAGTTTATTTGGAGGAAGAATGGTAAGTCAAAGAAAAATTCAACAAGAATCACTTTCCAAACTAAGTGATTTAATACAAGAAGATTTATCAGGGATAAGCGCTATAAAAATTTATGCACAAGAGGAGGCTGAAAAGAAAGAATTTAATAATTACAATAAAGTTTATCGCAATTCAGCTATAAAGCTCGCAAGAACAGCAAGTACATTATTCCCTCTATTGCAAGGTATTTCTTCAATTTCATTATTGATACTTTTAGGTCTAGGGACCTCTCAACTAGAAAACGGATTTATCACAATTGGTGGACTAGTTGCATTGATATTATTTGTTGAAAGACTTGTATTTCCAACAGCTCTATTAGGATTTACATTAAATACTTTTCAATTAGGACAAGTAAGTCTAGATAGAGTTGAAGAGATATTTCAGAACAATCCAAAAATTACTGATAAACCAGAAGCTAAATTCATAAAGAAAAAAGTTAAGGGTACAATTGAGGCAAAGAATTTAAAAATAAAATACGATGGTGCAAAATTCAACTCCTTAAATAGATTAAATTTCAAAATTAATCCTGGAGAACTTATTGCGATAGTTGGTCCAGTAGGCTGTGGAAAAACAACTTTAGCTAAATCATTAGGTAGAACTATTGAAATACCTGATGGACAATTATTTTTAGATGATATTGATATTAAGAATATTAAATTAAGAGATTTAAGAAAGCACATTGCTATAGTGCCTCAAGAAGCATTTTTATTTACATCTACAATTTCTGAAAATTTAAAATTTGGAGATCCAAAAGCTTCAAGAAATGCAGTAAAAAAAAGTGCAGTAAACGCAGGATTGATAGATGATATTAATAGTTTTCCAGAAGGTTTTAAAACAATTGTAGGTGAAAGAGGTATTACACTGAGCGGTGGTCAACGCCAAAGAACAGCATTAGGAAGAGCACTTTTAGTTGATGCTTCTGTAGTAGTACTTGATGATGCGTTGGCGAGTGTAGATAATAAAACTGCCGCGAAAATTATCGAGGAGATGAGAGGAAATAAAAGTAAAACTATATTGATGATTAGTCATCAATTATCTGTGGCGGCAACATGTGATAGGGTACTAGTAATGGACCAAGGTAAAATTGTACAAGAGGGGATCCATAAAGATTTGATTACAACAAATGGACTATATAAGAAACTTTGGGAGAGAGAAATAGCTACTAATAAAATAGTTAGTTGAAAAAGAGTATTAATTAATTGCATACCTAATGATGTTTGAATTTCTTAAAAAACTTATGACAAACTATGAATCACTTTCAGCAAAGGAAACAAATTTTCTCCACAGAATATTAAATACTGATATAAAAGAGGAACCAAAATCCCAAGAGGATGAAATAGTATTTGGATGTGGATGTTTTTGGGGTGCAGAAAAATGTTTTTGGAAACTTCCAGGAGTTATTACAACTTCCGTTGGTTATGCCGGAGGAGACAAGAATAACCCTACTTACTATGAAGTCTGCTCTGGTATTACAGGTCATGCAGAAGTCGTTAAGGTTGTTTGGAATGTTAACGAAATAGATATTAGTGATTTATTAAAAATGTTCTGGGAATGTCATAATCCAACTCAAAAAAATAGGCAAGGTAATGATATGGGAACACAATATAGATCAACAATTTACTATAAAAATGATAGTAATAAAGAAAAAATTTACTCCAGCAAAGAAGCTTACCAAAAAGAACTTTATAAAAATAATTTAGGAATCATAGAAACAGAGATTAAAAAAATTGACGCTTATTATTACGCTGAAGAATATCATCAGCAGTATTTAGCGGTAGAAGGTAGTAGGCAATATTGTTCGGCATCTCCTACAAAAGTAAAGTTAGGAAGTTTCAATAACTGTAATTACAAACTTCCAACAAAAATATGGGATAACTTTAATTGGGATATCGATAAATGTGTATTGAGATCTAACAATAAACCTATAGATATTAACAATTAAAAGCCTTTTATATTTATAGTAAAAATACGGGGCGTAGCGCAGCTTGGTAGCGCACCACTTTGGGGTAGTGGGGGTCGTGGGTTCAAATCCCGCCGTTCCGATTAAGATTCAGTATCGTCTTTGTTTATTAGTGATTTGTACAACTTATAAGAACTTATTCCAACAGCGATAAAAGTAAATGAAGAAAAAATTGCACATATAATGATTGTAAGATTTGAAACTTCAACCTCTCCTAATTGATATGATATAAAATGAATCATTCGAAAAACTATATTAAAAAACACTAACATAGAAGTGTTGAATTTTTTTAATTTAAATTTTTATAAATTTAAAATAATCAAAATTCCAAATACCAATCTGTAATAAATAAATATTTTGAGTCCATTGGTGGAAAGATACTTTATTAAAAAATCAATAGCTAATAAAGAAGAGAAGAAAGTTGTAATTAATCCAAAAGAAAGAGGAAGAAATGGAAATTTTGAAAATTGATTTACTGCACTACAAAACTCAACAAAAGCTGCTAATGAGATTGCAGGAATACCAAGAAGGAATGAAAATTTACCTGCATCTTTTCTATTCCATCCAGATAAAAGAGCCATAGAAATAGTTGCTCCTGAACGAGATACTCCTGGAATAATTGCAAAAGCTTGAGCAATACCTATATATAAACTATTTTGATATTTATGATTGTTTAAATTAATGGATTTATTAATCGAAGCATCTGCAAAAAGCATTATTAAAGACATCAAGATAGATATTAAAGCTATTGAAAGATTTGAACGTAAAAATGAATCCGAAAATCCTGGAACAAATAGCTTTATAATTCCACCAATAAAAACAATTGGAATTGTACCTATAAAGATAGATTTATTTAATTTATTAAACAGAAATGAATAACTAGATTTTCTAGAGTTTCTATTTTTGAAATTAAAAATACTTTTCCTAAAATACCAAAATATTGCAAAAACACTTCCAATTTGTATGATTGCAGAAACAGAGGAACCAGGATCATCAATTCCAAAAAATAGAGATATGATTTTTAAATGAGCAGTGCTACTTACAGGAATAAATTCTGTTAAACCTTGAATTATTCCATAAAAAATATACTTTAAAAATTCCAATAGTTTATATTCAAAATATTTCCAATAATAATATCAATTAAAAATAATACAATTTACATTATTAGAAGAAAAGCTAAGGTATTAATATTATGAAAAAATTTGTTTTTAAAATATTAGTCTTCGTAAGTCTTTTTATTTTTACTGATGCTGTTAAAGCAAATTACTGGCTAGTGATTGGAACTTACAGACAAGGACCAGGAGGCAGACCTGAGGTAAGTGGAATAACAAGCCCATCTTTGCATACTATTCCAATGAAAGATATGGAAACTTGTGAAAAAGCGGGCAATAAAATTTCTAAAGAAATTTATATTCCTGTATGGCAATTTGATAATAAATGGACTTGTATATATGGTGGTGCTTCTAAATAGTATTATCTTTTCACATCGTGAGCACAACCGTCACCTTTATAATTTTCACTTTCGTAGAAATCATTTTTTGTCCCAAAAAAGACTGTCAGTAATACAAAAGGGAAACTAACAATAAAAAGTACTACAGTAAGATCCATTATGAGTGAGTATATTTAATAATTTTAAAATGTAATTAATAATCTGTTGGTCCTTTTAATCCAAGATAAAAAAACGCTCCAAGACCGATTAAAACTAAAACTCCTGCAATAGCGGCTGAAGGGACAAAACCTCCAATGGCGAACGATGCAAATTGATTCATTATAATTACAATAGAATATAGACCCATAATATCAATGAAAATAATACGAGTCTTTAAAAATTCTGACTCGAAGACAATTAAAAATTAATATTATGCTACTAGAGTTGCATCCTCACTCTCAGATGAAATTCGTATCCTCTCCTCTAGTTTAGGTCCATACATTTCATTACCCCAAATTTCAACTCTAGAATCATTAGGAGCCATAAAAGTAAGAATATCAGTAGGAAATAAAACTCTTTCAAGAAAGAAATTTGAAGGACCAATACACCTCAAAACAACCATCCTGGAGCCTTCATTTTTATAAGAAAACTCAATCATCGAAAGAACATTAATAAACATAATTAATTAAACACTAAAGAATTAAATTTAAAATGTATAAAAAATTACTAAATAAATTTTTTTCGAAAAAAAATTTAATTTAATCCGACACTAATTAATTTTCTCTCTTGATTTATTAATAACAAAACATCCGAACTTATAAGATCAAAACTTTCAATAGGGATAGAAACATTTAACATGCGAAGAAAATCACTTAATTTATTATCTTTAAGTGAACTTCCTCTTTTAACAAACATTTTGTTTTCTTGATTAGTCTTCCATTCATTCATATATTCAAATTTCAAAGGTTTTAAGTGCCAAATTTGATCAATCATGCTCCAAATATCTAAGTAATGATCTAAATTATTTTGGATATTATCTCTATAACAGGACTCTGAAGAACTTAATGGTGGTGAAATAATCTGAGAATTATCCGAATCTATAGATAAAGGTTTCACACCTAAAAACCATCCCTCTATTATAAGTAGATCGGGAGCTTCATATTTCCAATGAGATCTATCCCCTAAACCATTTCTTAAAGATTTATCAAAAACAGGGACGTTTAATTGCCCATCAGCTTTCCATTTTAGTAATTTATCTTTCATTAAATCAATCGAATGGCTGCCTGGAAAACCTCTTGAAACATTCCATGGATTATTCTTAATAGCTAATTCCATTTCTTTAGAAGGTAAATAAAAGTCATCAATGGAAATAACAGATATTTTAAATTTTAATTTTAAAGATATACTCTCCAACCATTTACCTAAAGTTGTTTTACCAGTCCCTGGAAGAGCTGAAATTCCAATTATTTTCCGATCAGGAGAATTTTTATTAAATTTATATGCTTGTGATAAAAGCGGTAAAGCTAGTCCCCAAATCCAATCATCATTTACATTATCATCCCAATATTTATCAATGGAGAGTATATCTTTCTTAAGATTCCAAAACATAAACCATTCATCCAATTTTTCCCATCCAATTTGAGAAATTAATTTTTCAAAATCATCCAAAGGAAATTGGATATTTAAATCTCTCATTGTTTGTTTAATATTAATTTTTTTATTAACTTATTAATTTCGCTTTTCCAACCATAACCATTTGGTTCTCCAGCTAAAGTAAATTTATACCCATTTAATTTGTCTAATAATTTCAAGTTTGGTCCGACAGGACTAGGAATTACAATTTTGTAATCTGAATTTAATAATAAAGGCAAATCATTAGGAGAGTCTCCTAAACCAATAATTTTAATATTTGACATATTTGAATATTTCTTTAGGGCAATTATTGCTTTTCCCTTGTTTGAATTAATTGACAACATATGACTCATCCTATTCCCTCTAAAAATTTCTACATTAAATCTTCTACAGCAAATATTAATCTCTTCTTCCTTGCTTTCAGGAGGATTTAAGAATGGCATACTCCAGTGTCTGTCCCTCATTAATTTTAGAGAATTTCCTTTTAATCCAGTTAGATCTGTTGCTTCTTTATCTGAGATGTTATTAAGTGGTACTAAATCATAATTAATTTCCTTAGAAATACTACTTAAAATTTTTTCAAGTTTTATGTATTTTTCTCCAAGAATAATTTCACCATTAACCTTCTTTAAAGACTCACCATAGATAGCAGCACCATTTTCAACAATATAAGGATCAGTTAAATTAAGTTCATTTCTAATAACCTTTACTTCTGCGGCGGTTTTGCTGGTACATAGTATTACTGGTATAGATAATTCTTGAAGAAATTGTATAGTTTCTTTTGCTGGAGTTAAATCATAAGAATGATCCATTAATGTTCCATCAACATCACTAACTACCCACAAGGAAGAATTTTCAATCATCTTTTAAAAAACCAAGCCAAATTACTTGAAAAGGATCAAGTTCAATATTATTAGAATTATATTTATTTGATGTTAGGTAATCCCGCATATTCTGATCATTATTAATCAATCTAGCAAATTTATATTCACTGAATCTATAGTTAATTTTATTATCCGTCATATTATGAATTGTAAAAATAGCTTTTGAACCAATACCCCTTTTAATTACAACAATATCGCCTCTATCTTTAGATAAGCATTCCATCTGAGACTGAGGATGGAATTGAGGTAATTTTGCTCTAACATCCATTGCATTTCTAAGATATTTAAGATTTTTATTAGCATTAGATTCAGGATTTTTAAAAACAGCAGAAAGTTTCTCAAACTTAAATTTTTCCCTATTAAGATCCCTTCTTTGTCCTGTCATTGAAAAGCTTTTTATATCATTTTCTGAAGCCAGCAATGCTGGCAGATAAAAAGCAGGAACCCCCTTTAGTGACATCACAAGTAATTGCGTTAACAAAAATCTTTCATATTGAAAACGATTTGAATCTCTACCGGGATCCTCCATTGCGCTCCACCAACTAATATTTAATTCATATGGTTTATCTTCTCCATTTGATAATCTTCTATGACTTACTAGACCCCCTCTTTTCTCACAATTAATCAACAAATCTTTAATTCTTTGTTCATTCATAAGGCCCTCTAAAGCCCTTAACCCGACACCATCATGAGAAGCAGTGAAATTAAATAGAGTTGTAGTTTTAGGTAACTCTGGCCAATCACAAATCCAAGAATTTAGAATATCTGCTCTTGAAGTAATTATTGCTTCTAAAAGAAGCGGTGGCAAAGGGAAATTATAAGCCATGTCCGCCTCATCTTCTGGTATTAAATAAGAAAGATTTTCCTTCTGTGGAACATTAGTTTCAGTAATTAATACGCCATCCTTTATAAGGTCGTTTAATAATATTCTTAAAATTTTTACTATTGAATGTGCTTTTGGTAAATGCAAACATGTTGTACCAGGTTCCTTCCAAATAAAACCTACCGCATCTAGTCTCAACCAATTAATACCATTTGATAAATAAATAATAATCAAGTTAAGAAACTCTAAAGTCATTTTGGGATTAAGCCAATTCAAATCAATTTGATCTGGACCAAAAGTTGTCCAAACTTGTTTTTGTCCTTCCTCTGTATTTATTTGAGAAAAAAGAGATGAACTCCTTGGTCTGATAACACTGTTCCAATCAAGATCTTGTGAAGGAGAAAAGACATTAGATAATCCGGGTTCTTGGCATTTAATAAATTGCTGAACCCATGGGTGAGATGATGAAACATGATTTAAAACTAAATCAGCCATTAAATAATGTTTATTAGAAATACTTTTCAGATCCTCCCAACCACCAAATTTTTCTTCTAAAGACTTATGACTTGATACAGCAAAACCACCGTCACTAGTTGATTTCAGAAATGGAAGAATATGAACTACTTTTGATAAACTACCAAAATATTTACTTAGTAATTCTTGAAGCGTTAAAAGTGTAGCTTCTCCTTTTTTGTACACACCATCAGCATAGGTTATTAGAACAGCATAAGATTCGTCCCATTTTTTATCTTCACTTATTTCTTCATAACGAGACTTCTCTGAGAAATTATCTAAAATCTGCAATAATTGATTACAAATAAAGTTAAGCTCTTCGGTAGTATGATCATTATAAATTGTTGATAGCAATTTACAAAGTCTTAATCTATCTAATTTTTTCTCTGAATCAATTTGCGTCACTTTGAAAAAACCATCGAAGTATTAACACTATTCTGCACATCAAATAGAAAATGGACTTTCAACAAGGTTTAATCACAACAATACATGAATATGGCGTCACTAAGGATTTACTTAGAGAATTAAATAGAAGTCTTAAAAAAAAACCTACAGCAATATTAATTCCTTGTCTCTATGAAGAGTTCGAACGACCTGCGCTAAGAGATATTAAAGAAGTTTTAAAAAATCTTACTGGATTAAATGAATTAGTTATTGCTCTATCTGCAAAAACTGTAGATCAAGTAAAATCTGCAAAGTCATTTTTTGATTCAATGCCATTCCCAGTTCATATTCAATGGACAAATTCACCCTCTGTAATCGAACTATTAAAAAGTCAAGAAAAAAATGGACTAGAACTACTTGGAACTCCAGGAAAAGGATGGGCAGTTTGGCAAGGAATAGGGGTTGCGACAAGAAAATCTGACGTAGTTGCCTTATTTGATGCCGATATAAGAACATTTAGCCCATTATATCCATCAAGAATGATTCTCCCCTTGTTAGATGAATCATATGGAATTTCCTATGTAAAAGCTTTCTATAGTCGATTATCATTAGAAACCAATCAGTTACAAGGAAGAGCAACAAGATTATTTGTTGGTCCTTTATTAGCAAGTTTGGAGCAATTAGTTGGCAATGGGCCGTTTTTACAGTATTTACAATCTTTTAGATATCCTCTCGCTGGTGAATTTGCATTCACAAAAGATTTAGCTATGAACTTAAGAATTCCATGTGATTGGGGATTAGAGATAGGTCTTCTTTCTGAAGTTTATAGGAATGTCAGAACTTCAAAAATAGCTCAAGTAGACCTTGGTTTATTTGATCATAAACATAAAACAATAGGCTCATCATCTAAAGAAGGTCTCCAAAAAATGTGTACAGAAATTTTATCAAGTGTCTTGAGAGGACTTATGGAACATCAAGCTCAGACTCTTACAAGCACTCAATTATCGACACTTGAAGTACTTTACAAAAGAGTAGGAGAAGATAGAGTCAAACAATTTGGATTAGATTCCGCAGTTAACAAGCTCCCATATGACAGACATGAAGAGGAATTGTCAGTCCAAAAATTTGCTAAATTATTAAGACCTGCTACTCAAGGTTATTTATCCAATCCAACAACTCAACAACTTCCGAGTTGGTCAAGAGTTCTTTCTTGTGAAAATAAACTTCAAGAGGACTTAGCAAATGCAGGATCTAATGAAATAAATTCAACCAAAAAAGAATTAATTAACAATTACTAAAGTAAAAAATATCTTTGAGTCATTGGCACTTCTTCTAGAGGATCGCACGTAAGTAATTCCCCATCAGCGAAGACTTCATAAGTTTGTGGATCAACTGAAATATTTGGTAATTTATTGTTTAATTTAAGATCTAATTTATTAATAGATCTTGTATTCTCTACTGCTAAACAATTTTTTTGCAAAGAAAGCCTTTTAGGAATATCAAGGTCAATAGCATTTTTGCTCAAAAAAGTGAAAGAACTTTTTAAAAGTGATTGTCCATAATTTGCAAACATAGGTCTACCATGAACAGGTCCGGGCGTTGGAATTGAAGCATTTGCATCACCCATCTGAGACCAAACTATAGAACCCCCTTTGACAACCAATTCTGGCTTAACACCAAAAAAGGACGGTTTCCACAAAACTAAATCAGCGATTTTACCTTTTTCAATAGAACCAACAAATTTATTAATTCCATGGGCAATAGCTGGATTTATAGTGACTTTGGAGATATATCTTTTTACTCGATAATTATCGTTTTTGTCACAGTCTTCAGGTAATGGACCTCTTTGAACTTTCATTTTATGTGCGGTTTGAAAAGTTCTTGTTATAACTTCTCCTACTCTTCCCATAGCTTGTGAATCACTTGCAATAATTGAAAAAGCTCCAATATCATGCAAAATATCTTCCGCAGCTATTGTTTCCCTCCTGATTCTTGACTCTGCAAATGCAATATCTTCTGGAATTTTAGAATCTAAATGATGACAAACCATTAACATGTCAAGATGTTCTTCAAGAGTATTTTTGGTATAAGGCCTAGTTGGATTAGTACTACTTGGCAAGACATTATTTTCTCCACAAATTTTAATAATATCTGGAGCGTGACCACCCCCTGCTCCTTCTGTATGAAAAGTATGTATAGTTCTACCTGCAATAGCAGCTATAGTATCCTCAACAAACCCTGCTTCATTCAAAGTATCAGTATGAATACATACTTGAACATCTAGAGCATCTGCAACATTAAGACATGTATTTATCGTTGATGGAGTTGTACCCCAGTCTTCATGCAATTTCAAACCACATGCTCCAGCATTTACTTGTTCAAAAAGATTTGTCTTATTAGATGAATTACCCTTACCAAAAAAACCTAAATTCATAGGGAAAGCTTCCGCAGATTGAAGCATACGAGATATATGAAAAGCACCTGGAGTACAAGTTGTAGCATTGGTTCCTGTAGCTGGACCTGTACCTCCTCCTAACATAGTTGTGATACCAGAAGCTAATGCTGTTTCAATTTGTTGAGGACAAATAAAATGGATATGTGTATCTATAGATCCTGCGGTAAGAATATGTCCCTCACCAGCTATTACTTCAGTTGAAGATCCAATAATTATATTAATATTATCTTGTATATCAGGATTTCCTGCTTTACCAATTTCACAAATTTTCCCATCTTTCAGACCAACGTCAGCTTTTACAATTCCCCACCAATCAACTATCAAAGCATTAGTTATTACGGTATCAACAGCTCCATCATCTCTCGATACTTGAGACTGTCCCATCCCATCTCTGATAACCTTACCTCCACCAAATTTCACCTCATCTCCATAAGTAGTAAAGTCCTTTTCTACTTCAATTATTAATTCTGTATCAGCAAGTCTTACTCTATCTCCCTTTGTAGGTCCATATGTTTGAGCATAAGTATTTCTATTAATCTTATAAGACATAATATTTAAGAATCTAAAGGACCATTAATTAAAGCATTAAAACCAAAGACATTCCTATAACCTGAATAAGATACTAGTTTAACTTCTGTAGTGTCACCAGGTTCAAATCTTATAGAAGTTCCTGCGGGGATATCTAGACGCATACCAAGAGTTATTTCTCTATCAAAAATTAAAGATTTATTAGTTTCAAAAAAATGATAATGGGATCCGACTTGAATAGGTCTATCCCCTGAGTTTGATACGGATATAGTTTTAACATCCTTGCCAGAATTTAATTCGATATGGCCATCCTCAGGAATTATTTGGCCTGGTATTAAATATTCCATAATTAATTAATAGGATTGTGAATAGTTACCAATTTAGTACCATCTGGGAAGACAGCCTCTACTTGAACTTCATCGACCATTTCAGAAATACCATCCATTACTTGATTTTTAGAAAGCCAAGTTGTACCTTCAGACATTAATTGGCTAACACTTTTGCCATCTCTTGCGCCCTCTAAAACTTGAAAGCTTAAAAAAGCAACTGTTTCTGGATAATTAAGTTTTAGACCCCTATTAAGTCTTCTTTCAGCTAATTGTGCCGCTGAAAAAATTAATAGTTTATCTTTTTCTTGAGGTGAAAGGTGCATAATTAAAAATTAATCTAAAAATTATCTTTAAAAAAGTTACTCATGAACATAATCAGTAATTTATTGATCTTGTAAAGGCCATACACCTTGATATTCTGGCTTACAAAACCCACAAACAGTTCTTATTTGTGTCCAAATAGAAAAAAAACATTTTCTTGCATCTTGTGATGAATGACCCAAGAATCTTATAGATATACCATTTTCTAAAGTTCCTAAAGACAAATAATTATCATTTTCTTTAAATATCATTTTTATATTTTTTTTTAAATCGATTATTTTTGATTTAGGAAATTCTTTTTCACATATCCAAATTAAAGAACCAAAAACTGGCATAAAATCCATTCCACTCTTAGCTTGAAAACTAAATTTATTTAATTCAATTTGATCTACAAATTCCCAATCATCACATAAATTTCCATTCCTCATAATCTCTAATTTTGATCTAAAAACGCCGCTCTCAATTGATTCGCCTGCAGAAGATCTTCCAAGTCTTATTAAATCTGTAAATAAAAAACTAGAGTTATCAGAAATATTAATATTAAATTCCTGAGAATATAATCCGTTTGCAAAAACTATTGTTTCTTGTGGTAAGTACTCTAGATGAGAATTATCAAGAATACTTATTTTTGTTTTCTGCGAGGAAAAAGACCCTTCAGGATTAATTTTTGATCTACCAACTGAACCATATACTTTCTGAGCTGAAGAGGTGGTTAATAAAACTTTCGAATTAATTCCAATATTTGCTTCAAATTCAAGCAAATCACCACCAACAAGTCCTCCTGCAGTATGAAGTATAGGTAAAATACATCTGCCCTCTTTGTCATAACTGCATTTTAGTAATTTATAGGGAGATGTAAATTTAGATTTAAAGATTGTTTTATCGTCTTTCTCAGAACTTGATTTATTATTAAAAAAATTTAAGAAACAATTACCTTCCCAAGAAGATTTAGCCATAATTGTTTTCTTGATTACTCTATCTAAGTTACTAAAAATATTTTGTTATGAGCAATAAAAAAGAAATTGTTGTAACTGATTGGATTAAGCAAAATTGCCATGAGGGTAATTTATTAAACCTTACACTTAGTTCTGATCAAAGAAGAGTCTTTAGGGGAAAAAGAAAATCAGATTGTAATCAAGAACTTCAATTACAATTACCAAGAGAGGGAAAATTGAATGATGGTGATATCCTTCGAACAAATCAAAAAACACTCTTTGTACAAATCATTGCGCAAAAAGAAAATTTAATAGAAATTACTGCTAAAACGAATGAAGAGCTTATAAAAGTTGCTTATCATCTTGGAAATAGACATGTAGAAATTGAGATTAATGAAAATATCTTATTTACTAAAAGTGATTACATAATTGAGGAATTGCTTAAGAACTTTGATGTTGTTTTCTCAAAAGTTGAAAAAAAGTTTTTTCCAGAAATAGGAGCTTTTCATCATGAAAAAAAATCACTTAGTTAAGTATTTATTAATTAGTCCAAGTTTACCTGTAGGAGGTTTTTGTTATTCTGAGGGATTAGAGAGTTTTTTAAAAATTAAGAATTTAGAAGAATCAGACCACATAAGGGATTTAATTACAAATGAATTAAAAATTGGGCAAATTAGAATTGAAGCAAAATGTTTAATAGAATTTTTTGAAATTTTTGTAGAATTAAAAGTTGCTAATAATGTCAAAAATAACAAAGGAAGATTATTGAGTTTAGATAAATGGCTATTGTCTTTTAGAGATACTGTTGAGATAAGAGATCAACAGACTCAAATGGCTAAATCACTTTTTGAATTGACTAAAGAATTTGGATTTGAATATTTATATGAAAAAAATAAAAATATCTCTTGGTCTTTAGCATGGAGTTGGGCTTGCTTCTCTTTTCAAATAAATAAATTAGAAATGATCGAAAATTTTATATATGCATGGACTGCGAATCAACTTAGTGCTGCAATAAGACTTATACCCATGGGTTCAATAAAAGCACAAACTATTCAACTTGAGTTGTTGGATTTAATATCAGAAGTTTCCCAAGAAATTGTAGACAGTAATATTAATGATCTTTATGTTGGGAATATAAGCTTATCTATGGCTCAACAAAACCATAATGATCTATATACAAAACTTTTTAGAAATTAATTTATGAGCAGCAAATTAAGAGTAGGAGTTGCGGGCCCAGTAGGCTCGGGAAAAACAGCATTAGTTGAAACTTTATGCATAGGTCTTAAAAAGAAATATAAAATAGCTGTTGTTACTAATGACATTTATACAAAAGAGGATGCAAATTTTCTCATAAAGAAAAAGATTTTAGAGGAAGGAAGAATTGTTGGAGTAGAAACTGGTGGTTGTCCTCATACTGCAATAAGAGAAGATTGTTCACTTAATAAAAATGCAGTAATGGATCTTGAAAACAAATATGATCCATTGGATTTTATTTTTGTTGAAAGTGGAGGAGATAATCTTGCGGCAAGTTTTAGTCCAGAACTTGTAGATTTATCTATTTACGTGATTGATGTATCGGCTGGGGATAAAATTCCGAGAAAAGGAGGTCCTGGGATTACAAGATCTGATTTGTTATTAATCAACAAAATTGATTTAGCTGATATGGTTGGTGCAAATTTAAATATTATGCAAAACGATACAGATATGATGAGAGATGGTAAACCATGGTTTTTTACAAATCTTAGTTCCGGCAGTGGTGTTGATGACGTTATTAAGTATCTAGTCGGTCAAATACCAAACATTTAAAGTCAAAAAAATAATCGGAAGTTTTATATTGGATTCAACAAAATGTTACCTCTGCTACAAAACTAAATCCCACTCGTTTATAACTTTTACTTTATCCCCCCAATGTGGGTCAATTACCTAATTTAAACGAATTCATGAGAATTTCAAGGCGTATTTTGGCAGGTTTAGCTACTGCCTCTCTTGCCGTTTCAGTTACTTCATGCGGAGGAGGTTCAGACACTTCCGGAAGTTTCGATGACACAGTAACTGTTGGTATTTTACATTCCCTTTCAGGAACAATGGCTATATCTGAATCAACTCTTGTTGATACTGAAAAAATGGCTATTGCAGAAATCAACGCTGCCGGAGGAGTAACCGTTGGTGGCAAAAGCTACAAAATCGATTACATCGTTGAAGATGGAGCTTCTGACTGGCCAACTTTTGCTGAGAAGTCTAAAAAATTAATCGACCAGGATGGGGTTCCAGTTGTATTTGGTGGATGGACATCTGCTAGTAGGAAGGCAATGCTTCCTGTGTATGAATCAAAAGATGCATTCCTTTACTACCCAATTCAGTATGAAGCTCAGGAATGTTCAAACAACATTTTCTACACAGGTGCTTCACCAAACCAACAATCAGAACCAGCAACTGATTTTATGTATAAGAGATCTCCTGCCGCTGGAAAGCCATTTTTCTTAGTTGGTTCAGACTATGTTTTCCCAAGGACATCAAATACAATTACCAAAGAACAACTTAAATCACTTGGAGGAAAGGTTGTAGGTGAAGATTATTTACCTCTAGGAAATACTGAAGTTGCTCCTATTATTTCCAAGATCAAAAAAGCGTTAGCGCCATCTGGTGGTGGAGTAATTATCAACACACTTAATGGTGACCAAAACGTTGCTTTCTTTAAACAGATTCAGGATGCTGGGATCACTCCTAGTAATGGATATTATGTAATGAACTACTCTATAGCAGAGGAAGAAATCAGTACTATTGGACCTGAATTTTTAGAAGGCCATTATGGTGCTTGGAACTACATGATGTCTATCGATACACCTGAATCCAAGAAATTTGCAGCTGATTTCAAAGCTCTATATGGAAGTGACAGAGTAGTTGCTGATCCACAGGAGTCTGCTTACAACATGGTTTATTTATGGAAACAAGCAGTTGAAGATGCAGGCACGTTTGAGAACAGTGCTGTTAGAGAAGCTCTGGTAGGTCAAACATTCGACGCTCCTCAAGGACCAGTTGAGGTTATGCCTAACCATCACCTTGCTCAAACAGTAAGAATTGGTTTAATCAAGCCAGAAGGTGGATTCGAGATTCTTGAAGAAACTGATGGAGTTGTCTACCCACAAGCATGGAACCAATTTGAACCTAGTTCAAAAGGTTATGCATGTGACTGGACAGATCCATCTAAAGGAGAAAGATATAAGCTTTAATTTCAAAGCTTACTTCTAAAGAGAAGAGGAGGCTTGATGCCTCCTCTTCTTATATCCACTTAAATTTTCTTCTTATTAAAATTGGAATTGCTTCTTGATAGTTTATTCAACGGTGTAGCGATCGGATCAGTTTTACTAGTAGCAGCCTTGGGCTTAGCTATTGTATTTGGTTTGATGGGTGTAATCAATCTTGCTCATGGTGAATTAATGATGCTAGGTGCTTACACAACATATGTAACTCAATTAATTTTCAAACTCCCACTATTAAAACCCTATTACAACGCTTACGTTATAGTATCTATCTTTTTTGCATTTATTGTCAGTGGAGTAGTAGGAATACTTTTAGAAAAAACTGTAATTAGAAAGTTATACGGAAGTCCATTAGAGACTTTACTTGCAACATGGGGAGTAAGCCTTATACTTCAACAGTTTGTCCGCAGTGTTCCTTTAGCTTATGGGACAGGACTAGTAATAAGTCTCATAATAGGTTTATTTCTACCATCAGTATTTTCATCAAAAATAAAAGAGTCTATAAAATTTAAATATGTAAAATTTAGTTCATGGATATTTGCAGCTTTAGCGGGAGTTCTCTCCGGTAATTTGATTTCATCTTCAGTTAGCAAATTAAGTCGAGCTAGTGCAAGAAATGTGGATGTCACGGCTCCAGCATGGATGAGGGGTCAGGTTGAAATTCTTGGAACAACCTTCCCAAAAACAAGATTAATGATAATAATAATTACTTTAATATCTGTAATTGCAATAACATTATTTTTGAATCAAAGTGCTTGGGGTATGAGGATAAGAGCAGTAACTCAAAATAGAGAAATGAGTGACTGTCTTGGAATTTCAACAGAAAAAGTTGACGTTCTTACTTTTGGAATTGGTTCTGGATTAGCAGGTGTAGCAGGTGTTGCTGTATCTCTTTTGGGATCGGTTGGGCCTAATGTTGGAGGAAATTATATAGTTGGGTGTTTTATGGTTGTAGTTTTAGGAGGTGTAGGGAACCTATTGGGTACAATTTTTGCCTCTTTTGGAATAGGAATAATGACTGATTTAATTGGAGCTGGTCGCCTTTTATCAATATGGCCTGATATGCCTCTACCACTATCAAATACAATAAATTTCTTTGCAACTACTAGTATGGCTAGAGTTATGATTTTTGCGTTAATAGTAATATTCCTGCAATTCAAACCTACTGGTTTATTCCCCCAGAAAGGAAGGATGGTTGAGAGTTAATGGAATTTAAAAACTTAAAACTAAGCAAAAAAACAACTTTTGTTATTTGGGTGCTCATTATTGCTTTTATTATCGCGGCTCCATCAATTCTTCCTGTTTTCAGATTGAATCTTCTAGGTAGATATTTATCATTAGCTATTGTTGCTTTGGGTGTAGATCTAATTTGGGGATTTACTGGTTTATTGAGTCTTGGTCAGGGTATATTTTTTGCTCTTGGGGGTTACTGTGCAGCAATGTATCTACAGATAACAAGCTCTTCTGAATTTCCAAATAATATTCCAGAATTCTTTGGACTTTATGGCGTAGATAATTTACCTTTTTTCTGGGAACCATTTAGAAATCCAATCTTTAGTTTATTTGCAATTTGGGTTATACCTGCATTAGTTGCAGGAATACTTGGATTTCTTGTTTTTAGAAACAGAATAAAAGGTGTGTATTTTTCAATACTTACCCAAGCTGCTCTTTTAGTATTCTTTAATTTCTTTAATGGACAACAAAAACTTATTAATGGTACTAACGGGTTAAAAACTGATGTAACTCAACTTTTTGGACAAATGGTTGGTTCAGAATCAATCCAAAGAATGTTTTTTTGGTTTACAGCCTTATTAGTTATTGCGGCATGGTTTTTTTCAAAATGGGTAGTAAAAGGAAGATTTGGGAATATTCTTATAGGGATCAGAGATGACGAACCAAGAGTCAGATTCACAGGTTACAATCCTGTCTTATTTAAAACAATAATATTTTCTATAGCAGGTGGTTTAGCAGGAATATCTGGTGCTTTGTATACTGTTCAATCAGGAATAGTATCTCCTCAATTTATGACAGTACCATTTTCAATAGAAATGGTTATTTGGGTTGCAGTGGGAGGAAGAGGGACTTTATTGGGAGCAATACTTGGAGCAGTATTGATAAATTATGCAAAAAGTTTAGTAAGTGAAGCTTTACCGGCAAGCTGGATGTTTATTCAGGGTGGGATATTTATTCTAGTAGTTACAGCATTACCAGAAGGTGTTTTAGGATGGGTACAAGGAGAGGGACCAAGGAATCTGCTTCAAAAACTTGGTTTGAAAAGGAAAATCGAAACATACCCAAGTTTAGAAATTAAAAATGAAACGGAGGGATTAAAAAATGAATAAGAAGACTAATTCTCTATTAAGATTGGAAAATATAAGTGTTAGTTTTGAAGGATTTCTAGCATTAAATGATCTAAACCTTAGTTTAAAAAAAGGAGAACTAAGAGCTGTAATTGGTCCAAATGGGGCAGGGAAAACAACATTTCTAGATGTAATAACAGGTAAAGTAAAACCTACTAAAGGTGATGTTTTTTTTAAAGGAAAATCACTAATAGGAAGAAAAGAACATAAAATTGCACGTTTAGGTGTAGGAAGAAAATTTCAAAGCCCAAGAGTATTTGAAAATCTAACTGTTAAAGAAAATCTTGAGATATCAGTAAGTACTCCTAAAAGTCCTTTAAATCTAATTAATAAAAAAATTAAAAATGATCAATTAGATGAAATAGAACATTTAATGAAAGTTATAAACTTATCTAAAAAAATCAATTCAAAAGCTGGTGCTTTATCACATGGTCAAAAACAATGGTTAGAAATAGCAATGTTACTAGGCCAAAAACCTGATTTAATGCTCGTTGATGAACCCGTTGCAGGTCTTACAGATGAGGAAACTGATTTGACAGCAGATTTATTAAAATCATTATCTGGAGATAATACAGTGGTTGTTATTGATCACGATATGGAATTCATAAGAAGACTTGATAGTAATGTTTCAGTTCTAAATCAAGGCACAGTATTATGTGAAGGTACAATGGATACTATTCAAAATGACAAAAGGGTAATTGATGTTTATTTAGGTAGACCGGAGAAATAACAATGAAACATCTACTAGAAGTAAAATCATTAAATACTTATTATGGGGAAAGCCATATTCTCAGAGATGTAGATTTAAACCTTAAATCTGGAGAAATGATCTGTTTAATAGGTAGAAATGGAGTAGGGAAAACTACTTTATTAAAATCATTAATAGGGCTATTAAAGGCAAAGAAAGGAGAAATAAACTTTATTGGAGAAAATATAAATAGAAAGGCCCCACATCAAAGAGCTAGAAAAGGAATGGCATATGTTCCTCAAGGAAGAGAAATAATACCTTATCTGACTGTTGAAGAAAACTTAATGTTGGGAATGGAATCGCTCCCTGGAGGCTTATCTAAAAATAAAAATATTGATTCAAGTATTTATGATTTATTTCCTATTTTAAAAGACTTTCTATCAAGAAAAGGAGGTGATCTCAGTGGAGGGCAACAACAACAACTTGCAATTGCGAGAGCACTATTAGGTAAACCAAAATTATTGTTACTAGACGAACCTACTGAAGGAATTCAACCAAATATAGTATTAGATATTGAAAACGCTATAAATCTCATAATTAAAGAAACTGGTATCGGAGTTTTATTAGTTGAACAGCACTTACACTTTGTTAGGCAGGCAAGTAGATATTATGCAATGCAAAGGGGAGGAATTGTTGCAAGTGGCCCTACAAGTGAATTAAGCCAAACAGTTATTGATAAATTTTTAAGTGTATAGAATATAAACTTTCAAATATCTATTTAAAGATCACTTTTCGCATCTAATTAAATCAATACTATTAGGATGTGCATTTATAAATTTATTAAACTCCATAGCCAATGTTCTTGCTTCATAAGCATCTATTGCATAAAAACAATTTTCTAATCTAAGATTTTGAAAGTCTCTATAATGTACAGTGTATGGTTTTAAATAAGGCTTGTTATTCATAAAAATTTTAATACTATTTCTTTTGATACCTTAACCATGCATAAATTAATTAATTAAGAGAATATGTTTTGTTGCTTTCAATATATAAACGATGAAATACTTATAAAAAGTATTCAAAGTTTTCAGTTAATTTTAAGTTTTTTTGTTCTTTCTCTTTGTTGTTTGTTTACCTTCAATTAAGAAAACAAACTTTGATAATATTCCACCAAAGAAAGGAACCCATACTTTTTCATAAAAATATTTCATAATTAAGAACTTTTAGGCAACACTTATATCTTCTTCAAAATCCTGCTTCTTAAATAAATCTAGATCTATCGAATTAAAAAGATACTGCATCAAAAGAAGATCGAGCTCATGTTTTAATAAATTATCCTCCGAAGAAAGTAGATCATCAACAAAATAATTAAAGGTTTCCAAATCATTGTTCATTATAATAATTTATAGTTTTGATTATTATTAGTCATATAAAATATAAAAGCCAATTAAATTTTAAAATCAAAATATAATAACAATCTTTTTTTTGTTAACTATATCTATTTTTAAAGTACTAGGTAATTTTAAAAAGTTAAATAAATCTTTTACTTAAAAGTGGAAATTATTAATCCTTTTGAATAATAAATTTAAAATTAATCCGAACTATTAAGCCAACTAGGATAAAAAAAATTCCTAAATATGAATTTAAAGAGAGATCCAAATTAATAAATTTACTTAATTCATATTAGCTTATGAAATCAAATCATCAAATCGTAGATTTAAACTAAAGTAAATAACAATAATCTATAAGCATTTATATTTAATTAACTAATAAATTAAAAATATAAATTAAAATTATTTAATAAAATTTCATTCTCTATGCAGGAATTTTTACAACGAGATCTTAGTTCAAGCTTATTATCAATTTCAGTATTATTGGGGTGGCTAGGCATAAGCTTTGTTTTTCTGAGAATATTAGCGATCACAATTAAAAAAATTTTAGAAGCCGTATTTAAAAACTCTAATCAATAATGATTAGCATTTATATTTAATCCTTTATCACAATTACAAGAATTAAATAGGTATAATAACTCATAAATGACAATCTTGGATAAAGTAAAAATAGGAAACACGGTTAAGGTTAATCTAGAGCTTTCAAAAGATAGATTAACTAAAGAGACAATTGAAGCGATAACCATTTCACCAGAGTGTATTATAAGTGACTTCAAAATCACTGATGGTATGGGTATTGGTGTGATTGTAAACTTATCAAATGGGAAAAATGAGTGGTTTTTTGAGAATGAAATTCTAATTCTTGATGAGAAAGGAAACATAATAGAAAAAGAAGTGAACAGAATTAAAAATGAAGAAAATAATTTTATATTAAATGTAGTTAATAATATTAATTACGAACCTAAGTTTAAATCCAGTGAACTTTTAAATCCGATTAATTTTATAACTTGGCTTATTGTTTCACTAAAAGATGTTTTATAGTTGATCGTAATATTCAACTAAATAAATATATTTAGATTTTTAAAATTTATAGAATCCAAAATTAAAACTGATTTATCAAATAAGATGGAAGAGAATATTATTCAGGTTGAAAATTTATCAAAATCATTTGATATTTCTTCAAAGGGACCTGGACTAAGGGGTACACTTAAGCATTTTTTTAAAAGAGAAACAAAAAGTATTGAGGTTATAAAAAATATAAATTTCGGAATAAAAAAAGGAGAGATAGTAGGTTTTCTTGGAGCAAACGGTGCTGGGAAAACAACTATTCTTAAAATACTCTGTGGTTTAATTTACCCAAGCCAAGGAAAGTTGTCTGTTGCCGGTAACCTGCCTTACAAAAGAAATACTAATTTCCTGAAGAATATAACTTTAATAATGGGGCAAAAACAACAGCTAATTTGGGATCTCCCTCCAATAGAATCTTTTTATTTAAATGCCGCAATTTATGACATAGCAGAATTTGAAGCAAAAAAAAGAATTAAAAAGCTGTCAGATATGCTTGAGATTGAAAAGGAGCTTTATATACCTGTTCGAAAATTATCTTTAGGCCAAAGAATGAAATCAGAATTATTGGCAGCTTTAATACATAAACCAAATATTTTATTCTTAGATGAACCTACACTAGGCCTAGATATTAATGCTCAAAGAAATCTTAGAAAATTTCTGCAGATTTATAATAAAGAAACAAATGCAACAATTTGTCTAACTAGTCATTACATGAAAGATATTACATCTTTATGCAAGAGGGTGATATGTATTCACGAAGGATGTCTCACATATGATGGGGAACTGGAAAAACTATTAAAAAAAATATCCCCTGTTAAAGATATCCTAATTATTTGCAAGACGGATAAAGATGCTAAAGAACTAAGCAATTCAGGATTTTTTATTAAAAATCAAAATCAAAAAGAAATTACAATAACAATCAAAAAAGATTCTATTAAATCTACTTTAAATAAGATTCTTAACAAATTTGAAATCGAAGATTTATATATAAATGAACCTCCTGTTGACGAAATAATTGGAAACATTTTAGTAAAGGAAAAAGTATAGTATAAATGTTTAATTTAAATAAAAATAAGCTAATAACATTACTAAAAGTACAGTACTCAAATATGTTGGAATACAGAGTAGAAATAGCTTTATGGGCAATATCGGGGATAATACCTTTTTTCATGCTCAATATATGGACAAATAATAACTTAAATGAATCTATTAACTTAAGTAATGAAATGCTCTCTAGATATTTTTTGAGTGCTTTCTTTGTAAGGCAATTTTCCGTGGTTTGGGTTGTCTTTACTTTTGAAGAAGATGCTCTTTTAGGTAAACTTTCCCCATATTTGATTCAACCTTTAAATCCATTCTTTAGATATTTAGCTCAACACTTAGCAGAACAAATAACACGCTTTCCTTTTGCTTTAATAATTGCGATAATTTTTTTTCTTATAAATCCAGGAAGTTTATGGATACCTAGTTTAGGTCTATTCTTATGTTCATGTCTTTCTACCTTTTTTTCTTTTTTAATTCAATTTCTGATTCAATCAATTATTGCTTGCTTATGTTTTTGGACAGAAAAGGCTTCTTCCATAGAAAGGTTGTTATTTATCCCAACTCTATTTCTTTCAGGACTTTTAGCACCAGTAATATCATTTCCAGAATTTGTAAAATCATGGATTTACATAACCCCTTTCCCTTACTTAATTGATTTTCCAGCGAATATCTTATCAGGAAATAACACAAACTTAATTTCAGGATTTCTTATGCAGATATTTTGGATTTTAGTTCTTTTCCCAATATTTAAGAGGACATGGTCTTTAGGAACAAAAAAATACACCGCAATGGGTTCATGAATATAAAAAAATATATAAAAATATATTCATTATTTTTATATACTTCTATAGCTTCAGAATTGGAATATAAATACAACGTAATAATTGACTTTATTACCGCAATTCTAAGCTTGATAGGTAGCCTATTTCTATTAACTATATTTTTCCAAAATACTGATAATATTGGGGGATGGAATTTTGAACAAGCGTTAGTTATTCAAGGAATATATACCATCCTAAATGGAATTACTAATACATGGTTCAATCCAAATCTTACAGAAATAGTGAAACATATCAGGGAAGGTACCTTAGATTTTGTTCTTCTTAAACCTATAGATAGTCAATTTTTTATTTCTTTAAAAAAAATATCTCCATCTGGAATTTTAGAAATAATTTTAGGATTTTCTCTACTATTTTATTGCATAAGTATTAATCAAATAAATATAAATTTAGGCTTTTTATTTTTATGCCTAACGACATTATTTTGTTCTATTGTAATTCTATATAGTTTATGGTTTTTAATATCAACAACAACAATTTGGTTTGTAAAAACATGGAATGCTACAGAAGTCTTACGCTCCTTTCTTTATATAGGACGATTTCCTCTAAATTCTTTTTCATTTTCATTAAGGATATTCTTTAGTATTTTTGTTCCAATTGCATTCATAACTTCAATTCCCTCTGAAGTTATCCTTGGGATTGCCCAAGTATGGGAAATATTATTTGAACTAATTGTTGCTGGAATATTTTTTATGGTTTCAAGAAGATTTTGGTTTTTTGCTCTGAAATACTACACCTCAGCTTCTAGCTAATTATTATTTAACAATTTCTCTACATAAATCCCACATTTTTTGCTTGGTGTTTTGATTAGTTAATTTTGATAATTTCTTGAAAGTCGATGATGACTTTTCTATTGTAAGTAGCTTACAAAGATAATTTATTTCATAATGTCTTGAAATAGATCCAAGTTTAATTGAAATATTAGAGAGGATTACTATAAATGAAAGAAGAGTAATAGGTAATAAGACAGAAAAAGACGATTTCAAAATGTCATCATTATGTGTTCTAACTTCGAATTTCATTATTCCATAATATGCTGAGGACACTTAATCGCTGCAATAGCAACTGCAGCAACTTTAAAATTATCTGATTTTTCAATTACTTTCTTAACTTCTAATGGACCAAATTTTTCACTCGCATCACTATAAGAAAGGAGTAAAGATTTATAATTATCATGTCCTACATTTCTATATTCACAAAAATTGTCCCCAACAAAATTCAATAATGTCAGTAAAGATAATTCAATCATTAAATTTTTAATTATGCATGACTTTTACGAATAATACATTGTATATAAGCTTTAACAAGCTCGTAGGAATAATAAATATCTAAATTTAAAATTAATTTTCTTGAATAAAACTCATAATATTACAAAACATTATCACTATTGCAAGACTATTTAAAATTCAAACTAAAAAGCACTATCTGTAGTGTTTATAGACCACTCATGATGCACTACCGATGGGGGGGGTTGCATTTTTATTTAAATTGGATTAAAAATAAGATTCCCCATCACCCGGCCTCACAATTGTGAGGCCTTTTTTTTTCGTCAAATAATATTAGAAAAAGTTTAAAAAAATTAGGTCTTAAAGTATTTTTTAATACAACTTCAATCCAAGAAGATAATTAATATTTTTAAAATCTTTCTCAAGATGAACCTTTCATTATTAACTGCTACAGCAGCACTTGGCCTTTTTTTAACTACCACAGCAGTTTTAGCCATTTCCGTTAGTTGATTTACATCAAGAAACTAATTGACTTTATTAACAAACTTACACCAACGAGCAGGCATACAACAGTAAAGGTTTTTTTTATAAGTTTATTTCCCTTTAAATTAGATAAATGAGCGCCAAAATATCCACCAGTAAAAGACCCTAATACAAGAATTACTAATAAATTTATAGGTATAGAACCTATCCTGCTCAAAAAAAATGCACCTATCGCATTCCAGAAAATACCTACTGTAAAAAAAGTTAAACTAACAGCTCTGAGGAAGTCCATCTTAAAAGTTTTAATTAATAAAATAGTTACTAATAAACCAGTTCCTGATGAGACAGAACCGTTAAGGATTCCTATAAAAAAAATAGATGTAATGAATTTCAATTCTAATCGTGAATTGATAATATTATTTATTGAATTCAAACCTAAATCAGGTTTACGAAAAGAGTATATAGCTAAGATTATTGAAATAAGACCTAATATTAAATACAAATATTGTTCATAAAGGAATTTAACAATAGATGATCCCAGAACAACTCCTGGGGTTCCAAATAATAATATTTGCCATAAAATATAAATATCTTTTCTAAGATTTTTAAAATTCCTAATTGACCCACCTAAACCCAAAGCAACCGTTGCAACTTTATGGGTAGCAAGAGCTTGATAATAAGGTAATCCAAATAAAATCAAGGCAGGTAATTGAATTAATCCAGCACCACCTCCAGAAATGGCTGAAAATGTATTAGAAATAAAAGAAATTAAAAATATTAAAAAGTTGTTATTAAAGTTAAATTCGTTGTAAATAGGTAAATATGTAACAGTTATTAGCATTAAATATAGTTCTTACCTATTAAAAATAATTTCAATTAAATAATATTAACATTACATATTTATAAAATAGTTTGAAATTTTTAAAGTTATTCAGAACTAAAGAAAAATTGTTAAAATTATCATAATTCTCAAGATTATTATGCATAAGCAAGATGCAATTTACCTTGATCAACTATGTCCTAAAATTAGCAATAAAAACTGGAGAGATTCTCTCCATAAATTAACTAAAAATACCTGCATTTATTGCGGCAATCCTTCTGAATCTCTTGATCATTTACATCCAAGATCAAAAGGAGGAGAAACTACTACGAAAAATTGCGTTCCTTGCTGTTTATCTTGCAACGGGAAAAAATCTGATACAGAAGTACTTAATTGGTATAGGGATCAAAATTTCTATGATCCAAGAAGATCGATGGCAATTAGAGCATGGTTAAAGGATGATTTAAAGTTGGCTTCTGTCTTATTGAACTTCATAACATAATTTATTATTTTTTTAATTAATCTTTAAATTAAGTAAGGCTTTCTTTTATTGACCTAAATTTGTTAAATTTTATTTTTAATTATAAAAAAAGTATATAAATAAAAAGAAATTTAAACATGATAAGATTTTTTCAAATCAACTAAGTTTTGTTCAAAGAAATATATGGTAGAAAATTCTTCTTTCCACATTATAGGGGATTCAATCACTTTTCTTTCTGGTGATTTTACAGAAAAAATGAAACCAAAAACAATAATGATAGTTGCCAAAATAACAATAATTACATATTTATCAGCAATATTATTCATAAAGTTAATTTAATTAGATAATTTCTTATCAGGAGTTGTCTTGTCATAGATTTCTACAAAATATGATTTAAAATAATTTATACCCTCTTTACCGATCAATCCAAAAGACCATCCACATTCGTTTATAACTTTTATAGAAATTTGACTAGCCAAATCGTCTTTTTCAATCCATTTTTTTTGAGGATTATATAAAAATGAAACAATATTTTCGGTTTTAACTATAGCTGATGTCATAGCTTCATCCTTTGACAATCCATTTTGTATTGCTTTACAAAACTTTTTTGAAAAATTTTTTGATATTCTATTTTGAAGAAGACTTACTGTAGGGTCAGAAGTATGAGAGGCAAATGTACTTAAAGGATGTAATAAAACAACCGCGAAAAATACAAAGCTAAAAAAAAGTCTGAACAAATCGCTTTATTTATTACTAGAAATGATATTATTTTAATATTTAAAGACTCTTATAGTAAATAAATGTCTTGGAAATAGTAGTAATTAAGATTTCAATTTATTAAATAATAACAACAATAGATGGAACTTAGTAATAGTATTTATAGGTAAATTTAGATTTGATTATATGGACCATTTATTAGTGACACTTCTTTTCTTCCCAGATTGGACAAACGGATTACCTTCTGATTTTTTAATACTCCATTTCTTTGTTGGAGCAGCAATATTTCCATTTAATATGATACATGCTAGAGCAAGAAAGTTTGATGCTCAAAACCCTAAGGAGGCTGCTATAGGTTATAAAAATTCAAATAATGCAACTTACTATGGTTATGAAGAAATTAACTAGATTCAAATAATAGTTTTTAATTAGTTATATTTTTGATGAATATTTTTCTAAATTCAGGGATAGATCTAAAAATCTTTAGCCCCACAGAACCTATTGGGATTTTTATTTTATTTATAGGATTAATTTTTAGTGGAATGATTTTTTATATCATTTACGCAGTAAGTGTTAATAAAGAATCAGTAGAAGACAAAAAAATAAGAAATGAAAGAGAGTATATTCAACAACAAAAAATTGGGAAATTATTTCCTAAGAAAAAATAAATTGTATAGTTTTGTTTTTAAGTAAAGATAAGTTTATATAATTTACTAATAGATCAAGTGGATCTATAAACATTAGCATCAACTCTTTCCATTCAAACATCGTAAAACCTTATGGTATCGATACTTTTTCTAAATCGCGAGAATAAATTAATCTGACTTAGTAGCAAAGCTATTTTATTTATTGTCCATTAGTGCTAAAACTGAACAAAGAGATTATTTTTTTTTTGAAAAATAAATACTTATTTCTGTTTTTAGCTAGTGGAATAGTAAATGATGAGGGTTTTTGGCTAATTGGAGTCAAAAATAGTGACTTAAAAATACTTGATGATAAAACTCTTTTGGAATGTCATAGAAAAGAGCTAATAGGATATGAATCAGCTAAGGACATACTTAATGCAATAAACTTGAATTTAGAGAATTTAATGAATGATTTAAAAAGTAATAATTTTTTATTAGATGAACCGCCTATTGGAATTTCATTTAATATTCCATTAAACTTTTTAGAAAATATATTTGATTTCTGGTTAGAAAAATATAAAGATAAGGAAATATGGGAAATCTGTCTTGGTCTTTTGAAAATAAGAAGAAGAGTATCATTATATAATTTAATTAAAAGTGAAAGCATAAAAGGAGAATCAAAAAAATTTGCTATGGAAATTGAAAATTTACATAAATATCAGCCAAATTCAATAAAAAATAAAGTTTCAAATGAACCAATGTGGAAATAATTTCATATTATTGAAATAAAAATGTTTACTTATTTAATAAATAAGTAAAAATAAATATATTTAGGAATAAAAATATGAATAAGCCATATTCATTTAATCAAGAGCAAATGAACGGAATTGTTGAAGAAATATATGGAAATATAATTAAAGAATGCGAAAAATTAAAAACTGAGACCAATTGTCCTAACGAACAAGTAGTAGCACTATTGAGTGTAATTGCCTCAAACTTTGCGCCAATAATTGAACACAAACATAATTAGAATGACAAAATATTTTACTTGGAACGAATTTGATAAAAGTGTTGATTATATTGCTAAGCAATGCATAAAACTTAAATTATCAGGAGTCTATGGTGTGCCAAGAGGTGGCCTTTGTATGGCTGTGGCTTTAAGTCATAAATTAAATATTCAATTAATTGATAAGCCCTTAAAAAATTCACTGATAGTTGATGATGTTTATGAAACTGGGATCACATTAAGTAATTATAAAAATATTGAAGGTGTTAATTTCTTTGTCTTAGTTAGTAAAAAGAAACCTATTTGGTGGAAGACCGTAAATTTATCTCTTAAAGAAGAATGGATAGTATTTCCATGGGAAAATAAAGAAAATGAGCTTAAAGATGAAAATGAATACAAAAGTAAAAGGAGGCTAAAGTGAATAAAAAAAAATTATATTTAGCTAATCCATATGGGTTTTCAAAACAAACTAAAAATCTAATACCTGAATTCATTAAAATATTTCAAAATTTAAATGTAGAAGTTTATGAACCCTTTGAGAGAACAAAACATTTAATAACAAACAAAAATAATTGGGCTTATGACCTAGCAAAAGCAAATTTCAACGATTTAAAGTCATGTGATTGCATTTTTGCGATTGTTAACGGTACCCCTCCAGATGAGGGAGTAATGGTAGAACTAGGAATTTCTATTGCGCTAAATAAAGAAATATTTTTATTTAGAGACGATTTTAGAAACTGCTCAGATAGTGATCAATATCCTCTAAATTTGATGTTATTTGTAGGACTATCTAAGGAAAGTTGGTCAAAGAATTATTTTGAATCCACAGAAGATATACTTAACCCAAAGAAGAATTTTCTTAATTGGGCTAAAAGAAAATAAGAATCTTCCAAGTTATTCTTAAAATATTGAGTTATAAAAATCCTTAAAAGATCCGTTAAAATGATATAATTACATTTATTTAGTAAATTTTGACTCAAGTTACTGTTGGAGAAAATGAGGGAATAGAATCTGCCCTTAGAAGATTTAAAAGGCAAGTCTCAAAATCAGGGATATTTGCTGATTTAAAAAGATTAAGACATCATGAAACTCCTATTGAAAAATATAAGAGAAAATTACAACAAAGAAGAAAAGCAAGAAGAAGATAATTTGTAAGATTACAATTATTTTTAATTATTTAAAAGGTGGAAATTTATAATTGAATACTAAGAAATTTTAGAAAATAAATTGATTAACTATTTTAAAATTCAATAGTTAATCTTTATCCATCAATAATATTGATATTTTTTTATTTAATATTCTTTAGTTTCTTAACAAGATTGATTCCAACTCCAGGAACAGCAAGAAGATCTTCATCTTTTGCAGAAGTAATTGACTTTGGAGTTTTAAAACCAGCCTTATAAAAGGCCTCTGCACTCTTAGCTCCTACCCCAGGAATAGCTTTAAAAGATTCTATAATTTTTTTCGAATCATCTTTCTTTGTTTTAGGTTTAGAGGCCTTAGAAGACTTTACAGACTTCTTCTTGGTTTTTGATACAGTTTTTTTAGGTAAAGGAATTTCTGTAGAGGTCTCGCTCTTAAATAGGATTGATTTTAACTTTCTTAAAAATTTAGTAATCATTTATTCAAAAATTTGATAATTTAATAAATTCTACATTTCAATAAAAAAATAAATTAATTTTTTCAAACAATCAATAATAATTTTAAAAAGAAATGATAGAAATTAATTTTTATTTACATCTATATTAAGTCATATATTTATTTATGATGCAAGTTAGAAATTAAATGCGGAACTATATAAATATTTTTAAAGTTCATATTTAATTTATTGATCTAATCCAAGAATGAAATAATAAATTTATTTTTTGCAGTTTAATAATTCAAATTAGAGATTTAACTGAAAATTTGGTATTTTTTTAATTTAAGTTAATAAAAAATTCTTTGAATTAATTTTACATATCCATACTAAAAATAAATCCGAAATTTAATTTCTAAGGTAAAAACGAATTTAATCATATTATTAAGCTAAAACCATACCAAAATTTAATAATAAATTGACTTATTAATTTTTTTTGACTTAATTATTATGAGATACATTTCTTCAATATTATTCAACTGATTTTTGAATATGCAATTAATAGTTATTAGTGGACCATCTGGAAGCGGAAAAACTACACTATCCGAAAGGATTTTAAAAAAAATTAAAAATGGAATAATATTAAATACAGATAATTACTACAGAACAGGTATATTAAGTCAAATATTATCACGAACATTAACTTCTTATTTTGACAGAAAAATAAGCTTCAACTTTGGATTATTTAAAAGAGATCTAGAATTTATTGTAAAAAACGGATTCTCTGATTTCTATTATAAATATAATTTCAAAAGTAAATCTATAAAAAAAGTATATCAAAATACTAAAAATATAAGATTTCTTATTATAGAAGGAATATTTGGACAAGAAATATTAAAAACTCTTTCAAAAGAAAATTGCCTTTTAATTAAACTAAAAGCTAATAAACAAACTTGTTTGAATAGAGTAATTAAAAGAGATTTTTTAGAAAGAGGGAAAAGTAAAGATCTTGCAAAAAGAGACTTTATAAAAGCATGGGAATTATTTCATAAAAATAAAAAGAAATGTAATTCAAGAAATTATTTCAACACAATTGTCATTAGGAAGAAAAGTGATATTGACCTTCTATTAAAAAAAATAATTAATATAGTGAACTAATCTTATAAGACAATTTTAAAGCACTCAATATTGCACCTTCAATCCTACCAAACCCCTCTAAATCAAACCAATCGCCACAAAAAGCTATATTATATTTATCACAAACTTGCAAATTTTCAGGTATCCCTATACCAGATGGTTGAGATGCTCTCCATATCATCGTAGAAATATCCTGATAATCTATTAGTTTATTTATATAAGAATTTGCATCGAATATTTGATTGAATTTATCTAATAAGATATTTTTAAATTTCTTTTTATTCTTGCATTGAAAATATTCAGTTATAAATTTTTTATTTCTAGTATGTAGGACAATTCCTATTTGGTTATTAATTTGTTTTTGAAATATAATCCTTTCAAATTTAAATTTTTCTTCTAGAAAATTATTTAAAAGGAAATACCTAAATCTATCCTTATAGTTATCTTTATAACTATAATTGGATTTTGTATAAATCAAAAAAGTTAATCTTTGAACATATTCTTGCTTATTAAGAAGATTTAAAATTGTATCAATTTTTATATCATTATTTATTGGAATAGCTTCCCTCAATGGTATTTGATTTATCTTCAAAATATCTAAAGATCTTTTATGTAAAATTAAATTACTTGAACATACAAGAAATTTTGCTTTAAATTTATAGCCATTTTTTGAGGTTAAAATCCAACAATTGTTTTCATATTTTAATTTGACTATTAAAGTTTGAAAGAAAAAATCAACTTGATTATTCAAATTATTACGTTTAATTATATTTCTTGATAAATCAGTCATAGAAGAGCTTGAAATATAATTTTTGCAACTATGAAAATCACAGATTATTTTTTTTTGATCTCTATGATCTTCATATAATTCAATTAAATCAGAAGGATCTGATTGGATAATTTTTGAATCTAATAATTCCTGAATGTAAGTTTTCAACAACTGATTATTATTACTGTTGCAAATATTGAAATTAGGGGAACCATGATTGAGTTGCCACCCACTATTACTAATACTATTTCTTGTACTAGAACGTCCTCCAAGATTTCTACCATTTTCTATTATCGCAATCCTACCTTGGTAGCCGTTTTTCAGATGAAAAGATGAAAATACACATGAAGATATTCCCCCACCAATAATCGCGATATCATAAAAAGTATCATTAATCATAATTATTACCTTGTTATTTTTTAATTAAAGAATGAATATCTTGTAATTTTTTTATTGAAGAACATTCAGTTTCAATTATTGGACAAATATTATTATCAAGATAGATTTCAATTAAATCTTTTGTAAATGCGTAAAAATCATCTAGTGAACTAAGATAATTCTCTGAAATAAAAACCCCTTTCCATGGACGAAATTTAAATCGAGAAATAAATTCCTTTGATGGAATTAATAAGCTTCCGAAAATTTTCACATTTTTATCTTTACTATGAAATGAATTATTTAGAACAGAATCTTTTAAAAAATTAATTTCTTTTTCAAGTAATTTAATATCAGTTCCAAATTGAAGCCAGATTGATTTAGTTAATCTAGAAGAAAATTTCTTTTTTATTCTTTCTCTTTCTCCACAAATATTGTAATGATTTTTCAAGTAAGGGTTATAAGCAATTCCTATATTAATATTTAAATTTTTTTCATTTTTAAAATCTTTCAATACATCTAATACTTCAAAGTTTTTTTTCTTATTAGATCCTGAAACTAGTAAAATTTCCTTATTTTTATAAAACTTACATTTTTTGATAAAATTTAAAAACTCTAAATATGAATATTTTCTATTCTTTGTATATTGATGATAGAGACTATAATGATATATGACATCTAAATTTTTATAGTTTTCACCAATATATTTTATAGTCTCATTTAAGAAATCTTTTTTTATTACCCCTTTGCATGGGATATTGATTTTATTAATATTGTTGGATATGCAAAAATTAAGTTTATTTTCTAATTGAAAAGTATTTTTAAAAGATAATTCGAATCTTAAATCATTTAACATGTTCCAATTATAAAATATTTATAAGGTAAAAGAGTTAACGAAAGCATGCGTCAAATACAACTCTTATTTTTAAATTATTAGTTATTCTATAACCTTTTAATATGTAATTTGGAGAAACAGCCAAAGCTACCTTTAAAGAGATTAGTTCTTTGGAAGATTTTTCAATAATATCTTTAAAGCATTTCCAATTATTAGGCATAACTATCCCTGGCCAAGAGGTCCATAAACCTAAAACTAATCGCGATAATAATAAAAATGAAGTTTTCATAATGATAAGCAATAAAAAATTATAAAAATAATTATATTTTGAGGAAAATAAAGATTGGAAGAACTTACAAAAAATTGCCTTATAATTTTGTATTTTTATTAATACAATTATTCTTATTAAATCAAATATATGAAGAGGTCGAGGGGTTAGAATAATCTAAACAAGATTACAAAAAAATATGGCAAGTCAGGATTATCTAATTGCAATTGCATTAATAGAGCAAAATAACGTCAGAGCCATGCCTTTAGGTGGGAAAGAGATTAAAGAAAAACTAGAAGAAGGTAATTTAATTAAACTTGGGGAAGAAGTAATTCTAAATCTTCTTTTAAGAGTTTTCCAAAGAAGTGATGAAGGAGCCTTAAAAAGAGTATCCGAAGATAAAGGCCTACTATTAGTTCATATGCATCCAAAAAGAATGCAGAAAGAACTTCCATTTATAAAATCTGAATGGATAAGAGACGGTGATACAACACAATTTTTAAAATATTTAGGTAATTTATCAAAAGAAATATGGACAGCTTCTTTTATAAAATATAAGGGTATGGAATTAGTATCAATAGCAAAAAACGAAGATATATAGCTTTTTATATACAATCATAATTTTTAAAATATTCTTTAATTAATTTATTATTTTCGCTAGATATTTTTATACACTTCTTTTTATTTCCAAAATTAATTGATACATAATTAAAATCATTTTTAATATGCAAGGCACAATTGCCCTCTATACAAATACAAGAATCAATTCTTTGGTTTTTAATTATTTTTTTTACGAAAGGTTCTCTTTCTTTTTCCTCATCATAATGAGGGCAAGCTATCCCTTTTATTATTCCCAAACAATTTATTATCTCTAATTTATCAGAGAAAGAGTCCGTAATTCCTTGATCAAACCAGCATATCGCTCCGGCACTGACACCACTCATTATAATCCCTTTTTCATAAGCAATTTTCAGAATATTCTGCATATCCCATTCTTTCCAAACCGCCAACATACTTTTTGTGTTTCCTCCACCAACATAAATAATATCTTGGGATAGAATTTTTTTTTCCAAGTTTTCTGTTCTTGAAAAGAAATCAAGATGACTAGTTATACAATTTAATTTTGAAAAAGCTCTATAAAAATTTAATTTATATGAATTATTATCTCCTGATGCAGTGGGAATAAAGCAAATTTTTGGTCTTTCCTTTTTAACTAATGAAGTAATATATTTCTCTATCTTAAGTTCACCTAAGGACCTTCCAAAACCTCCACCTCCTATTGCCACAATATTTTTATTTGACATTGCAATTTGAACTTAACTCAATGAATTTAAAACAAATTACCCAAAAAGATCAACTTGATTTAAAAAAAATATATTTTGATTCAATAATTTCTATAGATGAGAAAATTTATACTTTAGAACAAAAAAGAGCTTGGGCAAGTCAAGCTTGGGATAATAAATATTTTAATTTATCCTTAAAGGAAGGTAAAGGATGGCTTATTAATGAAAGAGATCAAATAATTGCTTTTGCCTTAAGATATCCAAATAATAGAATTTCCCTCTTATATTGCAGAGGAGATTCACAAAGGAAAGGTTATGGGACAAAGTTACTTCAAAAAATAGAAAAGGAAGCAATAAGAGAGGGTTTACCTTTCTTAACGACTGAGGCTAGCTTAATTAGTTATGAATTATTTCTAAAAAATAGCTGGAAAATAATTCGTAAAGAAAAAATAATTATAAAGAATATAACATTTGAAAGATATAAGATGATAAAAAATTTTTAAATGATTAAATAAAAAAATGAGTAGCAGAAGCAAAAAATTATTATTATTTCAAAGATCCCTTATTTGGTTTTTATATTTATTTTCAGGTTACATACTCTATTCAAAAAAAGGGTATTTAATTTCTGTATTTATTACTTTCGCAAAGGTAATTTATCCATTGTCAATTTTTTGGTTACAAATAAGAATAAAAAGGAGTGGAAAGTTTTTACCAATAGATTCAGCCATGAAAACATCCCAATTATGGTTTAATCTATTGCCTGTTCTAGCATCATTTATTACCGTAGTCTTAAGTATATTAAACACAATTTTTTACCTAATAGGTAAGTTTATATAGATATTAAGTCTAAAAAGACAAAACATTATGTAAAGAAAATTGCCATTTCAGATAAATTGCTTAAATTTTAAATAGTAATAAATTATTTTTTCATGCAAAACATTACGTTTAAAGGAAATGTTAATTTTGATAATCAAAAGGAAGAATTGAACGAAAATGAATTGTTCTCTCTAAAAATTACTGACAGTTTATATAAAAAAGATATTGGAAAATTTCTAGAAATATTATCATCTCATTTCATACCGTAAAAAAAACCCTATATGATGTTCAAATTAAAACAGTGCAAGAAATAAGTTTGAATTTGACAGATAATATACATAAATAATAAAAAAACTAATGCAAATGTATCTTGCGGATTGTCAATTTCCAGATATTGATAATCAAGTTAAGGCCTATAAACTTTTTGTAGAAGCATGGGATAATGGCGAAATGGCCAAAGCTGATAAAACTGAAAATTTCGAGATGCTCTTTAGAGTACATGCTCCTGGTGAAGGAAGGGTAGTTTGTCTTTGTAAAGCTTATAGTGATAAGGAAGTTTTTGAACATTTTGCCCCTTGGAGAGCAAAATTTGGAATTCATATGGAATTTACACCTGTGACCAGTTGTCAAAACATTGTCGACTATCACAAAGACTTATTTAAATCAATGAATTAGTAACCTATTAAATTTGTTTTTTAATGTGAAAAAACCTTTTTCAAATATTATTAATAAAGATAAAAATACATCTTTATCTAAAAAACTTACTAAAAAAGAAGATAATGAAAAATCAAAACCGCTAATAATTTTCGGAATATTTCTTTCGTTATCTTCTATATTTTTGCTACTTTATACAATAAATAACAAATTTGGATGATATGAGTAATTTACACAATTACTTTTATCTTGTATTTGAATTATATTTATAAAAAATAACTACATTTTATGGCATTTGAACAGGGTGGTATGGCTTCAGGCCTTCTGATTATCGCAGTTTCAATCGTTTTTGCTGCTGGATTTGGATTTTTAGTATTACATTTTGTACCCGGAACACCTTTCTAATAACATTATTTATTAATTAATTTGATTAAAATTATATGTTCACTGTCTCAAGATCTTGCACAGTGTTATCTTCTTCTGATTTATTTTTGACTCTATAAGCATAAATTAGTGAACCTAGCGCAATAGATGTAGAAGCTAATATTCCTAAAATAAGTATCAAAGCAAACAGGCCACCTATCAAACCCCCTTTTAATCTAAGTAAATTAGACTTTATGAGAAGAACTAGTAGAAAAAATGTAGTTGCTTTGAGAGAGGAAATTTTAATGAAAGCTAGAGGAGCAAAAGGGTTTAATAACATTTAATTTTTTTTATATTTATTACTCTAAAAAAAAATTCCTAAAACTGCTAAAAAAAAAAGACTCAAAAAGAGTCTTTTAAAATTCAAATTAAAAAATATGAATTATTTATTCCTCAGTATCAAATTTGCTAAGGTTTGGTCCAGCGACTAAACCAACAAGCCCAAATAGGACTAAAGAACCAATCCCAACACCTGCGGCCCAAGGATTAAAACCGCCAATAGCGAATGAAGCTAAAAAATTCATGAAATTTTAAATACAATTATCTCGGAGCTAGCATACAGAATTATTGAAGGGAATATACCCAAATTGAGACATTTCTTTGTAATTCGAAAGTAATTCAATGAAGGAATGGTTTTGTTGCTACATAAATATTTGACAAATGGAATACTTAATTTATAAGTCATTGAGGGACAACAGGTCACTGATTTTTCACTTAAGATCAAATCATGAAGAATAAATCGTTATGAATACAAATTTAACATTTATATATGATGGAGAATGTCCTTTTTGTAATCATTTTGCAGAACTTTTAGAACTTAAAAGTAAAATAAATAAAATTTCTATTCTCGATGGTAGAAAAAATCCCAAAATAATTAAATCTCTTTTAGAGAAAGGTTATGACATAGATAGAGGAGCAATCCTTCTTAAGGATGATGATATATTTCATGGGGCTGAAGCAATAAATAAAATATGCAATCAAATAAATAACCCGTCTGGCAAACTTTTAAGACTCTTATCAAATATCTTTAAATCAAACAAAAGAACGAATTTATTGTTTCCCTTCCTTGTAAGAGCAAGAAGATTAGCTTTAATTGCAAAAGGTGTGCCAACTTCTTTGGTTTAAAAAATGATTCCCTCCAAATTAATAAATGACATATTTTTAAGCTTATTTGTGATTAGAAGATAATTTATTATTTCTTAGCTAGAACATATAAGTAATATCAAAAAGTAATGATAGAAAACTTCAATCCATTTATATCTTTAGGTGGTAAAGATCAGAAAATAAATCATATGGCAGAAGCTGCGCTAGAAATGAATTTAACATGCAATGATTTAAAAAAAGATCTTGATTTAACTGATGGTGACGTTATTGATATGTTGCAATTAGTGATGGATGGGTTTAAAAATAGAAATTAAATAAATATCTCACTGAAAAATTTAGTTTTCCTTAAATCTTTAATGAAAAGTATACAAATTGAATTTTCAAAATATGAGTCAGTAAATTCATTATGGTCTGAATTGATAGAACATCATGGATTTGAAAGAGCTAAAAATATTGTTTCACAAGCTATAGATTTACAAAAAATGAATGGCAATAAAAATGTAACCATGCCAATTATATTTTCAGGGACTGGAGGATTAGCATTAATTCCTATTGAATCATTAAAAGAAAAAACTTTAAAGAGTAAATCAAAAGAAAATCAAGTACTCATATTTAATCTCAAAAAGAAATCATTTCAAATATTAAATGAAGCTAAACATTAATAAATTTTTTGAAAACCATTAAATAAAACAAATTAGATTGAAAAATATCTCATCACAGAATTAATTGATATACCAAACCCATAGAAAATTTTTACTCAATATTTACAAATTTAATTTATAGTCTATTTATACTTATAACGAATAATGACTTTTGAAGCCAAATATCTAGGTTCAAACGGTTGGTTAATCAAATTTGATAAAACCAACTTAATAATAGATCCCTGGCTTACAGGTGATTTGATATTCCCTCCAGGAGAATGGTTTTTCAAAGGTTCACTAGATAATGAAATTTTAATTGAGGAAGACATTAATATAATTCTCTTGACGCAAGGCTTACCCGATCATTGCCATGTTCCTTCATTAAAAAAGTTTAAAAAAGATATTGATATCATCTGCCCCAATAGTGCAAAAGGAATTCTTGAAAAATTAGGCTTTACTTCGATCAAAGTTCTTAAACCAACAGAAAAAATCATGCAAAAGGATCTAGAAATAGAAGCTACTGCTGGTGCTCCCGTACCACAAATAGAAAATGGATACATAGTAAAAGACGATAAAGGCAAGGGTTTCTACATAGAACCACATGGTTATCTTGATGAAAACGTTAATTCTCAAGAATTAGATGCAGTCATAACTCCAATAATTAACCTTGAACTTCCTCTTGTTGGATCTTTTGTAAAAGGGGCCGATGTGCTTCCCAAATTAATAAAAACTTTTAATCCAAAATATATACTTTCAAGTACTGCTGGAGGAGAAGCAAAATATACTGGCCTTTTAAACAAATTTATATCAGTTCAGGAATATGCAAAAGAAGTAAAATGTAACTTGGTAAATTTAAAAACTATGGATTCTGTAAAAATTTAGATATTTTTAATAAAGAAAATTTATGATTATATCGTTAGTGCTTATAAACTAATAAAATAGAAAAAGATAAAGGTTATTTAAAATTTATTCGTTATTTTTTTCAACAATTTGTCTATTTGCACTAAACACATCCTATTTTTGCGACAATATTAAGCTCGATTTAGTAATTAGAAATAATATTAATGGAGATTTCTCAATAGTTAAAACCATCTCTGAAATTGAACCTGGAGCATTTATTAATATAGATTGGAATGAAAAAAAGCTAATGCTACCATATTCTCTTAGAAAAGATTACTTATCATTTACGGACAGAAAGTGGGATTGGAGATACGAAATAAATCAAGAGGGATTGGTAAAAGATAAAAATCCGATATTGTACGAGTTACTTCCATCTGGAGTAATCAAAGATCATATATGTCAATTAGGAGAAAACTAATTATTTTAATTTATCATGCACATAATGCTCTTTAATAAATTATTTAGTTCAGAGGATTAATTAATTAAATATGCTTCACGTTTCAGACAATAAGAACAATAATCCATATATAAAACTGGAGGATTATAAATCCTTTGATTATGAAATACCTAATATTTTTTTGGATTTCATAATTGAAGACAAAAGAGTAATTGTTAAAACCGAACTAAAATTGATCAAAAAGAATATTAATATAAATACCCTTATTCTTGATGGGATAGATATATTTGTTGAAAAGATATATTTAGATGAATCTTTATTAGAAGAAAATAACTATTCAATACAAAAAAATAGATTATTAATTAAACCCATACTCAAAAAAACTTTTACCTTAAAGATTGTGGGAACAATTAAACCAAAGGAGAATTTTTCACTTTTAGGAATGTATGAAAGTAATGGAATTATTACTACGCAATGCGAAGCAGAAGGCTTTAGAAGAATAAGTTACCATTCTGATAGACCTGATATTTTAAGTAAATACAAAGTAAGGATAGAGGCAAATAAGGAAGATTATCCTGTTTTACTTTCTAATGGAAATCTAGTCAAAGCAAATGATCTTGAACACGGAAGGCACGAAGTGATATGGGAAGATCCATATCCTAAACCCTCATATCTTTTCGCTTTAGTTGCGGGAAAACTGAACTGCATAAAAGATAACTTCAATACTAAATCTAATAAGAAAGTAGAAATAAATATTTACGTGGAAAAAGGTGATGAAAAATATGTACAACATTCAATTAATTCATTAAAGAAGTCAATGAAATGGGACGAAGAAAAATATAATCTTGAATACGATTTATCATTATTTAATATTGTTGCAATTAGGCATTTTAATATGGGAGCGATGGAAAATAAAAGCCTCAATATTTTCAACTCTAAATTAATACTTGCAAATAAAGAGACTACGACTGATCAAGAGCTAGAGCGTATAGAAGGTGTAATCGCTCATGAGTACTTTCATAATTGGACGGGAAATAGAATAACTTGTAGAGATTGGTTTCAATTATCCCTAAAAGAGGGTTTAACAGTATTTAGAGATCAGGAATTTACAGCAGATCTTCATAATCGTTCAATAAAAAGACTTGAAGATGCAAAATTCTTAAGAAAAGCACAATTTAGAGAAGACTCTGGTCCAACATCACATCCAGTGAGACCTGAAAAATATTTAGAGATAGACAATTTTTATACAACTACTATCTACGAAAAAGGAGCAGAAATAATAAGGATGCTTAAAACATTAGTAAAAGATGAAAACTTTAATAATGGTTTTAGTAATTTTATTTCTTCTTATGATGGGAAAGCAGCAACTATTGATCAATTTGTTGATAAGATTTTAGAGAATAACAAAGAAATAAATATTGAAAAATTTAAAACTTGGTATAAACAAAATGGAACGCCACTAGTTAAGTTTAAAAGAAAATGGGATAAAGAAAAACAAATCCTTAAAATACAAGTCTCGCAAATAAATTCAAATAAAAAAAATCTTTATAACGATTTACCTCTAATAATTCCTATTAATATTGCAATATTCTTGAATAGTTATGAAAAAATAAATAAGACACTTATCTTAAAAGAAAAGGAAGAAGAATTCACTTTAGAAAATATAAACTCCAAATTTGATAGCCCAATAATTTCTTATTTTCGAAATTTCTCAGCTCCTATTAAATGGGAAACAGATACTACATTTGCAGAGAAATTATTAATACTAGAATTTGAAACTGATTATTTCACGATATATGACACGATAAAAGGTATATATAAAAAAATAATTTGCAAAAGAATATATGAAGAACCCGATATTAATATTGAAAATAAATTAATAACAACATTAAGATCAATAATAATGAATAATAAAAGTATAAATTTATCTCTCTTATCTGAAATACTTAGTATCCCAACCTTCTCTGAAATAGAATCAGAGATCAAGAAAGTCGATCCATTAAAAATTTATAAAACTATTGACGACTTAAATTATCTTTTTGGTTCTAAATTAAAAGTAGAACTACTGAATAAGCTTAAAGAGATTGATAAAAACATTACTAAAATATGGCCTGAGGGTAAGGATGAAAGAAAACTAATAGAAACAATATGGAGGTTACTTTTACATAGTAAATATGAAGGAATTAAAAATAAAGTAATTAGTTATATAGATAGTAATTCAATGACTCTTTCAAAAGCTGCTTTGAATGTATTCACAAGGATTAATTGTCCGGAAAGAGAATTAATAGCAAATATTTTTTTTAATAAATGGAAACACAATCCAGTAGTCTTAGATAATTGGTTCTTTTTTAAAGCATCTCTTGAGATAAATAATAATCAAAAAAATATTGAAGCTCTTTTTAAAAATGAATATTTTGATGTCAAATCACCCAATACATTAAGATCTATATTAAATGCATACGTAACAAGAAATTCATTATTCCACTCCACAGATGGATCAGGTTATAAATATATCGCAGATAAAATTCTAGAATATGACAAATCAAATCCAATAGTAATTTCACGTTTTTTAAAAATATTTAGTACTTTTAGGCAATATGAAAATCCTTATAAAAGAAATATAGTTAAAGTTCTTGATTACATTAAAAAAAGTAATCTTTCATCAAATACAAGAGAAGTTATAGATGCAATTTTAAATTAATAATTATTCTATCTATATAAACTTATAAGTAGTATTATTAAAATTCCAATAATAATAAAAAGCAAAGATATCTTTTTAGAGATTAGTATTTTAAAATTACTAAATCGATTTTTTTTATATTCTTTATTCCACTTTTTTTTTACGTAATTATTAGTTACAAATTTATTAGGTCTACCACAGAATAGACAAGTAGGCGCGGTTACTGAGATTAAATTCTTACATTGTGGACATTTTTTTTGCATCATAATTTTTTTATTTTAACAAATAATTCCTGAATATTTCTTATTAAAAATCCATATATAAAAAAATTTCTTAAGAAGAAAAATATTAAAGATTATTTATACATAACGTTTAAAGATTAATTAAATTAAGTTTCAAAAGAATACTCAATTAAAACTAATTAATAATGTGGAATATAATAAATTATTATTTTAATTTTTACATGTTTGCAATTGCATTAGGATTAGGTCCTTTAGAAACAATTACAATAGCAATATCAGCTACAGTTTTTATTGCTGCTTTTACATGGGTATCAATTAAAGGTGATTTAAGAGAACTTGCAAACGAACTAATTGATGATAATAATCAAAAAGAAGAAAATTAATTATTTCTATAAATAATTAATTATGTAGCCTTGGATAATCAATAATATGTCTTATTTCCTTAAGGGATGCTCCATAAATTCTATTACCATTTAAATTAACTCCTTTCCATTTTTCTTTTTGGTTAAAAGTATCGTTAATACTAGATTTATGCCCAAAAGAATGCTTATCATCCCATGTCAAAGTTATATCCCAACCTTTATAGTTTTCTATCATAGAAAAAAATAATAATACATTCAAATATTACATACAAAGACAGAAAACAAAAACGAAGGAAATAAGTAGTTTTTTTATAATGTTTATTTAATATTCTATAAATTAGGAAACAACTTTTATTTTAAGTGCTGACTTGTCCGCATTTTCTCGAGCAATATTTAGGTCATCATTTGTTGAAAGGACTACCCCCATTCTCCTTCCTTTCTTTGCTGTTGGTTTCCCAAATATTAGAACTTTAGTATTCTCTGATTCTAATGCCTCGTTTAGTCCAGAGTATGAGGGAGTATTAGATTCTTTATCTGATATTATTACTCTGGTTGCTGATGGCTTTAATAGTGAAATATTTGGTATGGGTAGATTTAAAAAGGCTCTTAAGTGTAATTCAAATTCGTTTATGTTTTGACTAACTAAGGTGACCATTCCCGTATCATGAGGCCTAGGAGATAATTCTGAAAATATAACCTCTTTACCTTTTACAAAAAACTCAACCCCATATATACCCGAACCATTTAAATTATTTAATATTTTTGTTGTCATTTCTTGGGCTTCATTAATCAAGGATTGATTCATGTCCAATGGTTGCCAGCTACATTGATAATCTCCTTTGTATTGTTCATGACCTATTGGCTCACAAAATACATTCTCCCCACTATCTTTTCTAATAGTTAAGAGAGTAAATTCATAATCAAAATTTAAAAATTCCTCAATTATTACACCAACTATTTTTCCTCTTGAATTTTTTAAGGCATCGTTCCAGGCTAACAATAGATCTTCTTTCCTGTTAACTAAACTTTGACCTTTTCCTGATGAACTCATTAGAGGCTTTAGCAAAAGAGGGAAGCCTATTTCAGATGATTTTATTTGTAACTCATCAACATTAAAAACATAACTAAATTTTGCAGTTTTTATCTTTAATTCTTTAGATGCAAGATTTCTTATTTTATCCCTATTCATAGTTATTTCAACGGTTCTAGCATTAGGAACGATATTTATTCCTTCTTCTTCCAATTCCTTTAAAGCTTCAATTGATAGAGCTTCAATTTCGGGAACTACAAAATCAGGTTTAAGTTCTTTTATCTTTTTTTTTAAAATTTCCTTATCACTCATATCTATGACAAAAGAATTATCAGCTAATTGCATCGCAGGGGCATTTTCGTATTTATCAATAGCTATTACTTCTAAACCTAATCTTTTGGCTTCAACCACTAACTCTTTTCCGAGTTCGCCACTGCCAAGTAATAATATTTTCTTTGGAATAAAATTAAAAATACCCATCACAGAACAAATTATGTTTATTTATCATCATCAGATAACTTGTTAGAGAGTTTATCTTTTCTTTTATTAGCTTTTAAACTAGTCAAAAATGAATTATTTCCGAACCAATCATTTTGCTTCATTCCTTTTGTAATCGAAGATGAAATAGCACCAAGAAAGAAAAAAGCCATCATTACCCAAAGTATTCGTTCTAGAGCAATTGAAGGGTAAAAGCCTTGTCCAGATTTAATAATTTCGGTAAGGGGGTCTAAGGGATCCAAAATAAATTTAATTCATATTTTCTAATTATATAATCAGAGAAAAAACTTTTTAATAAAAATTACAAATAAAAATAATAGGCAAATAAGATCCAAAAGAACGCAAAAACATTTTTTCAATGCTATCTTCATAAGATAAATTTATTAAAAAATATGGTAGTAGATGTACAAAACACAACTGTTATATCAGCAAGCGGAGAAGCAAAAAAGCTGGGCCAATATTCAGAAAATGTAATTTTGGTAGTAAACGTTGCTAGTTATTGTGGCAATACTGCTCAATATGAGGATCTTCAAAAGCTTCACAATAAATACTCTAAAAAAGGGTTAAGAATTCTTGCTTTTCCTTGTAATGATTTTGGGAATCAAGAGCCTGATTCTCTCACAGAGATAAAGAACTTTTGTTCTACAAAATTTGGTGTTGAATTCGAAATTATGGAAAAAGTTCACGCGAAAGGTAATACTACTGAACCATATACAACATTAAATAAAGTAGAACCAAAGGGTGATGTTGAATGGAACTTTGAAAAATTCTTAATTGGTAAAGACAGTAATGTGATTGCAAGATTTAAACCTGGTATCCAGCCATTCGATGAGAATCTAATTGCCGCAATAGAAGTGGCATTAGATTCTTAATATGAATAAAATTTTATGAAATCACTTTTTTAACCATATAAACTTAATAAGCTCCAATTTTTCGATATTTAGTAATGAGTATGAATAATTTTTAGGTTTATTTTCTTTTAGTTATAATTATTTTACTATTTTGTTTGGTTTAGGTTGATTCTTTTTTGACTTTACTTTTAATTCCTCCCCTTTAGCTGCAATTACCTCTGGTTCCTCTGGCTTTGCTTATACTTCCTTCTCTTTAACTGCAATTACCTTTGGTTCCTCTGACTTTGCTTTTAATTCCTCCTCTTTAACTGCAATTACCTCTGGTTCCTCTGACTTTGCTTCTACTTCCTCCTTTTTAACTGCAATTACCTCTGGTTCCTCTGACTTTGCTTCTACTTCCTCATCTTTAACTGTAATTACCTTTATTTGCGATCCTAAATTTAATCTATCTGTAGAAATATCCTCTTTATTACTAAGTAAAAACTTTAATAAACGTTTGAATAACAACCAACCTTTCTCTATTCTTTTTGGTCCTAAAATTATAAGAACAATAGCTGATATTATAAAAATTACTGGAGAATTTAAACCAAAAAAATTCATCAATTTCAAATATTCTGATTGTACTTTAGTACATCATAAAAATTAAGGCTAATTATTTTCAAAAGCCGGTAAATAAAGCTCTCTATTCGAAGCAATAATACCTTCTTCCTTAAAGAAAATTTCTAATTCTTTTAAATCGCTAATATTAATTTTGTCTCCGCAGTTATCTAAAATATTATTAGAAGTAAATTCCCAAAGTTCATCTAAATATTGATTATCGTCGGGGAAAGCAACAAATTTTAGATATGTATTATTTAAAGCATATTCACTTGCAAATTCAGAATCTAATCCCTCATTTTTAGCATCACAGAAAACCTTAGCAAACCTTTTACCTACTGAAGTTTGAGCACTAGACAAATCAAGACCCCCTTGAATTGCAAAAACATTAATAGGAGCAATAAAAAGAAATATTGGAAGAAGAATTGATAATAAAAGAATCAAAAATACAAAACCCAAAAAAAAATTAATATTTACTAATTTAGCAAATTCAGTAACTAATTAAGACAATAAAAAGAAATCTATTTAAATTTTTAAGAATAAAAAACAGGAACTAATGAATGTTAATTATGCAATTTATAATATACAACAAATATGATTTTAAATAATGTCTTCAATTATAAAATTAAGAGGTAAAGGTGTATCGAGAATAATAAATAGTAAAGTAATTTTGTCTCCTCTAGCAGGAGTTACCGATAAAATATTTAGAAAATTAGTAAGGAAATGGTCTCCAGACTCCCTACTATTTACAGAAATGATTAATGCAACAAGTCTAAAACATGGATATGGCACTCAAAAAATTAAACAACTTGAATTAGAACAAGGTCCTATAGGTGTTCAGATATTTGATAATAGACCCTTCGCTGTTTCAGAGGCAGCAAAACTGGCAGAAGATTCAGGCGCATTTCTGATTGATATAAATATGGGCTGTCCAGTGAAAAAAATCTCCAAGAAAGGGGGTGGAAGTGCTTTAATTAATGATCGTTTATTAGCTGTGGAATTAGTAAAAAGGGTTTCAAATGCTGTCAAAGTACCTGTTACAGTAAAAACAAGACTTGGTTGGAACAATAAAGATGAAAATATAGAGGGATTTCTATTAAGGCTTCAAGATGCAGGAGCTGAAATGATAACCTTACATGGGAGAACGAGAAAAGAAGGATTTTCAGGTAAAGCAGACTGGGATATGATTGGTAAAATTAAAGAACTTTTAGAAATACCAGTTATTGCAAATGGAGATATCAAGAATCCTAAGGACGCACTTAATTGCCTCAAAAAAACAAATGCTGATGGTTTAATGATTGGAAGAGGCATACTTGGTTCTCCATGGAAAATAGGAGAAATAGATTATGCAGTTAAAAAACTTAAAGGTTTTAAAGAACCAAATATTGAAGAAAAATTGTTATTGATTATTGAACATTTAGATGAACTTATAAATGAAAAGGGCAGTCATGGCTTATTAATAGCCAGAAAACATATTTCATGGACTTGTAAAAATTTCCAAGGAGCCACCAACCTTCGGAATAAATTAGTAAGAGCAATAGACGCCAATGAGGTTAAAGTATTAATAAATAAAGCCATTAAAACTTTAAATAATGATCAAAAAATATTAACCTAAAATAATAAAATTTTAAAATGAAAATAATTAGTTCAAAGACAAGTGAAAGAGTTTGTAAACATATGAATAATGATCATATTGAATCTGTACATAAATATCTTAAATATTACGGAAAAATTTCAGCCTTTAAGGAGGCATATTTGGAAGAAATTTCCAGTCAATTCATGAAAATTAAATATGATGGTAAGTATGCATTTATAAATTTTAAAAATGAAATTTCAGAGGATGAAATTCATGAAACATTAGTTTCTATGATACAAGAAATTGATTAGATTAAGTTAGCCTGATCTTTGTAAGAAGAAAACATCTAAAAATTACTTTCATAGTAATCCGTAATTAATTTACATTCTTCAAACGTAAGCATACTCAATCTTGAACTCGCATTACATTTTAAGATTGCACAAACGGCTAACAGATCAGAACTGTCAACATTAAGTGCTTCAGAAAGCTCTATAACTCTAAGACCGTTCAATAGCTTTTACTTAAAAATGATTTAATTAAAAGGATATACTTTGAATTAATGTGCAGCATTTTTTCCTAAACCTGCGATAAATGGGAAAGCTTGTTCATCCCCAAATATATCCTCATTAGAAGATTTAGGGGTATCACCTTTATCTTTAATATCACTAGATTTTGATTCCATAGATATATCATTACTTAATTCCTCACCAATTTCATCGGCAAAGCAATTACTAAAATTAAAAAAAAAGGAAAAAACAAAAACAAGAGTACATAAGATGATATTTTTCATAAAAATTTCAGTTAAAATATTATCTTACGAATATAAAATTTTAAAAAAGAAATTTATTAATTTTAAAACAATTCTAAATATATGATTTTTAGGATAGATTCAAACTTATTTATTTAATTTATTTCTATTCTTGAATCTTACCAAAAAATAGATTCCAATAACTATAAGAATAGCCATTGAATATTTAAATAGAAAAACATAAACGAAATAAACTAAGAAAGGAAATAAGCATGCTCGTTTAAAATTAATTTTTTGAGTTGAAGTCATTTGTTTCCAATTTAAATATTCTCTCCATTGGAATATTTTCTTCATTTTTCTTTTTTTATAATTGCGATTAAACATAATTTTTAAAATATAGTTTTTGTTATATTTTTATTTTAATTAAGATGAACTAACTACACTATCTACATTTTAATTTATTTGATTATAAATATACATATAATTTCCATGAATTCTTAGAAAATGAAAAAAATTTGGCAGATTAAAAAGATAGTATTACCACAACATTCAGATCATGCAGGTGTAATGTGGCATGGTACATATTTTAATTGGCTAGAAGAAGGCAGAATAAATGCACTTTCAAAAGCGGGTATAAATTATGTTGATCTTATTAAAAATGGTTTTGAGTTACCATTAATTGACACTTCAATAAAGTATTTATCTCCATTACTTATTGGAGATAATATAACAATAGAAACTGTATTTAAAATAAGCAAGAGTCCAAAAATAAAAATTCTTTCAAAATTCATTAACAAAAGTAAAAAAGTTTTGACCATGGCTGAGGTTAATTTGGTTCTAATTAATAAAAATAATTTCTCTATCATTAGGAAAAGGCCTGATTTCATATCAGAAGCTTTTTTAAAATTAAACGGATAATAATATTATTAGTTAATTTATTAAATATTTAAAAAAATTAAATTTATTCGCTAATGGAGGAAATATTATTAGTCTTTGATTCATATCAATATCAAATGGAATCAACATATCAGGAAACATCTTCTCTAACAAATCATTTTACTGATAACAAATTTATAGGATGGCTAGGTCTTTTTATTATATTCTTTTCAATCTTTGCGATTATTATTTTTCAATTTCTTGAATGGGAAAGTAATCACAAAGATAAGGAATAAAAAGACTTGACTTATAATAGATTTAAATCTAAATATTTTAAAATGGCCATTTACTTAAAAATAACTAATCCAACTGAAGTTGTAAAAAAAAAGACATCTAAATGGCTTACAGATATAACACCCGAAAGAATTGATAGAAAATTAGTGGAAGACGAAGTTATTAAGGGTATTATTGAACAATTAACATTAGAAGGTATTGAAGGGGAGATTTCAGCAATAAATGGGTTTGATGTAAAAAACTCAACTTTAATTACAAAAAATGATTTTATAATAAGAAAAACAAAATCTTTTTAACTAAAAATAATAAATATAAAAAATAATGAATAATATTTTTATTATTTTAGTTTCTCTAGTTTGTTTATTTTTTATAACTATCCTTAGAGCATTTCTATTAAATAAAAGAAAAAATAAATTAAATAATGCCTTAAATGCAAATTACTTCATAGAAACGTTGAATAAACTTATTGAAGAAAATAAATACAATTTATTGGAGGAAAGAATTAGATTAAAAGTTATAGATGCTTATGGTAACGAAGACTTGAAAAAGTGGATTGGCAATCCCCCTCTCGATGCTAAATTAATTAGGAGTAGCATTAATAATGGTTCAAAAAGATTTAAAGAGGGTATTCCTTACTTTTGGGAAAAAGTCATTTTAAAAAAATTCTCAGGTCAGGACATTTTTTTTGAAAAATGGAAATCTTATCGAAAGATTAATCCAATTATTAATGATGAAATAATTGGTGTTAGTAGGAATTTGGAGAATGAAGACTGGTTTGTATTTATAGCTAGTCAAATAGAAAAATCTTGCTTAAATTTAATAGAAAATAATACATCGAATAAAGATAATCAAAACTATAAAAAAGGAATTATATTTGAAAATTATTGCATGGAAATTCTCATAAAAAATGGGTGGAAAGTAAAAGAAACACCTATCACGGGAGACCAAGGAGTAGATTTGATTGCCTCCATTGATAATTTAAGGATTTGTATTCAATGTAAAAATCATAAAAAAGCAGTAGGAAACAATGCAGTTCAAGAAATATCAGCGGGAAAGTTGTATTGGAAAGGAACTCATGCAGTATTAGTTTCAAAATCTGGTTTTACTAAATCCGCACAAAAACTAGCTAGAGCTAATAAAGTTAAACTAATAAATGATTTTGAATTAAAAGATTTAGAAAAACTCCTAATTTAGTTAAATTACATTAGTTGGAATATCCCTTCCTTGTATAAGACAAGTGTAGTAAAAACTCCAGACGCCCATATTAAACCTCTAGCAATAGGAATATTAAAAACATAAGCGCCTATATACAAAAAACGTAAGAAAGGGTGCATCCAAGCAGCTATTAATGAGAGGTTTGAATCAGGTAAAGTAATTAGACAAAGGATGCAAGCTGGAGCATGAATAGAAATACTTTCCCAGCAATTCTGATGACACCAAACTGCTCTTTTACCAAAGTCTGGTAGTTTATCAAATAATGCTCTTGGTGCAGACATGTTCTCCACAGAATAGCCAGCTTTTAATCTTCCGAGAGTCAAAGGAATTGTCGAAAGTAAAACAACTATTACAGAAAGGCAAAGGCTCCAAGCGAAAACTATTGGCATATATCTTAAATATTTAATTTAATTTTAATTTTAATTTTTATTTTTATTTTATTTAGTTTAGTAAATTACTACTAATTAATGCGGAATAATATTTAATATTTAATCTTTAATTTTTAAAAACTAAATTTTAATTTATATTCATAAGCTATATTAAAAAAAAAATACTAATGGACATTTCAAAAATATTAATAATACTACTTGGTAGTATTTTAATTTATTTAACTTTTTTATTTTTAGGATTTAATTTAAGAAATAAAAATATCAATGCACAAAATCTAACTAAAAAAGACAAATAATAATTATTCACAAGAAATTTTTTATTATTTTTTTTTGATCATATTTTGTGGAAATACAAAAAAATACAAATTATATTAAGTTAAGGAAATTCTTATAGAAATCTATTTTATTTAGATATTAATAATGAAAAAGGTCTACAAATTTATAATAAGTTTTTTATTCGTATCATTATGGCTAATAATCTCTTCTTTTTTACAAAAATATTGGAACACATTCCATTGGGAATATATCTACCTTAATTTAAGAACCATATTTGATAATGAATTTTGGTTCGTTTTGGAAAGATATTTATTTGGACTTGACCTGGGTTATTGGATAGAGGAATTAATAAAATTCTTGTCATATGAGATACCAAAAGAGACCTTTAAATATGTGCCAATATTCTTTTTCTTAAAAAATATTTGGATTAAAAGATAAAAACAATTTAGAGAGACTCAATAAATTCTTGAAACCTTTCGAATAAGATATTGTCTTTAATTCTTCTGAGAATAAATAAAGTTCCTTTATCACCCCTGCAAATTCTAAGATCTTTGCTTAAAAAAGTAATTTCTAACCATCCTTTTTGTTCTTTTTTAATTATAGTCAAAGCATTTATCTTCCTTATCCCAATATAAGGTCCAATTATTCCAGCATGAGTAAAACTAACTCCAATTTTATTTTCATTTAAAGATCTCAATTTTGCTACTATTCCTGTTCCAATAATTGAATTAATTCCTCTAGGTTTGAGTAAATTCAAACCATTTAGATTAAACGGATCAAGAAATTGAAGATTATCAACTAAAGGAGAGTAATTTAGATATGGAGCTTTTGAACTACTCCATCTAAGCTCCCATACTCCTTTTAACTTTTCAATATCTTTGCTAAGAGTGAATTTTGATTCCATCTCTAGTTCTTCAGCTATATTTTTAATCTTTTTTGTATTAGGACTTGAGAGGAGTAAGTCCAATAATTGTTCTTCTAAATTCATTTAAAAAGATTTACAAAATAACTTGAGCAAAAATACTTACCTTAATGTGCTATATTCTACTGAAAATGTTTTGATTTCATGACAAAGAGTTACTGGCTTAAGAAAATATCGATACCAAATACCGATTTGTTTCTCGAATACATAAGAACAGTTTTGCCGTGGATAAAATCAGTCGGTGGGATTGTAGTAAAAAAAGACATTACTCAAGATTCCAATTCAAACAAGTGGGATGGGGGTCAACTAGGCATAGTAATAGAATTCGAATCTAAGATAGCTGCAAAAAGAGCGTTTTATTCTGATGTATTTCAAGACTATTTGAGATCAAGAGATTTGATGGAACTAGTTACAATAAGCACTCTTTGATATTAAAAAATCAAGAAAAAATAACTAATAATGATATTTGCCTAAAAAAAGAAAAATTAATTTCGACAAATTAAGTATTTATTACTAGTAAGCATTTTTTGTAATGGTTATAACTTCATTATTCATATAATATTTAGCAAAATTTAAGGTAACAATAATTAAGAATTAAATTTAATGAACTACTCCACTGAACAAGAAGATTATTTAATGACAACACCTTACACCAAAAAAATTCAAAAAAAATTTAAGGAAGTTAAAACTTTTCTTGAGAAAAATGGATTCAACTCATCTTCCCAGGGACTAATGCAGGATATTATTAGTTCTCAAGAATATATTTCCAAAAATGATTTATAAAAATATTTTATTCAAAGCGTTTTAAAATAAAAAATCCCACCTATTAAGAAAGGTAATAATATCCCTAAGAATAAGAAAAATGATTTTTTGGATTCTCCTTGTGTTATTGGATTAATTTCAGGTTCAATTGCGAATCCATTTTGTCTTCCACCGCTTTCAGTTGTATAACCTTTTTTATTCATAACTTAAAAATTTCATATGATTATCGCATGAATATTTTTTTGTTTAAATAAATTTTACATTTAGAAAAATTATAAATTTTCTAGTGATTATTAGTTAATTTCAATTTTGGATTTTAATTTAGCAGCTTTTTTAAGTAAACCAACAATTTCTTTTCTACCATTTGCGTGATCTGCTCTATCAATTAAATCACTATATCTTTTTGAAATTTCTCTATGATTCATTTAATTAAATATACTAAACTCATTATAAAAATATAATAAAAATTTTTTTGTATAAAAGATATCACAATTGTTTTTAAATTCTTTTAAATTCCCTACTTGAACCAACCTTTCTTTTTAGGTTCTTCTATAACTTTTACAGGCTCTACTTTTTTACCAAACAATCCTTTTTTCTTTGGTTTCACATCCTCAGTTATGAGTTCTTTTTTTCTACCAAATAATCCTTTCTTCTTAGGTTTATCATTTAAATCTTTTTTCTGATTTAGTTTTTTAACAGGAGATTTAGATTGATTCTGTATTGGTTTTTTACCATCTGATAAAAGCTGATAAACAAAATATCCAAAAACACCAAAAAATCCTATTGCTTGGACTAAGGCGGTACCGATATTATCAAACATTGGCGATTCTAGTTTTTAATGAAGTAATCTATTAATTATGGAGAAATATTTTTATAAATGCGGAACAAAAGAATTCAGATTTATGAATTAAAAATTAAGATATGAAATTTTTTTAAATAAAACTATTTATAGTAATTAACTAGATCGATTATTAAAATCGTAAGGAGAGAAATTCCCAAGATGTATGGAGCAAAAGGATATTTATTCAAGATTTGATTTAAATTACTTTTTGAAGCATTTTTTGCTACGTTATTCTTTCTAGGCGGTAATCCTAATTCTTCTCTTCTTTTAGCTTCTCCCATGTTTTAAGATGTGTACTTTAAAACAAATATAGTACAGATATATATATGTTTAAACAATACTTAGATCTTTGCTAAATTCGATTACAAGTTTAATTAGAAATTTAGTTAATATATTCCTATTAATAAAAATAAAATGATAGAAATAGTTTGGTCAGTAAATGTAATGGTTGCAATTTTAATTGGTGGAGTTGGCTGGGTTTTATATTATATTTTCACTTACGACCAGAAATATACATCTTAATATCAAAATGGCTGAAAAAGATTTAGTTAATTTCCTAAAAAAAATAGAACAATTAAACAAGATATCGGAATTAATTAAAAAAAATCCTATAAAAAAGAAAGAGTTGTCTGATTGTAAAAATCATGAAGAAGTAATTTGCTTAACTTCCAAATGGGGTTTTGAAATTGGCAAAAGATGGGGAGAATATTAAACAAATTAATATCCAACCAATAAAAGAACATTTAAGTAGCACCAATGCTAATAAAATAAATTAATATAAAATTTGTAAAATCTAATTATGACTGATATTGAAGAGATAAAAAAGAAAATATATCAAATAGCAGCTATTACTGACAGGGGGCAAAGACTGAATAAATTAATTGCTCCTATGTATCAAGAAAAATCGAAAGAGATGGAAAAACTTATAAAGAGTCTTGAAAATTTTAATATGGAAGTTTCTGAAGAAAAATTATCTGGCGAGTGGGAATTAATTTATTCAACTGTTGAATTATTTAGAAGTTCACCGTTCTTTTTAGCTATAGAAAAAGCGTTAAATGATGAATTTAAAAGTAATCTTTTTTTTAAACTACATCAATTACAAGTTGGATCATTTGGTCTTTCTACCATTGGAAGAATTGCTCAAAATATTGATTTTGATAAAAAAGAATTTTTATCAACATTTGATACCACAATATTTGGGCTTACAACAATTCCAATTCTTGGATGGTTTAAGCTTCTTCCTACTTTTGGAGGAAGAGTGATAACGCTTGCTGATGATTTAATTTTAGAAGATAAGGTACTTAAAATGAATTTGAAAAAAACCAAAGTCTCAAAAGTTGATGGACTTAATAAGATTCCATTGTTTAGTACGCTATTAATGGAAAGGTGGTATCCAGTTAAAGAAGTATGGAATAAATTGCCTTGGAATAAAGAATCACCCTCTTGCGAAGTATCCATAATTTATTTAGATGACGAGTTAAGAGTAATGAAAGATATTTATGGATCAACTTTTGTTTATATCAGACCAACAATATCCTTACTTAACTCTAAATAAAAAATCTCTTATGATTTATCAAAGTGTTAATTGCTAATAAACTAGAAATAAAAATCAGAATCAAGTAAATCTACTTAAGGGAACTTCGCAGGATTGGAATAAATGAGTTATGTTCAGTATGAACATTTTAAAATTTATGCTAAAAAATAAAGAAAAAAATTCTGTTGTAAGAGGAATATTCTTAATTGGGGGTTGGGGTTTAGGTTTAGATAGATTTTACGAGGGAGATAAAAAAGGTGGGGTCTTATCAATTATTGGATGGAGTATTACATTTTTTACTTTCCTTTACCTAAAATGTTCAGGATATGAATATGTTGATGGTGTAAAGAATTATTCAGATTATTCGCCAAATCCTTTAATTGTTTTACCTTTACTAGCTGGAGCGTATGGAGGGTTTCTCATTATCAAAAAGGCTTTCAGGTTAGCTAAACAATTTGAAAACGCTGAGTAATGATTACAACAAAATTTAAGATAATAAACCGGATCCTTTCAGATAAAATTTAAACAAAAGAATAACTAGTAAATTAACAATTGCTAAAGCAACTATTCCATTTCTGTTTTTTACATCTAGCTTTTTAATTAAATTAGAAAGATAAACTACAGGATTTTCAGGTTCTTTATTTTTCAATATTGATAAATTAAAATTTAAATAAAATTATCACGGATTCTTTTTAAACCCAATAATGTAAAGTTTAAACTCTAAACGGATATATTTAAGCTATTACATTATTCCTGCATTTCTCAAGAAAGCTTTACCTACATTTCCAATAACAAAAAATAAAGACAAATTAATCAATAGAATTATTAATAGAGCCAACATTTTGTAGTTAGGATTTGATGAAATTCCATCAAATCCATCATTGAGAATTCTTTTAAAAAGAGAATTATCTTTAAATTCTGGTTTTTTTTCTTTTAAATCAGAGTTTGCTTTTTCTTCTTTAATGTTTTGATTACTTGCTTTTTCAAGAAATTCAGTAAATGCTTTAACATTCTCGTCTTTATTACTTTCTTTCTTTATCTCAGAAGATGATTCAATTGAATTTTCCTCAGGGATTTGATTTGATTTTTCCAAATTTTAAATTTACGCTAGAGACATATTACACCATAAAAAAAACCCACTCGATCAAATGAAGAGAAGGTTAGTTAAGATTAAAGTTCTTAACTTTATATTAATTAATTTTGATGAGTTTTGCGATTAGAAATTTTTTTTACTAAACCAACAGAATTTTAAAAGTAATTATTAAAATGAATTATGCTTGATTCACAAACTATAAAAATCTGCAAGGAGAATCCAACAATAAGAGACATTAAGATAACAAATATTGAGCATGCTATTGATCAAGCAGAAATGATGATCAAAGAATCAAAAATGAATCAAGAAGAATTAAGTTTTTTGAAAAGGAAAATATCTGATTCAAGGCAGGATCTGGAGATTCTTTATTTGATGAAAATTTAAATAAATAAATGTTTTTCAAAATTAAGTTTTAGTATATTTGGAGACTTAAGAATATATTAAATAATGATTATATTTAAAAGAAAATAACATTATGTCAAAGAAAAATATTTATATACCTATAAAAGTAGTTCCATATATATTTGTCTCAATTGTTGCTATTACTATTGCTGCTACTACAAATATAATTATTTAGTACTTAAGAACATTATTTATAAATAACATATAAGATAATTCAATAGAACATATTAATTAATCTAAAAGATTAGATAAAAACAATAAATAAATGAAAAATTTAAGGATAACTCTCTCTGTAATTTTTTTATCTATAATCTTCCTTTTTAGTTTAAAAACATATCGTGATTTTGTTATTTCTAGTGATTTAAAAAATGAAAAAAATAATAAATTAAAAAAATCAGCTGAAATATTGAATGAATGTTTTGATCTTAAAAACAAAAATAAGAGAACTATAAATGACTCGTTGAAATTGATTGAATATTGTTTAGAAGAATTTGGATCTGAAAAATAATTTAATTAGCATATGCTCAACTACTTATATCTTTTTAAATAACTCACTTAGCATATATAAAAATGTTTATGGATAAAAAAAATTTTAATAGATGGGAACCAACAAAACTGCAAATCGATAATATCATTCTTCCTGCCTATACCGATCTTTCTAAGAGATGTGTTGCTTATATCAACGAACTTGAATGCCCACCACAATACATAGCTGATATGTTGAGCGATTTAGCTGATGCAATAATGACTTCATATCCTGAAGTTAAAAACAATAGTTCTAATTTATAGTTTTTAAATGAGTAAAATAACATGTTCTTATTTAGGGGACTTAAAATGCGAAGCTAAACATCTCCAATCTGGGAATCTAATCACAACTGATGCACCTATAGATCATTGCGGGAAAGGTGAAAACTTCTCACCAACTGATTTACTCGCAACCTCTTTAGGCTCTTGCCTTCTAACGATAATGTCTATCAAAGCCAGATCAAATGGTTGGGAATTAAAAAATATTTATTTAAATATAGAAAAAATAATGACTAAGAATAAAGAAAGGAAAATAGCACAACTAAATATAGATATTTATATTCCTGATGACTTATCAAAAGAAAAAATTGATTTTATAAAAAGTGCTTCTGAAGATTGTCCTGTCACTAGAAATCTTTCTGAATCGCTTGATATTATCATAAATTGGCATACCCAATAAACTTCACAAAAAAATTTTTATTTTTAATAATAGGATTATATGAAATACTTCATAGGAATAATTATTCTTTTACTTGGAATATTTATAATTACTGATTTAGCATTTAAAACTAGATATACCAGAAAAAGACTGTCAAATAAGAACAAGAATTAATAAGATTCTTGTTCTTATAAATCCATATATTAGAAATTATTTAGGATACTTTTCTGGACTTTCTATTATTTTTTTCAACCCATGATTTTTGCCTTTTGTTTAAATCTGAGATGTATGCTCGAGATTTTCTCGCTAATTGAATTTTTTTCTCTATTTGCCTAAGTTGATTTAACTCTTGAATAGAATAGATTTTAGTATCTTTATGCTTAAAAATACTTAAAAAATTAAGAAAATATTTTTTCATAGACTTAATCTACTGTCTTTTGTCATTTTGCCAATAGAGAAAAATTACTTTTATTAAATAATAAATTTAAAATAATTTGAAAATTATTTATATTTATCAATTTTTTTATCAATTAAATCGATTAAAGGAATCATAAAATTAACATTTATGCCTACAGTACACCAAACGTATGTAAGACAAAATATCAACTTTATATATAAGTTAGAAGGTAAAGTAAGAAACAATTTAAAAAAGCTTCCAATAAATAATACTAGTATTCCAATTTGCAATAATCCTATAGCTATCCATAGAAAACCTCGTTTCCTTATGTTCTTGTAGAACCAAAAAAAAATAGCTCCAAAAATAAATAATAAAATTAGTTTTATTATCATTTAAATTCTTTAATAACAACTGTTAATAATAATGCTTTGGTTAAAGAAGATTATAAATATTACATTTTCAAAATCAATTAATATTAAAGAGTTTAATTTATTATCTATAAATATTTTTAAACAAATATGGATTTAAATAAATTAAAACAACTTCGATTTTAATAAATCAACCCTCTTCTGATTCACACCTAGGTCACCTTCACCGACTCTAGATTCAGACCTAACAAGCAATTTACGAGATTCAGGAACAAAAGATACTTCTAAATCGTCAACGTATTTCATCCATTTACTTGTTACTTCAGCATGAAGATAATCTCCGTCAAGTTCAACTATTACTGATCTTGGGGTATTCTCGATAATTTCTTTAACTTCCTTAAAAGGTTGTTCGATTGAGTCGACTTCCCATTCTTCTCTGACACAATGTGCTATTTCAACACACTCACTCAATTCAATGTGAGAAGCAAATGAAGCTGAGGGAAATATAAATCCTATGAATATAAAAAAACTTATAAAAAAGATTTTCATTAAAAGCAAGCATGAACTTTTCTTAATCTAACCAACAAAAATAAAAATTTGGTGGAATAATATTTAGTAAAATTTATATCTTATAGAAGACCTAAAAACTTCTAAGATTTAGAATTAAGTTTCAATAAATCTAAATATTGTGGAATTAACTGAACTAATAAAAGATTATATAGCCACAGAATTATTATCTAGTATTGAACTTGACTTTCTAGAAGGAGAATTATGGGAAACCATTCAACATATTTCTGAGATAAATACATTAACAATGGCTCCAAAGGATATATGCAATAAATTAGAACTTAAGGAAAAATCTTGCTGGCAATTATGTTGTGCTGCAGTCCTTGATTTTTCAAGACCTTTAAAGGAGAAAAATGAAAGAGTTGAAAACTTCAACAAATTATTAAATAAATACAACCTTTACAGCAAATAAAAAAGACCCCTAAAAGGGGCCTAAATTGGTTCTAAAAAATCAAGTGTTTCCTTGTTTCCACCGATTTAGTAAACCTCTCCTACACACAATTTAAAGTTCACATGATTTCTTGAAAGAGTAAATACTTATTGGGTAAGTATATTAACTGTCACAAAGCTAAAATAAAAAATACTCAAACTATAGTTCAATCATTTTGCAATATTAGAAGAATGCGTGTGAGGAGTTTCTAATTCAATTAATCTACAATTATTCGAATTAAAAAAGCTACGGTACTAATCCCTATTTGTATTTATTTACTTATTAAAAAATAAAACTAGAATATCTGGATTGGTACAAGATATTTTCAAATGAAAAAAAGTTACAAGAAAGTAATTTACATTTTTACTACAATTGTCCTTTTTTCGATTATTGGAGGAATTGTAAAATATTCATTTAGATACATTGACGAGAATCCTGATAAATATATTCCTATAACGAAGCAAATAATAATTTAATTTATTATTAATTAGATTCTTTAAATTATATATACAAATTCCATTTTTTTTAAACTTAAACTCTGAATACTTAAAAAAATAACTAAGCTTAAAAATAAATTATTTGAGTATAAATCCACTTTCCAAAATAATAAATCTGTCTTATAAACTTCTCAACGAGTGGAGGATTTTATGAAAAGAAAAAACACATTTTTTATAAAAAAAGAAAATAATCAAGAAGACTTTAAAGCTAAACATAATTATCAAATAGTAGAAGAATATTGGAGGAAAAGAAAAAAAGAATGTGAAAAGAATCTCTCTAAATTTTGCTAACCAAAAATTATGAATTTTATTATTTCTATTTTTCTAGCTTCTGTTATGTGGGTTCAAGTTCCTCAATGGGAGGCTGATTGGTCAAAGTGTGCAGTAGATGTTCCGGATACTTCGTGTCATTGGTATGTCGCTGCACCAGATAATACCTTTGGAGAAGGATTTGATTGGGAAAGTGCTCCTTGGTTTGATGCTAACGGACTTCAAGATGTCGCAAAAATTGAGAAAGAAAGTGTAGTAGAAAAGCTTCAAAATAATTAAATAAGATTCAATTTATAAATTAAATTTTTTGCAATGAAGTATTTATTTTCTTTCTAATAATATTTAAGATAGAAATGACTTTTTAATATTTCAATGCGCTTCAAAGTAAGTTTAAAAAAAGACGGCAAAGAGTTTGATGAAGTTGTGATAGCAAACAATAAGAAAGATGCTATTGAAGTGGCTTTAAGAAACAATCCAGAAGCGGAGGTCCTTAATTCTGATTGGACATTTAAACTTTGAAAAAAGTTTTAAAATTTATTTCCAATTTTTGGAATTATTAACGAAGCAACGCAAATAACACTTATTGCAGGACCAGGAGATAAGTTAAAAACAATTGAAAGAATAAAACCCAATAGAGAAATACAAAGTCCAAAGAATGAAGATCTCATCATTGCAATCCTAAGACTTTGTGCTTTATCAAGTCCTAATAAAGTAGGTGTTGAGAGTAATGCAATTACTAAAATTACTCCAACAGCTGACATTGAACTAACGATAACTAGTGCCGTCGTGAAACTTAGAGCTAGGTTTAACAAAGACACATTTATTCCACTAGCTGAGGCGCCCTCTGGATCTAATCCGACATATACAACTTTTTCATATCCGAATGTTACTAATAAAATGAATGTTAGAAAAGCAATAATTGTTCTTAATAAATCGCCAAGATTTGCGGTTAATAAATCCCCAAATAATACTGCCTCTAAATCAATTCTTATCCCAAGAAGTGGAATTAGTAAAACCCCAAAACCAAGCATGCCAGCAAGAATTGTATTCATAACTGCTTCATAATTTTCACTTTTTTTATTAGTTAAACTCTCCGCAATAATTGCACCAACAAGACCACTTATAACTCCTCCAATTGAGGGATGAATACCTAGAGCTAGAGCTAGAGCTAGCCCCGGTAAAACACAATGAGAAATTAAATTTACTTGTAATAGTCTTCTATGAGTAATCAATACTGTTCCCATAGCTGGGCATAAGATTCCAGAGAAAATAGTAATTATTAAAGGTATAAACCACCAGTTGTTTAAAAAAGACATTAATCGTATGATTCGTTATGATCAAAAAAACAGGACATTAAAACATCTTGAAAATGATGGTAACCAAGCTTGACATTACCAAAAGACAAGAGCAACTTCTTGAAGAACTTAAAAAATGTGATGATGAATTGAGTGGTCAAGAATTGCATAGGCAATTGATTATCGAAGGCAAATCTATGGGTTTGACAACAGTTTATAGAAATCTTCAAGCTCTTATAAAACATGGATTGATTCGATCTAGACATCTTCCAACAGGTGAAGTACTTTACACTCCTGTTGATAGAGATATTCACCATCTGACATGTGTTCAATGTGGAGAAACCTCCAAAATGGAAGGTTGTCCGGTAAAAGATATTCATAGTCCTAAGAAAAACCCAAAAAAATTTCAACTTTTGTTTCATACACTTGAATATTTCGGCCTTTGCCAAAACTGTTATCAAGCTCAGAGTCAAATTTAATAATATCTTTAATCACAAGAATTATTTTCTTTTAAAGAACTAATATTAAGATCATCTAATTTGCCTTGTATTGAATTGGGAGTTCCGGTTGCTAATACTGTTTTATCTAAAACAACTACATGATCATAACTATTGAGAGATGAGCCCCAATCATGACTACTTATAAACAAAGCTAAGCCTGCGTCTGCAAGTTGTCGGACTATCTTAAGAAAATCGTCCTTTGCGGGAGGATCTAATGCAGCACATGGTTCATCTAGCAGAAGAATTCTTGCAGGAGACATTAAAGTTTTAGCCAAAAGTGCTCTTTGTTGTTGTCCACCTGAAAGAGAATCAAGTCTTCTATTTGCAAGATTTGAAATGCCAACTCTTTGCATTGTTGCTTCCAATTCGCAACATTTATTAACCCAAGATTTTGGATTTGCAAGAAGAGCCTTTATTTGGAATGGATTTGTATTTTTTGATTTTGAATATTTTATTTGACCTAAAGAGACTAATTTTTCAACAGTAATAGGAAATTTCCAATTCATTGAGCTTCTTTGTGGCATAAGTGCAATCTGGGATCTAGTTCTAACTAAACTTTCACCATCAATAGTTATATCTCCAATATCAGGATTATTTTGTCCTTGCAATAATTTCAAAAGAGTTGATTTACCAGCTCCATTTGGCCCAACTAGGGCAGTCAATGTTCCTGGTTTTATTTGAACTGAAACCTTATTTAAAGCTGGCTTGCTTTGTTTTGAATAAGAATAAGTTAAATTTTCTGCAATTAAAGTAGCCATCAAAAAATATATTTAAAACAGTTAGACCATTATTTTATCAATATTAAGGAATCCATACTTATTTCATAACAATTGATACCAAATATTGCCATTAATTATGAAAATGATTATCATTTTTAAGTATTTAATAAATTATTGAATGTCAATTTTTAAAAAAGTAATTTTTAGTAATAAGAGATCTAATCTTTCTGTTATCAAAAACTCTTTATTAGCTGGATCCGTATTATTATCAACAGTTGGTCAAGATGTTTTAGCGAAAGAAAAATCATATGTAGCTGTAGAGCCACTCACTTGCGATTTAGTAAAATCTATTGCCTTACCTTCTGATGAAGTAACCTGTTTGGTTGATAGAAAACAAGATGTACATGACTTTAAAATAACTCCAAGACAAGCTCAATTACTTAACAGTGCGGATAAAGTTTTTACTCTAGGGAAAGAGATGACCCCAAGTATGAAAAATTGGGAGGGTAAGCCTCAAACAGTTGTAATTGGTGTAAGTGCTATAGATGTAGATGACCACTCTGATCATGGTGAGCATGATGATCACTCTGCAGCAAAAGGAGATGATCATGATGGACATGATGGACATGATGATCACGCTGGACATGATGACCATGCCGAAGGTTCATTTGAATGGGCAGGCAAATTTCAACTCTCTAAAGGTTCCTACAAATGGTCATTCGCAAAGGTAGGCGGGGAATATGCAGATCCAGCTATGAAAATGGTGGTTCTCGAATCAAACGATATTGAATCTTCTGAAGAACTAGCTAAAGAGCTATTAGGATCTAAGAATTCAATAAACAAAAAAAATAATGGAACTCTCGTAGTGAGTAATAAAGCCTATGTTCTTAATTTTGATCAAGGGAGGGAGAGTACAGTATTTAATGTAGAAATTCAAGAAGATGGCCAATATACATTCTTTACTGAACATATGCCTTTTGAGTTTGAAGCCGAAGAACACTTCTTTAAAGATTTATCTAATAGCGATGTTGAACCAATTGCACAAGTTCCAGATGAAGGAGAGGGACATCACCACCATGATCACGGAGGATTAGATCCTCATGTTTGGCATGATCCTCATAACATTATAAAAATGGGAGAAGTTGTAAGTAAAAGTTTAAAGAAAGATATATCTGTTTTTAATAGATCTGACAGGAAATCAATCAATGCGAGCTTTGCTTCAGTAGATTCAACACTAGAAGAACTCGATAGCTGGATTGTTGCACAGGTCTCAACAATTCCAGAATCCAACAGAGTTATTGTATCTAAACATAAGGCAATGGAATATTACGGCGATGCTTTTGGATTTGAGACTATTAGCTTACTAGATTTTCTTGGTGACTCATCAAGTCTAAGACCTGACAATATTCAATCAACGTTGAAGATGCTTGATGAAGAAAATGTTAAGGCAATATTTCCTGAACAAATACCAGCTTCTAAGTTATTAAAAAACTTGAGTAGACAGAGTTCAGTTCCTTTAGCTTCTAATCAAATATTTGTTGATGGATTAATGATGACAGGGAATACAGTTTCAGTTGCAGTTCACAATACATGTACCATTGTAAATTCATTAGGTGGATCATGTGATAAAGAAGCAGGCTCCAACCTTGAAGTCACCTGGAATTCTCTTCAAAATTAAACTTTTCTATAAGATAACGGTTTTCATTATCAAATAATGACTAATATAATTTTAGACATTATTTTATTTAGGTTAATTGGTTAATGAGTATTAACGAAAAAGTACCTGTAACAATCCTGACTGGATTTCTTGGTTCTGGCAAAACGACCCTTCTTAATAGAATATTAAGCGAAGAGCATGGTAAGCGAATCGCTGTAATTGAGAACGAATATGGAGAAGTTGGAATTGATCAAGGATTGGTTATAAACGCTGATGAAGAAGTATTTGAAATGTCTAATGGTTGTATTTGTTGTACTGTTCGCGGAGATCTTATTAGAGTCCTTGGTAATTTAATGAAAAGAAGGGATAAATTTGACTACGTTTTAGTTGAAACAACTGGGTTAGCTGACCCTGGTCCTGTTGCTCAAACATTTTTTATGGATGAAGAAATTAGTTCTGAATTCACACTTGATGGAATAGTTACATTAGTTGATGCAGCTCATATTGATCAACAACTTGGGCGTAGTGATGAGAGTTCTGAGCAAGTGGCATTTGCAGATGTCTTAGTCCTTAATAAAACTGATTTAGTCTCAGATGATGCTCTTGATAACCTTGAATCAAGATTAAGAGATATGAATAGAATGACTCGTATTATTCGAGCAGAGAAAGCAGAGGTTCCTATTGAGACAGTTTTAAATTTGAGTGCATTCGATCTTGACCAAATTTTAAAGCGTAGACCAACTTTCTTAGAACCTGAATATCCTTTTGAATGGTCAGGAGTTTATGAGCTTGAGCCTGGAAAATATGAATTAAAACTTGAAGAAGGACCTGATCCTGAAATGTCCATAGTAGCTTTTGCTAATCAAGGATTTAGTGAAGAAGAATTAAAAGAGGGTGCAGAAGCCTCTGTAAGACTTTATGCAGAAAAAGCTAAAAACTTAGAACCTGGAAATACTATTCCATATGATGAGCATGTAAGTCTTAAGTTGGAAAACAAAGGATCTAAATCTTTTATTTTGGATGTAAAAAAAGCGTCAAAAGTTGGATTGTTCTCACAACATACTGCTGAAGAATTCAATATGAAAGTGCTAAAAATAGATTCCCAAAATAATGTTAAGGAAATTCCTTTTAAAACTGAAAGAAACTGGGTCGCAGAACATGAACATGATGATGAAGTTGGATCAATTGCAATAGAGCGTTTTGGAGATGTTGATCCTGAAAAGTTGAATACTTGGATGGGAAGACTTCTTTCCGAGAAAGGCGTTGATATATTCAGAACAAAAGGGTTTATTAGTTATTCTGGCAACCCACGCCGAATAGTATTTCAAGGGGTTCATATGTTATTTACGGCCCAACCAGATAAAGAATGGGGAAATGAACCACGAAGAAATCAACTCGTGTTTATTGGAAGAAATCTAAATGAAAAAGAAATGCAAGAGGGATTTGATAAGTGCCTGATATAGAACCTTTTAGCCCTAGAGGCATGTTTCATGAAGGATGGTCTGCTGAAGTTGATGATTATGCAATAGTTTGTGGTTGGGCTTTAAAAGGGAAACTCTTTATCGTTGGAGACGTAGTCGGAGGGCTTTATGGGTTCGAAGGAGATACAGGAAAGCTTATTTGGAAAAAGGATGAAGCCCATTCCGGAGGTCTTCTCGCAATGTCTATCCATCCGAATGGAGAGATTTTTGCAACTTCAGGGCAAGACGGAATAGTTCGAATATTAAATTGCAATAATGGGGAGGAAATTAAAGCCATTAAACTTGGTAAAGGTTGGGTAGAACATTTAAGTTGGTCAAATGGAGGTTTATATTTAGCCGTAGCTTTTTCCAAAAAAGTGTTTGTATTTAATCAAGATGGTAATGAACAATGGGTTTCAGAAGAACATCCAAGTACAGTAAGTGCGATATCGTGGTCGAATAAGAATGAATTAGCAACTGCATGCTACGGACGCGTAACTTTCTTTGATGTAGCAAATAAAAAGACTAATCAGAAACTTGAATGGCAAGGTTCACTAGTTTCGATGCAGTTAAGCCCTGATGGAGATATTGTGGCCTGTGGGAGTCAAGATAATTCGGTACATTTCTGGCGTAGATCAACTGGACTTGATGCTGAAATGACAGGTTATCCTGGAAAGCCTTCTCACCTTTCTTTTGATGATAGTGGCATGCTATTAGCAACTAGTGGTAGCGAAAGAATTACAGTATGGAGTTTTTCAGGAAATGGCCCTGAAGGAACAATGCCGGGAGAATTATGTCATCACACTGAACCAATTTCTAGCCTAGCTTTTTCTAACAAAGGTTTGCTAGTTGCTTCAGGTTCAAGAGATGGTTCAGTAGTAGCTAGTTTTCTTAAAAACGACGGAAATGGGGATCCTGTAGGAGCTGCTTTTGCTGGAGATTTAGTTGGAGATATTGCTTGGAGACCCGATGACTGCGCTTTAGCTGCAGTTAATGCGATGGGTGTTGTAACTGTTTGGAATTTTAAAGTCCGAACAAATTCCTCTTCAAAAGGGTTCAAGTAATTTTATAGCTTATATATTTACCAATAATTAGTTTTCAAATGTCTCTCAATACAAATCACTTCGCAATCATTATCAATACCTTTTGGATGAATATCGCAATATGAAAGACACTGTAAATATTCATCTACGGGATTACTTTTTTTATTATTAATATCATTATTGTGATTATTTTGAATTTTTGAATTAGTCATAAATAGATTTCCTCAATTCATTTAGGGTTAACATAAACGAGAGAGATAAGAAAAGAAATAAGCAAAACTTACTAAAAAACTAAACAAGAAATATATGAAATTTAAAACTAAAAATTGACAAATTGACAAATTGATTATAACTATCGGACATTTTGGATTAAAAATCAATGCGTATAAAAACGGATTGTTTTATTAAAAGTTTTTAATTAATTTGTGATTGTTGAGTTTTAGGAGGTCTTTCAAAATGATCGATAGCCTGCCTGCAATTTCGGTATAATTCCGAACTAATTTAATTAACTGCTCCAATTATTTTTTATTAATATCTGAACTTACTTCTTCCGCATCGTTTAGGTGCCCTACAGGAAAAAGTTCAATTCTAGAGTCTTTGCCCCAGTTAAAAACAATTAGTTTTTAAGGTCATTTTTAGCTGATTAGTAATTAACAACAAGGATCAATGATTTAGGTAAGTTGTTAATTTTCATAGATAAAATAAGTAAGAGAATAAAAGGAGAGCTTTTAAAAGCTCTCCTTTTTATTTGGGCTAAAAAAAAATCTTTGGCATTATTATATTTTTTTAGCTATCTATTGTAATAAGAAACTTTACTTGGATAGAGATAAAATAATGTCAAAAAAACTTAGATTTTTTTCTGATTTATTAGCTAGAGCTGTTAATGAAATCGAATACAAAAATGTTCTTAAAAAATTAAAGAAACATGATCTCATAGCAGATATAGATGATCAGAGATCACACCATTTCTATTCATAGCGAAAGGTACTAAATTGAACTCTTGGTATAAATCTTTTACTTCAAAAATCTTATTTTGGCTAGAAGTCTTATTACAAAATAAATTTTTTATGTTTCTAATAATAAGAAAAATAATTTTGTTTTAATCCATGAAAAATTACTATTGTCCATACTGTAATCCCAAATATCAATTTCAAAAAAAATCAACATCTGGTGAATTAATATGTGGGTTATGTGGTGACCCTCTAGTAAAAAAGCCATTGATTAAAATTAATCAAATAATTGCTATTATTGCCTCCTTATCGCTTGTACTTCCATTGATTTACACGTTTATTATTTTAATTAAAAACCAAATAAATCCTCCTAATAGAAACTACAATGCAATTACAAATTTTATTGATAAAAATTCAAAAAAAAGATTATATCAACCTCTACAAAGTGATTTACTAAAACAAGAATCATTATCCACAATTTGATTTTTATTAATAATATTATTTAAAATTTTTCCATAGATAATAATTTCCCAAGATCTGTTAGATATTGTTTGGATGGGATAAGTAATACAAGAGATTATACTGTTGGGATTTATTCGGTCCCTAATTAAAAAATTAATAACGTCATCCTGTTTTTTTTCAGGAAATCTTGAATCAAATGTTTCTCTATCACTTGAAGCATCAATTAGAGGCAGCCATGGTTCAGCACTGCCTGGTGGACAATCTAATGACATCGCTTCACTAACTTCAACGAAACGAGATATATTTTCCGCACGTTCTAAATAACGATTAATCCAATAAAGAGATTCAGCTACACGACTTAAAAGCATTTTAATTTCCTACAACCCATGTATCTTTGCAACCTCCTCCTTGAGATGAATTGACTACTAATGATCCTTTTTTTAAAGCAACTCGAGTTAGACCTCCTGGACTTATCCATGAATCCTTTCCCCTTAAAATATAGGGTCTTAAATCAACGTGACATGGATAAAGTTCACCATCACATAATGATGGAACTGTTGAAAGTTCTAAAGTAGGTTGAGCTATAAAATTTCTAGGATTATTTTTGATTTTATCAGAAAATTCATTTATCTCAGTTGTAGTTGATTGGGGACCAATTAACATTCCATAACCACCAGCTTCAGAGACTGATTTGACAACAAGTTTTGGAAGGTTCTTTAAGACATATTCATCGTTACAAATTAAATCATGACCTTGAACTAATTGAATACCCATTTCTTGAGCTAAATAACTATGTTCAAAATATGCACTATTAAAAATCCCAGGTGTTAATAATACTATTTTTGGTGTATCAGTCCAAAGAGCTAGTTCTTGGAGAGTCTTTAATAAAAATGATGGGTATTCATCAATAGGTTTAACTATCCTGCCTGAGAAAAGATTAGGGAAGATATTCTTCATCACTAGTCTATTCTCCAAAAAATAAGCCACACCAGAGGGACATCTTAAGTTGTCCTCTAAAACATGCCAAGTACCTTCTCCATCTCTTATTAAATCGAGTCCTGATATTTGACACCATTTGTTTAATGGAGGCCTAAAACCCATCATTTGAGGCCTCCATCCATCCGAGCTCTCAATTAATTCCCTTGGAATTATTCCATCATTAATTATATTTTGAGAATTATATATATCATCTAAGAAAAGATCTATTGCCTCAAGTCTCTGCTTTAAGCCCTCTTCTAAGATTATCCAGTCATGCTTACTTATTATTCTCGGTAAAGGGTCAAAAGGTAATATTCTTTCTGTACCTTTTAAGCCTGTGTCGTTTAACCTAAAAGTTGCTCCATGTCTTAGTAATAACTTCTTGGCCGCCGAATGATTTCTGTTTAGTTCATCTAAACCCATGTAATCTAGGGAAGATAATAAGGGGGTTAAAATTTCTCTGGCAGAATTTAAATTATCTTTAAAGTATTCATCAAAATTATTTTTAGGACGATAATTTGAAAACATATATCTCTTCATTTGTTAACTTTTTACTTTAGCTTGGAACCATATTTAGTATTTAAAACTACAAAAAGTAATATCCACATACTAAATCTATTTCAATATTATATGCATTGAACTATATTTCTTAAAAATATAAAAAATATGGATTCTGGCAATTGGCAATTTGTTTTTTTTAGATATTTTGCGAGTTTACTTTTTATTCTCTCCCACAGTTTACTTGTTTTAGATCATCTACCTACTGGAGCTGCACTTCATGGTTTGGGAGAAGTTTTTATAGCGCCTTGG